>DBFANS010000030.1:0-39183 GCA_048233475.1 Collinsella aerofaciens | reverse complement strand
GTCACAACGTAGTCCGTCGCGCCGCCGTTGAGAAGCGTGGCCGCGAGGATGCCGTTCTGCACGTAGGTGAGCTGGGCATCGTCATCCGCTGTGTACATGCCGTAGTTGAACACCTCGTGACCCATGGGCTCCACGACCTTGCGCAGGGCCTTCTCGATCATGGCGTTCTTTGCCGCCTGGCTGTTCTCGTTGATGAGTGCGATTTTCATTGATCTTCCTTTCGAGAGGGAGTGTCTGGTTACTCCGGCTGCTTGCCGATGTAGGCGAGAATGCCGCCGTCAACGTAGAGGATGTGTCCGTTCACGAAGTTCGAGGCGTCAGAGGCGAGGAAGACTGCCGGTCCCATGAGGTCCTCGGGCGTGCCCCAGCGGCCAGCGGGCGTCTTGGCACAGATGAACTGGTCGAACGGGTGGCGCGAGCCGTCCGGCTGGCGCTCACGCAGGGGAGCGGTCTGCGGGGTGGCAATGTAGCCCGGCCCAATGCCGTTGCACTGGATGTTGGCCTCACCAAACTCGGAGCAGATGTTCTTGGTGAGCATCTTGAGGCCGCCCTTGGCCGCGGCGTAGCCTGCGATGGTCTCGCGCCCAAGCTCGCTCATCATCGAGCAGATGTTGATGATCTTGCCGTGGCCCTTGGCGATCATGCCGGGCAGGCAGGCCTTGGACACGATAAACGGTGCGTTGAGGTCAATATCGACGACGCGGCGGAAGTCCTCGGCGCTCATGTCGAGCATCGGGGTGCGCTGAATGACGCCGGCATTGTTGACCAGGATGTCGGGCGTGGTGCCAAAGTCGGCCTCGATTTTGGCGATGAGCTCGGCAACGGCGGCCTCGTCGGTGACGTCTGCCACGTAACCATGAGCCTCAAAGCCCAGCTCGCGGTAGTGCTTCTCGGCCTCGGCGACCTTGTCGGCGTGACGTGCGTTAAAGGCAATCTTGGCGCCGGCCTCTCCGAGCGCCTCGGCAATGGCCATACCGATGCCATAGGTGGCGCCGGTCACGAGCGCGACCTTGCCATCCAGGCGGAAGCTGTCCATAAGATCAGACATAGCGATCCTTTCAAAAGAAACGTTCATCTATATAAGTCTTGCTTTTCATACAAGGTCAGTATAGGAGAAGAGGGGGAATTAAAAGACAGATTCTCCTAAAAACAGGTGAACGTTCACTTTTAAAAGGTAAACGGTGGTCTCGCCCTTGCCGTGCGGACGTCTATTTGCTCTGTTCCTGCGCTCCCTCTGCGATCATGTTGCGGTTGTACACCAGATGCAGGTACATCGCGTCGTGCGCGGCGGTGGGATTGCGCGAGGCGATGGCGTCGGCCACATCGCGGTGCGTGCGGATAGTTTCCTCGACGAGCTTTTTGCCAGTCACGTCGATAAAGAGGGGGACGGATGCCTTGAGCACGCCCATCAGGCGGGGAACGACGAGGTTTCCGGAGCTCTCGGCAATGGCATTGTGGAACGCGGTGTCGGCGGCGGAGTAATCCTTACCGGCCTCGGCCAGGCGCTCGGATTCATCGCAGAGCTCTTCGATACAGACGACCTGATCGTTGGTTGCGTGCTCGGCCGCCATGCGTGCCATCTGCGGCTCGATCATAAAGCGCACCTCGAGTAGGTCGCGCGCCAGACGCTGCTTGTCGTCGATAAAGGTAAAGCCCAGCGGGTCGTCGGCAACGCCGGGGTTTGACGCCACATAGGTGCCCGAACCCTGCTTAATGCGCACGATATTGCGCGACTGCAGCAACTTCATGGCCTCGCGCACGGTGCTCCTGCCGGCGCCCAAGCGCTCGACCAGCACGGTTTCCTTAGGCAGGCGATCGCCTTGCTCAAGGTGTTCATCCAGAATCAATTGAATGATTTTCTCCGATATTTGCTCGGGGAGTCCCGATTCGGCGCGGGCCATAGCTATACCTCTCATTACAAAATTCATCTGAGCTATTTTAGCGCACCACGGATGCAATATTGGCCGCTGGATTTGAGTCGGGCGGCTTAGATATACCGTTCGCAGCGCAAATACGACCGTTTACCAAATACATCAGATGTATTTCGAACAAATTTCAAAATGAAACATCAGACCTTTCCTAAACACGCTATAGTCATCAGACGAATTCAAAAGGTCTGATGAATTGGAGGAAAGATGTCAGACCCAACGTTTATGGCCGATCCCACCAGGCTGGTCATCGCCGCCATCGTGGGCATCGCGCTGTTGCTTGCGCTCATCATCAAGTTCAAGCTGCATCCTGTGCTTTCGATGATGGTCTCGGCGCTCGCGATCGGCATCGGCGCCGGTATGCCGCTCGACCTGGTGGCGGACACTGTCACCAAGGGCGTGGGCACCACGCTGCAAAACATCGCCCTGCTCATTGGCCTGGGCTCGATGTTTGGCCAGATTCTCGAGGAGAGCGGCGGCGCCAAGAAGATTGCCCAGACCTTTATCGATACCTTTGGGCAGGGTCACTCCAGCTGGGCGCTGGGCATTACCGGTCTGGTCATCGGCACCACGGTGTTCTTTGAGGCCGGCGTGGTCGTTTTGATTCCGCTTGCGTTTAGCGTGGCATCGCAGACCAAGAAGTCGACGCTCTACTACGGCATCGCGCTGCTCGCGGGACTTGCCGCTGGCTATGCGTTTGTGCCGCCATCGGCCGGGTCGGTTTTGGTCGCCGGCACGCTCGGTGTCGACCTGGGCACCATGATTCTCGTCGGTATCCCCACCGCCTTCATCGCCATGGCGATTGCCGGCGTCATCTGGGGCCGCAACGTGGGCGGTCGCATCTTTACCGATGTTCCGGAGCACTTTACCTCTGCCGAGGGCGCGAGCGACGAAAAGGAGCTTCCCTCCTTTGGCATGGTGCTTGCCATCGTGCTCACGCCGCTTTGTCTGATTTTGCTGGGCACGTTGTCCTCTTATATCCCCATGCCCGCCGAGCTCGCCTCGATTCTCGCCTTCCTGGGCAAGCCGTTCGTCGCTTTGACGCTCGCCACGCTCGTCGCGATGTATCTGCTGGGCGCGCGCCGAGGCTACTCCGGCGCCGAGCTCAAGGCCCTGCTCGACCGCTCTCTTAAGCCCGTCGGCATGATCTTGCTGGTTATCGCATGCGGCGGCGTCATTCGCTGGATGCTGCAGGACTGCGGCTTGGGTCAGGTTATTGGTCCTATGCTCGAGGCCTCACCGTTGCCTTTGGTGGTCGTTGCCTTTTTGATTGCCGTCATGGTGCGTGCCTCTGTCGGCAGCTCCATCGTCGCTATGACCATGGCATCGGGTATTATGGCCGCCATGCCTGCGGTCGCTGGTGCTTCGGTGCTCATGCGTGCCGCTATCTGTCTTGCCATCTGCGGCGGTGCCACGGCCCTCTCGCACGTCAACGATGCCGGTTTTTGGATGTGCTCCTCGTTCCTGGAGATTGACGAGAAGACCACCCTCAAGTCCTGGACCGTTATGGAGACGCTCATCGGCCTTTCGGGTCTTGCCTGCGCCCTGGTGATTTCGTTCGTCGCCTAGTTCGCGTAGCTAAGCATCTTCCGCCGAGTGCATCGCTCGGTACCCATTTACACCTGATTCATTAACCAACGATTGGTACAACCGTTCAAATCAAAAGAGGAGAGCATCATGGACGAGAAGACCAAGACACAGATTCAGCAGGAGGCAGCCGACCTGGTTGCCAAGCTGCAGCCGCGTTCTGGCAAGTTCCGCACCATCAGCCCCGAGATGGACCCGCTGCGTCTGGGGTCTGGCTGGACCATCGAGGATCTGGACAAGCCGCAGGTCATTATCGAGTCGACGTTTGGCGACTCGCACCCGGGTTCTGCCGGCCTGTTTGAGCTGGTCGAGGAGGTCCGTGCTGGCGTTGCCGAGGCCGGCGGTCACGGTGCCCGTTACTTCTGCACCGACATCTGCGACGGCGAGGCCCAGGGACACGACGGCATCAACTACTCTCTGCCCAGCCGCGACATGATCGCCAACATGATCGAGATCCACGCCAAGGCCACCCCGTTCGACGCAGGCGTCTTTGTTGCCAGCTGCGATAAGGGTCTGCCCGCGAACCTCATGGCCATGGGCCGCATCAACATCCCGTCCATCGTCGTCACCGGCGGCGTCATGGATGCCGGTCCCGACCTGCTGACCCTGGAGCAGCTCGGCGCTATCTCGGCTCGCTACGAGCGCGGCGAAATCTCCCGCGAGGAGCTCGAGTTCGCCAAGCATAACGCCTGCCCCAGCTGCGGCGCCTGTTCTTTCATGGGCACCGCCTCGACCATGCAGGTGACCGCCGAGGCTCTGGGCCTTATGCTCCCCGGCACGGCCCTGCTGCCCGCAACCAGCTCCGATCTGCGTGAGTTTGCGCGCGAGGCCGGCCGTCAGTCCGTGTGGCTCTCCGAGCACAACCTGTGTCCGCGTGACATCGTGACCAAGGAGTCCTTCGAGAACCTCATTATGGTCCACGGTGCCATTTCGGGCTCCACCAACTCGCTGCTGCATATTCCTGCTATCGCCCGCGAGTTTGGCATCGAGATGTCCGCCGACGACTTCGATCGCCTGCACCGTGGCGCCCACTACCTGCTCAACGTCCGTCCCGCAGGTGAGTGGCCGGCTCAGTTCTTCTACTATGCGGGCGGCGTGCCGCGCATCATGGAGGAGATCAAGTCGATGCTTCACCTCGATGTCATGACAGTCACCGGCAAGACCCTCGGCGAAAACCTCGAGGATCTTAAGAACAACGGCTACTACGAGAAGTGCGGCCGCTACTTGGAGAAGTGGAACCTCAAGCGCGAAGACATCATTCGCCCGTTTGACCAGGCCTTCGGCACCGACGGTTCCATCGCCATCCTCCACGGCAATCTTGCTCCCGAGGGCGCGGTCGTCAAGCACACCGTCGTTCCGCGCGAGATGTTCCAGGCTACGCTCAAGGCCCGTCCGTTCGACTGCGAGGAGGACGCTATCCACGCCGTCCTGACGCACGAGGTCAAGCCCGGCGACGCCGTCATCATTCGCTATGAGGGCCCCAAGGGTTCCGGCATGCCCGAGATGTTCTACACCACCGAGGCTATCGCCAGCGACCCCGAGCTGGGCGCGAGCATTGCCCTGATCACTGACGGCCGCTTCTCCGGCGCCTCCAAGGGCCCGGCTATCGGTCACGTTTCGCCCGAGGCTGCCGTGGGCGGCCCGATTGCCCTGATTGAGGAGGGCGACCTTATCCAGATCAACATCCCCGAGCGCTCGCTGTCTATCGTGGGCATCGCCGGCAAGGAGATGGAGCCGGCCGAGATCGACGCCGCCCTGGCCGAGCGCCGAGCCGCTTGGAAGCCCAAGGCTAATCGCTATACCTCCGGCACGCTCAAGTTCTTTACCGAGCATGCAGTTTCCGCCATTCAGGGTGGCTACATGGAGTAGAGCTCATGCGCATCAAGTTTATCCTCTCATAGATGCGCGACACGAAAAGCCCCGAGCTTGCACGAGCTCGGGGCTTTTTTCGTCTGGATTGGGGACGTATGGACAGACGAAAACAGTTTGCGTCTGGTAATAAGCGTGCGAAAGCGCAATTTACGTCTTAATTTCGTACGCAAACTAAGACGAAACGCATTTGCGTCTGCTTTAAATCTGTATGAAAACGGTTTTCGTCTTGCAGGGCAGTTGCCGTTTCTACAGTTCAACTTCCAGTTCGGCTTTGTGCTCGTAGAGGTAGTCGCGCATGTAGGGGATGGCAAATGAGACCTTGCCGTACGAAGGAGCCTCGATAATCGATTCTCTTAACAGGCGGCTGCGGACGGAGCTTACCTGTTGAGGCGTTTTGTTTAGGGCGTCGGCAACCATGCTGGTCGAGCTCGTCTGCCCCAAAGACGCCATGCTCAGCAGATAAGCGATGCACGTGGGCGGAATGCGCTGCAGCGCGGGCTCAATCACCATGGCGCAGAAGCGTTCGCGTGCCGTTGCAATGCCGCGCTCGGCTTCTTCTTCTCCAATAATCGCTGTATGCGCGCGTCTCGCCAACTGCCATGCGTAGTATCCAACGAGTTGGATCATGAAAGGATAGCCTTGCGTTGCCTCGGCAAGTTGGCCGGCAATACCTGGTTGCAACTCCACGCCAGACGCTTCAATGGTTTCCTCGAGGGAATACAACACTTCGGTTACTGCCACAGCCTTCAGGTCAAAGGGGAGGGCGCGGCGCAAAAACGCAAGTGTCTTTCCGTTGATGATGCTTTCAATCATCGAAGGCAGACCCGCAAAAACAAAGGCGATATCAAGGTCTTCGCCGATAACCTGCTGAATCGCAATGGAGAGCGTTCGGACCTCATCGAGCTCTGCGTCTTGAACCTCGTCGAGAGTGATGAGCAGGCCATTTCCATTCTTGGATATTGTCTGTCTCATGGCGTCGCGTAGCGATGGGCCGATTCGTTCAATATCTATGCTGCCGATGGATATGCCAGCTACGGTGGGCTCAAATCTGGCGTGCTTGGCCTGGAATTTGGGCTGCAGCTGTTCGAGAATGCGCTGGCAAAGTCCCTCGGTTGCGACCTCTTTTATGACCGTCCAGCCACGGCTTTGCGCCAAACGTGAGCACTCGTCAAGGAGGACCGTCTTGCCCGTTCCACGGACGCCGGCTATGCGCATTAGGCGCCCCGGGGCACCAGGCCCGTTGACGAGGCCCTCATTGAATTCTTCGAGCACATCTTCGCGGCCGATAATCGTGGGAGGTGTTTTACCTGCTGTGGGCTTAAAAGGGTTTGTTTGCATGTGAGCCACCTTTGCTCAAGATATAGCAAGATATAGCAAAGTATAGTGAGATATAGCAAAGTAAGCGCTACTCGCGGGTTTTGCGGTGGTGCTATTTTCCAAATGCCGCGCGGATAAAGCGCTGGGCGAACAGCTTGTTGGCAACTCACGAGGGCTCGGGGTGCCAATTTGGGGTGCAGTAGTGCTGCGCCACGAAAAGGGCCTATCTACTACGTTTAAGCCGCAGGGGTCAACCATAGTCGGCTTTTTCGAAAATCGACAAGCTGTCTACCTGCGGTTTTATTTTTGCAGTTTTCGGCATGGTCGGGGCTATCCGCGTTAACGTAGTAGATGGGCCCCTTTTGTGGCAAGGGGCCGACCTGCGGCTCAGGGTAGCCAAAAAAGCCCCGTCCCAAAAAGACTGTTGGAAGTTGCGGTGGAATAGTTCCTGTTTTTGCTGCTGAAGGCTTTGAACAGGAACTATTCCACCGCAACTTATGAGGGGGCGTGTCGATGCGATAGTATTGCATGGTGGTATTCGACAAACCGTGGCTTCATCCGAGGGCTTTATGGAACAGCAGCATTATCAGAGCCTGCAAGACCAGGCGTACAACGCATTGCGGTCCAAGATCATCTATGCCGAGCTCAGGCCCGGCACGCGCCTTTCGGCGATTGGTCTGGAAAAGGAGACGGGAATCGGGCGCACGCCCATTCGCGAGTCCTTTGTGCGCCTGCGTGAGCAGGAGCTGGTGGAAACGCGTCCCAAAAGCGGCACCTATGTCTCAAAAATCAGCATGGAACGCGCCGAAAACGCCTGTTTCTTGCGCGAGAAGCTCGAGAGAAGCGTACTTATTAAATGCTGTTCGGCCGCCTCGCCCGAGCAAAAGCAGCGGCTTGAGCAGATTCTTACCGAGTCCGAGTCGCTCGACCATGGCGAAACGCGCCGCTTCTTTGACCTGGATAACCTGTTCCATGAGACGTGTTTTGAGATTGCCGGCCGCCACATGTTGTGGGATTGGATGAAGAGCATCAACACGCATTTTGAGCGATACAACTGGTTGCGTATGGTGTCGCAGGATCTGGATTGGGAGCCGATTCGTCGACAGCATCGCCGGATTCTCGAGGCCATTAAGAGGGGCGATACCGACGCGGCGAGCTATCTGGCAGAGACACACCTGCACCTGATGCCCGAGGAGCAGGGTCCGGTTATCGCCTTGCATCCCGACTATTTTGAGCTGTCCAAAGATACGGTCATCTAATCAATCCCCATATAAGTTGCGGTGAAATAGGGACTGTTTTGCGGCCTAGGTGGCGCAAACAGTCCCTATTTCACCGCAACTGCGTTGGGGCGTAACCGGGGCACAAAGCTGCGGCGCCGCTTGGAGGAAAAGACCGGAAGCAAGGGTTCATTCCTCCAGACGGCGCCGCAGCTGTTTTGATGGCTCGGCTTTCGTCGATGTGGCTCGGCTGGGCGCGACTGCCAGCCGATTATACAAAGCGGCTCGGGGGCGTGTCGCTTCCGTCACGTTCTATCAGCATACAAGACGGTTTCTGGTTCTTGTTCGTGACGGAAACGGCGCGCTTCCGAGCCGCTTTAAAAGAAAGGGGGCGAGGTCTAGGGCACGCCCCCTTTCACGATAGAGAGCTAAACCTAGCCGCGGACCTTCTTGACGACGCCCATGGCCTCGCGGGCGATCTGCTCGACCTTGGAGAAGTCGCCGTCGGCAAACAGGGCCGGCTTGACCATCCAGGTGCCACCGCAGGCGATGATGGCGGAGGAGCTCAGATACTCCTCGACGTTGGCGGTGCTCACGCCGCCGGTGGGCATAAAGCGGTGACCGACAAACGGAGCGGCGAGGGCCTTGATGGTGTTCAGGCCGCCATACTGGGACGCGGGGAAGAACTTGGTGACCTTGAGGCCCAGGTTCTCGGCTGCGGTAACCTCGGAGGGGGTCACGGTGCCGGGAAGGACAGGCAGGTCGATGTCGATGCAGTGCTTCACGACGTTCTCGTTGTAACCCGGGGAGACGATGAACTTGGCACCGGCTGCGCGGGCCTGCTCAACCTGCTCGACGGTCAGGACAGTGCCGGCGCCAACGCACATCTTGGGTTCGGCCTCGGCCATAGCGGCGATGCACTCGGCGGCGCAGGCGGTGCGGAAGGTGACCTCGGCGGACTTCATGCCAGCTGCCATAAGGGCGTGGGCGAGCGGAGCGGCGTCCTCGACCTTGTCGAGCACGACGACCGGCACGATGCCCAGGGACTCAAGCGTGGTGTAGAACTGATCGAACATGATGTTCCTTTCGATGTGTGGCGCGCATGGGCGCGTGATTGCCAAATGTGCTGGTCAGGAGCCGATTTTGGATTGGTTATCGGAGGCACTGCTTGGGGTTCAAGCAATTCCAAAACCGGCCGCTCGACCAGTCATGTAGGGAATGCCAGGCAAAACCGGAATGGGACTGGTGGTTTTGCCCGACCGGAAGAATCGGGGAGCGGGCCGCAGGGGTATGGGATTGGAAAGCTGCGGCCCGCGGAATGGGGAACGAATTAACGGGCGACGCGGGTGCCACCGTCGGCGGCGGATGCCACGGCTGCGATCTCGTCTGCGGTCACCAAGTTGGAATCGCCCTTGATGGTGAGCTTGAGGATCGAGGCTGCAATCGCGTAGTTGACGGCGTCCTGCGGGTCAAAGTCGTTGATGAGGGCATGGACGAGGCCGGCGTTGAAAGCGTCGCCGGCGGCAACGCCCTCGAGCACGTGTACGTCGTGAGCAGGGGAGAACCAGTGCTCGCCACTCTCGGCGTCAAAGAGCATGCCCATCCAGATGGAGCGCTCGACGCAGGAGATGTTGCGGACGACCGAGGCGACCTTCTTGCAGCCGTATTCGGCGCAGATCTGACGGGCCATCTCGACATAGGTGTCGCGCTCCTCGATGCCATGGGCAAGGGAACCAGAGACGCAGGTCATGCCGAGGCCGGCAGGCGCATCCTCGTCGTTGGCGATGCAGATGTCGACGAGCGGCAGAAGCTCCTTCATGGTGGCCTGCGACTTCTCGGACGACCACATCTTGCCGCGATAGTTCACGTCGCACACGGTGGTTATGCCCTTGGCGCGGCAGGCGGCGAGTGCCTCCTTGCAGGCGGCGGCCATCTCATCGGAGACGGCGGGGGTCACGCCGGAGAAATAGAAGACATCGATGCCCCTGAGGATCTCGTCCCAGTCAAAGACGTCGCGCTTGGCCATGTTGATGGCAGAGAACTTGCGGTCGTAGACGCAGCCGTTGCCGCGCTGCGAGGCGCCGACCTCAAACACATAGCAGCCAAGACGGTCGCCCTGACGCACGACGCGCGTTGTGTCGACGCCGTAAGCCTTCAGCGAGCGCAGCGCGCACTCGCCTAGGCGGTTGGCCGGGACAACGGAGACGTAAGCGGCCTTGTCGCCCTGGTAGGCGAGGGAAAGCGCGGTGTTGGCCTCGGCGCCACCGTAGCGGACGTCAAACTCGGTTGCCTGCTCAATACGCAGATGGTCTTTGGGCGAGAGCCTCATCATGATTTCGCCGAAGGTAAGAACCGTTTTACCCATGGTCGCGCAGCTCCTTCTTACTCGTGCGTACACCTTTGATATGGCGTTGGCACGGAGGTGCCAAGACGGTAGGGTACATCTTTACACCTCCGTGCCAACGCTTGCCGAAATCGGTTTACGAAATCGGTTTCGTTTCGAGTTGTAGTATACTCACCTACAGCGTTTTGCAACCGAGATTTTTAAAAAATGCCTAAAATGGCTCAGACTGCCAACATTGGGAAACGGGGTGCGCTATGGCGCAGATGAGAATCAAGGACATTGCCGCCGAGGCGGGCGTGAGTCCGGCCACGGTCTCGCGCTATCTCAACAACCGCCCCGGGCAAATGACCGAGGAAACCCGTGCTCGCATCGCCGCGGTTATCGAGCGCACCGGCTATCGCCCACGTGCTGCCGCGCGCAATCTGCGCAGCTCGCGTACCAACCTCATCGGTGTGATCCTGGCCGACATCGCCAACCCGTTCTCGAGCGCCATGCTCGAAGGACTTTCCGCCAGTGCCGCCGCGCGCGGCTGCTCGCTTATGACGGCCATTAGCGGCAACGACCCCGTCAAGGAGGCAGAGTCGCTCACCAGACTTATCGATGCCGGCGTGGACGGCCTGGTCGTCAACACCTGTGGCGGCAACGACAAGGCGATCGCCGCGGCCGCGGGGCGCCTGCCCGTTGTGCTGCTCGACCGCGATGTTGCCGCCGGCGGTGTCGATCTGGTGACATCTAACAACCGTGAGTTGGTCGCCGGCTTGGTAGACGCCTTAGCCGCTGCGGGCAGCGAGCGCCTGTGCCTGCTCACCGAGGCGAACGACGACAGCCCCGTGCGTCGCGAGCGCGCCGAGGCCTTTACCGACGAGCTGTCGCGACGCGGCCTTGCCGGCGAGGTTGTCACCTTGGCCGATGGCGGTGCCACGGGCGTTGGCTGCTTGGACGAGACCATCCGCGGCTATGCGGGCAAAAGACTCGGCCTTATCGCTGTCAACGGTCTGGTCTTCCTGCGCCTGACCGAGGCGCTGGCGCAGCTTGGTCCCTCGCTGCCGGCGGGGCTCAAGATCGCGACGTTTGACGACTACCCCTGGAACCATGTGCTCTTTGGCGGTGTGACCACGGCCGCGCAGGACACCATCACCATTGCCGAGCGCGTAGTCGAGCGCCTGTCCGAGCGCATCGACGTCGTTACCACTACGGTGGGCGATGCCGCAAAGCTGGCGCCCAAACGCATCGAGATCCCCGGTCACATCGAACACCGCGCCTCGACCTCGCGCTAGTCTGTGTGATAATATATAGACAGTGTCATACAGGAGGTATCCATGGTTGCGTCTGTGCTGAGTGTGCGAGTGGACTCGTCAATTAAAGACTCATTTGCCGAGCTGTGCGAAGAGCTTGGCATGACTTCGTCTGTTGCGGTCAATATGTTTATGAGACAGATGCTGCGCGAGCGTTCGCTGCCGTTTGTTCCTTCACTTGGTAAAAGCTCTGCGAGCGAAAGCGCCGCGACGGGCATTTTGGATACTGCCCAGATTGAGTCCGCCGTCCGCGAGGCAGCCAGCTCGATTCCCGCCATCAAGACCGTGATCCTTTTTGGTTCGTATGCCCGGGGCGAGGCACATGCCGATAGTGATATTGACTTGCGTCTCGAAGTCGATCGTGAACAGGGCTTTGGTCTTTTTGCGCTGTCGGCGTTTGGCGAGGCGGTGCGCAAAGAAACCGGGAGGCAGGTTGATCTCGTCTCGAGCGACCATCTTGATGACGATCTTGCCGCGGTAATCGAGCGCGAAGGAGTGATCCTTTATGATCGCGCGTAAGTCAGACGGTCTCCGCGCTCAAGAGGTTTTGGAGGCCATCTCCGAAACGAACGAGCGCATCAAGGCTTTTGATATCACCGAGGACCAGTTTCTGCATGCGGATGACGTGCGGACGAGGGCGTTGGCGGACTCCCTTTTGATGTGTGCGCTTAGGGTAACGGAAGAAGCGGGCAAGTTGTCGGAACGCTCGCAGCGGCTTCATCCCGAAATCGAATGGCGTGGAATTATCGGCATGAGAAATTATCTTGCGCATGATTACGGCAATGTCGACCGCTCGGTTGTTTGGGATGCAGTGACGATGGAGTTCCCTACGCTGGAACGAGCCTGTAGGCAAATTGTCTCCGAATCCGAGCGATAGTTGCTGGTCATACCCGCCTACGCGAACGTTTTTTGAGCGCTTGATACGCTTTAACCCTGCGGAAACATTTTTCTGCGATAGTATCTGCGATATAGACCAGTCGAAACCCGCCCGAAAGAAAGGGGAGCGACATGAACCAGCAGAACATCGATTACGTACTCCGCTCCGTAGAGCAGCGTGACATCCGCTTTGTGCGTCTGTGGTTTGTCGACATTCTCGGCCGCCTCAAGAACTTTGCCATTAGCCCCGAGGACCTCGAGGTCGCTTTTGAGGAGGGTATTGGCTTTGACGGCTCCGCCATCGAGGGCTTTGCCACGCCCGAGGAAGCCGACATGCTGGCGTTTCCCGATGCTTCGACCTTCCAGATTTTGCCGTGGCGCCCGAGCCACAACGGCGTCGCCCGCGTGTTCTGCGACGTGTGCACTCCCGATTGCAAGCCGTTTGCCGGCGACCCGCGCGATGCCCTGCGTCGCATGTTCCGCAAGGCCGAGAAGGCTGGCTACCTGCTCAACGTGGGCGCCGAGCTGGAGTACTATTACTTCCCCGACGAGCACACGCCCGAGCCGCTCGACAACGTGGGCTACTTCGATCTTTCGGTGAGCGATGCCGCTCGCGACCTGCGTCGCAACACGGTCCTCACGCTCGAGAAGATGTCCGTGCCCGTGGAGTACACCTTCCACGCCGCCGGTCGCTCGCAGCACGGCATGAGCCTGCGCCACGCCGAGGCCCTGAGCATGTCCGACGCCATCACCACGGCCAAGCTCATCATTAAGCAGCAGGCCTACGAGAGCGGTTGCCACGCCTCCTTTATGCCCAAGCCGTTGGCGGGCGAGGACGGCAGCGCCATGTTCCTGTGCCAGTCGCTATTCGACCACGACGGCAACAACGTCTTTTGGGGCGAGGACGACGAGAAGTACCATCTCTCCGACATCGCCAAACACTACATGGCCGGTATCCTGGCGCACGCGCGCGAGATCAGCGCCATCACCAACCCCACGGTCAACTCGTACAAGCGCATCACCACGGGTGGCGACTCCGTACCGCAGTACGCCACGTGGGGCCTGCGCAACCGCGCGAGTATGGTCCGCATCCCGGTCTACAAGCCCGGCAAGCAGCTGTCCACGCGCATCGAGCTGCGCAGTCCCGATCCCATGGCCAACCCGTACCTGGTCAACGCCGTCACGCTGGCGGCTGGTCTGGACGGCATCGAGCGCAAGCTGGAGCTCCCGCCCGAGGCCACGGCCGAGACGCTCAAGCTTACCGACCGTCAGATGGTCGAGGCCGGCTACACGCCGCTGCCGCGCTCGCTCAAAGAGGCGCTCGACGTGTTTGAGGACTCGCAGTTTATGAAGGATGCCCTCGGCGAGCACATCCACAGCTTCTTCCTCAAAAAGAAGCGTGACGAGTGGCATAAGTTTGAGTCTACGATCACCGAGTGGGAGATCAAGCACTACCTGGCGAACTCCTAATCGCGCTGGCTTGTTCCAGTACGATTGAGCTCATTTCTTTGGAGGCCGATATGTCCGAAAAGAGTGCCCTGTTCATGGCGCGCACGACGCGCTTCCACGAGTTTGCCCGCAGCTTGACGACCACCCTGGGTGTCGAGGTGAGCCTGGCAACCCCCGATTCGCCGACTGCAGCGCACGACTTTGACCTGCTGATTCTCGATTCCGATGGCATCCGCAGCGACCGCATCGATCAGATTGCCAAATGGCTCGACGACCGCGGCGGCGTCCCCATGTTGGTGATCGTCGACGATGAGGCGCTCGGCACCCTGCGCCTGCCCAATCACGCGCATGCCGACTTTGTGTGCCCCACGGCGACGCCCAACGAGCTCAAGGCTCGCGCGCAGCGCTTGATGGGCGAGGAGGAGACCGTTACCGCCGACGATGTGCTCAACATCGATAACCTCGAGATCAACCTGGCTACCTACCAGGTGACGCTCGATGGCGAGCCCATCGACCTGACGCTGATGGAGTACTCGCTGCTGAGCTTTTTGGCGACGCACCCCAACCGCGCCTACAGCCGCGAGGTGCTGCTGCACCGCGTATGGGGCTTTGAGTACTGCGGCGGCACGCGCACCGTCGACGTGCACATTCGACGCATCCGCTCCAAGGTGGGTCCGCAGATCGCGGCGCACATCACCACCGTCCGCGGCGTGGGCTATCTGTTTAAGGACTAGATTTCCACCACAAAGGGGACAGGCACCTTTGTGGTGGTTTTGCCGCATGTGCGGGCTCCTTTCGGGTTTGCAGAAGAACTTAAGCCTTCCTAAAAGATTGCGTTCTCATACACGTGCACCCGCATATTGGGGTACAACTCAACGTGAACAATGATGGCCCGCCACATGTTTGGCGGGCCTTTGGTTATTTGACGAAAGGATCGCAGCCATGAGCGAGAACGATTCCCAGCGTCCTCAGGATGCGGGCAACACTGGCGAGACCCAGCAGCAGCCGCGTGTGCAGGTGGAGTCGACGCCTGCCGGCAGCAACATTCCCTACGTGCAGGCTTACGATACACAGACCGGCCAGCCGCTGGGCGGTCAGCAGGTTGTAAACAAGCACACGGTGGTCAAGACCAAGACCAAAAAGCTGCCGATCTTTATTACGGCGCTCGCCGGCTGTGCCTGCGGTGCCCTGCTGGTCATCGCGCTCATTATGAGTGGCACGCTCAACATTGGCGGCGGGAAGAATGCCGTGACGGCGGGTGCTTCGGGTTCGTCGACGCAAAAGATCACGATCGACTCCGAGGACACCACGCTGGCCGAGGCCGTTTCTGCCAAGGCCCTGCCTTCCGTCGTTTCCATCACCGCCACTTCGAGCGGTAGCCAGAATGGCTCGCTTTCGCAGTCTGCTGACGAGTCGGACAGCTCGGGCAGCGTCGGTTCGGGCGTAGTACTCGATACCGAGGGCCACATCCTCACCAACAACCACGTGGTCGATGGTTACGACCAGTACGTGGTGACCATGGATGACGGCACCACCTACGAGGCCGAGTTCGTGGGCAACGACGCCTCGAGCGACCTGGCTGTCATCAAGCTCAAGGACGCCGACGCCTCCAAGCTCACGCCGATCGAGATCGGTGACTCCTCCAAGCTCAACGTGGGCGAGTGGGTCATGGCGATCGGTTCGCCGTTCGGCAACGAGCAGTCTGTCTCCACGGGTATCGTCTCGGCGCTCTATCGCTCCACGGCCATGAGCTCTACCAGCGGCAACACCATCTACGCCAACATGATCCAGACCGATGCCGCCATCAACCCGGGCAACTCCGGCGGCGCGCTTGTCAACGACAACGGCGAGCTCGTGGGTATCAACTCGCTCATCGAGAGCTACTCGGGCTCCAGCTCGGGCGTAGGCTTTGCCATTCCCGTCAACTACGCCAAGAACATCGCCGACCAAATTATCGACGGCAAGACGCCGGTTCATCCGTATCTGGGCGCCACGCTTTCGAGTGTCAATGCGCTCAACGCCCGCACCAACAAGCTGAGTACCGACAGCGGCGCGTATGTGGCGAGCGTCGTCGAGGACGGTCCTGCTGCCAAGGCCGGCATCCAGGAGGGTGACGTCATCACCAAGCTGGGTGACGACGAGATTACGAGCGCCGATGGCCTGATTATCGCGCTGCGCAGCCACGAGGTGGGCGAGAAGGTCGAGATTACGCTCGTGCGCGGCAAGGAAGAGAAAAAGGTCACCGTCGAGCTGGGCTCCGACGAGGAGCTGCAGAACCAGCAGCAGGACGATAGCGCGACCGACACCGGCAACGGCGGTATTACCGACGAGCAGTTGCGCCAGTACCTGGAGGAACTGTTGGGCCAGCAGGGCCAGGGCTACGGCCAGGGTTACTAACGAGCCGTATCGCACATACCAATGCCAGAGGGGCTGTCCCACCAATGCGGGACAGCCCCTCTTTTCTTATTGGTCCGTTGGGGGCGGAGGAAAACGGATCACTTGTGGCTGGCAAGAGGCCTGGTTCGTAATGGTCTGGACAGTTAGTTCAGATACGTATAAATCTGGGGCAGCTTGGGATGCGTTTTGAGCAATTTTTGATTGGGATGGGGTTTGAATGGGTGTTTGGGAGGGCGAGCGGGACGTTTACATGATCTCAGGGAGCCCAAATTAGTTGAAACAGGGGTGTTCGTGCCTAATCCAGCTCTAGGATTTATACGTATCTGAACTAACTGTCCACCCCAGTCTGGCGGCTGCCGATTCGGTGCGGTTTGAGACCGGTATTCGGCCCCATCGTGACCGGTGGTACTCTAGTATCCGTTTGAAATCGAGCGAAGGAGTGCCGCTATGGAGCAATCGAGCCTGTTTGGTGACGGCGTGGACATCGATACCGAAACGCCCGCGAGCACGGATACCGCTGCACCGGCCGATGCCCGTGCCCAGGCGGCAACGCGTGCGGCCGAGCTGCGCCACGAGCTCGATTACCACGCTTATCGCTACTACATGCTCGACGCGCCCGAGATCACGGACGCCGCTTTTGACAAAATGCTCGTTGAGCTGCAGGAAATCGAGGCGACCTACCCCGATCTGGTAACGTCCGACAGCTATACCCAGCGCGTGGGCGGCTACGTGAGCGAGCAGTTTACGCCGGTCACGCACATGGCACGCATGTATTCCATGGACGATGCCATGGACCTGGACGAGCTCGACGCATGGCTCCAGCGCACCGAGGATGCGCTCGGCGCCGGCAGCGTTACCTATACCTGCGAGTTAAAGATTGACGGCCTGGGTGTGGCACTTACCTACCAAAACGGCACCTTTGTGCGCGCGGCCACACGTGGCGATGGCACCACGGGCGAGGACGTGTCGCTCAATGTCCGTACCATCAAGGATGTGCCCATGCACCTGTCCGAGCCGGCGCTCGCCCACATGGGCGCCGACCGCGAGCGCACCATTGAGGTACGCGGCGAGGTGTACATGCCCAAGGGCAGCTTTGTTCGTCTGAACGACGAGGCCGATGCCGAGGGCCGCGATCCCTTCGCCAACCCGCGCAACGCCGCCGCCGGCAGCCTGCGTCAGAAGGATCCCAAGGTCACGGCGCGCCGCGATCTGGCCACCTTTATCTATGCCATCGCCGATACTGACCCACTGCATGTCCACAGCCAGCGCGAGTTCCTCGATTGGCTGCGTAGCGCCGGCTTCAGCGTCAACCCTAACGTTGCCCGTTGCGCCACACCCGCCGAGGTTCACGAGTTCTGTGCCCAGGCGCTTGAGCACCGCGGTGACCTGGACTACGACATCGACGGCGTGGTCGTAAAGGTTGACAGCTTCCAGCAGCAGCTCGACCTGGGCTTTACCGCCCGCGCGCCGCGCTGGGCCATCGCCTTTAAGTTCCCGCCCGAGGAAAAGCAGACCGTCCTGCGCGAAATTCGCATCCAGGTGGGCCGCACCGGTGTGCTCACACCGGTCGCCGAGTTCGACCCGGTGACGGTCGCCGGCTCCACCATCGCGCGCGCCACGCTGCATAACATCGACGAGATCCGTCGCAAAAACGTGCGCGAGGGCGATACCATCATCGTGCACAAGGCAGGCGACGTAATCCCGGAGGTCGTGGGCCCGGTGCTCGACAAGCGCCCGGCCGATTCGGTCGACTGGCACATGCCCGAGGTCTGCCCCGTGTGCGGCAGCCCCGTGGTCCACGAGGATGGCGAGGTGGCCTACCGCTGCGTCTCCATCGACTGCCCCGCGCAGCTCAAGGAGCGACTGCTTCACTGGGTGAGCCGCGGCTGCATGGACGTCGACGGCCTAGGCGACGAGATCGTCGACAAGATGATCGCCGCCGGGCTGATCCACGATGTCGCAGACTTCTACCAGCTCACGGTCGACGACATCGCCGGCCTGGACACGGGGCGCACCTATGCCAGCTCCAACAGCAAAAAGGGCGTCAAGAAGGGCGACCCCATTCCGGTGGGCCTCAAGACGGCTGAGAAAATCATCGCCGAGCTCAACAAGTCCAAGAGCCAGCCGCTCGGTCGCGTGCTGTTTGCCCTGGGCATCCGCCACGTGGGCAAGAGCGTGGGCGAGGTCATCGCCGAGCGATTCCTGTCGATTGACAAGCTCATCTTGGCGAGCGAAGAGGATATTGCCGAGTGCGAGGGCATTGGCCCCAAGATTGCGGCGAGCGTCAAGCAGTTCCTGGCCGTGCCCGAAAACCTTGCCGTGCTGGAGCGCCTGCGTCAGGCGGGCCTGTCGCTCGAGGTCGACCTGGGCGCCGCACATGCACAGGCCGCAGCCGATGCCGGCGTGGCGGGCGAGCTCGCCGACGCACAACCGCTCGCGGGCCTGACCTTCGTGCTCACCGGCACGCTCGTCAACCGCACACGCGATGAGGCGGGCGCGGCGCTCAAGGTGCTCGGCGCCAAGGTTTCGGGCAGTGTGTCAAAGAAGACGAGCTACCTGGTTGCCGGCCCCAAAGCGGGCTCCAAGCTTACCAAGGCCGAGCAACTGGGCGTGCCCGTGCTGGACGAGGACGCACTCGAGCAGATCCTGGCTACTGGTGAGGTGCCGGAGGCGTAATGGATATAGAGAATCGCAATTGCTTGCAGGTGGAAGGGCGCGCGAGGCATTCCCAAGTGCAGGCAAAAGAGCGCTTAATGATGCGAATTTGCATTGCCGAGCGTGAGCGCGCGGCGGGTGCATCTCGCGATGCCTTTGAGGCGTTGACCGAGCTAGAGGCGAGGCTCGGTCTAGCCTAGAGAGACCGGCACCGTGATCTGTGTTACGTAGGTCGCCGGGTCGTCGCTGATGATATCGTCGATGAGGGTGATTTCGCGTTGCCCCGCTACGCTGCCAACTTGTCAAAAGCTCCGCGGCGGTTGAGTACGGTAAATGCGACAACACAGATGACTGCCGACAAAATCGATCCGCACGGCGAGGCGATGCCCATGGGAAACAACGTATCGGAATAGGCGTTCGACAGCAGCCACGCGCCCGGCACGCGAATGAGCGCCACGGCCAGCACGTTGTGCGCAAAGCCGATGTAGCTCTTGCCGTATGCAGCAAAAAAGCCGCTAAAGCAAATGTGGATGCCGGCAAAGATTGCATCGAAAATATAGCTGCGCATATAGCCGGTGCCGGCCGCGACTACCGCGGCGTCCTTGGCAAAAAAGCCGATAAACGCCGGCGCCACCAGCCACATCATCACCGTGATCAGGCAGCCGTATACTACCGAGATGGTCATGGCATCCTTGAGCACCTGACGTGCACGGTTGCCCTTGCCCGCGCCGGCGTTTTGCGCCGTGAGCGCACTGACGGTAGCGCCCATGGAACTCGGCACAATGAACAAAAAGCTGATCATCTTTTCGACCAGGCCCACGGCGGCGGCGTCGACGAGCCCTCGGTGGTTGGCAATGACGGTGATGAACATAAACGCCACCTGGATGCAGCCGTCCTGCACGGCCACGGGCACGCCGATCTTAAGAATGCTGCCGAGCACCTCGGGCTGGGGGCGCAGGTCGCTGCGCTTAACGTGGATGTTCGTGCGACGGCTCTTGAGCCACACGAGCGCGAGGGCAACGCTGGCTGTCTGCGCGGTCACCGTGCCGAGCGCCGCGCCCACGGGGCCGAGCCCCATGTGGCCGATAAACAGAAAGTCGAGCGCGATGTTGATGATGCACGCCACGCCGATCACGTACATGGGCGAGCGCGAATCTCCCAGCCCGCGAAAGATGGCCGAAAGAATGTTGTACGCGGCGATAAAGGGAATGCCGATAAAGCAGATGCGCAGGTAGGCAGCGGTGCCTTCGACCGCCTCGGCCGGCGTGCCAATGAGTGCCACGATTTGCGGGCACAGCGCGAGCAGGACAGCGGCCAGTACCACCGAGACGCCCATAAAGAGCGTGATGGTGTTGCCGATGGCGGTCTCGGCGCGATCGAAACAGCGCGAGCCCACAGCGTGGCCGACGATAACCGTCGTTCCCATGGCCAGCCCCACGAGCGTCACGGTAATGATGTAGAGCGTCTGCGCGCCATTACCCACGGCGGTGATGCCGGCGGCACCGCTAAACTGCCCCATCATGTACAGGTCGGCCATGCCGTAGAGCATCTGCAAAAAGTACGAGAGCATATAGGGCAGGGCAAAGACCGCGATGGTCTTAAGGACATTTCCGCGTGTGAGGTCGTGTTCCATGGGCGGGGCTTTCTGGCTGGGTTTGTTTACGTACCAGTGTAGTGAAAACCCTATAACGATTGTAGAGTCAAGGTTTGTGATGACGCCGGAGCGAAAAAGTCTCGCGCACCATTATTCCGAGTGAATATGGACACACATCACGAGAACTCGCCGCCGGCGCTAACCTTGCAGAAAACGATTTCGGAATACTTGACACCATTATTCGGCGCGCAATAATACGTGCATTTGCGAACAACGTTTGATGGGGGTTGAACCTGCGTGCGCAATCTCAAAATACTGTTTTCCTATCTAGGGGCATACCGTCGCGATGCCATCCTCGGCGTGTTCTTTGTGTCGGTCGAGACGGTGCTCGAGCTGTTTATCCCGGTCATCATGGCCAACATCATCGATGTGGGCGTGCCTGCGGGTGATATCAACTACATGCTGCTACAGGGTGCGTACATGTTGGTGTGCGCTGCGCTTTCGCTGGTACTGGGCTTGGGTTATGCCCGCACGTCCGCCCGCGTTGCCTCGGGCCTAGGCGCTAACCTGCGCGAGGCCGAGTACAAAAAGATTCAAACGCTCGCCTTTGGCAACCTGGACAACTACGACGCCAGCTCGCTCGTCACCCGCATGACCACGGACATCACCGTTATCCAAAATGCTGTGGGCAACGGCTTTCGCCCTATGGTGCGCGGCCCGGTGACGCTTATCGTCGGCCTTATCTACGCGCTGATGCTGTCGCGCCCGCTCGCCACCGTCTTTGCGATCATCTTGCCCGTGCTGGCAATCGTGCTGGGCGTCATCACCTATCGCGTGAGCCCGCTCTACCGCCAACTCCAGACCTCGATGGACCACCTCAACGGCGTGGTACAGGAAGACCTCACCGCCGTGCGTGCCGTCAAGGCCTACGTTCGTACCGAGCACGAGGAGGCCAAGTTCGACACCGTCAATACCGAGCTCGCGCGCACTGCGACAAAGACCTTTGGCAGCGCGGTGCTCAACCTGCCGGTGTTTCAGCTGTCGATGTACGTGGCTGCGCTCTCCATCCTGTGGATTGGCGGCCGCATGATTCTCGCCGGCAAGCTGGGCGTGGGCTCGCTCACGGGCTTTATGAGCTACGTGCTGCTGATCATGAATTCGCTCATGATGATTTCCAACGTGTTTTTGCTGCTCACGCGCGCTCTTACGAGTGTGGGCCGTATCGCCGAGGTGCTCGATGAGGAGCCCTTTATCGCCAACCCCGCGGGAGACCTCGCGATTGCGGCGCCAGCGGACGGCAGTATCGAGTTTCGCGACGTTTCCTTTAAATACCGCACGGATGCAGCCGAGGATGTGCTCGAGCATATCGACCTTCGCATCGAGAGCGGCTCGACGGTGGGCATCCTCGGCGGCACGGGCTCGGGCAAGAGCTCACTTGTGCAGCTGATTGCGCGCCTGTACGACGCTACCGAGGGCGCCGTGCTTGTGGGCGGACGTGACGTGCGTGACTACGACCTCGCGACCCTACGCGACGCCGTGGGCATTGTGCTGCAAAAGAACGTGCTGTTTACGGGCACCGTGCGCGAGAATCTGCAGTGGGGCAATCCGCAGGCGTCGGACGATGAGCTCCTCGCGGCTTGCCGCGCGGCGTGCGTGGACGAGTTCCTTGATCGCATCGGCGGGCTGGACGGCGAGTTGGGCCAAGGCGGCGCCGGTGTCTCGGGTGGCCAGAAGCAACGCCTGTGCATCGCGCGCACGCTGCTCAAGCATCCGCGCGTGCTCATTTTTGATGACTCCACCAGCGCGGTCGATATGGCGACCGACGCAAAGATTCGCGAGCACATCGCTCGGATTCCCGATGCGACCGTGCTCATCATCGCCCAGCGCATCGCGAGTGTCATGGATGCCGATCGCATTGTGGTATTGGACGACGGTCGTGTCCACGGCGTGGGCACGCACGAGGAACTGCTAGCGGGCGACAACATATACCAGGAGATTTATGCCTCGCAGATGGAGTTTGCGAGGAACGCGGACGCCGCCGGAAGCAGCGACGATGGCTGCGCGAATGATCCGTTTTCCTCCGCCCCTAGCGAATCACCCTTGGAAGGGGGTGAGCGCCATGCCTAAGACCGCAGCCCAAGCACGCCCGGCCGGCCTCAAGCGCACGGTGCGCCGCTTGCTCTCCTACATGGGGCATGCCAAGTTCTCGTTGCTCGCGGTGGGCGTGCTCGCCTCCGTTGCCGCCATCGCGAGCCTCGCCGGCACCTACATGGTGCGCCCCATCGTTAACGGTTTGGCCACGGGCGGGGAGGAACTGCTCGCCAAGCAGGTCATCCTGACGGCGATCATCTACGCTGCGGGCGTGCTCTCGGCCCTGGGCTACTCGCAGATTATGGTGCGCGCGGCCCAACACGTGGTGTCCGATATTCGCCGCGACCTGTTCGCGCACATCCAGACGCTGCCGCTCAGTTATTTTGACAGCACGCGCTCGGGCGACATCATGAGTTTTTTCACCAACGACGTCGACACCGTCTCCGAGGCGCTCAACAACAGCTTTGCCAACGTGATTCAGGCCGCCATTCAGGTTGTGGGCACCACGGCTATGCTCATCATCCTTAACTGGCAGCTCACGATTATCACACTCGTGTGCGATGCGGCCATTGTGCTGTATGCGCGCTACTCGGGCGCGCGCTCTAAGCGTTTCTTTGCCGCCCAGCAGGCATCGCTTGGCGACCTGGACGGATATATCGAAGAAATGGTCTCGGGCCAAAAGGTCATCAAGGTCTTTAACCGTGAGGCAGCGAATGTCGCCGGCTTCACCTGCCGCAACGACGAGCTTCGCCGCACCGGCACCGCCGCCGTGAGCTATGCCAACTCCATGGTGCCCATGACCGTCGTGATTGGCTACGTCAACTATGCCATCGTCGCCGTGGCGGGCGGCATGCTCTGCATCAAGGGGCTCGCCGACGTAGGTGCGCTCGCAAGCTACCTGGTCTTCGTGCGCCAGGCGGCCATGCCCATCAACCAGTTTACACAGCTGGGCAACTTCTTGCTCAACGCGTTGGCCGGCGCCGAGCGCCTGTTTGCTGCCATGGATCTTAAGCCCGAGGTTGACGAGGGCTGCGTGGAGCTGGTGCAGACGGGCGATGCCGCGTGGGCATGGAAGATTCCCGAGGGCCAGGGCGTGGGCGCGTACGGGCACTTGCATGACGTGGCAACCGTTGATGGGTCGGGCCGCGCGGTGGCTGCCGACGGTACCGAGCTCACGTGCGGCTTGGTCCCGCTTGCCGGCGACGTGCGCTTCCATGCCGTGGACTTTTCCTACGTGCCGGGCACCCGTGTGCTCACGGACCTCAACCTGTTTGCCAAGCCGGGGCAAAAGATCGCGTTTGTGGGCTCGACGGGTGCCGGAAAGACGACCATCACCAACCTCATCAACCGCTTCTACGAGGTCGATGACGGCGAGATCACGTACGACGGCATCGACGTCAAGCACATTGCCAAGGCCAGCCTGCGTGGGTCGCTCGGCATTGTGCTGCAGGACACGCACCTGTTTAGCGGCACCATTGCGCAGAACATCCGCTTTGGCAAGCTCGACGCGACCGACGAGGAAGTGCGCGCCGCTGCCGAGGCCGCCTGCGCCGACTCGTTTATCCGCCGCCTGCCTAGAGGGTACGACACACCGGTCACGGCCGATGGCGCCAACCTGTCGCAGGGCCAGCGTCAGCTGCTCGCCATCGCGCGCGTGGCCGTTGCCGATCCGCCGGTGCTCATCCTGGACGAGGCCACGAGCTCCATTGACACGCGTACCGAAAAGCTCATCGAGCGCGGTATGGACCGCATCATGCGCGGTCGCACCACGTTTATGATCGCGCACCGCCTGTCCACCGTCCGCGACGCCGACGCCATCATGGTCCTCGAACACGGCCGCATCATCGAGCGCGGCACGCACGAAGAGCTGCTCGCCCAGCACGGCGAGTACTGGCAGCTGGCGCATGGCTTAAAAGAGCTGGATTAACCCGTTCGAGCACGATGCTTGATCCCTCCGTGCCCCTCGCCTCGACTCAAACCATCACAACATTCGACGTTTTTTGCCAAAAACGGGAAAAGCATCGAATGTTGTGATGGTTTTTCTGCCACTCGACCGGGTGGAATCGCTTTCTTGCGCACGAAGGTGTGCGGACCCGTGAGCAGGGGAATAAGGTTGGTTATCCGACTCCATTGGAGGGCTCATGGACCTGCCGATCGTCCTGTCCCATAAGACTGCCTGGCTGTACCACAACGTGGCGCGTCCGTCCGAGCCGCTCTCGCGAGCAAGCAGTCTATACGATGAGGACTCGCTTGCTAATGAGGCGGAGCCGACCGCGAGTCTGCCCAAATTGGGACTCGATGCCAAGGGGCTGAGGGCCTCAACGGCAGTTGGGATCGTTACCGACTATCTGGTTTCGCTTGGTATTCCACGAGAAGAGCTCGATCATATCGACACGCTCGTCAACTTCGATTTTGAGCGCTCGACGCCGGCTGGATTTAGGTGCCACGTGTTTGGGGAGCCGGTACCTCCAGGTCATCTTATCGAGGTGGCAGAGGGCCTTCTAGTGGTTGATGAGGCCATGTGCTTTGTCCAAGCGGGTTCGTGGATGAGCGAGCCCGAGCAGCTGGAATATGGCTACGAAATCTGCGCCCGATACCATTTGAATCATCTGTCGACAGGCGATTATATCGAGATGGGGCAGAGGTATACCGTTGCCGACTTGATTGCTTATTGCAACGAGAACCGATCTCGTCAGGGGGCTATACGCGCGGCCGTCGTGCTCAAGCGCGTGCACGATGGCGCACGGTCGCCCATGGAGACGGCCACCGCAATCATGGTCGTAGCAAAACGTTCCCAGGGCGGGCTGGGATACGCCAAGATCGAGCTCAACCATCGGGTCAATGTTCCCAACGAGTTCAAGTATCTCGCAAAGGCCGGATATTTCGAGATCGACGTATATGCGCCTGCGAGCGGTACGGGGATTGAATACAACGGCTCGGACCATCTTGATAAACAGCGCAGCGCGTCGGATGCGGAGCGTATGACCGTGCTGAGCGCGCTGGGCTTTAGGATGATCGTCCTCACCGGGACTCAGTTTGCCCATCAGCTGCAATTGCACCGGGCGGTGAACGCCATTGCGCTCGCGATGGGCCTTAAGTGCGACCGAAGCGAAGCGTTCCAGAAACGTCAGAACGACCTGCGAGAATTCGTGATTCGGCACTGGGACGGCGGCCTTTAGGGGCGCTTTGGTCCTTCTGCGGGGTGTCGTGGGCAGGCAAACCATCACAACATTCGACGTTTTTCGCCAAAATCGGGAAAAGCATCGAATGTTGTGATGGTCTGTGCTGAGGATGGGCTTGGGAAGCCGGTCTTGTTCGAAGTGACCTGTCCTGTCGTACGGGTGTCGGCATGATTCTCTCGTGGGGTATTATGTTTTCCGAAGAATAAAACGCCGCGTGAGGGGAGGGCTGCGTGGACGGGCACGTGCAACATGACGGCTTTGGCCGCGATATCAACTACCTGCGCATTGCCGTTACCGACAAGTGCAATTTCCGCTGCATCTATTGCATGCCGGCCGATGGCGTGGCGCCCCGTGCACACGACGAGCTGCTCAGCGCCGAGGAAATCGCCCGCTTTGTGCGCTTGGTGGCGGGGGAGGGCATTCGCCGCGTGCGCCTGACGGGCGGCGAGCCGCTGGTCAGCCGCCGTATCATCCCGCTCATTCGCGACATCCGCGCGATTCCGCAGATCGAGGACATCTCGCTCACCACCAACGGCGCCCTGCTGCCCAAGCTGGCGCCGCAGCTCAAAGATGCGGGGCTTAACCGCGTCAACATCTCGCTCGACACGCTCGACCCTACGCTCTTCGGAAAGATCACGCGCCTAGGTCGACTCGAGCAGACCATGGCTGGCATCGACGCGGCACTGGCTTGGGGCTTTGAGCCCGTTAAGGTCAACTGCGTTGTAGTGCGCCGGCTCAACCAGGATGTGGCGGCCCTCGCGCGGCTCACGTTCGACCGCCCCATCCACCTGCGCTTTATCGAATACATGCCCATCGGCGACGAGCGCACCAGCTCGCATTGCGCTGTGGATCCGCATGCGCCCGCGCTCAATCCCGAGCTGTGGGATGCGAGTGACACCGTTCCGAGCGACGAGCTGCGGGCGCGCATCAATGCCGGGGCCGCGGCGGCGGGACTGGGCGAGCTCGAGCCGCTCGACATCAACGACGCTCCTGCCGGCGCGGGCCCTGCGCGCTATTGGCACTTTCCGGGCGCGGCGGGAACGGTTGGCTTCATTAGCGCCATGTCCAACCATTTTTGTGCGAGCTGCAACCGTCTGCGCCTGACGGCCGATGGCAACGTGCGTCCGTGCCTGTTCAGCGATGCCGAGTATTCGGTGCGTGAGGCGCTGCGCCGTGGTGATGATATGCAGGTACTTTCGATTTGGCGCGATGCCGTGGCCCACAAACCGCAGGAACACGCGATAATTGAGGGCACGCAACGATTTATGTCCCAAATCGGAGGATGATCATATGGCCAAGAGCAGGTACGCCGATGCCACCAAGGCCGCTCGCAGGGCCGCGATGTCTGCCCACAAAGCCACGGCTGCGGCGAATGCTGGCAACGCCGACGCGTCAGCGCAGCCGACTGCCAGCGCTGCCACCGAGCCCGCCCGTGACGCCCGTCGCGACGAGCTGACGCACGTGGACGCCAAGGGCGAGGTACGTATGGTCGACGTGTCCGACAAGGCCGAGACCCATCGCATTGCCATCGCCGAGGGTGCCATCCTCATGCACCCCGAGACACAGGCCATGGTGCTGCAGGACCTTGCCAAGAAGGGCGACGTGCTTGCCTGCGCACGCGTGGCGGGCATTATGGCCATCAAGCGCACGAGCGACATCATCCCCATGTGCCATCCGTTGCTCATTACCAAGAGCAAGTGCGACATTGCGCCCATCGCTCCGGCGGGGACGCCGGCCGAGGACGTGCCCGAGGGCTGGGCGCCGGCGCGCGCGGACGGGCAGGTTGGCTTTCACGTACTGGTTACGGCCGGCGTGACGGGCAAGACGGGTATCGAGATGGAGGCCCTGACCGGCGCGAGTGCCGCGTGCCTGACCATCTACGACATGTGCAAGGCGGTCGATCGCGGCATGGAGATCGTCGACGTGCGCCTTCTGCACAAGGAGGGCGGCCGCTCGGGCGTGTGGGACCGCGCGGAGCGCCAGGCCGCTGCTGTTGAGGCCGCCACCGCTGACGGTGCCGCGCCCGCGAGCGCACCCGTCGCCGTCGCGTCCGCAGCTCCGACACCGGCCGTCCCCGCGATCGCGTTTATCGGCTACCAAAACTCGGGCAAGACCACGCTCGTCGAGAAGGTCATTGCCGAGCTCACCCGCCGCGGCCTGCGCGTGGGCTCGCTCAAGCATCACGGGCATCACGGCTTTGATATCGACGTGCCCGCTAAGGATACCTGGCGCCATCACCAGGCCGGATCCAAGCACGTGGGCCTTATCTGCGCCACGCGCTGGGCGGAGTACGCCGACACGCGCGAGGAGGACGAGATGCCCGCGCGTGAGCTGCTGTCGCGCTACAACGATGTCGACGTGGTGATCATCGAGGGCTACAAGACCGAGGGCTTCGACAACATCGTGGTCGCGCGCTCCGGTGTCGACCGTTTGCGCGGCAAGAGCTCGCTCGACCTGGTCGACGGTCGCACGCTGGCCCTTGCCTGCAACGAGGCCCTGGCACGCCAGGCATTCGACGCCGGCTTTGCGACCCGAGCCATCAACATCAACGACGCCCGAGCCATCTGCGACCTCATCCAAGACCACCTTCAGGCTTGACGCTGCGCCGGCCCCAAGCACCCCATCTCGCCCCTCAAGCCGTCGCTCGCGTACCAAAGTACGCGTCGCTCCTCTTTCGGGGCGACCTGGGGCACTTGGAACCGGCTCGCTGTGTTGCCATAACATGCCAAATAGGAACAGGTTTATTTCGGCAGGTTTTATCTGGGCAAACGCCATTTCCACCACAAAGGGGTCAGGCACCTTTGTGGTGGTTTTTGCTTTGGTAGATGTGTGGGACATGTCTTACAATCTACCAAGTAGTTCATGACGGGCGAAAAACGGAGAGAAGGGGCTTGATGCGTCCTTAATGTTTCATGCGGATAGATTGATTTGACAGACGGTGGCGAATGCCCACCGTCCGCATTCGTATGAAACAAGGAGTCTCTATGCTCGCCCCTCTTTTCTCAAAGCCTCAATCATCGTTGTCCGTGCAGGCCAAGCGCCTGGTGGCGATGCGCTTTCTCATCTACACCGGTTTTCAGACCAGCTACTTTATCGGCGTCATCGGAACGCTCACCTATGCAGACGATGCCTCGGTTGTGGCGACATCGCTGGCCGTTCTGTTTATGAACGTATTCGTGATCTTGGGATCCTTTGCGGGTGGCGCTGCGCTCGACGCCTGGGGTCCGCGCCGTCATTTCCGGGCGAGTATCGTCGGCACGTTGGCAACCGGCGCGGCAATTCTCGCCTTTGGCAGCGCGACCGAAACAGTCCTTGCCGGCGCGGTACTCCTGGGCTTTGTGATGGGATTTGCCCAGCCCATTGCCACGTCCTATCCGGCGTATCTCACCGACGACCCCGTCGAGCTCAAAGACATCAACTCCGCCATCGCCATGTTCTCAAACGTGAGTATCATCGTTGGCCCCACGCTGGGCGGCTTTGTCGCAGCTGCTGCGTCGTCGCGTGCGGTGTTTTTGCTCATGATGCTCTTTACCGTACAGGCGCTCGTTGCCGGTTGGGACTTTAGGCCGCAGACCAGCCATGCCGCCGGGCATACGGATGCCGATTCGGCAGAGGAAGGGGAGCGTGCGGGACAAAGCCCCGACCCCAACACATCTTCCCGCGCCACCTTCGCGACCAGCATCAAGACGGTCTTTACCAATAGCGTCCTCGCGCTACTTTTCTGCATTATTTTCCTTTCGAACTTTGGCTACGGTGCCTTCGACCCGCTGGAGTCGTTCTTCTACCGTGATGTCCTGCACGTCGGTGTCGAATGGATGGGCTGGCTCTCGTCGGCCAGCGGTGTCGGCGCGGTGCTGGGCGCCGTCCTCGCGCTCCGCTTGCCGCCGCACCTGGTCAACCTTAAAACCCTGCTCGTGGCGCTCATGTCCGTGGGCCTGGGAAGTTTGCTCTATGTGGGGACACCGTACGTGGGTGTAGCCCTCGTCGGCCAGATTGCACTGGGCATAGCTTGGGGCATCGTCAACCCGCTCCACAACACGATCGTGCAAACGACGGCCCCGCTCGAGCAGCTCGGTCGCGTCAACTCGGTCATGGGTTTTGGCAACATGTTTGCCGGCGTAGCCCCGCTGGCGATTGCCCCGTGGCTGGCGGCGACATTTGGCGTGCAGCAGACGCTCGTAGGGGCGGGTATGGTCGTGACGGCAGTTCCCGCGGCGTTGCTGCTGTTTGGACGCCGGTATTTTGATCGTGCCGCAAGGCAGTAAAAACCATCACAACATTCAGCGAAATTTGCGATTTTGCCGAAAAACGTCGAATGTTGTGATGCTTTGCGCCCCGGGCCAGGTCACCCTGCGGGTTCGGCCACCACAAAGGGGGGCAGGCACCTTTGTGGCGATCGGGCCCCAACGGCCCGTGCCTTGGTATACCATGTACGCCGTTCACGAATACACCCCACACCGCCGCACAACCCAGAAAGGCCCCCATGGACACCACCTTCAGCCATATCAAAGCCGTGTTCTGCGATATCGACGGCACACTGCTCACGAGCCAGCACACGGTGTCTCCGCGCACCGTGGCGGCGATCCGCGCCCTGCGCGAGCGCGGCGTGCTCTTTGGCCTGTGCACCGGGCGCGACGCCCACGCGACCGAGGCCATGTACGAGCTCTGGGGCATCGAAGGTCTGGTGGACGTGCTCGTGGGCTGCGGTGGCGCCGAGGTCATCGATCGCGCGCACGACATCAACGAGCTGAGCTATCCGCTGCCGGGCGAGACCATCGCGCGCATCTGCAAGCACATGGCGGACCTTCCGGCAACGCCCGTCTGCCCCCGAGATGGCGTGTTCTACGTGCCCGAGAGCAACGCGTGCGTCGAGCACCTGTCGCGCGTCGACGGTGTGCCCTACCAGGTGGTCGATTTTGCCGAGTTCTTGCGCGAGCCGCAGCCCAAGGTGATGTTTACCATGGCGCCCGAGGTAATGCCGCGGGTGATTGAGCGGGCGTCGACGTTTGCCGATAACACTGTTAAGGCGGCGGCTCTGCAAACCACGCAGCGGCTCTACGAGTTCATGGATCCGCGCGTGTCCAAGACGCGCGGCCTTGTGCGCGTGGCGGAGCTCAACGACATGGAGCTCCAGAACATCTGCGTGTTTGGCGATGCCGATAACGACGCCTGCATGGTGGCCGACGCCGGCGTGGGCGTGGCCATGGCAAATGGTAGCGATGCCACCCGTGCCGCCGCCGACTTTGTAACCGCGAGCAACGACAAAGACGGCATCGCGATCTTTATCGAGGAACATCTGCTGTAGCGCTGGGGGAGAACCACCGCAAAAGGGAGCAGGCACCTTTGTGGTGGCCTCAGGCGATTTGGGCGAATTGATACCGAAAATCTGCGCGAAAATTCAAATAACGTTGTCTGAACATCATGCTTCAAACCACCGGTGAGTTAAAGATATTCCCATCAATTTGGTAGTCTATTCCTCCCGGTTAATGATCTATCGTTCACGGTCGATTTTCGACCGTTCACAGGACGCATGCTCTTGAGCAAAATGTTGTGCAAATAAATAAAATGCTATTAAAAAATGATAACTAGCTTAATTACCAGTAGAAATAGATATTTCATAGCGAATAAACGAAGGTAAATCCGAGCAAATGTCAAGAGAATTGAGAACTGGCTACAAAAATGTCGGTTTTGTTGCTCGGATGTTTAAACAATAGTTACAATAGTATTACTAAGCGTGCACAATCACAGGTTGCGCAGATACGTTTGATAGTGAAAGAGCAAGATCGCGGTCTCTTGGGGAGGAGACATCGATGAAAGCGAATTCAGAAAAAACTAAGCAGAGTAAAAAAGCGACGCGCCGCGTACTGGCAGGCGTTTTGTGCGGAGCCTCCGTGTTGAGCCTGGTACTGTCGCTCGTCATGCCTCCGATCTCGCAGGCCATTGCCAACGACACCCAGACAGTTTCTACCGAGGAAGCTGTAACGGGGAGTTCCTCAAGTGAGTCCGCTGCTGTAGATAACACCAGCGAGGATGCCGAAAACCAGAATAGCGCCGCCACCTCTGCGAACGCGGCTACTACTGTGAACAAGGGCATCTACAAGCCCACGTCTATCGGTATCGGTACGAATATCGATATCTCCACCCCCGATCCCGGCGTGGCCACCTACGTCGGCCGCGACATGTACATCGGTGGTAAGCCGAACAAAACTAGCACTCTTGATGCGAATAACGCCCCCACCGGCTCATATGCCGCTGAGGCGGAGGGCCTTACCGTGGTCCACGGCAAACTGGCCATGAATCCTATCAAGGAGAGTTGGGGCGGCCAGGGCTTCCGTTTCGGCACCGTTGGTTTTGGATCGCAGTTTCGTCCCAGGGAGGGAAGCACGGTGCTTGCGGTCGCCGGCATAAACAGCTTGATTGAGAACATGAATACCGGTCAGGGAACGACCTCAGATGCTGCGACGGTTGGTGCTTGGACCAAGGGTGCTTGGGTCGGCAAGGCGACAAAGACTGACTCCCACCCTGGCTATGACTATACCGCGCAGATCGCCGGTCCCATTACCTATTCCTATTGGGATTCGAATGCTAACAACGGGCGCCAGTCTGTCGTGAAAAAGCAAGGTAATTGGTTCGAGGGCTCGGATGCTCTGAAGAGCGACCTGTTCAATCAAAATGTTGATTTGACTAATGTTAACGGTAACGATTATTCGAGCTACAACGGTGCAGATGGATACCTCTCGAAGCTATCGAAACAGCTCGCCTCGTTTGCAAATACCGGCACAGTTACGGATGGTTCCGCAATTAGCGACAACAGCTACGCAATCAACAAGTACGATAACAAGGGAACAAGCTATACACTCACTTTCGATGGTAGTGAGAAGTCTGTTTCCGGTGCGCTTGATACCAGAATCCCGAACTATAAGATTTGCAACACCGAGCGACTTATCACCTTTACCGGCGATGGAACTTCTATGCAACAGGTCTTCACCATTGCCGGTTCCGAGCTCTCCAACTTGAAGGATGGCGTCTACTACCGCGGCGTCGACTTTAAGTTCACCAATGTCCCCGAAGGCGCATCCATTGTCGTGAACGTTACAGGTGCTGGTCCTGTCGAGTTCCACAATGGCTGGCGCTTCTGGTGGGGCGATACAGAAATATCTCGCGGTTATGAGAGTAACGCCGATAAAGACCTTCGCGCGAAATACTCGCTGGCCTCCCAGTCCATCATGTGGAATTTTGTCGATACCACGAGCCTCACCATCCGTGGTGGCATTGCGGGCGAGGGTAGAAGCGACTGGGGCAATGGCGGCGGGGACGGCAAGTGGACCGACGATGACCCCGCCGCTGCTATGCTCGGATCGATTCTCGTTCCCAACGGAAGCTTCGACGACCATGTGACCACCAACGGTCGTGTGTACGTGGGCGAAGATTTCATGATGAACAACCCTAAGATCGCGTACAACTTCACAAATCTCGAGGGTAACTCGGCTTCCGTCATCGATATGGATCAGGAGCGTCACAACTTCCCGTGGTCTGGGTCGTATACACCGGACGGCTCTGCCATTGCGTGGAGCAAGGTCGACGCTGCGGACGGCATGACGCCGCTTTCTGGTTCCTCGTGGACGATATACGGCACTGTCGATGATGCCAAGAATGAAACGTATCCCATCGTTACGGTAACGGATGGCGGTGCCAATGATTACTCTTCGGATGATGGCGAGCTTCAGTTCAACTATTTGAATCAGAAGGCCAAAATTGGCGATCCCAACGATAAAGACTACTTCACGTACTACATTCGCGAGGTCAAGGCGCCGGCTGGTTATCAGAAGTCGGACACCATCTACTACGCAACCATGAACAACACCGGCGAGCAGGTGAACTATGTTCAGGGTCATGTGGACACGGTGAACGGAAATAAGCTCGTTTCATTCGATGATTCCAACACCACGGGCGCCATCTCCAACACCAAGATCACCGGTACGGTGTCTTGGACCAAGGTGGCGGAGGACGACGCAGATCACACTCCTTTGGCTGGTTCCGAGTGGAAGCTAGCGAAACTGGGTGCCGATGACTTGACTGAGGAGAAGTCCTGGACCGTGGGCGATCAGTCGGCTTCGAGCGAAACCACTTGGGCCGATACCGACGACACGAATGGCAAGTTCACATTGGCCGGTCTGCTGCCGGGCACGTACACGCTCACGGAGACCCAGGCTCCGTTTGGCTACGAACTGAACAAGAACACCTACTACAAGTTCACGGTGGACAGCACAAACGGCTCCATTGCGTGGAAAGAGAACGAGCGGCCGAGCATCGTTAGTGGCACTACGTACATCTCCGACAAGTGCAGTGCTACGTCCGTGAAGATCCCGGTGACCAAATCCGTTCGCAATACGGACTGGCCGAAGGACGATAAAGGCAAATATGTGCCGTTCGAGTTCAGCATTGAGGCTACCGGTGACTATGCAGCCACAGCCCCCATGCCCGAACCCATGCCCGAAGCGTCCAAGATTTCTGTTGCCCCAGAGGCAGGGGAGACCGACGCCGCCAAGCTCAACAACATCACGGCGACCTTTGGCGCCATGACGTTCAACAAGTCGCACCTGTCCGATACCCCCGGTAAGGCGGATGACTACGCCAGGACCTACACCTACACGGTGAAGGAGATCGCGCCTACCACCGGTGCCATCGATAAGCTCCGCTACTCCAAGGCCGAGTACCAGGTTGCCGTCACGGTGAAGGCCGTCATGAATGAGACCACTGGCAAGTACACCGGTCTTACCACCTCTACCACCGTTACGCAGATGAAGGATGACATGGGCAACACCCTTGGCGAGAACGGGCAGGGCGTCGCGGTTCAAACCTCCGCCGGTGCGGACCCAACCATCATTCCCGTCTCCACCTTCACCAACACCTACTCCACCTCTTTGCCCCTTTCTGGTATGTCGGGCGTCACTCTGACGTACCTTGCCGGCGCGGCGGTGCTTTGCGCTGCTGCGGCCTGGATGCACATTCGTCGCAAGGCGAATGCGAAGGGAGGTAAGCGTCGTGAATAAGAAAGTTTGCTCCTTCCCGATCTTGTTTGCGCTGCTTGCCCTCCTGATCGGCACCTGCGCGGTTGTCTTCCCCGCTTCCGCGCAGGCCGCGCCGACCTCGACCGGTTCCATCACGGTGAGCGGCACCGTGGCGAGCAGCTACGACGCCTACCAGATCTTTAGCGCCAACGTCGTCGACGGCGACAGCGACGCCAAGATCGCCACCGACCTCGCCTGGGCAAGCGACGCCGTGCGCGACGCCGCGCTGCCTGTGCTGCACAGCGCCGGCATGCCCAAATCCCAGACCACCGCGCGGGAAGCTGCCGAGTGGCTCAACACCGATTCCCACCTTACGAGCGCGCTGAGCGCACAGCTCGCTCGTTCCCTCCAGAGCTCTGGCGCCGTGTCTATGGCCCTTAACGCGGGCACGGCGGCCGGGCTGCCCTGCGGCTACTGGCTCATCGTCGCCGACGACGACGCCATCGCCCAGGGCGAGGCCGGCACCGCGCCGATCATGGCCCTGGTCGGCGGCAGCGCCGTCACCGTCAAGCCCAAGGCGGCGACCCCCAAGGTCGCCAAGCACGTGCTGGAGGACGGCACCGCCGCCTGGCAGAAGGCCGCTGACGCCACGGTCGCCGACGACCTGTACTGGCGCCTCTCTGCCACGGTCCCGGCGGGCCTTGCCGCCTACGACACCTACACGGTGCGGTTCGTCGACACCATGAGCGCGGGGCTCGACCCCTCCAAGGTCGCTGCGAGCATGCGCGTGTACGTGGCGGCGGGCGCGGACGGCGGCTTTGACGCCGTCTCGGCCGGCAAGGACGGCCGCGCCGGCACCGAGCCCGCGAAGGGTTGGACCGATATCACGGCCCAGTGCGCCACCAAGGTAGCGGCCGACGGCAAAACCTTCACCGTGCGCACCGGCGACCTCATCGCCGCGCTCGGCGGGGCCGACGCCTTCACCGCGGGCGCCCGCGTGGTCGCCGTGTACAATGCGCCGCTCAACAGCGCGTGCAACCACGGCATCGCGAAGGGCAACCCCAACGAGGTCTATCTGCGCTACCCGCGCTCTCCCTTTGCCGACCAGTCCGGCGACGCCGGCTTCACCCGCACGCCGAGCGACGACGCGTGCGCCTACACCTGGGATCTCGCGCTCACCAAGCGCGGCAGCGACGGCGACAAGCCGCTTGCCGGGGCGGTCCTGAGCATCGCCGACGACCGCGGCCGCACGCTGGCGGCCGACGGCACGTGGGGTGCGGAGGGCAAGGCCACCGTCACCACGGGCGAGGACGGCCGCGTGACCGTCTCGGGCGTGGACTCGGGCAAGCTGGAGGTCCGCGAGCTCAAGGCGCCCAAGGGCTACACCGCCTTCGAGGGCACGCGCTCCGTGACGGTCAAGGCCGAGGGCCTGGACGTCGACCAGGTGGCCGCCGCCAAGCCCAAGCTCACCATCACGGCCGAGTCGCCCCTGCGCGCCGACAGCGCGGACGGGTCGACGGGCAGCCTGGAGGCGTCGCTCATCAACACGCCCACCGGCACACCCCCTAGCATTACCACCGGAGGCTTTATGCCCTCGACTGGCGATATGGCAATGTACGCCGCGGCCGCCGCAGCGGTCGCCGGAGCCGCGCTCATCGTGGTCGCGCTCCTGGTCAAACGGGGAGGTGGCAGCCATAAAGAGTAGCTGGCAGCCCCACAGAGAGCGGGGCGAGACGTAGCGAAGTAGATGCTAAGATACAGACAGATGATGACCGATCGAATGAGAACCAAACGGAAAACGGAGGAAAAGAAGATGAGCATGAGTAAGAACATCGCACGCCTGGCAGTAACCGCCGGCCTCACAGCAGCGCTGAGCTTCGGCGGAGTCATGGCCCCGGTGACCATGGCGTTTGCTGAGGGTAGGCCGACGGTGGCCGAGAACGGCAGCGTGACGATTAAGGAGGATACCTACAAGGATACGACCTTTAAGGGAATCAAGATTTTCTCGGCAAAGGTCACGCAGGCCAAGGAAGGAGAAGCCTGGTCTGGCGACAAGACGCTCTCCGACATTGAATGGGCAAATGAGTCCGTGATGAACGCAGTGACTGCAGCTTATGGTGCTGGTGAGTCCAAGCCTGATGGTTTCCCAACCGGCGCAAACGCTAAATCTGCTCAGGCATGGGCCCAGTTCATCAATAAGCACGGGTCTGACGTTGTGGGCAATAACGTCAATGCCGGAAGCGTGCTCGACAAGATCGCTGCTGCCGTTGAGAAGGCCGGCATTTCCGAAGGCGCTGACGGTTGGGTAACTGCTGGCGGTAACGGCTCTTTTGGTACCTTGGCTACTGGCTACTGGCTCTTCGTGACTAAGAGCGTCGGCAAGAAACCAGATGCTGTCGCCGAGGGCAACACGGATACTTTCACTTCGCCAATTTTCGCCGTTGTCGGTGGCTCCGCTGAGAACTTAACTCCCAAGAAGAAGGTCCCCACTGTGACCAAGGCCGTCAGGGATGACAAAGAAGGCAGCTCTTTTGGCGATAATGTGTTCACGAATCCCAACATGGCTGCAGACTCCCGAATGGATCAGTTTATCGATTATCAGCTTACCGGTACCGTTGCGGGTAACATCGACACTTACAGCACCTACAGGTACACCTTCACGGATAATCTTCCCAAATCCATGACGCCCAAGTTCACTGATGAAGCCAGCAGCACGACCCCCGCTGTGACAGTTAAGATTGACGGCAAAAAGGTCATTTCTGGCTACACCGCAACCTTTGATGACAGCAACGTGCTCACGGTTAATTTCGGCGACCTTAAGGTTTGCAAGGGTGAGAACGAGTCGGATATTGCCGTCACCGGTAACTCTACTGTGACTGTTGAGTACCAGGCCAAGCTTGATCCTGCAAAGATTTTTGAAAACGGCAAGGATGGTGCAATTAATTCGACGTTTGACGGCTTGGTGGGTAAACCCCAGAAGAATACAGTTACGTTGACCTATTCCAACAATCCGCATGCCGACGGTACCGGCACCACGGTCGAGCATCCTGCCTACGACTACACCTATGGCATCGATGTAACCAAGGTTGGTTCAGAGACTGAGAATCCGCCTCTCGCCGGTGTTGTGTTCACGCTGCAAGAGCAGGGCGATGCTGCCGGCACCTTTATTATGGCAAATGGTGTCAAGACGACCGACAGTGAGCAGGCCAAGCTGACGACCGACGCAAGCGGCAAGATTAACGTTGTCGGTCTCGATGAGGGCACCTACATCCTTACAGAGGTCACCCCTGCGCCTGGCTACAACAACTCCGCAGCAAGTGGCGTCACCTTCACCATCAAGCGCGAACTTAATCAGACCGGTGGCAACGTTCAGCCTAGCACGAATTCCGTAATTCAGGCGGCAGATGGCGTCGTGAAAGACAATACGGCCGCCGCATCTACCGGTAAGCTCAGCTTCACCATTGTCGACCAGAAGGGCTCCAGCCTCCCGCTGACCGGTCTTAATGGCGTGACCTTCACTTGGATCGCTGGTGGCGCGGTGCTGTGCATTGGCGTGGCACACCTCATCCGCAGCCGTAAGCAGGCTGAGGAGTCCGAGCAGGAGTAACGCTCACTCACCCATCCCTTTGGCAGGTGGGATGTGATGGCCATGAGACTTGCGGACACTCTTCTCGTCCATCCACGTTCTTGCTTTGCCATTCTCTTTTCGGGGCAGACTTCGCACTGGAGTCTGCCCCGTTCTTTTGGGATAACGCAGCCAGCCTCCATTGTCCGATGGATCGAGCGTATGAATATCGAACAGATGTTTGCAATTATTGCGTTTACCAGCCGTGGGTGCATACGCTCGCAGTAAAATACCCTTGCGACGCATCCCGTGCGCGGGCGGCCGACGACTCGATCGGAGGTCACCATATGCTGAAATTCCTTAACGCGCTCGCCGCCCTCGCGGCGGTGGGCTCGTTCGTCATCGCGTTTCTTGACTCGTATGAGGTTCGGTTTAAGGTCCGTAGGCGCACGCGCGGTGCGGACGGTAGAAGGCATTTGCGCCGCAATAAGCGCAAATAAGAATGCCCGGGGGTCGGATCCCGGGCATTTAACAAAACCAGAAAACTAGGCCGCCCGCGCTCTCGTACACTTACGCGGGGTGCGTCGTTTTCTATTGACATTGTATCCCGAATCGCCCAACCGATTCGGGACATTTTGAAAACTCAAATGCGGGCCTACGCACCCTTGATTATCGACTTCATCCGAACACCTCCCACATTCATCCGCACATGTGCGGATGAATGTGGGAACCCGATACCCTGAGGGCCGGATCGGCCGGCCCCGGGAGATCGGAGGACGCCATGTCCGGAAAGAAGAAAAGGG
>DBFANS010000029.1:0-25420 GCA_048233475.1 Collinsella aerofaciens | reverse complement strand
CCCATCGAAACACATCTCCACCATTCCTTCAACTGGGAAAATGCCGCCCCCGGACCCCGGGAGGGGCCGCGGGGGCGTTCGGCTAACTGAGGGAATGGCCTATTTGCTCAATGTGTTCGGCTGAGATCGGAAATCAACCGTCGATTGATTAATTTGCCCCACGGGCTTGCTCACTGGGCGAATTGGCTGCGGTAGAGTTCGGCGTAGAAGCCGCCTGCCGCTAGCAGCTCGTCGTGCGTGCCGCGCTCGATAATCTGGCCGTCGCGCATGACCAGAATGCAGTCGGCGTTGCGGATGGTGCTCAGGCGGTGCGCCACGACAAAGCTTGTGCGACCGGCCATGAGCTCGTCGAATGCCGCCTGCACCTGCAGCTCGGTGCGGGTATCGATACTCGAGGTCGCCTCGTCCAGCAGCAAGATAGCCGGATCGGTGAGCATGACGCGCGCGATGCACAGCAGTTGTTTTTGTCCCTGGCTAAACGTGCCGCCGTCCTCGCCGATCACCGTATCGTAGCCGCCTGGCAGCTGCACGATAAACTTGTGCGCGTGCGCGCGCTTGGCAGCCTCGATAACCTGCTCGCGCGTGGCATCCGGGCAACCGTAAGCGATGTTTTCCGCCACCGTGCCCTCGAACAGCCAAGTGTCCTGCAGCACCATGCCAAAGGCGCGGCGCAGGCTTGCACGCGTGTAATCACGCGAAGACCGGCCATCGACCATGATGCGTCCGGCATCGATATCGTAAAAACGCAGCAGCAAGTTGATGAGCGTCGTCTTGCCGCAGCCCGTGGGGCCGACCAGGGCAAAGCGCATGCCGGGTTTGGCCTCAATACAGATATCCTGCAGCAGCTTGCGGTCGGGCACGTAGCTAAAGTCCACATGCTCAATGGCGACCTCGCCCTGCGGTGCGGCAAGTTCCACGGCATCTGGCGCATCGGGCTCCTGCTCGCGGGCATCGAGCAGCGCAAACATACGGCGCGCCGAGGCATACGCCGTCTGGATCTGCGTGATGACGTTGGTGACCTCGTTGAACGGCTTGGTGTACTGGTTAGCATAGGACAGGAAAATCTGCACACCGCCCACCGTAAGCGCCGCGGGCACGCCCGTGATCACGCCCACGCAGCCGATCACAGCGACCACGGCATAGATGATGTTATTGATAAAGCGCGTGCCGGGGTTGGAGAGCGAACCCATAAACTGCGCGCGCTCGCCCGCGGTGTAGAGCTCAGCGTTGAGGGCATCGAAGCGCTGCTGGGCGTTGGGACCATAGGCAAAGGCATCGACAAGCTTTTGCTCGCCTACGTACTCCTCGATATGACCACCGAGCTGCCCTTGAATACGCTGCTGTGCCGTAAAGCTTTTGTTGGAAAGCTTGGCGATGGCGCCGGCTGCAAAAATGGAAAGCGGCGTGACGAGTACCACCACAAGCGTCATGGTCAGGTTGATGGAAAGCATAAACGCGAGCGTGCCCACGATGGTAATAACACCGGTGAAGAGCTGCGTGAAGCCCTGCAGCAGACCGTCGCCCACCTGGTCGACGTCGTTGACCACGCGGCTCATAAGGTCGCCGCGGGCATGGCTGTCGATAAAGCTGAGCGGCATGCGGCTGAGCTTATCGCTCGCCTCCACGCGCATGTCGCGCACCGTTTCGTAGGACAGGCGGTTGACGCAGTAGCCCTGCAGCCACTGGAAGGCCGCGGCACCTACCACGACGAGCGCGAGTTTGGTAACGAGCGGCAGCAGCGCGTCGAAGTCCACCTGCCCGGCGGCGACGATAAGGTCGATGCCCTCGCCGATGAGAATCGGCGTGTAGAGCTGCAGAATCACGGAGATGGCGGCACTCACAAACGACGCAACAAACGAAATGCGATGCGGACGAACGTAGCCCATCAGACGGCGAGTCACCGCACCCACGGGATAGCGCTCGGGGTCGCCGGGCTGGCGCGGACCGTCGCCCAGGTCGTTGAGGTTATCGTTACCGGACACGTTGGCCGTCATCGTGGCGACCGAACCGGAGGAAGTGTACGGATTCATTTAGCAGCCCTCCTTTGCGCAGACGGATGCGGAGGCGATCGGGGTGGACACGGGCGTCGTACTCCCCTGCTGGCCCTCGAGCTCCTCGCGGCGCAGCTGCGACTGGCAAATCTCGCGATAGAGCTGACAGGCCGCGTACAGCTCATCGTGCGTGCCCAGGCCCGCGACCGAGCCGTGATTGAGCACGCAGATCATGTCGGCGTCGCGCACGGTCGAGACGCGCTGGCTCACAATGACCGTAGTCAGCGGCAGACCGCCCTCGGCGGCACCGCGCACGCTGCGCTCGCGAATGGCATGACGAAGCGCCGCATCGGTCTTAAAGTCGAGCGCCGAGGCAGAGTCATCCATGATTAGGACCTGCGGAGAGCCCACCAGAGCACGTGCGATGGTCAGACGCTGGCGCTGGCCACCGCTAAAGTTCTTGCCACCCGCCTCGACCGGCGCGTCCAGACCCTGAGGTTTTTTGCGCACGAACTCGCTCGCCTGCGCCATATCGAGCGCCGCCCAAAGCTCATCGTCGGTTGCCGCATCGTCGCGCCAGGTTAGGTTGCTGCGAATCGTGCCGCTCACGAGCGACGCGCGCTGCGGAACAGTCGCGACCACACGGCGCAGCTGATCGAGCGGCCAGGCGCGCACGTCGGCACCCATTACGCTCACGCTGCCGATGCTCGCGTCGTACAGGCGCGAGATAAGCGAGACGAGCGTGGACTTGCCGCTGCCCGTGCCGCCAATAATACCGAGCGTTTTGCCCACCGGCAGTTCCAGGGTCACATCGTTGACGGCGTTGGCCGCACCGGCGCCAAACGAGAAGCTCGCATGGCTCAAGCTCAGCGCAGGAACTGGAGCGACATTGCCCGGCTTGGGCAGCGCGACCGGCCGGTTGCCCTCGTCAGCGATGCTCGGCACGCAATTGAGCACCTCGTTGATACGTGACGCACTGGCGCTCGCCTTGGTAAAAACCACGACCAGGTTGGCGACGTACACGATGGAGGTCAGGGTCTGCGTCATGTAGTTCACAAACGCCATGACCTGGCCCTGCGTGAGCTCGCCCGCGTTGACCTGGATGCCGCCCACCCACAGGATGGCGCACACGCCCAGGTTCATCACAAGAAACGTGACGGGGTTGAGAATCGACGAGAGCTTGCCCACCGCGATGGCGGTATGGGCCTGGTCATCGGCGGCTTGGGCAAAGCGCTCGCGCTCGTAGTCCTCGCGTACAAAGGCGCGAACCACGCGGGCGCCCGAAAGGCCTTCGCGGCAGATAAGCGCGATGCGGTCGAGCTTTGCCTGCAGCTGCTTGTAGTAGGGAATGCAGCGCGCCATGACAAACCAAAACACCAGGCCGATGGCGGGCGTGCAGATCAAAAAGATGATGCCGAGCTTAAGGTCGATGGCAAGGGCCGCGCACATGGAGCCCACCGCCAGGAAGGGCCAGCGGATGAGCATGCGCACGCCCAGCGCCACGGCCAGCTGCACCTGGTTGACGTCGTTGGTGATGCGGGTAATGAGCGACGGCGTGCCAAAGCGGTCGAGTTCGGCATAGCTCAGCTTGTTGATGTGCTTGTAGAGCGCGCCGCGAATGTCGGTGCCCATGCCCTGCGATGTCAGCGCCGCCATCTTTTGGCAGACGAGCGTAAACGAGATGCCGATCACGGCCATGGCGGCAAGTAGCATGCCGTAGTGGACGACAGCGTTCACATCGCGTGCGCCGATGCCCTTATCGATCATCTGGGCAATCACCAGCGGCGTCAGCAGGTCAAAGATCACTTCGATCAGCTTGCACGCAGGACCAATCACCATATACCGGCGAAACTTACCACCAAAACGCCTGAGCAGCTCAATCATGTATAGGCGCTCCCTATCATCATTCACACTCAATTCGAATCATGATAGTACGGTGAGCCCAAAAGAAGCGTAAACAACTCGTCATTTCTAATGGGATTCGGTTTCCAAAGAAGCGGAGAGGCGCGCACCCAGCCAGTGTCGGGTCGACCACTTGGTATACTTGCATTAGTGCTACCAAGTTAGTCGCCGACCCTTGAAATGAGGTGCCGAGATGAACGACATTCTCGCAAGAAGAGCAAGACGAGCAACTGCGGGCATCGCCCTTTCCGCGGCACTTGTCGCGGGAATCGCCCCCGCAACGGCGATAGCGGCAGAAACCAGCTCCCCCACCGCTGCAGTTGCCTTGCAGACGGAAGATGCGGCCGCCGCAAAAGAAAAAGCGTATGCAGCCATGCAGGAAGCGCTCAAAAACCTCGAGGCCGCAAAAGACGCCGCAAGTCCCGAGAAACTTGCGGAAATCGATGATGACATTGCCGCTTCTCAAGAGCTCTACGACAAGATGATGGCGGAAGCCGCCAAATCTAGTGAACCCCTTCCCGCCATGCGAGCGAACGTCGCTGCAGCCCAAGCCGATTACGACAAGGCCAGCAACCGGGTAAGCGAGCTTAAAGCAAAAGTAGAAAAGGCGCTCGCCGACAGGGATTACGAAACTGTTTTGCAGTTGCGTATGGAGGTCAAAATGGCGGATTCGGAAAGAGAATCTTGTGGATATAAGCTTGACCACCACCGACGTACGCTCGAAAGTCAGGAAGAGCAGGTTAAGATTTTCGAAGATGGAGCGGAGAAAGCAAAGGCCAACATCGACGCATGCACAGCCAAGCGAAATGCGCTCCTCAGCGATTTGAATAAGGCGCAAGCGGCCTATGACGACGCCTGCAAGGCATACGAAGAGGCAAAAGCCGCGGCAGACAAGGCCACCTCGCCCGAGGTAACGCAACCGACCGAGACAACGCCTCCCTCCGGCTCGACGCAACCGGCCGAGACGACACAGCCCGCCAGCTCACCCTCGACCGGCAAAGACACCCTACCAAGCTCCACCAAGCAGGCGAACTCGAGCAGCGGCAAGCAAGCAGATACGACCGCCGGCAAGCTCGCGAACACGGGCGATTCCTGCGAGCGCAATAGCACTCGCAGGAATCGCCGCCATGGGACTCGGAATAACCGCCACAGCCACACGCCGCATCAAGAACTCAAAATAGCCGACAGAGCATTCTGCCTTCACCAATTCACAAGCCCAGAGACAAAAAGAGGCCCGTTTCCCCACCTAAGGAAACGGGCCTCTTTAACTGCAAAAATTCAAGCAACAGCACCGCCGCCTCTTGAACCACGTAGCCATCAATGCCCAGACAACGCCAGCAAGCCGCATTCCGCAAGGGATAGATTAAATTAGATAAACGCGCCCTTACGGGTGATTTTTGGACGACGGGGGCCGGCCGGCGGCGAGGTGTTTAGTAGTCGAGCGATCCCGCAGGCGAAGCCGAGGACCAGCGAGACACCAAATACCTCGCCGCCGGCCGGGCCGTGTCGCGGCACCAAAAAGCGCCCGTGCGCTCGATGGATTCGGATGCCCGACAGAGGCTCCTTATGGCTGCTTCCTTCCGGACCTGACCAGATTCGGAACATGTCGTCATCCGAACCCATCGAACGCGCTAGGCGCTCGGTATATCTTACCTGCTCCCGCCCGCCAGAGCAAGGTAGCTAATTTGGGACGGAGCTTTTTTGACTACTTTTGCAGCCCGATTGCCAGAGCAGCCAATGAGTAGTCAAAATAGTCCCATCCCAAAATGACCGGCTTGGTGCCGCACCACAGAAAGGACCTATCTACTACGTTTAGGCCGCAAGGGTCAACCATAGCCGGCTTTTTCGAAAATCGGCAAGCTTTCTACCTGCGGTTTTGTTTTTGCAAATTCCGGGATGGTCGAGGGTGGCCGGTTTAACGTAGTAGATGGCCGCATTTCGTGGCAAACGGTCCGACCAAAGACCCAAGGCAGCCAACCTCGAATGGCCATTCTCGAAGTTGCGGTGGAATAGTTCCTGTTTTTGCTGTCTGAGCCGCCAAACAGGAACTAATCCACCGCAACTTATAAAGAGATAGGTTTTAGATACGGCCAAGGTCGTAGGATCGAGCGGCTGCTTCGCCAGCGCAGATAAGGTTGGTGATGGCTTCCTGCGGATTAAGCGCTTGCTCCAGGTCCATGGGTTTGCGGCAAATCGGCAAAACCAAGTCAATACCCCGCTCACACACCCCATCCAGGTTGTCAGCGCGACCGCCCACGACAGCGATCACCGGTTTGCCACACCGCTTGGCACGGCGCGCCACGCCCACCGGCGCCTTACCGGCGGCGGATTGCTCATCCATATTGCCCTCGCCTGTAATGACCAGGTCGACATCGCGCACGTGCTCGTCAAACCCCACGAGATCGAGCACCGTCTCCACACCCGAGCGTAGCTCCGCGCCGAGCGCCAGCAACGCCGCGCCCAAGCCACCGGCAGCGCCCGCGCCGGGCACGCCAAGCACCGAGCCAAATGTCCGTGCGTTCTCGGGTGTGCGCAACAACCCCTGGGCTCGCGCCTCGAAAATTGCCGCATCGAGCAGGCGACCGTAGCCGACCATCCAGCCGTCGTATCTGCGCAGCACCTCGACATCATCCGCCGGCAGGCCCTTCTGCCCGCCAAACACCGCCAGTGCGCCGCGACGCCCTACGAGCGGATTCTCGACATCCGAAAGCACCACGACACGCATGCCATTCAGTGCCCGAAGCGCTGGCGCCAAATCAACGCTCGCCACCTGCTCAAGGCCGGCAAGACCGGGGGCGACATCGCATCCCTGATCATCGACCACGCGCGCGCCCAGCGCCTGCAGCATGCCGGCGCCACCGTCGTTGGTGGCACTGCCGCCCAGACCAATATAGAGTGTCCTTGCGCCCGTGCGAACTGCGCGAAGCATAAGCTCGCCCACGCCATAGGTCGAAGCCGCCAACGCCGCCGACTCCGTACAACTCGAATACCCAATACCCGCCGCCTCGGCCATCTCAATTACAGCCGAGTCGCGCTCGTCGTCCACCAGCATCTGGGCAGACACGCGATCGCCCAAGGGACCTGCCACCTCGCAGGTCACAATCTCACCGCCGCACGCGTCGATGGCGTCGAGCGTTCCCTCGCCGCCATCCGCCAGCGGCAACGCGCGCACCTCGGCATCGGGCCACACACGGCGCATGCCCTCGGCAACCGCCGCCTCCGCCCGTGCACTCGACACGCTGCCCTTAAAGGAGTCGATCGCCAGCAGCACACGGCGGGGCCGGCGGCACGCAGGGCCAAAGTCAACCGCCTCAACGGCGATATCTTCGGCACACGCGAGCGCCTCGGCATGAGCGGCATGCGCCTCAAGATCGGCCCCACAACCGCCATCAGCGCCGCCTGCTCCGCGCAGACCGCCAAAATAGCTACTCAGCAGCTCACGGCATTCATCCGCCAGGACCCCAGCCGTCACGTTAAACCGATGATTCAGGCGCGAGTCGGCATTGAGGTCATACAGCGAACCCAGCGCGCCCGCCTTGGCATCAGCCGCGCCATACACGCAGCGCCCCACGCGCGCGTTAACCATAAGCCCCGCACACATGCAGCATGGCTCGAGCGTCACGTAGACCGTGCAATCGGAAAGGCGCCAGCGGCCAAGTGCCTGGGCAGCGGCGCACACGGCCGCAAACTCTGCATGCGCCGAAGGGTCCTGGTCGAGCTCGCGCCGATTGTGCGCCCTCGCGACGATCTCGCCGTCGCGCACCACCGCGGCTCCGATGGGCACCTCGCCCACCGCCGCGGCGGCTCGCGCCTCCGCCAACGCCTCGCGCATGAACTTCTCGTCGATTTCGGTGATCGTCATCGTTCGCCTTCCCTGTTGCAAATTCAAAACGATGCTATCATTACGACTCACGGAGAGATGGCAGAGCGGTTGAATGCGGCGGTCTTGAAAACCGTTGAGCGCGAGAGCGTTCCGGGGGTTCGAATCCCCCTCTCTCCGCCACTTTTAGTGATGCACCGGCGTCATGGTCCGCTCAAACAGCGCATCGACCACGTCGGCCATCTCGGGTCGACGCTCAAGATCGTGGCCCGATTCCCACCATATCGTGAAAAGTCGAATAATACCGCCGGCGACAAACTCAGACGTCGTCTCGAGTGACACGGGGGCCAGGGCATCCTCGGCAAGCACGTTCATCACACGCTCGCGGATGGAGCGGGCAATACGGTCGCAAATAACGTTGGTCAACATGCCCGACATGCTGCTTGCCAAAATGTTATCCATGAGCTGCTCGTGCGCCAGAATCAAATCCATGGCATCGTCCAAAATCGCGTGCCGAAGCGCGCGCACGTCCTCGGCAGACACTGCGCCGGCCTCATCGGGCTGTTTTTGCGGCAAGCCCGACATGAGTTCATCGATATAAAAGGCAAAGTAATCGTTCTTGTCGCGAAAGTGCTTGTAGAACGTCGTGCGGCGAATCATGGCGCGGTCGCACAGCATGGCAACCGTCAGGTCCTCAAAACGATGCTTCTCGAGAAGCTCGGTAAAGGCATCGAACAGGGCACGGTAGGTTTTCTTGATGCGAAGGTCCACTGGTATCGCCATCCTCAGGGCAAAGACAACACTCGTCAATCTGTCGCATATCTTACACCTGTACCTCGCGCGCTTTGCCCCAGTGCCAACCCCACCGAAAACATAACGCTTACCGGAAAGTTCGGCACGGCAAAACGTTGCGGGTATACTAGTAGCGTTATACCAACGGCAGCTGGCGCATGCCGCCGCGGCCTTTCGAAACGGAGACATCATGATTACCGTCATCATCGGCATCGTTGTTGTCATTGTGATTGTCTGCGCCATCGCCGGCATCTACAACAACATGGTCACCAAGCGTAACCGCATCGATAACGCCTGGCAGAACATCGATACGCAGCTGCAGCGCCGCAACGACCTGATCCCCAACCTGGTCGAGACCGTCAAGGGCTACGCCAAGCACGAGCAGGAGACGCTCTCCGCCGTGATCAGCGCGCGTAACACCGCCGTCAAGGCCACCACGCCCGAGGCCAAGATGGAAGCCGACAACGTGCTGACCGGTGCGCTGCGCCAGCTCTTCGCCGTAGCCGAGGCCTATCCCGATCTTAAGGCAAACACTAACTTTACGCAGTTGCAGGCATCGCTCGAGGATACCGAGAACAAGATTAGCTATGCACGCCAGAGCTACAACGATTGCGTGCTCAGCTACAACAACGCCATTCAGACGTTCCCGGCTGTCATCTTTGCCGGCATCTTCCAGTTTAAGGAGCGCCAGGGCTTCGAGGCCGCCGAAGCAGCCCGCCAGGCCCCGACCGTCAAGTTCTAGTAGTTTGGCAGCGCATCCTTAATCGGCCAAATGTATAAACCGCCCCGTCGAGTGCATACTTCGACGGGGCGGTTTCCTTTTTCGCAAAGGTCCCCCTCTAAGCGCCGTGCATTTTTAGGAGTATTCAACATAACCAAGAGCTTCGGGCGCCACGATAAGTGCCAAAGACCGCGAATATCCCTGCAAATCAAACGCTGCCAGCCCATAACCCCGCCCATCATCCGTAGAAAACATCGAGAACTCCCGATTTTTTGCCCGAGGTCGGTATGCAGGGGCCTTCGATTGCAGAATACTCGCAAAAATGCACGTCGCCACCACCCCCACATGGCGCGAACCAAAACAAAAGCGCGACCTTCCTTTCCGGCGCACTCCGCAGGACGAAAGAACCTCCGCCGCGCGAAGTGCGCAGCGGAGGTTCTTTCATGTCCGAGGACGCGCCGGAAAGGAAGGTTGCCCTCGGGCCGAACAGCTATGGCAGCTTACGCGACGGTGTAAACCCAGTCGTGCTTATCCTCAACAGCACCAGACTGGATACCGGTCAGGGTCTCGCGGAGCTTCTTCATCACGGGGCCGATCTCGGTGTAGCCGGCCGGGAAGGTCACAGTCTCGTCGGCGCCGTAGACCTTGTTGTCGATCTCGCCAACCGGGGAGATGACGGCAGCGGTGCCGCACAGGCCGCACTCGACAAAGGTGCCGGCCTTGACCTCGGCCCACTCGACGGGACGCTGGTCGACGGTCATGCCCAGGTCCTGAGCAACCTGAACGAGCGAGCGACGGGTGATGGAGGGCAGGATGGAGTCGGTGTGCGACCGCGGAACGACGAGGGTGCCGTCCTCCTTCACGAACAGGACGTTGGCGCCACCGGTCTCCTCGACATAGGTGCGGGACTCGGAGTCGAGATACAGGTTCTCGGCATAACCCTCGCGGTGAGCTTCCATCGTGGGCTTGAGGGACATGGCGTAGTTCAGGCCGGCCTTGATGTTACCGGTGCCGTGCGGTGCCGCACGGTCATACTCGGAAACGCGCAGCTTGACGGGCTTGAGGCCACCCTTAAAGTACGGACCGACCGGGGTCACGAGAATGCGGAACGTGTACTCAGGAGCGGGAGCCACGCCGATCACGTCACCGGAGCCGATCATAAACGGACGCACGTACAGGGTCGCACCGGAGCCGAAGGGCGGAACCCACGCGGCGTTGGCAGAAACGACCTGCTTGACGGCCTCAACGAACTTGTCCTTGGGGAACGGGGGCATCTCGAGGCGCTGGGCAGAGTTGTACATGCGCTCGGCGTTCATGTCGGGGCGGAAGCAGACGATGCTGCCGTCCTCGGCGGTGTAGGCCTTCAGGCCCTCAAAGACCTCCTGACAGTAATGGAAGATGCCGCCGCACTCGGAGACATGCAGGGTGTGGTCGGTGGTCAGGCCGCCCTCGTCCCACTCGCCATCCTTCCAATGGGCCTCGTAGCTGTAATCGGTCTTCATGTAGCCAAAGCCGAGGCTACCCCAATCGATATCCTTCTTCTCGACAGTCATATGTCGCTCCTTACATACACAGTTGCAAACTCGCGGACCCGCACGCAAGGACCGAGGCCGGCCGCGTCGCAACGTCGCACGCCCGGAGCGTAGAGCCGGACGGGACACGCGAACAGCATCAAAGCCGATGGCACGTCGATTCGCATGCACGAGATTGTACTCCCCGCACGCGTCTGATAAAACGCTTTTCTTTAACTAAGTAAAGTATTTTCATTTGACCGAAGCAAAAAGGCCCGCCACCGTAAGCGGTGACGGGCCTCAACTGTACGGTCTGCGCGCTGGCTCGAGCTAGGCGTTCTATTTACCCAGCTTGGCCTTAACCAGACCGACCACGGTCGGGATGATCGACACGGCAACGATGCCGATAATCAGCAGCTCAAAGTGCTCCTGCACAAAGGGAATGCCGCCAAAGAAGTAGCCCAGCAGCGTAAAGACCGTCGACCAGGTAATGCCGCCCAGCACGTTAAAGACGACAAAGTTGCGCCAGTGCATGCCGCCCATGCCAGCGATAAAGGGCACAAAGGTGCGGATAAACGGGAAGAAGCGACCCAGGAAGATGGCCAGGTGACCCCACTTGTCCAAGAAGTCCTCGGACTTTTTGATGCGCTCGGGCGTCATGGCCTTGACCTTGCCCGAAGCGATGATCTTGCGGCCAAAGAAGTGACCGATCATAAAGTTGCACTGATCGCCCAAAATGGCAGCGGCCCATGCGGTGGCCAGAAGCGCCACGATGTTAAAGCCGCCGTTGTGGGCAAAGAAACCCGAGGCGAACAGCAGCGAATCACCGGGAAGGAACGGGAAGAACACCACGCCCGTCTCGATAAAGATGATCAGGAACACGCAGCCGTAGGCCATAAGCGGGCCGGCGGCGATCCAGCTGGCGATCGCGGTGCGCGGGTCCTTAAGCAGCTCGGCAATAAAATTGATGAAACCCATGAAGTAAAACCTCTCAGTTGTGGGCGCGGATACGTCCAAGTTGACCAGTATACGGTTGCGGTGCCCCCTCGTGCGCAACCCCACAAAAGCATGACTCCATTACCAGCAAGTTTGCATAACTGACACTTGTAGCGCAAAGCCGCCAAGATTGTCCTTTTTAATCCCTAGCGAATCGCTATACTTTATTGAATCGCATTGCCATGGCGCTAAGGGAGGGCGGCCGGTGAGCTTTATCAATACCATTCGCGAGGACATCAAGACCGTCCAGGCGCAGGACCCCGCCGCGCAAAACGGTCTGGTCATCTTTCTTTCCTATCCTGGCCTGCACGCCAAGTGGAACCACGTGCCCGAGCACTGGCTGTGGGAGCACGGTCATCGCTCGCTCGCCCGCGTGCTCTCGCAAATCACCCGCCACATCACCGGCGTCGAGATTCACCCTGCCGCGCAGATTGGCAAGCACTTCTTTATCGACCACGCCATGGGCGTCGTCATCGGCGAGACCACCATTGTGGGCGACAACTGTGTGCTCTACCAGGGCGTCACGCTCGGCGGCACCGGCAACGAGACCGGCAAGCGTCACCCCACCCTGGGCAACAATGTCACGGTGGGCACGGGCGCCAAGGTGCTCGGCAACATCCGCATCGGCAACAACGTCAAGATCGGCGGCAACTCGGTCGTCGTTAAGGACGTCCCCGACAACTGCACCGTCGTGGGCGTGCCGGGACGCATCATCAAGCGCAACGGCTGCCGTGTGTTCGAGGAGAGTTTCGACGCCAAGCAGCATCGCGAGTACATGCCCGATGACGCCGCCGAGCAGTCCGCCCTCAACCGCCAGGGCATCACCGAGAATGCCCGCCGCGTCAAGGAACTCGAGCGAGAGGTGGCCGAGCTCAAGGCCCTCGTCGCCAAGCTCGTGGACGAACGCTAGGAACGCAAGCGGCACAAAACGACATCGGCATCAACGCAAAGGCGCGCCAGGGAATTCATCCCCGGCGCGCCTTATTTGTGATGTGGCAAAGAGACTGTCCCTTTGTCACATTATGCGAACTGGCTCAGATAGAGGTCGGCGTAGGCACCCTCGGCAGCCAGCAGCTCCTTATGCGTGCCCTGCTCGATAATGTTGCCGTGATCCATGACCAAGATCAGGTCGGCGTCCACGATCGTCGACAGGCGGTGCGCGATCACAAAGCTCGTGCGCCCGCGCATGAGCGCGTCCATGGCACGACCGATGGCAAGCTCGGTACGCGTATCCACGCTTGAGGTCGCCTCGTCCAGGATGAGAATCGCCGGGTTATTGAGCAGCACGCGTGCGATGGTCAGCAGCTGACGCTGGCCCTGGCTGATGCTTTCGGCATCGTTGGCCACGCGCGTGTCATAGCCCTGCGGCATGGTGCGCACAAAGAAGTCGACCTGCGCGGCGCGCGCAGCCGCCACGATCTCCTCACGCGTCGCCTCGGGACAGCCGTAGGCGATGTTTTCGGCAATCGTGCCATCGAACAGCCAGGCGTCCTGCAGCACCATGCCAAACTGCTGCCGTAGCTCGCCGCGGTCCATGCGGCTCGTATCCACGCCGTCGAGCGTAATACGCCCGCCGTCAATCTCGTAGAAGCGCATGAGCAGGTTGATGAGCGTCGTCTTGCCCGCGCCCGTGGTTCCCACCACGGCAATCTTCTGGCCCGGCTCGGCGGTAAACGACACGTCGTGCATAAGCGGCTTGTCGGGCGAATAACCAAAGCGCACGTGCTCAAAGGAGACGCGACCCTCAACGCGACCCGGCAGCTTGGCGGCCTCGTCCGGCAGCGGATCGGCCTCCATCTCGGGCTCATCGAGCAGGTCGAACACGCGCTCCGCACTCGCCAACGCGCTCTGCAGCGAGTTGAAGGTAAACGACAGCTGCGTCATGGGTTCGGACGCCTCGTAGATAAACTGGAAGAACGCCTGGAACACGCCGACGGTCATGTGACCGGCAACCAGCATGCTGCAGCCCACCAGCGCGATCACGATCTGCGCCAAACGGCCGATAAAGCGCACCGCAGGGCCGACGGCATTGATCATAAAGTCGGCCTTGGCACTCACGCGTGCCAGCTCGCCCGAGGCCTGGTGCACCTCGGCAGAACTTTGGCGTTCGCGGTTAAACGCGCGGATCACCAGACGGCCCGAATAGCCTTCCTCAACCGCACTCGTAATCTTGGACACCCACTCCTGGCGCTCGCCCGTCACATCGTGTGTGCGGCGCGAGACGACCTTCGTCACCAGCAGCGACAGTGCCGTAAAGAACAGAAAGACGAGCGTAAGCTGCACGCTGAACACGAACATCACGCTCACAGCACCAACAACCGTGCCGATCGACACGAGCAGCTGCAGCAATCCGCGCTGCATGCTCTCGGACATCTTGTCCAGGTCGTTGGTCGCGCGGCTGACGACCTCGCCGGGACGATGCGCGTCAAAATAGGCGAGCGGCAGACGGTTGAGCTTTTGCGCGATGCGGTTGCGCAGGCGCAGATTGAGACGCTCAGCGACGCTCGACATCAAAAAGCTCTGGAGCGCATAGAACGAGGCAGCGGCAGTCCAGATCATAAAGTAGACGAAAATGGTCTTGCCGCAGTTCTCCCAGGTGATGCTGAAAGTGGTGTCGTTGGCAAACGCCACCTGAATGTGGCCCCACAGCTCATCGATCACGCGGGCGCTATATGCCGGCGCGGCGGTGTTAAAGATGACATAGAACACAATGCTCGCGAACACGATATAGAAGCGCCAATGGTCGCCGGCAGCCTCACTCCACAGGCGGCGCACCGTCGCCCAGGTATCCCGAGGCGTCTCGTCCTCGTCTTCGTCGTCCACGTCGCGCATACGCTCTGCCTCGGCGCGGGCGCGCTCGTCCTCGGCACGTTCGTTTTCCTCGTAGAGCGCTTGGCGGCGAGCCTCGCGCTCCGCCGCCTTGGCGGCTTCGTCCAGGTCGGGCGCGACGCCCGTCTCCTCGACTGTCTCTACAACCGCAGCGCCATCGACGATGCCCTGCTTCTTGAGCTCCTCGGTCATGCTACTCACCTCCCTTCATCTGCGATTCCGCGATTGCGCGGTACACCTCGCAGGTTTCCATGAGCTCGTCGTGCGTGCCTAGGCCCACGATCTCGCCGTCTTTGAGCACCACGATCTGATCGGCATGCAAAATAGTCGAGATGCGCTGGGCGATGATGAGCACCGCGGCATCGCACGTCTCGTCCTGCAGCGCATGGCGCAGTGCCGCATCGGTCTTAAAGTCCAGGGCCGAAAAACTGTCGTCGAAGATATATAGATCGGCATGCTTCATGAGTGCGCGGGCAATCGCCAGGCGCTGGCGCTGACCACCCGAGAAGTTCGTGCCGCCCTGGGCCACCGGCGTATCGAGCCCCTGGGGCTGGTCGAGCACAAAGGTGCTCTGGGCAACCTCCAGCGCATGGAGCATGTCAGCCTCAGTCGCGTCTTCGTTGCCAAAGCGCAGGTTGCTCGCCACCGTACCCGAGAACAGCCATGCCTTCTGCGGCACATAGGCGATACGCCCGCGGATGTCGTCTTGCGAAAGGTCGCGCAGATCGATGCCATTCAGGCGAATGGCGCCCTTCGTGGCATCGTGGAAGCGAAGCAAGAGCTTGGCCACCGTCGACTTGCCCGAACCCGTCGAGCCTACAATCGCCGTGGTCTGGCTACGGCGACAGGCAAAGCTCAGGTCGCACAGGGTATCCTCGTCGGCATCGTCAAAACGGAACGACATGTGGTCGAACACGGCCACCGCGTCGGCACCGTCAACAGACTCCGCCGCGCACGTGTCCAGCGTGCGCTTGCCGTCCACGATGCTCGGCTCAATCTCCAACACCTGCTGCGCACGGTTCAGGCATGCGGCGGCGCGTGGGAGCGTCAGAATCACCATCTGCGCCGTCATCACAAAGAACAGGATCAGGATCGCGTACTCCAGCACGGCCGAGATGCTACCGATTTGCATGGCGTGGACGCCCACGCGGTTGCCGCCCACCCACAGCACCGCCACCTCGGCGATATTCATCAAAAAGAAGCTGGAGCTGTCGAGACCCACAAACAGGTGGTTGACCTTGATGGCATTGGCCGCGTAATCGCTAAACACCTCGTCCAGGCGCTGCTCCTCGTGGCGCTCCTTGTTAAATGCGCGGATGACGCGCACGCCCACGATGTTCTCGCGCAGCACCACGTTCATGCGGTCGATAAAGCTCTGCAGGCGCATAAAGATCGGCGCGGCGTTGGCAACGGTAAAGACCGCCGCCACCAGCACGATCGCAACCACCACGCCCAGCAGCGTACCCATGGCGGGATCGATGAACCAAGCAAAAATGATGCCTGCCACGGCCAAGAACGGCACCGGCAGCACCAGCTGAATCGTCTGAAGGACAGCTTGCTGAATCACGTTGATGTCGTTGAGCGAGCGCGTGATCATCGAACCCGTGCCAAAGCGCTCAAAGTCGCTGGCGGACAGCTCGAGCGACTTGTCGTACACGGCATTGCGGATATCGCAGGCCACGTTGGCGGCCAGGCGCGCCGAAAGATAGCAGCCCAGCACCGTGCCGCCGCTGGCCATGCCGGTCGCGATAAGCATGTACAGGCCGTTGCGTAATATATAGTCGACATCACCCGTGGTAATACCGGTGTTGACCATGTTCGCCAGCATCGTGGGAACCAACAGCGTACCGACGTTATCTATCAGCACCGCAAACAGCGTCACCGCAATCAGACCGCGGTACGGCCTCATAAACCTCATTAAGAGTCGCATGCGTCCCCCTCGCCCTTATCGTCAGTCTCGTTCTCGGCGGCCACTTGCCGTTTAAATGCCTCGCACTCTTCGTTAAGAACATGGGAGAACTTACCGACCAAGCGCATGATCTCGCACTGTTCCCACGGCTCGAGCGCCTCGAATGCCTGTTGCTCGGCTTTTTGCGCCGGCAACGCGTAGCGCTTGGCAAACCGCACGCCTTCTTCGGTCAGTCGTACAACCTTGTTTTTACGACTGCCCTCGGCAAACTCCAACGTCGCAAGCCCTCGCGCCCTAAGCGTTTTAATCGCCGAATTGATGGTCTGTTTGCTGTAGAACCATTCACTCGTCAGCCGACTCACGGCAACGCTTCCGCCCGCTGCACTCGTGTCGACGAGCATCCAGTAGGCGCAGTCCGAAAGGCCGCAGGCGCGCGAGAACTCCGAATAGATATGGTCGAGTCCATTGAGCAACCGATCGAAGTCGACCAGCGTAACCGCACTATTCATCTATCCCACCATTCAATTGTCCGATTTTTGACCAATTATGTGTCTCTAGATTAGTCCGAGTTTTGACTATCGTCAACAGGCTCTCCGCAAATGCGTGCATTTTTATGGCCTATCGGCAGAAAAAGACCGCCGGCGCGGGGGCGGCGCCAGCGGTCACGTGAAAATCGGGTTTTATTGCCTGTTAAGCGGCGACGGCCTCATAGACCGTAGCGCCCGAGAAGCTGTCATGCAGGCTCTTGCCGGCAATCCACGGCAGCTCGACGACCTCGCAGACCGTGTTGACCAACTCAGAACAGTCAGTAAAGTGGCCCTTGTCGTTGAGGGCCTCGCAATCCTGAACACGCCAATAGCCATCGGTGTGCGTGATGTAGTACTCGTGATCGTTGATCGACACGAAAGCGCGCGTCTTGGAACGCAGCAGCTTCAGAAATCCTTCGAAATCGGTCTCGACGACATCTCCAGCCTGGAACATGATGTTACCTCCTGGCCCGGCGCCACCACGGCGCATTGATAAACGTTGGTACTCCTTTAGTAAAACCTTTATCAGAGGTTATGCGTTCGTCATTTAGGCAAGTGGTAAAAAACCGCAGGGTAGACGGGATAAAACGTTTAACCATCCCATTTGTTTGTCACATTCTGAAGGTACTTTTATGCAAAACCTACTTTCCCAATTGGAATCTATCCTTTTGGCCGGGCAATTGACCGTCTATCGTTTAAGCCCGACGGGTATGAACGGGGCATCTGCAACGCCACCGCAAGGAGACACCATGGAGACTATCGAAGCACTCATTCACCGCCGCAGCTGCCGCAAATACAGCGATCGTCCCGTCGAGGCCGAAAAGCTTGCACGTATTATCGAAGCCGGCCAATATGCACCGAGCGGCATGGGCCGCCAGCCGGTGACGTTTGTCGCCGTCACCGACCCCGCGACCGTCGAGCGTCTCTCACAGCTCAACGCCCAGGTCATGGACAGCAGCAGCGACCCCTTCTATGGCGCCAAGACCGTTGTGGTGGTGCTGGTTGACCGCAGCGTGCCCACACATCTGGAAGACGGCTCGCTCGCCATGGGCAACTTGCTCAACGCCGCCTATGCACTGGGTGTCGATTCGTGCTGGATTCACCGCGCGCATGAGGTCTTTGACTCGCCCGAGGGCTTGGAGCTGCTGGCCAGCTGGGGCCTGCCCGCCGACGGCAGCCTGCGCGGTGTCGGTAACTGCATTCTTGGCTACGCCGAGGACACGCTACCCGAGGCAAAGCCGCGCCGCGACAACGTCGTCTACGTAAGGTAACCCAGGAGCGTCAGCGGGGGTAGCTAATTTTGGACGGGGCTATTTTAGCTACCCCACTCGCAACTTATATTGACGTCGCCGTTGTCGTCGTTTCGTTCGTGTGAGTCGTTTCGGCACCGTCGCCTTGTTCGTCCTCATCCTTTTGCGCATCGGCGATGGTGGAGGCCGCCGCGACGATACCGCGCTGGGGCGCGACACCCGTCTGGGTCTGAGCGCCCTCGATAACTTCTGTGCCTGCATGCGCGAGCTCGGGCGATTTAAACACTGCGTCCAAGTTGGCGCCACCGCCGGCATATCCGAGCGCAGCGAGCGCGATGACGATCACTGCAACGGCGGCCACGATCGGCACGTAGCGATGCCAGCCGGCGGGATTGAGCCCGCTGCGGCGAGCCGCCCCGCGGCTGATGTAACCGAGCGTTCCGTCGTGCTTGAGCTTTGAGCCCACCACGCGTTTGCGGCCCCACAGCGAGGACTCTGCCTGCATTGCCAAGCGGGCGCTTGCCGAAGGATAGCCGTATTTAGTGCGCTTGAACGAGCCATCAAACCCCGAGGCGTGTTTGCCCCACGTCACCGATGTCGTGCGTCGGTTAACCGGCGCGGCGCTCCGCCTTCTGCGGCTCGGTTTTGAAGTCTCAGCCATATGCCCTCGCACGCCGTAACCAAATCGAAACAATAACGCTTTGGACTGTAGCACACGCGTCGCGCGCGGTCACGGGCGCCTCGCTCAACGGTCATCGTCTTTCAGCAAGCGCCACAGCGTTGTACGGCTTATGCCCAGCACCTCCGCCGCACGGGTTCGGTTGCCGTGGAGATGGTCTACAACCAGATGCGCGATATCTCGCTCGGTATCGGCCAGCGGTCGCAGGATATACAGGTCACTTTCGAGCGTCGGGGCGCCAAAGGTTGCGGTCTTAATCACATCCTCTTGGGCGAGCACTTCCTCCGCTACAGCGCGGTCCACCGTGCCCGCCCCCACCAATATATACAGTCGTTCCGAGACCTCGCGGAGCTGCAGATAGTTGCGCGGCCAGCGGTAAGCATCGAGCGTCTTCGTCGCCGCGGCAGACAGCGTGGGCGCTGCCGTCCCAAATGCATCAGCGAGATATTCCAAATAGCGCGCGACCTTCGTCGACGCGGCTCCCTGCTCGGCGATTGCCGGCGCGACGCTCACCGCACAGGCGAAGCGCTCGGTCACAAAGGCGGCTTGATCACTTTCGCCGCCGCCCGGCATGTCATTCGCCGTCAGCACCACATGGCAGCGCGTCGCCAACGCGGTGTCGGTCATCGTGGAGACCAGCTCGCGGAGGCGCTGGGGGCCAACCGCGTTCCAGCCCTCAATGCAAAGGGTCAGCCCCATTTGGAACAACGGCGATTCGACGCTTTTGAGTACATGGCGCCAACCGCGCTCGGTGAGCTCATCGAGCGCAACGGAAACAAAGGGCTGATCGGCAAAAGGACCGTCCAGATAGAGGCGCTTGGCGATCTCGACCTGACCCGCTCCCAGCTCGCCCTCGAGCATAAGAGGCACACCGCGCGCGTAACTCTCTGCAACCGGCGCAGCCACCGAGGCCGCCCCCTCAACGATGCCGTACGCGCTCGATTCGTAGCGGGCCTCAACTTCGTCGGCGTTGAGCCACTCGATGCCCGCATGCGCCGCGGCACCGCGCACCTCGCGGACCACGACGACCCAAAGTCCCCCGCCCTCTTTGTCGGTGGGGCGAACGGTCAGGCTCAGGCGCGCACCCGCACGCCCCATAACCAGACGCGCGCCGTCTCCTATACGGTCGAGGCGCTCAGCTACAAAAGCCGCCACATCCCGCTCAAGCGCCGCGTCATTCATGGTCGAGATCGCGACGTCCCCACGCGCATCGATTGCCAATGCCGAGGCCCCGGCAGCAGCCAGGGCCTCGGTCAAGATGTTCAGCTTGGCATCGCTATCCATGATTTGCCCCTGTCCGCGGCGACATGCAGCCGCCGACGGTCGCACGACCGAGTGTTTCAAAATTGAACGATATTGCTCACCAAACACTATAGGGCAGAAAGCGCCGTCCTGCGAGTATAGGTGTTGCCCCGCATCGCCATCCTGGCGGGGCGATAAGAGCTCTTCGGGACTTATAAACCTGCGGACAAGCCATACCCGCAAGAGCTCCTATCGCTCCACCGTGAGAATGCGCTCACCAGCAACCAGCACGCAAACAAGCTACTTCTCTACCAGATTCCCAGTACGTGTTGCATTCCCAAACTCATGCACGCAATGCCAATCCAGCAGCAAAAGCCCAATGCGATGGGCTTGCCGCCCTTTTTGACCAGCTCGACGATATCGGTATTAAAGCCAATAGCCGCCATGGCCATCACAATAAAGAATTTCGACAGCTCCTTGATGGGCGCCGTAAAGGACGCGGGAAGCTGAAGCACCGTGGTGATCACGCTCGCCAGCACAAAGAACAGCACGAACATGGGAAACGCGCGTTTAAGCGAGAACGTGCTTTTGGCGTCACCGCCGGCCTTGCGCGCCAGATGCATCTGCCAGCATGCGAGAACCAACGTGATGGGAATAATGGCCAGCGTCCTGGTGAGCTTGACCACTGTGGCGCTCTCGAGCACATTGGCGCCGGGGTGCATGCTGTCCCAGGCGCTCGCCGCAGCCGTTACGGACGAGGTGTCGTTGATGGCGGTACCGGCAAACAGGCCAAAGCCCTCGTTGGTCAGCCCGAGCATGCCGCCGAGCGTCGGAAACACGAGCGCCGCGATAACGTTAAACAGGAAGATGACCGAAATAGCCTGGGCAATCTCGCGATCGTCGGCATCGATGACGGGTGCGGTCGCAGCGATGGCAGAACCGCCGCAAATCGACGAACCCACACCCACAAGCGTCGCGATCTTGCCCGGCACGTTCATAACGCGGCAGAGCACAAAGGCGATGACAAGCGAGGTCGAGATTGTCGCCACGATAATCGGCAGCGACTGGGCGCCCTTGGACAGAATCTGGGAGAGGTTCATGCCAAAGCCAAGCAGGATAACCGCGTACTGCAAGACTTTTTTGGACGTATAGGTGACGCCGGCGGCGAGCTGTTCGCGACGATTCTTGGGAAAGACGAGCGCCAGGACCATGCCAAAGAGGATGGCGAATACCGGACCGCCGACCACCTCAACCTGTTTGCCGAGCAACGTCGCGGGAATGGCGATGATCAGGCAGAACAAAACGCCTTTCCAGCGCTCGCGTACGATATTTGCCAGTTGCATATGGGATTCCTTCTTTCTATTTCACGTTTGCGACGGCTTATGATACGGCAACATTGAGCGCAGCCTTGCGCAAACACAGACTAAGATGCCGCAATAGTTCTCAGGCAACAGCCGAATTACCCACCGCGGAGAGCTGATTCGCGGCATAATTAACAACTGACATATGAGTTTGATAGAACAGTTGCGAGGCGCTATGGAAGAATCGATGCACGTCGGCGAGCAGGAAACGAGCCTACAGGACCAGTCCTACCACACCATTCGACGCAAAATCGTCTACCTGGACTACAAGCCGGGCGAAAAGCTGGGCGTCAAGCAACTTTGCGATGACCTGGATATGGGTCGCACGCCCGTGCGCGAAGCTTTGGTTCGCTTGGCGCAGGAAGGCCTGGTGCGCACCGTGCCCCAGAGTGGCACCTACGTCTCACCCATCAACCTCACCCTTGCCGAGAGTGCCTGTTACATCCGCGAGCATCTGGAAAAGCAGGTGATCGTGGAGTGCTGTGCGCGCGCCACCTCGGCAGGCATCGAGCAGCTCGACCGCGCCATCGCGCTGCAGGAAAAGGCCATGGCCGATGAGGATCGCATCGGCTTCTTTTTGAGCGACAACCTCATGCATCACATGATTTTTAGCATCGCATGTCGCAGCACCGTGTGGTCGTGGCTCGAAGAGACCAATGCCGACCTGGAGCGCTTCCGCTGGCTGCGCGCCGCCACGCAGGTTCTCGACAATCAGGACATCGTGAACGAGCACAAGCAGATTCGCCGCGCTATCGCCGGTCGCGACCCCATCGAAGCGAGCTTTTTGGTCAGCAAGCACCTGCACATGATGTTCCGCAACCAGACCGAGGTTCTGGACCAGTTCCCCGAGTACTTCGAGACCAGCAAGCTCCGCTAACCTGCCAAAAAGGGACAGGTTCATTTTGGCAGGTTTTATCTGGGCAAATGCAGAAAAGGCCCGGCTCCGTCTTGATGCGGAGCCGGGCCTTAGTCGCTAGAACGGCGGAACCAACTATTCCACGGTCACGCTCTTGGCGAGGTTTCGGGGCTGATCGACATCGCAGCCGCGCAGGATGGCGACCTCGCGGGCGAGCAGCTGCAGCGGGACGCTCGCCGTGATGGGGCTGAACACGTCGCGGACTGCTGGCACGCGGATGATGCAGTCGGCGATCTTGTTGATCTCCTCGTCGCCCTCGGTGGCAACGACGATGACCTTGGCGCCGCGCGCCTTGCACTCCATGAGGTTCGACACGGTCTTGTCGTAGGTGGCACTCTTGGTGGCCACAGCGATGACAGGGAAGCCCGGGTCGATCAGGGCAATGGGGCCGTGCTTCATCTCACCGGCGGCGTAGGCCTCGGCGTGCAGGTAGCTGACCTCCTTGAGCTTGAGCGCACCTTCGTAGGAAATAGCGGCGCCCATGCCGCGACCCACGAACAGTGCGGACTGCGCGTCCTTGCACAGCAGGGCGGCCTCATGCACGGCCTCGGTTTGGGTATCCAAAATCCACTGGATCTGCTCGGCCGTATCGGAAAGCTCACGGAACAGCATGCGCGCCTGCTTGGTGGTCAGACGGTACTTGACCTGCGCCAACAGCAAAGCCAGCAGCGTGAGGCTCACGACCTGGCCGATGAAGCTCTTGGTCGAGGCGACCGCGATCTCCTTGTTGGCCTTGGTGTAGATGACGCCGTCACTCTCACGCGCCACGGGGCTGCCCACCACGTTGGTGATGCCGAAGACCTTGGCACCCTTAATGCGCGCGTCTCGAATGGCGGCAAGGGTATCGGCCGTCTCGCCCGACTGGGATACGGCAACGACAAGCGTCGTCGGCGTAATGATGGGATTGCGATAACGGAACTCGCTGGCCGCCTCCACCTCGGTGGGGATGCGAGCCCAGCCCTCGATGAGATTCTTAGCAATGAGGCCAGCGTGATAGCTGGTGCCGCAAGCGATCACGTAGACGCGGTCGATGTCGTTGAGCTCCTCGAGCGAAAGGCCCAGCTCGTCGATGTCGAGCTCGCCGGCCGGCGTCATACGACCGACCAGCGTATCGCGCACGACGCGCGGCTGCTCGTGAATCTCCTTGAGCATAAAGTCGGGATAACCGCCCTTTTCTGCCATGTCCAGGTCCCAGTCGATGTGGGTGACCTTGGGCTCGATAACGTTGCCGGCCTCGTCGGTGTACTCGACGCCTGCGGGCGTGAGCTTGGCAAACTGACCGTCCTCGAGCACCACGACGTCGCGGGTTGCGTCGATGAGCGCGATGACGTCGGAGGCGACATAGGCGCCGGTCTCGCCCGCGCCGACCACGATCGGGGAATCCTTGCGGGCCACGGCGATCACGCCGGGCTCGTCAGCGCACACGGCGGCCAGACCATAGGCACCGACCACGTGGGTGCAAGCCTCGCGCACGGAGGCCATCAGGTCGTGCGTCTCGGCATAAGCCTCTTCGATCAGATGCGCGAAGACCTCGGTATCGGTCTCGCTCTTAAAGTGGTGGCCGCGGCCCTCCAGCTCTTCGCGCAGCTCGGCGAAGTTCTCGATGATGCCGTTGTGGACGATGGCGATACGACCGTCGCAGCTGGTGTGGGGGTGAGCGTTAACGACGGAGGGCTTGCCGTGGGTGGCCCAACGGGTGTGGCCGATACCGCAGGTAGCGTCGCTGTCGATATTGGAAAGCTCGCTCTCCAAGCCCGCGACCTTACCCACGCGGCGGATGACATCGAGGTGCGCCGCGGCGCCCTCGCCCACCTCGAGCGCGACACCCGAGGAGTCATAGCCGCGATACTCCATACGCTTGAGGCCCGTGACCAGGATGTTCTTTGCAATATCAGAGCCGGTGTAGCCGACAATTCCGCACATAGGATAAATCCCTTCGTCCGCTTGACTGCAAAACGTCCACGCACAGGGGGCGCTGAGACGCATAACGTTCGAGTATTGTACTCACGCAAACGCAAGCTGATATACCAGAAGTGGTATCTCAACTTAGATACCACTCGATGCACACACGTCCAGCCGGTCCAAACCACCACAAAGGTACCTGCCCCCTTCGTGGTGGTCGCGCTGGCAACGGCGTTTCCCCAGATAAACCTGCCAAAATAAACCTGTCCCTTTTTGGTAGGTTTGGGATGCTACAATCTGGCTTGTACTTGAAACGCATCAAAGGGGCCGCTATGGCAAAGGTAAAAATCAGCGACGTCGCGCGCGAGGCCGGGGTTTCGCTGGGCACGGTTTCCAACGCGCTCAACCATCCCGAAAAGCTGCGCCCCGAGACCCTCAAGCTCATCAACGAGACCATCAGTCGCCTTGGCTACCTGCCCAACCAAAGCGCTCGTCAGCTCGCGGGCGGCGCCACCAAGTCCTTTGGCCTGGTGCTCCCCCGTCTCGATCACGGCTTTTCGCTCCAAATCGCCAGCGGCGCCCACAACGAGGCCCGCAAGCACGGCTACGACTTGCTCATCGCCAACGCCGATAACGACGATATTCTCGAGGACCATTACCTGCGCTACTTTATGGGCACCCAGATGTCCGGCGTCATGGTTCAGCCCATGGCATCCCCCGACTGGCACCCCGCCATGACCAAGATGCCCGTGCCGATCGTCCATCTGGACATCCATTGCTCCGAGCCCGGCTACTACGTAGCGGCCGACAACGAGGCCCAGGGTCGCATCATTGCCGAACTTGCTATCGCCCGCGGCGCGCACCATATTGTCGTCGTCGGCCGAGCAGCATTTATGCAACTCACCCTGCGCGTCCTTGGCATTCATAAGGCGCTCGCCCTGCACCCCGATATCAAGATCGAAGTCATCGACGCCGGCGAATGGAATACCGCTGCCGACGGCTACGGCATCGGTGCCCAAATCGCCGAGCGCCCCGCGGACGAACGTCCCGATTTTGTCGTCGGCCTGACCGA
>DBFANS010000028.1:0-19006 GCA_048233475.1 Collinsella aerofaciens | reverse complement strand
CCCATCGAAACACATCTCCACCATTCCTTCAACTGGGAAAATGCCGCCCCCGGACCCCGGGAGGGGCCGCGGGGGCGTTCGGCTAACTGAGGGAATGGCCTATTTGCTCAATGTGTTCGGCTGAGATCGGAAATCAACCTTCGGCGGGCGGCTGTAATTTGTCGGTAAACGTGCGGTATCCTGTTGAAGTTTTGTGACACCCCCGATGCCGCCCACGCGGTACCAAGGAGCTTCTACCTATGGACGTCGCCGCATTCTTACTGGCTCTTGTGCCGATTATTTGGCTGGTCGTGATGCTGCTGTGCTTTAAATGGCCAGCTTGGAAGGCCGCTATCGGATCGTTTGTCCTTTCGTGCTTGCTTGCCTTCGCATGGTGGCACCTGCCGGCAGCGCAGATCGCGACCGCCTCGCTCGAAGGTTTTTTGATGGCTCTGTGGCCCATCGTCCTGGTGATCATCGCCGCGGTGTTCACGTATAACCTGTGCGTTCGTACGGGCGCCATGGACGTGATCGGCAGCATGATCACCTCCATCAGCAGCGACCGCCGTCTGCTGGCGCTGCTCGTGGCTTGGTGCTTCGGTGGCTTTATGGAGGGCATGGCCGGCTTCGGTACCGCTGTCGCCATTCCCGCCGGCATGCTCGCGGGCCTGGGCTTTGAGGCCGTGCCTGCCGTGCTCATCTGCCTGCTGGCCAACGGCGTGCCCACGCCCTACGGCTCCATCGGCATCCCCACGGTGTCCGTTGCCGACCTGGTGGGTTTGGATTCCCTTCACCTAGCGACCGTTCAGCTGGTGCAGCTCGCGCCGTTCTTTGTGGTGATGCCGCTATTTATTGTGCTGGTTGCGGGCCGTGTTGCCGATGACCAGGGCAATGCCGCGAGTGTGGGCGAGCGTCTGCACGGTGTTGCCGGCGTGGCGTTGCTCTCCGGCGTGTCGTTTGTCGGCGCGGCTCTGGTCGTTGCCATGTTTGTGGGCCCCGAGCTGGCCGTGGTCGTAGGATCCATCGTTTCGCTCGCGCTGACAGCTGCGCTTGCCATGCGTGCCGAGAAGTCGGGGCGTCTGGACGCACGCTTCCATATGAATATCGAGGCCGGCGAACAGCTCACCGTTAAATCGGCGCTTTCGGCCTGGTCGTGCTTCATTCTGATTTTTGTACTGCTGCTGGGTACGTCCAACCTGGTGCCCGCCGTGCATGCCGCGCTTGCGCCCTTTGCAAGCCACGTGCAGGTGTATTGCGGCGAGAACCCCGGTACGCTTACGTTTTCGTGGATTAACACGCCGGGTGTTTGGATCTTCCTGGCCGCGTTTGTCGGCGGTGCCATTCAGGGTGCTTCGCCACGCATGATGGGCGAGGTGCTGGCCGCGACTGTGAAGCAGATGATGCCGACGGTGATCACGATGCTTTCGGTGCTGGGCTGTGCCAAGGTGATGGGCTATGCGGGCATGATCTCTTCGATCAGCGCGTTCTGCATCGCCGTCGCCGGTGGGCTGTACCCGATTCTGGCTCCGTGGATCGGCGCAGTCGGTGCGTTTGTGACCGGCTCGGGCACGTCCTCGGGCATGCTGTTTGGCCCCATCCAGAGCCAGGCCGCTACGGCGCTGGGCGTGAGCGACTACTGGATGGTCGCGCTGAACGCGCTTGGTGTTGCCGCCGGTAAGATGATCTCTCCGCAGACGCTCGCGATTGGTCTGGCTGCCGTCCACGTGCGCGGCAGGGATGCCGAACTCCTGGGCGCGGTGCTGCCCTACGCTGCCGGCATGCTGGTCCTGATGAGCGCCATAGCCATGCTCGGCCAAGGCCTGCCGCTGTAGTCGGCACTTAGGGACGTTCCTTATGTGCCGGCACTTTGGGAACGTCCCTAAGTGCCGGCATCCGGGGACACTCCTTGAATGTTGCCTGTTCAAGAACGCCCCCAATGACTAGTCGTTTAAGAACGTCCCCAATGACTGGGCCGCTTGCCTGCGATTTTTGACCGTTGGGCGGGCTTGCCGCCCTTGCCGCAAAAACGTTTTTGCATATCGGGTACAACGGGCTTTACGTGAGTAAAGTGCGCGTCGCGTCCACGTGTCGCGTTTTTAAAGGAGGCCCCATGCCTGGTGTTACCCCTGCAGAAGTTCTGTCCAACTTTGGTATTACGCTCGTTGAAGATCCCGCCGAGATTCAACCCCGTCTGCTGGTGGACCTGCCGGCGGCAGAGCTCGTCGAGCATGCCATCCGCCGCAACGAAGGCCGCATGGCATCCAACGGCGCGCTGGTGATCGAGACGGGGGAGCGTACCGGACGTTCGCCCAACGACCGCTTTATCGTTGACACCCCCGATGTCCACGACAAGATTGCCTGGGGCGCCGTCAACCGCCCGCTGTCCGTCGAAAGCTACGAGGTCATCAAAGCCGGCATCGTCGACTATCTCAACGAGCGCGATGTGTTCGTCACCCGCGGCATGGCCGGCGCCGACCGCAACCATACGCGCCGCCTGCTCGTCGCCTGCGAGCGTGCCAGCCAGGCGCTCTTCATTAAGCAGATGCTCGCCCGCCCGCTCGCCCGCGAAATCGCGCGCACCGGCGAGCCGGACTTCTGCGTGCTCGCCGCGCCGGGCTACCAATGCGACCCTGCCATCAAGGGCCTCAACTCCAGCGCCGCCGTGGTCATCAACTTCCAGGAGCGCGTGATTTTGGTCGCGGGTACCGGCTACTCCGGCGAAATCAAAAAGTCCATCTTCAGTGTCATGAACTACCTGCTGCCTGTCGAGGACGACGTGCTGCCCATGCATTGCTCGGCCAGCATGGATCCCGTCACGCACGAGACCGCCGTGTTCTTTGGCCTGTCCGGCACCGGCAAGACCACGCTTTCGGCCAATCCCACGCGCCTGCTGATCGGCGACGACGAGCACGGTTGGTCCGACATGGGCATCTTCAACATCGAGGGTGGCTGCTACGCCAAATGCGAGGGCCTGGACGCCTTCCACGAGCCCGAGATCTTCAACGCCGTCCGTTTTGGCGCCATTTGCGAAAACGTGGTGCTCGACGAGAACCGCAAGCCCAACTACGACGACATCTCGATCACGCACAACACGCGCGTGGCCTATCCCGTCGAGCATATCCCCAACGCGTGGACCAAGGGCATGGGCACCACTCCCAGCGTCGTGCTGTTCCTGACCTGCGATGCCTTTGGCGTGCTGCCGCCTATCTCGCGCCTGACGGCCGACGCCGCCATGTATCACTTTGTGACGGGCTTTACGGCCAAGATCCCCGGCACCGAGGTTGGCGTCACCGAGCCCACGCCCACGTTCTCCTCGCTGTTTGGCGAGCCGTTTATGCCGCTCGACCCCATGGTCTACGCTAAGATGCTCGGCGAGCGCATCGCCGACGGCCGCACGCGCGTCTACCTGGTCAACACCGGTTGGATTGGCGGCGGTTATGGCGTGGGCCATCGCATCGAGCTGGCCTACACGCGCGCCCTGGTCGCTCGCGCCCTCGACGGTACCATCGAGGACAGCGAGTTTGTGCACGACGATATCTTTAATGTCGACATTCCCACTACGTGCCACGGTGTGCCCGACGGCATCCTGGTGCCGCGCCAGTACTGGCAGAGCACCGCGCGCTACGACGAGGCAGCGCACAACCTGGCGGTGATGTTCGAGGAGAACTTCGAGAAGAAGTACTCGCACCTTCCCGAGTCCGTCAAGGCCGCCGGCCCGCACGCCCAGGTGTCCGCCGAGGCCCGTCATCGCGGCCGCGGCTTGCTGGGACTCCGCCACTAGCGTCGCCGCAAGTCCATAACCACCACAAAGGGGACAGTTACCTTTGTGGTGGTTTTGCTTGGGCGGATGACTCAGGTTACAATACGCCTGACATATCGCCCCCTTCTCCGGATGGGGGCAGCGCAAGCGCTCTTGTGGCGGCACCGTAGGACTTTGAAGGTGGCCGCTGTGAGGGCGCTTTTTGTTTAGGCGCCCTCACTCGGGCGCGCACAATGAAGGGAGAGCGTATGAAGGGCTTTGTTGCCGAGAATTCGTTTTGGGAGCTGTTTCCACAGGCGGCGGTCGGCGTCGTGGTCGTAAAGGGCATGAAGCCCGCGGCTCAGATTCCCCAGGAGGACGTGGATGCCATTGCCGCGTTGCTCGACCGTGCCAATATCGAAGCGGAGCGTCGCCTGACGAGCGATACCATCAGCGAGAACGCGCCGGTGAAGGCTTGGCGTGACGCGTACCGGCTGTTCAAGACTAAAAAGGGCGCCCGCTGCTCGATCGAGAACTTGCTCAAGCGCGTGCTCAAGGGCAAGCCGGTCGGTCATATCACACCGGCGGTGGATATTTACAACACGGTGTCGTTGACCTATGCGCTGCCCGTGGGAGGCGAGGATCTGCATGCGATTGAGGGAGACCTTCGCTTGAAGGTGACCGACGGCGGCGACGCGTTCTTGCCACTTGGCGAGGAGGCGGATGATCCGACGCTGCCCGGTGAGCTTGCTTATATCGATGATGCGGGCGCCGTGTGCCGTTGCTGGAACTGGCGCGATGGCGTTCGCACGGCGCTGTCCGACGATTCGGCGGACGCATTTCTGGCGATTGAGTGCGTGGAGCCCGAGCGGATGGGGGATTGCCAGGCCGCCATCGATCGCTTGGCCGAGCTGCTCGAGCGCTATCTGGGAGCGACGGTTGTCGTTAAGACGCTTGTGACCCGCGACAATCCCTGCGTGGAGCTGTAGCGGCGCCTAGAACCTATTGATGCCCCAGACCACCACAAAGGTGCCTGTCCCCTTTGTGGTGGTTTTTATGTTGATGGGTTAACAATTGGGTCGCGTGGAGGCGGCAGTCGCTGAGTACGGCTAAGATGTTTACCCGTTAGCATCATGCAAGCGAAAGGCGGTCGTCTCCCATGCAGCAGAACGACGAGACACGTTTCGAGGATTTTGTCGGACTGATTAGCGGGCTGTACAAGGAGATCCAGCGCATTAAGACGTCTGAGGGCGCAAGGCTGGGCCTCAAGGGCTCCGACGTTATGTGCCTGTACTACCTGGAGCGCAGCAAGGACGGCATGACCGGCGCCGATCTGGCTCGCGTGGCCGGCGTGACGCGCGCTGCCGTTTCGCGCACGCTGGCGCACCTGGAGGAGGGCGGCTTTGTCGAGGTTGATGACTCGGGCGATGCTGCCGTCAAGTACCGCGCACCGGTTCGCCTGACCACGCTGGGTGGCGAGAGCATGAACGAGGCCGACCGTATCATCCACGACGTGCTCGACACCACCGGTAAGGCCATGGGCGTGGAGCAGCGCGAGCAGATGTATGCGTCGCTGCGTACGATTCTCAACACCCTGCGCGAGATCTAAGGCCGCCAAGGCATTTGCTTCCCATTAACAACTGCATAGTCCCGTTTGAGCGCGTATACCGTGCCGGGGCAATGCTGTCTAAATTCCCCGCGCGAGACCTGCGCAAGAAAGGATTTGTTATGTCCGTCCGCATTATTACCGATTCCGCAAGCGATATGTCGCCGGCGGAGCACCCCGCTCTGCGTGTTCTGCCGCTGTCCGTCACCTTTGGCACCGATGTGTACATGGATGGCGTCGACATCGATCACCAGCGCTTTTACGAGATGCTCGTGGAGCGCGATGAGCTGCCCAAGACCGGCCAGGTCAACCCGTACGCGTTTTCGCAGGCGATTGCCGAGGCGCGTGAGGCCGGCGACGAGGCCGTGATTATTACCGTGGGCGCCAAGCTTTCGGGCACCAATCAGAGCGCCCGTACCGCACTTGCCGAGGCGCCGGGCGGCGACGTGTTCGTCGTGGACAGCAATAACGTGACCTTGGGAGAGCGCGTGCTGGTCGAGTATGCGCTGCGCCTGGTTGATGAGGGCCGTAGTGCGGCCCAGATCGCGGCAGCGGTCGAGGCCGTGCGCGACCGCGTGGTGGTTATCGGCCTGCTCGAGACGCTGGAGTATCTGGTGCGTGGCGGTCGTCTGTCTGCTGCGGCCGGCGCCGTGGGTACGCTGCTCAACGTGAAGCCGGTCGTGGCCGCCGAGGACGGCCTCATCGTGCAGCTGGGCAAGGCGCGCGGTTCCAAAAACGGTCGAAACCTGTTGAACCAGAAGGTCGAGCAGGCGGGCGGCGTCGACTTCTCCATGCCGCTGGCGCTCGGCTATACGGGCCTTTCGGATGCGGTGCTCAAGAAGTATGTCGAGGACAGCGCGGCACTGTGGGCTGGCCACACCGAGGGCGAGTTGCCCGTTCACACCATCGGCGCCACCATCGGCACCCACGTAGGCCCCGGCGCCGTCGCCGTAGCCTTCTTCCAGCCCGCCAACTAACCGATCTGCCATAAACCACCACAAAGGGGACAGGCACCGTTGTGGTGGTTTATGCTTTTCCGGGTGGAAGGGAGCGAGCAATGGCGTCTGAGGGCTTTTTTGAACGGGTGTACGAGGTGGTCGAGCAGATCCCCGAGGGGATGGTCGCCACGTATGGCCAGGTGGCGCTGCTTGCCGGTCGTCCACGAAGTGCGCGGTACGTGGGGTATGCCCTGCATAGTAATCCGCGCCCCGGCGAGATTCCCTGTCACCGCGTGGTGTTTGCCGACGGGCGCATATGCGAGGGCTTCGCTTTTGGCGGTCCCGATGCTCAACGTGAGCTTTTGCTAGGGGAGGGTGTGGCGTTTAAGGACGACATGCACGTCGACTTGGCCGCCTGTCGCTGGCCTGCCGGGCTCTAGCGGTTCTGCCGTGGCGAAAACCACCACAAAGGCGCCTGTCCCCTTTGTGGTGGTTTTACGCTGTAGGTTTACCAGAGCTAACTTATGGAGAAGGTGTGGTGGCGTACTTTGCCGTCAGAAAGTAAACCACGGTGAACTATATTGGTTTCAGCAACGGAGCAGGCAATAGGCGATGAAAAAGCCTGCCCTGTTGAGTTTGATTCGCATTCCTCCCCTCTGTGCGATTCAACGGTGTACTTCGGGAACAGGCCCGCTGGCAACTAGCTGCCGGCGGGCCTGTTCCTGTTTGTCGAGGGGGTGCGATGGACGGAGCCGAAGCGGTCCGGCTCCAAAAAAGGCGGACGCCGTAGCGCCCGCCCTAAAGCAATCGAAAACTCAAGCCAGCAAATCGGTCTAGTACACCATGCCCATGGCGTCCTGAACCTCTGCCAGGGTCTGCTCGGCGATCTCGTTGGCGCGACGGTTGCCCTCGTGCAGCACGTCCTTCACGTAATCCAGATCGTTCTCGTAGCGCTGGCGACGCTCGCGGATAGGTGCGAAGTACTCGTTGACGACCTCGGTCACGTACTTCTTGAGCTGGCCGGAGCCGCCCATGCCGATCTCCTCGGCAATCTCGACCTCGGAGCGACCGGTGCAGATGGCGGCTGTCGAAAGCAGGCCAGACACGCCGGGGCGGTTCTCGGGATCGAACGTGATCATGCGCTCAGAGTCGGTCTGGCTTTTCTTGATGCGCTTGGCCGTCTCCTCAGCGGTCATCGAGATGTTGATGGCGTTGCCGTAGCTCTTGCTCATCTTGCGACCGTCAAGGCCGGGAAGCAGCGGGGTCTCGGACAGCAATGCGTCGACCTCGGGAAATACCTTGCCGTAGCGGTTGTTAAAGCGGCGGGCGATGGTGCGGGTGAGCTCGATGTGCGGCAGCTGGTCGCGACCGACGGGCACGACGTTGCCCTTGCAGAACAGAATGTCGCAGGCCTGGTGCACCGGGTAGGTGAGCAGAAGGCCGGTAAGCTCGTGGCCCGAGGCCTCCATCTCGGCCTTGACCGTGGGGTTGCGCGCCAGCTCGGCCTCGGACACCAGCGACAGGAACGGCAGCATGAGCTGGTTGGCGGCGGGCACGGCGGAGTGCGCGTAGATCATGGTCTTGTCGGGGTCGATGCCGCAGGCAAGGTAGTCCATGACCATGTTGTACACGTTGTCCTGGATGTGCTCGGTGGTGTCGCGGTCGGTGATGACCTGGTAGTCGGCGATGAGTACGTTGGTCCTGGCGCCCATGTTCTGCAGCTCCACGCGGCCCTTGAGGGTGCCAAAGTAGTGACCCAGGTGCAGACGGCCGGTGGGGCGGTCGCCGGTAAGCATGGTGAACTTCTCGGGCGTATTGGCCAAGCCCTCGCGAATGGCGTTGCTCTTTTGCAGCGCGACTTCGTAGCTGTTCTCGTTTGGCATGATTGCTCCTAACGTTCGTTCGCAGGTTTTGATGATAGCGTGTTTATTGAGAGGGGTGGGCGTGAGTGGGTGAGGGACTGCCAGGGGCCGGCTTTCAAGTCCGCCGCGGCGTTCGCGCGAACGGCTGCCAACGCCTTGGCACATCCTCGGCAGCTTGCCCTAGAGCTTGTGGTGGCGCTCTTCTTTGCGCTCCTCGGCTGCCTGCTCCTCCTGCTTAAAGGCGGGGTCGTCGGGGGTGACCAGTTCGTCCTCGTGCGTGCGCTTGTTGTAATGGTGGCGCAGCACGGGTTCAAACAGGTGCAGGTGCTTGGCAAAGGCCGCCGAGCCAATGGCAAGCACGGTAAAGATGAGCACGCGCATGGGCACCTCGACCTGATTGATGGCGGCGGCGCCGGCCGAAAGCATAATGCACCAGGCATAGATGAGCAGCACAGCCTGTTTTTGGTTGTAGCCTTCTTGGATCAGGCGGTGGTGGATGTGGCCCTTGTCGGCCTGCCCGATGCTAATGTGGGCGCGCTTGCGGCGCACGATGGCGCTAAACGTGTCGATGATAGGCACGCCGGCAACGATGAGCGGGATGATAAGCGAGGTGAGTGCGGCGGTGCGGCTCACGTTGAGCAGCGAGATGGAGCCCAGCGCAAAGCCCAGAAGCAGCGACCCCGAGTCGCCCAAGAAGATGCTTGCGGGGTTGAAGTTGTAGCGCAAAAAGGCCAGACAGGCGCCAAAGAGCGCAATGGAGAGCGCGGCGGCGTCGATGCGGCCCGAGAGAACGGCCATCGAAAACATGGTGAACGAGGCGATGCCGCAGATGCCCGTGGCCAAGCCGTCGAGGCCGTCGATGAGGTTAATGATGTTGGTGAATGCCACCAGATAGATTACGGTGATGGGGTAGGCGAGCCATCCGAGCATGATCTCGCCGGGAGCAAACGGGTTGACGATGACGCCGATTTTTAGGCCGCCCATGCAGGCGATAAGCGCGGCGAGGACCTGTCCGGCCAGCTTTTGCTTGGGCGTGAGCTGGAAGACGTCGTCGATAGCGCCGGTCGCAAAGATGACGGTAAAGGAGAGCGCCAGCATGGGATAGCTAATGTGAAGGCGCGGGTGCGGCACCAGGACGGGTGGCCAGCCTAGGTACCAGGTGCCTAGGATTTGCACAATGCAGGCAACGACCAGGCCCAAAAACACCGCCGTTCCGCCCAAACGCGGGATGGGCTTGGTGTTGATGCGGCGCTTAGAAGGATAGTCGACGGCATCGAGCTTAATTGCCAAGCGCTTGACCAGGGGCACCGCGAGGAAGGTCGTGATAAAAGCCGCCGCTGCCACGCATAGGTACGGTATGTAGCTCGGGGATGAAGCCATGAATCTAAAAACCGCCAAGCGTCGAAGGAAAAGGTCAAAGGTTGCTACGCGGAAATGGCATAGCTGTCCCATGATACTCGACCGAGGGGGGTGCGGAGGTTTGCACCGTGCGATTATCACGCGCATACCAGATATTGGAATGTTGTCGATGGCTTGTCGGGATGCCGGCGGGGATCCATATGGACTGTATGGTGATTTTCGGCAAAAGAAAACCACCCCCCACGTTACGAAAATGAACCCACCTAAAACAGGTGGGTGCCCTCATCGACTGTTCCAGCGTCCTTAACAACGAAGGATACCTGTACTAGGCACGACTGTGTGGGCTCCCTAAATAAACGCGACGGTTCACCCAGTTGCTCCGCGGGGGGCGGAATAACTACATCATAAAGCGGCACTTTATCGATTCCAGTCTTGACATTACAAAAATCGTGTCGGACGATTACGGCGCCTTAGGGACGGAGCCGTCTACCCGGTCTGGCCCTTTACGTTTGAGCTGCTGAATCGTTGTTTTGGAGCATGTTTTTATGCCGACGTCGTTGACCGAACTTTTTTCGCCCGCCTGCCATTTGTGTCCGCGCCGTTGCGGTACGGCGCGCGATGAGGGCGCGCACGGCGTCTGCGGTGCTAACGACACGCTCAAGGTGGCCCGCGCCGCGCTTCATATGTGGGAGGAGCCGCCTATCTCGGGCGAGGCCGGTTCGGGCGCGATCTTCTTTAGCGGTTGCTCGCTTAAATGTATCTACTGCCAGAACCACGAGATCTCGACCGGCAATTTTGGCCTTGAGATTTCGCCTGAGCGCCTGGTCGAGATTATGCTGGAACTGCAGGACCAGGGTGCCAACAACATCAATTTGGTGACGGCGACGCACTATGCGCACCTGTTGCCTGCCGTGATTGCCGCGGCACGGGCGCGCGGACTGGTTATCCCGATCGTCTACAACACGAGTGGTTACGAGCGCGCGAGTGCCGTGGCGGCGCTGGGCGACCTGGTCGATGTGTGGCTTACCGACTTTAAATATGCCAATGCCGGGCTTGCGCAGTCGCTCTCTCATATAAAGGACTACCCACGTGTGGCCGTGTCAGGCCTGGCTCAGATGGCGCGCGAGATCGAGCGCCGCGGGGGAGAGATGGTGGATGAGGGCGGGCTCATGAAGCGCGGCATGATTGTGCGCCATCTGGTACTGCCGGGACATGCAGACGATTCGTGTCGCGTGCTGGACCTGGTGTGGCAGACGGTGGGCGATGTGCCGATCTCGGTCATGAACCAGTACACGCCCAATGCACTTATGCGCGAGCAGGGCGGCGACCTGGCGCGTGCCGTGACGCGCGAGGAGTACGAGCAGGTGCTCGACCATGCCGACGACCTGGGTTTTACGACGATGTTCTGGCAAGAGGGCGGCGCGGTAGACGAGAGCTTCACCCCGGCCTTCGACACCACCGGTGTTCTTACCAGCGCAAAGTAGTGCGTTCGTCGATGATTTTTCTGGGACGGGGATTAAAAAATCATCGAGAGGATCGCCTGTTCGAAAAGTTGTCAAAATAGCCGCGCTCCAAAAAGACTGGTTATTGGGCGTTGACAGTTGGCGAGCCGTAGGTAAAATATCGACTTGTCCTGGGGACGTAGCTCAGTTGGGAGAGCGCTGCCGTCGCATGGCAGAGGCCGAGGGTTCGACTCCCTTCGTCTCCACCCTTGGATTTGATAAGCCGCTGACATTGTGTCGGCGGCTTTTTTTAAAAGAAAGGGCTGTACCATGGCCGAGCTTGAGTCCCAACCATTGTCCGACGAGGAGCGCGCTGAGTTGGAAGAGCTCCGCGCCGAGAAGGCCCGCCGCGAGGCTCGTGAAGAGGCCCGTCGCGAGCGTGAGGAGCTGGCTGTCCTGCGTGCCGAGCGTGCGAAGGCCGAGGAGATCGCCGCGAACGCCGCATCCGCATCGGCGCCCGCGCCCGCACCCAAGCCCGCTGCTGCGAAGCCTGCACCTGCCGCGCCCAAACCTCAGCCTAAAAAGGCCGCTTGTCCCAAGTCCGTCGAGCCTAAGCCGAGTCGTGACGAGATGACCTTTGCCCAGCGCATGGTTACCTCCAAGGAGCCTACGGGCGAGAACGAGATCCCTGGCATGGCGCCGGCTCAAAAAATCATCATTGTCCTTGCCCTCATCGCGTTTGTCATCTTTATGGGCTACACGATCCTGACCAGCATGGGCCTGCTCTAACCGATTTGCATCGGGCGTCATGTCCGCATGCTCTGCTCTCGTCCAACCCTCAAATTCTGCACCACACATCCGAAAGGTCGCCCCATGGCTTTGACCGACATCTCTCATCCCACCGACATCGCAATGCTCACCGATCTGTACGAGCTCACTATGGCCCAGGGCCTGTGGGAGAGCGGCAAGGCCAATGAGCAGGGTTGTTTTACCGCGTTTTACCGCGACCATCCCTTTGGCAGCGCCTATGCCGTCATGTGCGGCACCGCCGAGCTGCCCGAGCTGGTCGAGAATCTGCGCTTTACGCCCGAGGACATCGACTACCTCGCCTCGCTCCAGGCCCCTGCTGGCGGTGCGATGTTCAAGTCTGGATTCCTCGACTACCTGCGCGATTTTCGTGCGCATGTAAACATCGACGCCGTGCCCGAGGGCGAGCTCGTCTTTCCGCGCGAGCCCATGGTGCGCGTCACCGGCCCCGCGCTGGAGTGCCAGCTGCTCGAGACGGCGCTGCTCAACATCGTCGGGTTCCAGACGCTTGTCGCCACCAAGACGGCGCGCGTGGTGCTTGCCGCCGACGGTCGCCCCGTGGCGGAGTTTGGCCTGCGCCGAGCCCAGGGTCCCGATGGCGGCCTGGCCGTCGCGCGCGCGAGCTACGTCGCCGGCTGCTCCTCTACGTCCAATGTGCTCGCCGGCCGCCGCTACGGTATTCCCGTCTTTGGCACGCATGCGCACAGCTGGGTGATGAGCTTCGATTCCGAGCTCGAGGCCTTCCGTGCCTTTGCCAAATCGAGCCCCAAGAACTGCACGCTGCTCATCGACACCTATGACGTGCGCGAGGGCTGTGAACATGCCATTACGGTTGCCAAGGAGATGGAAGCGGTGGGCGAGCGCTTGTCGGCCATTCGCATTGACTCCGGCGACCTCGCCAAGCTCTCCAAGTATGTTCGCGGCCGTTTTGATGCCGAGGGCCTGCCCTATGTGGGGATCTCGGTTTCTAACGATCTGGATGAGTACACGATTCAGTCGCTGCTCGACCAGGGCGCGCCCATCGACAGTTTTGGCGTGGGTACCAAGCTCGCGACCTGCTATGACCAGCCGGCGCTGGGTGGCGTGTACAAGCTTTCCGCCCGCCGTGCGAGCGAGACAGATCCATGGACGCCGGTGGTCAAGCTCTCCGAGCAGCCCTATAAGCGCACGATCCCGGGTGTGCAACGCGTGCGCCGTTATTACGACGGCTTTGGCGGCCCAGTCTGCGACATGATCTACGACGAGGACCATCTGGCGGGGGAGGGCGCCGCGCGCGGCAATACCCTCGTGGCCGTGAATGATGCCGCCCTGGTGACCGACGTGTCCGAACTTGAGTATCGCGAGCTGCTGGTGCCGATCGTGCGCGATGGCAGTGCGGTGGCTCCGCGTGAGAGCATCCAGGACGCGCGCGAGCGCTGTGCTTGGGCGCTCGATCATCTGGACGCAGCTTTCAAGCGCTTCCTGTACCCGCAGACCTATGTGGTGGGCATGGAGCAGGGCCTGGCTCAGGTGCGCGACGAGCTCGTGCGCAAGAACATGGCCGCGGCTTCTGCCTTTCCCTGGGCTCACTAATTTCTTGGGTGGTAGGGGCGAGTCACGCTCCCTTGGCCGCCAGCTCGGCCGTTCGCTGAACAGTTGATTGGTTTGACGTATGACGACTTCTTATAAAACGATGGTGGTAAAGATCGGTTCGTCCACGGTTGTGGGCACTGACGGCAAGGTCAACCGCTCCTTTATCGGCGGGCTTGCCGATCAGGCCGCAGCGCTGCGCAAGCTCGGCTGGCGTCTGGTCGTGGTGAGCTCGGGCGCTATCGCCTGTGGCTATCCCGTGCTGGGCTTCGACCGCAAGCCGGTCGGCGACCTGCCGAGCCTGCAGGCTTGCGCCTCGGCTGGTCAGTGCATCATCTCGTCGGCCTACGACGAGGAGTTCCATGCGCGCGACCTGCTCACCTCGCTCGTGCTGCTCACGCGCCACGATACGGCCCGCCGCACGTCTTACCTGCACGCGCGCGACGCCCTGCTGCGCCTCGTGGAGCTTGGCGTGGTGCCGGTCGTCAACGAGAACGATACCGTTACCGTCGACGAGATCAAGTTTGGCGACAACGACACACTGGCGGCGCTCGTGAGCTGCCTGGTATCTGCCGATCTGTGCGTGACGCTCTCGGACATCGATGGTCTCTATACTGCCAATCCGCATGAGGACCCCACGGCCGAGTTTGTCCCGGTCGTGCATAAGATCGATGTCAAGATCATTGCCTCGGCGGGTGATTCTTCGACCTCGGTGGGTACGGGCGGCATGATCACCAAGATTCGCGCGAGCCGCATCCTGATGACGGCGGGCATTCAGAGCGTGATTTGCTCGGGCGAGGAGCCCGATGCCCTCGTGCGTCTCGCCCGCGGCGAGAGCGTAGGAACCCTGTTCGATCCGCCGGCGGAGCGCCTGGACATCGCACCCCGCAAACTGTGGATCGCGCTGGGCGACAAGGCCCACGGCTCGGTGACGGTTGATGACGGTGCTGCGAAGGCGCTGGTCAGCCGTGGCTCTTCCCTGCTTGCGGTGGGTATTCGCGAGGTCGATGGCCAGTTTGCCGAGGGCGATGTGCTCGATGTGTGCGATCCGAGCGGTATGGTCGTCGCCCGCGGTATCGCCGAGGCCGATTCGGACGTGCTGGAGCTTGCAGCCGGCCGTCGCCAGGACCAGATCGCCAGCAACCGCCTGCTCGCTAACCTGGCCGAGAAGCCGGCGATACACAGGGATAACCTAATCGTCTTCGCTTAACCAATTGACGCTGCAAACGCCCCTAAGCGGCAATCTGACGTTCAATCGTCGGGCATGACCAAAAGGTCAATGCCCTCCTCTTTCACGTCACCTTGCTCGCTTAGGGGCGTTTTCGCTTTCCGTCCTCTTTCTGCAATGACTTCATTAACCTGGTACTTGGGGACGTTCCTTTTGTGCCGGCAGGTGGGGACACTCCTTTGCTAGAAGATCCGGCGCAGGTCTCCGCGGTTGAGGGCTTCGTCGAAGAGGTGCTTGAACACCACGCTGCCGTGCAGACCGTCGTGCTCGAACTCGTTGGTCACCCAGGCATGCGAGTCGCCCACGCGGCTGAGCGTATCGAGCTGCAAGCCCGAATCGACGTACATGTCGTCGAAATACACCGCGGCCTGGAGCGGCACCTCGTTGCACGCCAGTCGCTGCGGGTCGTAGATCTTGTCCCAGCTGGTGTCTTCCATCAGCAGGTCCATGGCGGGTTTGAAGGGCTTGAGCTCGGGCATCTGCTCGAACATCCACGGGAACATTGCCTCGCCGGTAAACATGAGCGGGCGCGCGAGGGTGTCGAACTCGGCGCGGTGTGCCTTCTCTTCGGCCGCGGCCCAACCAATGGGCATAGTGTCGCCGTCGGCGTAGATGAACTCCTGCAGTGTCCAGTACAGCGGGTTTGTACGCGTGTTGGTGCGCTCGAAGGCGCGCATCAAAAAGCTGTCAGATACCGAGGCGCCGCAGGCCAGCGTGCCGTCGCCGTCGGCAAAAGCGTGATCGACAATCCAATGCATGCGCTCAAAGCTCGGCTTCATACCAAAGTCGCTGCCCATGAGCTGTAGGCGCTCGACCGTCATCGGTGAGCCGTCGGGCAGCACGGGCTTCTGGGCCTCGAGCGCATCGGCCAGTGCCGCCACGCGCTCGACGTCGGCGGGGTAGCGGTCGTAATACTGCTGAGTCTTGGCCGCCATGCGCGGGAAGGTGTGCGCGTAGACCTCGCTTGCGCTCGCTGGCACATGTGGAATGCCGCCGCAGGTAAAGCTCGCCGCCACGCCTTCGGGGAAGAGCGACAGATAGCTCAACGTCAAAAAGCCGCCGTAGCTCTGCCCGAGTGTGACCCAGGGCTTGCCGCCAAAGCCCACCAGGCGCAGGTACTCAAAATCGCGCACGATGGAGCTGGCGAGGTGGCGCTTGAGGAAGTCAGCCTGCGAGCGTGCGGCATCGGAGCCGGCCGCCGTCGCGCGCTCGCCCAGTGCGGCAATCGTGCGCCCGTCCACGCAGCAACTGCGTCCGGTGCCGCGCTGGTCGGGAAGGACCACGCGGAAGTGCTTGACGGCCTCCTCGATCCAGCCGTCGCTTGTGGGCGACAGCGGACGCGGGCTCTCGCCGCCGGGGCCGCCCTGCAAAAACAGGAGCAGCGGCAGATCGTCGTTGATGCGGTCGGGCGCGCAAACCACGCGGTAGAAGAGCTTGATGCTCTCGGGCGCGCCGGCGATTGGTGCCGGCATGGCGCCGCGGCGCATGGTGCTGCCGACGGCCAGGAGCATCGGCTCCAGGCCGCGCCAGTCAAGGGGGACGTCGATGCTGTGGTCCTCGACGTAAAGGCCGGGGACGTGGTACGAAGTGATGAGGGCCATGTGAGTCTTCCGTTCGTTGCGGTGTTTCGGGTTGACCAATTCTACCGCCGCGGGCGAGGCCATGCGCAAATCGGCTACCATTGTTGCAAACTTCTAGGAGAAAGGGCCGCCCATGTCGGTCGATATAGCCACGTATGTCCACGATCTTGCCGTTGCCGCCAAGGCAGCGTCGGCCTCGCTTGCCACGGCGAGCGATGAGCAGCGCCAGGAGGCCGTGCGCGCCATGGCCGCAGCACTGCGCAACGGTGTCGACTCCATCGTCGCCGCCAACGAGCTCGACATGTCCGCCGCGCGCGATGCGGGTACCTCGGCCGGACTGCTCGATCGCCTGCTGCTGACGCCTGAGCGCGTCGAGGGCATGGCCGCCGGCCTGGAAAAGCTCGCCGAGCTGCCCGATCCCGTGGGCCGCGTGCTCGACCACCGCGTGCTTGCAAGCGGCGTGGACCTGACCCGTGTGAGTGTTCCGCTGGGCCTGGTCGCTATGGTCTACGAGGCGCGCCCCAACGTGACGGCCGACGCCGCAGGCATCTGCATCCGTACCGGCAACGCCTGTATTCTGCGCGGCGGCTCGCTGGCCTATCACTCGTGTGCCATGATCGCCGAGCTGCTGGCCGATGCGCTCGAGGCCAAGGGCTTCCCGCGCGAGGCCGTGTCGATGATCGAGTCCACCGACCGCGAGGCCACTGGCGAGTTCATGAAGCTCCGCGGCATTGTCGACGTACTCATTCCGCGCGGCGGTGCAGGCCTGATCCAGCGCTGCGTGCGCGAGTCGCTTGTGCCGGTGATTGAGACGGGCACGGGCAACTGCCACATCTACGTGCATGAATCCGCCGACTTTGATAAGGCGCTCAACATTATCGTTAATGCCAAGACCCAGCGCGTAGGCGTGTGCAATGCCGCCGAGTCGCTGCTGGTCGACCATGCTGTGGCCGATGCGTTTTTGCCTGCGGTCGTTGCCGTGCTGCACGATCACGGCGTGCTCATTCACGGCGACGAGGCCACGTGCGCCGCGTGCGCCGACGCCGGCTTTGTGGAGGGCGATGACTACGTCGCCGCGACTGAGGAGGACTGGGGTCGCGAGTACCTGGCGCTCGAGATGAGCGTGAAGGTCGTGGCAAACGAGGACCAGGCCATCGCACACATCAATCGCTACGGCACGATGCACTCCGAGGCCATCGTTGCCGAGGACACGGACGCTTGCGAGCGCTTCCTGGATGCGGTCGATGCCTCGGCCGTGTACGCCAACGCCAGCACGCGCTTCACTGACGGCGGCGAGTTTGGCCTGGGCGCCGAGATTGGCATCTCGACCCAAAAGCTCCACGCCCGTGGCCCCTTTGCCGCCGAGGCCCTCACTACCTACAAATACAAGCTCCGAGGCACCGGCCAGGTCCGCCCCTAACGACCGCGCAAGAAAAACCGCCACAAAGGTGCCTGTCCCCTTTGTGGCGGTTTTAGCTGGCGCGGGCGGTTAGGCCTGGAAGGTATCGCGATCGGGCGCGAAGGACTGCATGGCCGCGATGGTGCGGTCAAAGAGCTCGGGGAGCTCCCAGCCGAGCATCTCGGCGCCCTGCGAAATCACGTCGCGCGAGCAGCCGGCGGCAAAGCGTTTGTCCTTGAACTTCTTCTTGAGCGACTTAGTCGTAAAGTCCATAACGCTCTTGCTCGGGCGCATGATGACGGCAGCGCCGATCAGGCCGGTGAGCTCATCGCAGGCAAACAGGATCTTTTCCATCTGCAGCTCGGGCTTGGGTAGTGAGGTGTTGAAGTCCGACGTGTGCGTCTGGATGGCGCGAATGAGCTCGGGAGACGCACCTTCGCCCTCAAGAATCTCGGCAGCATAGATGGTGTGGTTAATGGGGTCGTCCTCATGCTCCTCCCAATCCAGGTCGTGCAGCAGACCGACGATGCCCCAAAACTCCTCGTTCTCGGGGTCGAACTCGCGCGCAAAGTAGCGCATAGTGCCCTCGACTGTCTCGCCATGGGTGATGTGGAACGGGTCCTTGTTGTGCTCGTTGAGCAGTTCGAACGCGCGGTCGCGGGTGATTCCGGCGGTAAGCGGCTCTGCCATAGGAGACTCCTTGTGCTCGTGGGTATCGATAAGAATGAATACTACTAGAACAAGAAAACCACCACAAAGGTGCCTGTCCCCTTTGTGGTGGTTTTTGGCGCGGATGGGTTAGTTGAGGGCGGCTTGGGCTAGGCGGGCTTCGGCGTCCTCCTCGGTGACGCCCAAGGCCACAGCGAACTCCTCGATGGAGCGGCGTTTGGCCTCCTTGAGTACGCGCATGTAGTAGGAGCTGGGTTTTTTATCAGCTTCCTCGGCCAGGCGAATGCGGTGCATCATGGTTTTTGCCACGCGGACCGTCTCGGGCGCGCCCAGCTTGAGCTGCTGCTTAAAGTGTGTCTCCTCAAGTGAGCTGTTGCGCTCGGTAAAGGTGTCGCACTCCAGCTCGTCATAGTGGCTCAGCAAGTGCTCGGCATCTTGCTGCGAGATGGCGGCGTGCAAACGGTCGGCCTGCGCCACGGGGTACATGAGGATCGTCTGCGCATGTCCCTGCTTGGTCTCGAGCAGCAGCATGGGCTGCGGTGTGTCGTCCCTAAAACCGACGACGGTGCAGACTCCCTGGCCCGGATGAATGACGTGTTGACCGATTGAGAACATGCTACCTCCAACTTATACGAATTTACGTATGTCTAGAATAACACGCTGACGTGCGCAAACCGTTACTTTATGCACCTTGATTATCGACTTCATCCGAACACCTCCCACATTCATCCGCACATGTGCGGATGAATGTGGGAACCCGATACCCTGAGGGCCGGATCGGCCGGCCCCGGGAGATCGGAGGACGCCATGTCCGGAAAGAAGAAAAGGG
>DBFANS010000027.1:0-29666 GCA_048233475.1 Collinsella aerofaciens | reverse complement strand
CCCTTTTCTTCTTTCCGGACATGGCGTCCTCCGATCTCCCGGGGCCGGCCGATCCGGCCCTCAGGGTATCGGGTTCCCACATTCATCCGCACATGTGCGGATGAATGTGGGAGGTGTTCGGATGAAGTCGATAATCAAGGTTAATCAATCGACAGACGGTGGTTTACATCTGTCACGTTAGTACTAAGATATTCATCTAATAAATTGCATTAGTGGCTTTAGTTTTGGGGGAAACGAGGCAACGTGACTATGACGTGCTCTTTGGTGGTTAACAGCAAGAGCGGTAATACCAGGATGGTTTCGGGCGCGATCAAGCGCGCTCTGCAGGCTGCGGGCGTTGAGTTTGTCCATGCCGCGGCGTTGAGCGACGATGCGGATGCAGATCAGGTTGCGCTCGAGGCGCAGGGCGCCTGCGCGGCCGACACGGTGCTCGTCGGTTTTTGGTGCGACAAGGGCGCGTGCACGCCTTCGGTTGCCGCGCTGCTCTCCGCTCTGCACGGCAAGCGCGTTTTCCTCTTTGGTACCTGCGGTTTTGGCGCCGACCAGAGCTATTATCAGCAGATTATCAATCGCGTGACCTCCAATTTGGCCGAGGATGCCGAGCTTGTGGGTTGGGCAATGTGCCAGGGCAAGATGGGTCCCGCGGTCAAGCAGCGCTACGAGGCCATGCTCGAGCAAGATCCCGACAACGCCCGATTTAAGATGCTGCTCGACAACTGGGTCGCCGCAAAGGATCACCCCACCAAGGAAGATCTGGACAACATGGCTGCAGCCGCCAAAAAGGCCGTGCTGGGGGAGTAGCTCCCATCGCTGACGGCGGTCGGTCCATCTTTCTAAATGAAACGTCCTCCCGGGCGTCGGGGCGCGAAGTTCCCTGCTCTACAGTCCTGCGCAAGACGAAGGCCACATTAAGTGGCCTTCTTTGCGTGCGGAACTCGCGATGAACTTCGTGCCCCGCCGTCCGGGAGGACGCCTCTTTATTGATGGGAGGCCTGATAGGTCGATGGTTCCGTGCCCGGATGCGTCCAAAGTGGGACGGGCTTTCCGGATGGGCAGGCTTTCGAAAAATGCGTCCCGGAATTTGCCTTTGGAATGGGACGTAGTTTCCCGTTGAGGTGCTTTGCGGAAAGTGCATCCCACTCTGGGCGGTCGAAGTGGGACACACTTTCCCAAAGGCGCTCCAACGGGAAATTGCGTCCCATTATTCGGTCAAGAAACGGGATGCATTTTCCCAATGAGAGCAAAACCGGAAAATGCATCCCACAATCAGCCCTCAAAGTGGGACGCCGTTTCCCAATGAGGCTCAAGCGGAAAATGCATCCCGGAATTTGCGCTCAAAGTGGGATGCGGTTTCCGGTTGAGGGTCTAAGGGGAAAGTGCGTCCCAGAATCGACGCTTGAAATGGGATGCAGTTTCCCGATGAGGCACTCGACGGAAAATACATCCCAGAAATGGCCTTTGAGCTGGGATAAGATTTCCGCGGCATCTCGGATTCTCAAAAATGAGACACGCCGTTGGCGAAAATGAGACACGTGATATCGGGCATCGGATGTATCATTTGCAAAAATGAGTCCACTCCACTCGAATAAAGCGAGGTCCCTCATGTACGTTCCACACCCCCGTATCCGTAGGCTGTCGAAAATCCCGCTTGTTGGGACGGCGGCGCTTGCTGCGTTGATCGCCACGAGCGTCGCCTGCTTCACGGCCACGCCCCAGGTTGCCCAGGCGGCAGACGCGCCCGCAATCACCGATATGACCGAGCAGGATTATCAAGCCCTGGGTCTGGGCACGAGCGAGGACATTCCGGCCGATACCGTTGGCCCCTATTCCACTGATACCCCCACGACGTTTGCCACGCGCAGCGAGGTCTATATGGCAGCTAACGGTAGCCATGGCAATCGCTACACTCTGCGCGACAAGCTCGAGAACGTCGAGCGCGGTGACATTGGCGGCAGCAGCAAACTCTTCGATGGCTATGGAAGTGTGTGGGGCGCCGCAAAGTTCTGGCAAAACGTCAACAACTTCGATACGAACAGCGATCTCTACAAGCATAGCGACTACGGTGGCGGCACCTGGTCGTACCTAAGCAACAATGAGTCCTCAACAGTACTCGCCAACGACAACAACGGTTTCTCGGGCATTCACGCCACGAGTGTTGAGTTCTGCAGCGACGCCAGCACGGGCAAAAAGAGCCGCGTTGCCGAGCTCCGTGCCTACGGCGATAGTTCCTCCACGACGATTGACGGCAAGTCATACGCCGGAAAGGTTGAGCTGGTCCTCTACTCGTTTAGCAACGGGCGTACGCGCACTCTCGACACACACCTGCCGGTGACGGTCAACACTAATATGATGTACGAAGGCCGTTTTAAGTACCTGGATGCCGGTTACCTGCAAGAGCACGACGCCGTCTTTGATGTCGAGGCGGGCGATGTCGATGGCGACGGCGTCGACGAGCTTTTTGTCTACGCGGGCTGCTATGTCGACGAGAACGGCGTGCGCAAGGCTGTGGTCGACATGTATGACTTGGAGGGCGGCAACTGGAAGCAAAGCGTCGTCAAGATCGATGCCGGTAACGCCGCGGACTACACCACGCACAACAAGGGCGGGAACGACTCCTGGACGCAGCTTCAGTCAGCTCCTGTCGTTTCGCTAGCGACCGGCGACCTCGATCGCGATTTTTGCGATGATCTCGCCATCGTGGTCTCGGCACCCTACGGCAAGAAGAATATTGATAAGTCGACGCATTGCGAGCTGTTTTCGTGGGATGCATCCAAGGGTGCGCTCGTCCATGTCGATGCTCTGGGCGACGCGGGCGCAATCTCCCTCTCCGCGAACGGCAAGACCATGGTCGCTGCGAATGCGACGTTCGGCACGTTTGCCGCCTACGATGAAGAAGGAAAGAAGACGGGTGAAACCGTCACGGGCCTTATTCTTGCGGGCTATGACTGGCAACGCAGCGCTTTTGATTACGGCGCTTCTGACGGCAGCAAGGGGCTGTACGGCGCGCTGTACCGCTACGCGTATTTTGACTCGGAGTCTGGCGAGTTCAAGCTTTCCGATTGCAAGGAATACAGAGACGGGCTCCTCGCCTCCTATGGGCTGATGCATGTGCCCAACAGCGCATGGAAGGATAGCGCTCAGGATAAGCGCTATCCGTGCACCTTGGCGCCTATTGCCCTTGCCACTGCCAACCTTGACGGCCTGTCCGAGCAGCTGGCGGTCGACGAGGTGCTCGTGGGCGGCGATGTGTTCCGCGACTTTGCCTGCAACACGGCACAGAGCGGGGCTCAGGGCTTGGGGTCCATGGTCGGAACCATGAGCATGAGCGGTCAGCAATACAACAGCAGCAACAAGCATGACCACAAGGGTATAGAGCAGGTGTGGATCAGCGACGTCAAGGCGGGCAGCGTCTCGGGTTCGGACCGCTATAACGAGAGCTTTATCGCCGTGGTGGGCAAGCACCGCGACGAGGACCTGCGCAAGAACGATGACTACTATTGGATGACCGCCTCGCATTTTTCGCTCGACGAGAACGGAAAGGTGCGCCGCGGCGAGGAGCAGGTGATTAGCGAGAGCAACCGTCGCGGCACTACCTACGGCACATTTATCTCGCTCGCGCTGCCCGATGTCGACAACGACAGCGTCAAGATCACGTACAAGGACCGCTACAAGGTCTATACCAACCCGCGCGTGCTTGCCGTGCTGCAGGATGCGCCCTATGTTGAGGATCTGGAGCAGGCATACGGCTATCTGGTGTTGGGCGGCACGTCATACGGCGAGGGAACGGCAGCGGGGAAAACCGAGGGCTACACCATCGGTGCCGAGCTGGGCGTTGCCGTCGAGGTGCAGACCGGTCCGCCGTTGGTTGCGGTGAATGCTTCGGTTGATTTTGCCGCCGAGGGAAGCTATGACTACCAGAGCGAACGCACGGTCAGCACCAGCGTAAGCTACGAGTCGCATGCCGGCGAGGGCGACAAGGCCGTGCTCTACACGATTCCGATGGTTTATTACGAGTACGAGATCGAAAATGAGGAAACTGGTGGCAAGGGCGTGATGGCGGCGCCCGTGTCGCTCGGTGCGCAGACCTCGGTCGTCAACGTCGAGACCTACGATCGTATTGCCAAACAGCACAATATGACACCGCTCAGCTACTTTTTGACCAACCGGTCGGGAGAACCCGGAACCTATCAAACGACGCTCAACGGCGAGACTCCCGTTGGGGATTCCTTTGGCCTGGGCAAGCCTGGCGTAACGCGCGCCTACACGCACGATGGGTTTAACGGCGCCGCCGCGCAGTCGGGGGCGAGCATTGAGCAGACCATCGAAGTCGAGGAGGGCAAGGAGCAGGAGCTCGAGCTCGGCTTGACGCTGAACGGCAGCGTTGTCATGGGCGCGAAGCTCGCAAAGCACGAGTTGTTTGGCGGCCTGTGCTTTGGTGCCAACGCCGGCTTTACTACGGGTAACTCCTCGAGTGAATCGACCGAATACGGCGGCACCGTCGACAACCTGCCCGAGGCCGCGCAGGGCAAGTACGGTTTTGTGTGGCGTCTGGGCGTCAACGCGGTGGATGTCGACAAGTTCGAGGCAGACTCGGGCGACAAGCTCGGCACCAAGGACACCGACCAGTTCTGGATCGTGGGCTATGACGTTAAGGACGTCGAGATGCCCGACGCGCCGGCCGTGACGGGCTTTACGGCAAACGCCGTCGATTCGACCAGCGTTACGTTTAGCTGGGACGATGTACTCGCAAACAAGAGTGGCTTTAGCTACGGCGTGGGCATGCTGCAGAGCAATGCGGCGGATGCGGTCGTCAATAGCTGGAAGATTGCCGACAACACGCAGACCTCGCTCAAGTGGGATGGGCTGCAGCCCAATACGGAGTATCGATTCGCCATCGCCGCCGTTAAGAATGGATCCACGACCGAAACAGGTATTCGCTCGGCAATCATCACGGTCAAGACCATGCCCGATGGCATGACGATGACCGTGAGCGGACCTGCGGCGGATGCTGCGGAGGGGTCGGATCTTGGATACGACTCTTCGGTTGAGCGCACGGCGGGAAGCCACCTGACGCTCTCGGCGATTGGCCATGTGAAGCAACTCGGTGCCGACGATAGCGAAACAGGGCTGGCACCGACCTATATGTGGTACCGCAAGGGCCGCGGCGAGACAGAGTTTAAGCTCGTGGGTGCCGATGGCAACCTCGCGGCTGGAACGGCCTCAAAGCTCGAGATTGACCTGACCGCAGACGATGACGGTGCGCAGTATTACTGCCACGTGGGATACAACGACGTGGGCCTCGACACCGGCACGACGCTCGTGAATATCGAGGCCGAGGAGACGGCGCTCACAACGGTGAACGCCACCCCGATCCGCACGCGCCGCCTGTTCTCACAGGCAAGTGCGGGCGCCAAGAAGTTCCTGGACCATACGCTGGTAAACACCGCCGGCCCAACCGATTCCGAAGGCTCAAAGGACCCCGAGACTCCTGAGACCCCGACGAACCCGGACAAGCCCAAGTCCGACAACGGAGCTAAGACCGACACCAAGGTCAAGACTACGACCACAGCGAAGAACCTCGCAAACACCGGCGACCAAACATTCGCCCTAGTCGCCACCGCAGCAGCAGCGGGAGCAACGCTCGTAGTGATAGCCCTCATCATGCTGATCAAGCGCCGCAAGACCCACTAGTAGCCAGTCGAACATATCGACAACCCAAAAACCCGGGTAGCCAAAAACAGGCCACCCGGGTTTTCTGTTGAGTGGAGACTCCGCAAGCGGAAACTGCATCCCACAATTAGCGCCCGGAACGGGACACATTTTCCGTCAAGCCCTCATCCGGAAAATCCATCCCAGTTTGAGCGCCCAGACCGGGACGCACTTTCCCAACGAGCCTCAACTGGAAAATACATCCCGGAATCCAGCTGAATAGTGGGACACACTTTCCCAATCGGGTCCCAAGCGGAAACTGCATCCCATTCCAGACAAGAATTCCGGGACACACTTTCCGCAAACAAAGAAGGCCACATAACGTGGCCTTCAACTTATATATGTTCGGCGATACACCCAAGACAAGCCACGCCCCAACATCAGGGCGTCTGTCCAGGCGAAGGCATATAAGGTTCATCGCGAGTTCCGCACGCAAAGAAGGCCACTTAATGTGGCCTTCGTCTTGCGCAGGACTGTCCGAGCAGGGAACCTTATATGCCTCCGCCTGGACAGACGTTTCAGTTGTGGCTCAGCAGCTAGCAGCTACTTAATCTTGGTCGTACCCGGCGCCAGGTTGGGGTCGGTCTCGTTGGCCTCGGTCTGGAAGTGCTCGGTGTACACGTTCTTGCCGTCGCGGAACATCTCGTAGTATTGCATCTTGGCGTAATCCTCGCGCGCCTTGGTTGCGGCAGCGGCGGCGGCGTCGTCACCGGTGACGTTGGAGGAGAGCGCCCAGCGCAGGCTGGCGTCCTCGTAGCCCACGGAGTTGATGGCGGGCAGCGACTCGCGCAGCGTCATGTGCGCCTTCTGGTAGTCGGTCAGCGGCGCGCCGATTAGCTGCATGAGCTGGGTGGACAGGTAGTTGGTGGACAGGTCGTCGACCTCGCTCGTCTGGTCGCAGCCGGCAACGTCGTAGTTGGCCCAGATGATGTAGTCGGTCTGCCACAGGCGCTCCTGGTGGGTGGCGTCGTCTTCGCTGGTAAACCACTTGTCATTGAACTTGGACGGGAAGAACGGCTGGTGGTCGCCCCAGAACACCACGACCACCTTGCGGTCGAGCTTGCTCAGGGCGTTGAGGAAGTAGCGAAGCGCCTGGTCGGACTGCTCGATGCACGAGACATACTCGTCGACATCGGAGAGCGTGCCGTCCTCGACGGTCTTGGCGTCCAGATCGGTCGTGTCGATATTCAGGTGCATCTGCTTGTCGACCGGCAGCAGGCCCGTGTCGTAGCCCGAGTGGTTCTGCATGGTCACGTCGAAGATAAACTGCGGATCGGCGTTCTGGTCGAGCAGCTCAAGAATCTTGTCGTAGGTAGCCTGGTCGGTCACCATGCCGCGCAGGGTGTCAGCTCCCTGGAAATCGTTGATGGACAGGAACTGGTCAAAGCCGAAGTCCTTGTAGACGTTCTCGCGGTTCCAGTTGGTCGCGTGGTTGGGGTGCATGGCCGTGGTGGAATAGCCGAGCGATTTGAACTGCTCTGCCAGGTTCCCGGTCGTCTCCATGTTGTAGATGGTGTAGGGGTACACGCCCGAGCCCAGGTTGGCCATGGAGTTGCCGGTCATAAACTCAAACTCGGTATTGGCGGTACCGCCGCCGTAGGCGCTCACGTAGAGCTTGCCGCGGCTGAGGCAGTTGGACAGGTTCTTAAAGTACTGCGGGCCCTCGTAGCCGGCGCGCATCTCCTGATAGATCGAAAGATCCGAGAAGGTCTCGTTCATGATGGCGATGACCGTGGGCTTCTCGCTGTCGAATTGCTCCTGGGCGGCGGCGCGCTCGTCGCTCTTAGCCGCGTCGGACTTGTCGTAGGCCTTGGCATACTTTTTGAGCGTAGCCTTGGCGTCATCGACAGAATAGTCGGCGGGTTTGGGCGGCTTGATGGACTGCGCTGCACTAATAAAGGCGGGCAGGTAACCCTCGCGCCAGTAGCTCTCGAGCGGACGCCAGGTGTAGACGGTGATGCCGAGAGTGTTGTAGTAGTCGATGAGCGTGACATGCGCGGTCACACCGCCCAGGCACAGCACGGCGACGAGCAGGTTGGTGAGCAGCATGCGCTTGGCGTTGGCGGCGCCCTTCTGGCGATGCGGCGCGACCAGGCCGGCGTACTCGCACAGCAGCATAGCGATGGCGGTAAAGCCCATGGACAGCACGCAGAACAGCGAGATGGAGAAGGTGTAGCCGGTGCCGGCGACCGCGGCGGCGGTGGAGATGGCCGAAAGGTCGCCCGGCTGGATGGGCATGGATTTAAACGTGATGACGAAGAACTCGGCAATGCCCAGGACAAAGAGGGCAAAGGCCAGGACCGCGGGAGCTGCACCGTGGCGCTGGAACAGGAAGAACAGGCCGACCATGAGCGTGGTGATGATGGCCCACTCGAGCAGGATGCACAGGGGGTAGACCCAGGTAAAGTCGTGGTTGGACGAGACCTCCATGCCAAGCAGCGCAAAGACGCCGGCGAGCAGCAGGCACAGGACGGCGGCGACGAGCGGTTTGCCCACAAAGGCGTCGCGCAAACGAGCGAGCTTGCCGGTGGGGGCGGGCGCATCGGCCGAGGCGAACGCAAAGACGCGCGGGGCGATGCGGTCGCGGGCGATACTGGCCCAGGCGCAGCCGGTGAGGATGGCATTGGTCAGGATGAGCATCACAAAGGCGAGCGGCTCGTTTTGGGCGACGAGGCCAATGGCGCCCCAAATGGTCAAAAAGAGCTGGAACAGGCCGAAGGCGACGCTCCACCCAAGAGCGCTTTTGGCAACGGTGCCCGACTGAGCGCGAATGGCCTTGGCCTCGCGCAAGACAAGGTAGACGGTCGCCGCAAGACCGACGAGCGAGATGGCGGCAGCGAACATGCTGAGACTCCTCACAAACTTAGAACCTACGAAAGCGGGGGTTTACCCGATTGTTACCAAGATATGCGCAGCATTTGAGGGTTGCGCACAACAACCAGCCATAATAACGCGCACGTGTGGCGGTGTGGCGTAATGTAGTGGCGACCTGCGCGATAATGGACGGGAATTACACGGAAACGTAAAGGCTTCTTAAAGAATTAGCGAGGATGAGGCGATGAACGAGCAGGTTTGCACCAAGGCTGTGGATACGTGTGGCTATCCGGTCGAGACCACGGGCAATGCGGTGCTGGACACGTTGGAGCACCGTTCCTCAACGCGTGCCTTCGCGCGTGATGACGACGACCGTCCCGTGGCGGTGACCGACGAGCAGCGGGCGGCAATTTTGCATGCGGCGAGTCGCGCGCCGTCGGCGGGCGCCATGATGATGTATTCCATCGTGAGCATTCGCGAGCAGGCTACGCTGGACCGCCTGGCCGACCTGTGCGACCACCAGCCCATGATCGCCAAGGCGCCCTGGGCACTAATATTTGTGGTCGATTATGCCAAGTGGATCGATCTGTTTGAGCACGTGGGCTGCTTTGAGCCCGAATTTGTCGAGCGCACGGGTAAGGCGCCCCGCCGCGCGCCGGGTTTGGGCGACTTTGCCATCGCGGCCCAGGACGCCGTGATCGCCGCGCAAAACGCCGTGGTTGCCGCCGAGGCTCTGGGTCTGGGGAGCTGCTATATCGGTGATATCGTCGAGAATGCCGAGGAAGTTGCCGGGCTGCTGGACTTGCCGCCCTATACCATGCCGCTGTCGATGCTCATCATCGGCACGCCCCGTAAGGAGCGCCCGGCAATCGCGCATCCCGTGGTGAACCTGGTGCACGAGGAGCGCTACTGCCGCGCCGATGCTGCGACCATGGACGCGCAGGTGGCCGAGATGGACGCGATGTTTCGCCCGCATGCCCGCGAGGTGGGCGAGCGCGTGGTGGATATCTACACCCGCAAACACACTAGTCCCTTTATGGCCGAGATGAGCCGCTCCATGGAGTGGTGGTTCAAAAACTGGCTCGGAAAATGACAGATGAGGCAAAGGGACAGTCCCTTTGTTACATTCCATATCGCCGTGGTGGCCTAAAGGCCGTATAAATGTTTATCTAGCTGGGAAAACGGTGCCGTGCAAGTGCAGGCCGATTACCTATAATTCCTTCGAACATTAAAGTTGGGAGGAAACCGGCTTATGGAACAAAAGGCCAAGGAGGCAGCCTCGCACGCTGCGATTCCTGTGAGCATCTCGGCGATGCTCGTCACGCTGGGCGTGGTGTACGGCGATATCGGCACCAGTCCTATGTATGTAACCAAGGCGCTCGTTGCCGGCAACGGCGGCATCGGAAGCGTCACGGAGGAGTTCGTGCTCGGCGCGCTCTCCCTTGTCGTGTGGACGGTCACGTTGCTGACCACCATCAAGTATGTGCTCATCTCGCTGCGCGCCGATAACCATGGTGAGGGCGGCATCTTTGCCCTGTACAGCCTGGTCAAGCGCTGCGGCAAGTGGCTTATCATCCCCGCCATGCTGGGTGGCGCCGCGCTGCTCGCCGACGGCATCCTGACGCCGGCCGTTACCGTTACCACGGCCATCGAGGGCCTGCGCACCATCCCGGCGGTCCATGCCGTGCTGGGCGATGACCAGGGCCGCGTCGTCGCCATTACGCTCGCCATCATCATCGTGCTCTTCTTGGTACAGCGCATCGGTACGGCCAAGATCGGTCACGCCTTTGGCCCCATCATGACGCTGTGGTTCCTGTTCCTGGGCGGCACGGGTCTGTTCTTTGTCTTCCAGCACCCCGCCGTGCTGCTGTGCCTCAACCCGGTGCGCGGCATCGCCTTTTTGCTGAGCCCCAACAACCACGCGGGCATCATGATTCTGGGCAGCTGCTTCCTCGCCACCACCGGTGCCGAGGCGCTCTACTCCGACATGGGCCACGTCGGCCGCGGCAACATCTACGCTACCTGGCCGTTCGTTAAGTGCTGCCTGCTGCTTTCCTATATGGGCCAGGGCGCTTGGCTTATGAACAACGCTGCCAACCCCGAGCTCATGGGCATTGCCGACCTCAACCCGTTCTACCAGATGCTCGCCCCGGGCCTGCGCCCGTTTGCCGTCGGCCTTTCCACCGTCGCGGCCATCATTGCCTCGCAGGCGCTCATCACCGGCGCATTCTCGCTGGTGTCCGAGGCCAGCCGTCTGGATCTCATGCCGCACATGCAGGTCTTCTACCCTGCCGAGACCAAGGGCCAGCTCTACATCCCCATGGTCAACAACGTCATGCTTGTCGGCTGCGTCATCGTGGTGCTGCTGTTCCAGAACTCGGCGCATATGGAAGCCGCCTACGGCCTTGCCATTACGCTGACTATGATGTGCACCACGCTGCTGCTCTTCTTCTACCTGCACGAGGAGCGCAAGCTCAAGGTTGCTCCGTGGATCTTCGCGGCCTTCTTCCTTTTGCTTGAAGGCTTCTTCTTCGTGAGCTCGCTCACCAAGTTCTTCCACGGCGGCTACTTCACCATCCTTATGGCTGCACTCATCATGGGCATTATGGTGTGCTGGTACAACGGCACGGCGGTCGAGCAGCGCCAGTTTACGCTGCTGCCGCTGCGCAGCTACCTGCCGCAGCTCAAGCGCCTGCGCGACGACGACCGTTACGAGCGCATGAGCGACAACGTCGTGTACCTGACCAAGGACACCCATACCGACTACATCGACCGCGATATCGTCTATTCGATCTTGGACAAGCATCCCAAGCGCGCCCGCGCCTGGTGGTTTGTGAATGTCGAGACCATGGACGAACCGCACACCTTTGCCTATTCGGTCGAGACGTTCGGCACCGACTACGTGTTCCGCGTGCATCTGTACCTGGGCTACAAGATTAACCAGCGCGTCAATGCCTATCTGCGTCAGGTCGTTCAGGACCTGGCTGCCACCGGCGAGCTGCCGGCGCAGACGCATGACTACTCGGTCTACAAGGATCCGGGCAACATCGGTACGTTCAAGTTCGTCCTGATTCGTAAGCTTCTGGCGCCCGAAAGCGATGTGGAGCCGAGCGAGCGTACGGCCATCACGCTCAAGTACATCATCCGCCGTGCCGCCGGCACGCCCGCACGCTGGTACGGCCTGGAGAACTCCAACGTGAGCTTTGAGTACGTGCCGCTGTTCACCAAGTTCAAGGCTGTGAATAAGATGCAGCGCCTGGCCCCCAACGAGCGGCCGTAGTCGACGCTTGAGGTTTGCCTGCGAACGGGCGGGTTTGTATTGACGGGGATTGAGTCCTGGGAGGAAACCATGGATGCAAAGGTGCTTGACGGTTGCGATTTTGCGACCGAGCTGGTGCGTGAGGCGCGCGTCGACGCCGCCGAAGATCGGTTCTTTACGAATCGGGCCAACATGGACATGGCCGACCGCGTGATTTCGATCGTGGTGACGGTGCTTGTCGCGGCGTGCGTGTGCGCACTGCTCGCGCACGTGCTGTTTGTCTAACGACCGCAGGTTGCAAAGGCTTTACACTTGGAACCACCACAAGGGAAACCACCACAAAGGTGCCTGTCCCCTTTGTGGTGGTTTTTGTTTTTGAGAGAGGGGCGGGACGCTGATGGACGTCCGTACGGACGGCGATATTGCCGATAGCTTTTGGTGGCGGCGCACAACGCTGACGCGCCGCACTCCTCTGTATGACGCCTGCGTATCGGTGGGGCTGCTGGTCGCGGCGACGATTGTGGGCGCGCTGCTCGACCATCCGGGTCTCGCGCCGAGCATCATGATCGTCTATGTGTTCGCCGTTCAGCTGTGCGCATTCTTTACCTGGAGTCGCCTGTATTGCTTGTTGAGCTCGGCTGCCGCCGTGGCGCTCTACAACTTTTTGTTTGTCGACCCGCGCTACTCGCTGTCGCTTATCGACCGCGGCTATCCCGGCATGTTCTTCATCATGTTCGTGGTCTCGCTTGTGTCGAGCTCGATTGCGTTGGCCCTGCGCCGCGCCTTGGCACAGGCTGCCGCTAGCGACCGCCGCACGCATATGGTGCTCGAGACCAATCGCATGTTGCAGCGGTGCGCCGATCAGCAGCAGATCGTTCACGCCATGGCCACGCAGCTGGCGCGTCTTTCGGGCTGTCCGGTCGTGTGGTACAGCGCCGACGCCGAGGGCGATGACCTGCTGCCGCGTGCGACGTACACAGCCGTGGGCGATGCCGCCCCGGTGCACGAGCTGGCGCCGCAGATGCCGCCGCGGCTCTCGGCGTCCGCCTATGTGGGAACGCCGCTCGATGCCACCTATGGCGGCTCGGCGTTTTATGGCATCTACCTGACGGTTCGCACAGGCGACGGCTTCGTGCGCTCGGGCGACCCCACCTCGGTGGTGGGCGTGCTGGCTATCGTTGCCGAGCCCGACGTGCTGACGCACGAGGAGCGGACGCTTGCCGATGCCATCGTGAGCGAAGGCGAGCTGGCACTCGATCGCGCCCGCGCCATGGAGGCCCGCGAGGAGGCGGCGGTGCTCGCCAAAAACGAGCAGCTGCGCGCCAACCTGCTGCGCTCCATCTCGCACGACCTGCGCACGCCGCTCACCAGTATTTCGGGCAATGCCGATGTGCTGCTCGACCAGGGCTCGACCGGCACCGCGGTGCTCGATGCCCAGACGCGCCGCTGCCTGCTTCTATCCATTCGCTCGGATGCGCTGTGGCTCAACGCCACCGTCGAGAATCTGCTCGCTATCACCAAGCTCGAGGGTGGCGGCATGCATCTGTCGACCACGCTCGAGCTCATGGACGATATCGTCGAGGAGGCGCTGCGCCACGTAAGTCCGGCCGTGCGTGAGCACGATCTTAAGGTGGTGCCGTGCGACGAGCCGGCGCTCGTCAACGTCGATGCGCGCCTGATGGTGCAGCTGGTGGTCAATCTGGTGAACAACGCCATCACCTATACGCCCGCAGGCTCGCATATCGTGATTTCGATTGACGTCGACGATGGACGCGTGGCGTGCTCGGTGGCCGATGACGGCCCGGGCATTGCGCCCGAGGACCGCGAGCGAATCTTTGAGTCGTTCTACACCGCCAACCACGGTCTTGCCGACAGCCATCGCAGCGTGGGCCTGGGTCTTTCGCTTTGCCGCTCCATTGCGCTGGCGCATGGCGGTAGCATAGAGGTTGCCGCGGCGGACCCGCACGGCTCGGTCTTTACGATTGAGCTTCCCGTCGCCGACGTTTCGTTTGATAAGGAGTAGCGCTGTGCCGAACTCTGCCGTAAAACCGCTCATCTTGGTCGTTGAGGACGACCCCGCCGTTCGCAATCTTATTGTTGCCGCGCTCGAGGCGCACGGCTTGCGTCATATGGCCGTGGAGACCGCCCATGCCGCCATCGCCGCCGCCTCATCGCAGGCACCGAGCATTGTGCTGCTCGACCTGGGTCTGCCCGATATGGACGGCGTCAAGGTGGTGGAGTCGGTGCGCGCATGGTCGGGCATGCCGATCATCGTGGTCTCGGCGCGCAGTGAGGATGCGGACAAGATTCGCGCGCTCGATGCTGGCGCCGACGACTATCTGACCAAGCCGTTTTCGGTTGAGGAACTGCTCGCGCGCATTCGCACGACGCTCAGGCGCCTTTCGTATGCGCAGACGGGCGGCGTTGTCTCCGAGGGCTCGTTCGATACCGGTGAGCTGCATATCGATTTTGATGCCGGCATCGCCACGATGGATGGCGAGGAGCTGCACCTGACGCCGATCGAGTACAAGTTGCTCTGCTTGCTGGCGCATAACGCCGACAAGGTGCTGACGCACCAGTTTATTTTGCACGAGATTTGGGGTACGGCGACCAAGAGCGACCTGGCGAGCCTGCGTGTCTTTATGGGCACGCTGCGCAAAAAGATTGAGTCCGACCCCGCGCATCCGCGCTATATCCAGACGCACGTGGGTATTGGTTACCGATTGGTCATCCAGGGATAGGTCGGCATCCGCCATCCCAATATGAGTTGCGGTGAAATACGGTCTAAATTTGCCTAATTCCAGGCAAAACAGTCCGTATTCCACCGCAACGTTGTCTATTTGCCCTTGGGCTTGCTGGCGTAGAACTTCTTCTTTTTGGACTTGCCGGCAGGGGAGGGTTTGCCAGCAAAGTTGGACTTGCCGTTGCCGTGCGGCCCCTGGTCGCCTGCCTGCGCGTGCGCGGGCGCTGCCGCGCGAGGCTTGCGGGCCTCGGGGTTGCGCAGCTCCTCGGTTCGCTCGGCAATCTCCTCGGCGCTAAAGCCGACCTCGGCCATGGCGTCCTCGATGGGCAGGCGGCGCACGATATAGCAGTGGTGCACCTTCTGGTTGCGCGCGAAGTCCTCGGGAATGGTCTGCGTCGTAATGTCCTCCAGCACGACGCCCGCGCGCGCGAGCTTGCGCGTCTCGGGGCGGAAGCCGCGCAGGTTGCAGCTAAAGATGGCGTGGCCGCCCTGTGCGAGCAGGCGCGATACGCCGGCCAAAAGCTCAACATGGTCGCGCTGGACATCCCAGGTACGGCGGCCCATCTTTGACGAGTTCGAGAACGTGGGCGGGTCGACAAAGATCAGGTCCCAGCGGTTGCGCGTCTGGCGCTGGTCGCGAATCCAGGCGAGCACGTCGTCGCGCACAAAATGATGCTGCGGACCAACAAAGCCGTTCTGGCGCATATTGCGCTCGGCCCAGTCCAGGTAGGTGTTCGAGAGGTCGACTGTCACGGTTTCCTCGACGCCGCCGTCGGCCGCATAGCAGGTGGCGGTGCCGGTGTAGGCGAACAGGTTGAGGAAGCGGCGCGCCTGTTTGGCGTGCTCGCGCACTAGGTTGCGGGTGACGCGGTGATCCAAGAAGATGCCCACATCCAGGTAGTCGTCAAAGTTGACGGCAAAGGTGAGCCCGCCTTCTTCGATGAGCGGCAGACGACGGCGCGCGATGTTGGCGCGCTCGCCCGATCCGCCCTTGCCGGCGCCCTGCTTGCCGTACTGCGAGCCGCCGCGCGAGCGCATGCGGGCCTTGGCGTGCACATGCTCGGCCGGAACATCAAGGATGCGCGGCGCGATGGCCAAGATGTCGAGCATGCGGGCCTGGGCCAGCGCGGGATCGATGGTCTTGGGCGCGGCGTATTCGGCGATGACGAGCCAGCGGCCCGGCGTCTGCGGGCAGCCCTCGTACAGGTCAATGGCGGCGGAGTAGTCGGGCAGGTCGGCATCGTAGACGCGGTAGCAGCTAACGCCCTCGCGCTTTGCCCACTTTCGACGCAGACGGGCGTTCTTGCGCAGGCGGTTGGCGAACTGCTCGGACTCCGGGATGAGCACGGGCAGCGGCTTGCCGTCGCCCAAGTCGAGCGTGGCGGCAGGTTCGGGCATGGAGGAAGCGGCGGCTTCGTCGTTGGCTTCGTTGGCATCCGCAACCTCGGCCTCGGCATCCGCGCTGGTCGCAGCCTCAAACGCTGCAGCGGCGTGGTCGAGTGAGGGCCAAACCTCAAGAGCCGCCTCCTCGTTATTGGGCATGACGGCGATCGAGCGCTCGGGCTCGGCGTGGAGCGCGCGGGCCAGCAAGCCGTCGCGGGTGAGAGCGGCGACCGGCGCCGAAGCGAGCTCGGGGGCGCGGCGCAGCTCGCCGATGAGCGTCATGGCATCGTGCATGAGCGAAAGCGGGGTCTCGGTCGTGTCCGCGACCAGGGCGGCACCGGCGACGGCGCCCGCATGGTCCAGCACGGTGGCGGGCTTGGCGGCACAAAAGTCGACAAAACGCTTGTAGCCGGCGCACTTGACCATGCGCTCGGCAGTCTTGCGGGCGGCGGGGTCGATGTCTACGGCCACGATGCGCGCCTGGCGCTCGCGCGCTGCCGCCTCGCGCTCGCGCGCCTCGGCAAGCAGCTGCTCCCACAGGACAGCGTCGTGCAGCTGCCAGCCCTCAAAGCCCCAGCGCTCGCGTGCGGCGCCCGGGGCGCGGTCGGTCAGAATGTTCACGGCCTCCAGCAGCAGACCGCCGCCGGCGCACGAGGCATCGATCAGCGTGGGAAGGGCTTCGTTTTCGTAATCGTCGGCCGTCAGCTCGCGCTCGCATAGTGCGGTCCAGCCGACCTGCGCCAGCACCAGGGCGGCGTAGTCGGGGCGCAACACGTGTGCGCCCTCGCCGGCACGAGTCGCAGCGGGCGGCAGACGCTTGAACAGCGGGTCGCCCGAAAGGTCCAGGCTGATGCTCGCGCGGCGCTGACGCAGCGAAAGCAACAGGTGAACATCGGGGTCGGCGGCATCGACGTCGGCGCGACGGCCCGTGGTCTCGGCCAGACGGTCGCACAGCGCGTCTTTGGCGCGCAGGGCCGAGAAGCGCGTGTTGCGCAGCTGCTCGGTCACGCCGCGGGCGGTGATGGCGATGGTGGCGCCGGGGCGGATGATGGTCTCCCAGGCGATGTCGTAAACGCTATCGTACAGTTCATCGGCATCCTGCGCCTCAAAGCGCCCGAGTACCACGAACACACGGCTCGCCAGGCGCGACCACAGACAGGCGCGGTAGCCTTCTTCGAGCTCGCCCTCAAATGTAGCGCGGCCCTTCAGCCGGCGAACATGCGAAAGCCCGAGGCGTTTAAGCTCATCGGCGAGTGCGGACTCAAAGCCCTCGGGGCAGCTTGCGTAAAATTCCATGGGTGACCTCTCTGGTTGCGTCGCTCCATTATATGATGGATACTTCGTTTACTCTCGCCCCCGAAAGGAACCCATATGATTGATGCGTGCCCCGATTCCGCCGTGCTCTTTTTTGACGTGGACGGCACGCTGACGTCGTTCGATCCCGACAACATGACCGACAAGGACTTTTCGGCGGTTCACCCCTCGCAGGCGGTCGTCGAGGCGTTTCATCGTCTGCGCGACGCGGGGCACCAGGCATTTATCTGCACGGGTCGTCCCTTGTGGCTGATTGCCGATGGCCTGCGCGCGCTGAACCCGGCGGGTGTCGTTGCCATGGCGGGAGCGACGCTCGAGGTCGAGGGCCGCGTGGTACACGAGGACTGCTTTGACGAGGACGTTATCGAGGAGCTGGCACGCCGTATGGCCGCGGCAGGGATTGAGGCCTTTTTCGAGACCAACGTGGCTACTTTTGCCCTGGAACCCGCGGGTGTTGAGCAGTCGTCTCTGATCGGCACTTCTGTGGTGCACAGCACCGAGGAAATGCGCGTCGACGGCCGTCTGCGCGTGGGCAAGGTGGGCATCGTCGCGAGCGACCTGGCTCGCGTAGCCAACGATGATGGCTTTATCGATCGCGAGTTTGAGCTGTGCAACACCGGTGGTCAGAATCGCGAGCTGAGCCCCAAGGGCATCGACAAGGGCGTGGGCGTGGCGCGAGCGCTGGAATACCTGGGTCGCACCGGCAACGCGCGCACCTTTGGCTTCGGCGATTCGGGTAACGACCTGGGCATGCTCGCTGCGGTCGAGACGGCCGTGGCCATGGGCAACGCCATGCCTGAGGTCAAGGCGGTCGCCGACTACGTGACCGACGATGTCGCACACGACGGCACCGTCACAGCGATGCAGCATTTCGGCCTCATCTAATGAATCTCACGTTCTGACGTTTGCCCAAACTGCGACTCTTTGCTTTTGCATGCTCAATCGATTTATCAATCCAAACACTGAGGTGTTTATACCGTTCGCCGAGAAGATAAAAAACCGCAGCTCACGCCTTGATAAACGTAGGTAAAGTGTTTAGCAGTTTATCGGCCGTATGCTAGCGAAAGGAATCAGGCAGATGGCAATCAAGGTGTTCGCTGACGGTGCAAACCTCGAGGGCATGCTCGACATGTACGAGAACGGCAACGTTCAGGGTTTCACGACCAACCCGTCCCTTATGAAGAAGGGCGGCGTGACGGATTACCGCGCGTTTGCCAAGGAGGTCCTGGCCCACATCACCGATGTGTCCGTCTCGTTTGAGGTCTTTGCCGACGACGTCGAGACCATGGAGGTCGAGGCCCGCGAGATCGCTACCTGGGCCGAGAACGTCTACGTCAAGATTCCGTGCGTGACTACCAAGGGCGAGTCCACCGCCGAGCTGGTCCGCAAGCTTTCCGCCGACGGCATCAAGGTCAACGTCACTACTATCTTTACGCCTACGCAGGTCGATGAGATGGTCGAGGCCGTTGACACCGAGACGCCGTCCATCATCTCGCTCTTTGCCGGCCGCATCGCCGACACCGGCGTCGATCCCATTCCGTTTATGACGGAGTCGGTCAAGAAGGCCGCCGCAAAGCCCAACTGCGAGGTCCTGTGGGCGTCCACGCGCGAGCTCATCAACATTTACCAGGCCGAGGCCTGCGGTTGCCAGATCATTACGGTGCCCAACAGCATCCTGGCCAAGCGCAAGAACATCGGCCGCGACCCGTACGAGGTCTCGCTCGACACCGTCCGCGGCTTTGCCAAGGATATCGCCTCGCTCGGCTTTCATATTCTGCCGTAAGCAAGGGTACCCCCTGTAGCGACGTGCAAAATCGCGAGTATTCAGCAAGGTAAAGGCTTTTACCAGTTTACCGAAGCATGGAACGGCCCCCGTTTTGGCTCTGACGACGCTAAAACGGGGGCTGTTTTTTGCTTTTTCGTCTCTGAGGGGCACCCGGAACGGTGGAATTTGCAGAATACTCGCGATTTTGCACATCGCTACAGGGGGTACCTTTGCTTTGGCGGTTTACTTGCCCTGCACCATGGTGAGCGAGATCTTCTTGCGGTCGCGATCGACCTTTTCGACCCACACCTTGACCGTGTCACCGACGCGCACCACGTCGCTGGGGTGCTTGACAAAGCGGTTGGCCAGTTTGGAGATGTGCACGAGGCCGTCCTGGTGCACGCCCACGTCGACGAAGGCGCCAAAGTCGACGACGTTGCGCACCGTGCCCTTGAGCTCCATGCCGGGTTCCAGGTCGTCGATGGAAAGCGCTGATCGGCTAAAGACCACCTCGGGTGCGTCGTCGCGCGGGTCGCGGCCGGGCTTCTTGAGCTCGTTGACGATGTCGATGAGCGTGAGGGTGCCGCAGTTCAGGTCGCTTGCCAGCGCCGAGATGCTGCCCAGGCGGCGCTCGATGTCGGGCACGCCGCCGCGGCTGAGCTCGCTGGCTTTAACGCCGGCGCGTTCCAGGACGGACGTGGCCACCTCGTAGCTCTCGGGGTGGACGCTCGTCGCGTCGAGCGGGTTCTTGCCGCCGCTGATGCGCAGGAAGCCCGCGGCGTTGAGGTATGCCTTGGGTCCTAGTTTGGGGACCTTCTTAAGCTGGCGACGATCGGTAAAGGCACCGTTTTCCTCGCGGTAGGCCACGATGTTTTTGGCCACGCTCGGCGTGATGCCCGATACGTATCCCAGCAGGCTTGCGCTCGCGGTATTCACGTCGACGCCCACGCGGTTGACGACGTCCTCCACCACGTGGCCCAGAGTGCGCGAGAGCTCGGCCTGGTCAAGGTCGTGCTGGTACTGGCCCACGCCGATAGACTGGGGCGGGATCTTGACGAGCTCTGCCAGCGGGTCCTGCAGGCGGCGGCCCAGGCTCATGGCGCCACGCACGGTGACGTCCAGATCGGGATACTCCTGGCTGGCGAGCTCGGAGGCGGAGTACACCGACGCGCCGGCCTCGTTGACGATGGTGTATCGCAGCTCAGGCGCCTGCTCGGCGATGAACTCCGAGACGACTTCCTCGGTCTCGCGGCTGGCGGTGCCGTTGCCGATGACGATGGTGTTGACGTCGTCCTTTTTGACGAGGCGGGCGAGCTCGCGCTTGGTGCCGGCGACGTCGTGGCGCGGTTTGGTGGGGTAGACCACGCCGTGGTCGAGCAGCTTGCCGGTCTCGTCCATGACGGCGACCTTGCAGCCGGTGCGGTAGCCCGGGTCGAGCGCGAGCACGCGGGCGCCACGGACGGGGCGCGCCGAGAGCAGGCCCTTGAGATTCTTGGCAAAGACATTAATGGCCTCGGTCTGCGCGCGGACGGTGAGCTTGGCGCGGGCCTCGCGCTCCAGCGAGGGGGCCATGAGGCGCTTGTAACCGTCGGCGATGGCGGCGTCAAAGACGGGCGCGAAGACGCCCTGGCGTCGGGGCCAACGGCTGCTGAGGCGTGCCGTGGCAGCGGCGCCGTCGACGTTCACGCGCACGCGGAGCTTGCCCTCGCGCTCACCGCGGTCGATAGCCAGCACGCGGTGGTTGGGTATACGGCGCAGCGGCTCATCATAGCTGTAGTACGGCTCGTAGGGGGTCTTCTCGGCGGGGTCGGTGGCCTCGACGATGATGTCGGCGGTGTTTTGCGTAAAGGCGCGCAGGTCGGCGACGTTCTCGGGGTCCTCGGCCACCGTCTCAGCCACGATGTCGGCGGCGCCGGCGAGCGCCTTCTCGGGCGTGTCGAAGCCGGCCTCCTCGTTGACGTAGTCCGCGGCGGCGTCGAGTGCGCTGCCCTTGGCCGAGGCCTGCATGATGATCATGTTGGCGAGCGGCTCCAGGCCGGCTTCGCGGGCCTTCTGCGCGCGAGTCATGCGCTTTTTGCGGTAGGGCTTGTAGAGGTCCTCGACACGCTGGAGCTGCGTGGTCTCGCGAATCTGCTGCTCGAGTTCGGGCGTGAGCTTGCCCTGGGCGTCGATGAGCAGAATGACGTCCTCTTTACGCTGCTCAAGATTGCGCAGGTAGGACAGGCGCTCGTCGAGTGCGCGCAGGGCGACGTCGTCCATGCCGCCCGTGGCTTCCTTGCGGTAGCGCGAGATAAAGGGGATGGTGTTGCCCTCGTCGATGAGCTTGACGGCCGCCTCGATGTTGGCGGCCTTAAGGTTGAGCTCGCGGGCGAGCTGGGCGATAAGATCCATGGGACTCCTTGCGTTTAAGGTGCGTTTGCGACACAGGGCTACCAAGGATACCACCCGTCCCAAAAGGCTGTTTTGGGGCCGCGCCACGAAAACGGCCTATCTACTACGTTTTACCCGTAGGGGCTGACCATGCCTGGTTTTTCCGAAAATCGGCAAGTCGTCTACCTGCGGTTTTTATTTCGCGAAATTTGGCATGGTTAAGGGTGATTGGCTAAACGTAGTAGATAGGCCCATTTCGTGGCGAACGAATCAGGCTGAGGTGCAAAATGGCCCCCGCCTCAGAAAAATCGTCGGCAAGGTAGCAAAAGGCCCCGCGGGCAGGAGGCTGCTCGCGGGGCGAAGAAGAGGGGCTTATTTGTGGCGGACCAAGGCGCTCGGCGGGGAGTTTGCCGCGGCCGCTCTTAAGGCATTACAGCTCGACGAGCTGGCCGGTCTCGGCGGCCTCCTTGATAGCGTTGAGAAGCGTGAGCGTCTTAACGTTGTCGGCGGGGGTCACGACGGGCTCGACCTCGCGGCGGACAACCTTCACAAAGTGCTTGAGCTGCATCTTGTGCGGCAGTGCCGGGTCGACGGCCGGAATCTCCATCTGCAGCGGCTTGTGCCAGTTAGAGGCGCCGTCGTAGGAGAACTGGTGCAGGCGGGGCAGCGACAGGGCGCCCTTAGTGCCGCCGATAAAGTAGGCGTCGGCGTCGAAGGGGCGGTACTGCGGGTCCTCGCGAGCGGTTGCCTCCCAGTTCCAGGGGCTGGCGGTGGCGTCGGAGATGGTCATGCTTGCGAGCGCGCCATCGGCAAAACGGACGTTGACCACGGCGGAGTCCTCGGTCTCAAAACCGCGGGCGGCGCTGGACTGCATACCCTGGACGGCAACGGGCTCGCCCAGCAGGTAGCGGAGCAGGTCGACGTCGTGCACCAGGTTGACCAGGATCGGGCCGGCACCCTTCTTGCGGCGCCATTCGACATCGAAGTACTCGTCATTCTTATAGATCATGTAGTGGAAGCTCGACACGGTGAGCTTGCCCAGCTCGCCGGACTCGATGATCTCCTTGGCCTTGTTGACGAAGGGGTTGTGGCGACGGTGCTGGCCCACGAGCACGGGCACGCCGGCGGTCTCGGCCTCGGCGGCGAAAGCCTGGGCATCCTCAAGATCGTTGGAGATCGGCTTTTCGACCAGCGGCACGATGTTGCGCTTCACAGCCTCGCGAGCAACGCCCAAGTGCAGGTCGTTGGGGGTGGCGATAATGACGGCCTCGGGCTTGACCTCGTCCATCATCTGGGCGGGATCGGTGTAAAACGGCACGCCGGCAGTCTCGGCCGTGGCGCGGGCGCCCTCAAAGGCGTCGGCGATGGCGACGAGCTCGGCCTCGGGCTCCTCGGTGACAAAGCGGATGTGGTTGCGGCCCATGGCGCCGGCGCCGATAACGGCAATGCGGACGGGGTTGAGCTCAGACATTTCGACTCCTTAATATTGTTGACCGGTGGAATGTGACAAAGGGACTGTCCCTTTGTCACGTCGGTAAAACTAGGCGGACTTCTTCTTGCTGTCGGAGACCATCATGTAGACGGTGAGCACGACGGCGATGGCGGCGATCACAATGGCGCCGTAGAAGGACTGCTGGTAGGCGGCGCTGCCGGCCTCGGCGTGATACAGCACGGCGGTGATGGGCTGGCTGATCCAGGTGGAAGCGGCGTAGCCCAAAAACATGATGCCGTAGTTGACACCGATGTTGCTGGTGCCAAAGGCGCCGCCGGTGAGCGGCGGGTAGATGACGAGCAGGGCGCCAAAGCTAAAGCCGAGCAGGGCGAGCGCAACAAAGAACATGGCCTGCGTAAAGCTCATCGACATGATGACGAGTGCGACGATGGTGACGACAAGGCTGATGAGCAGCGACTTATAGGCGCCGAGCTTGTCGATGATCTGGCCAAAGGACAGACGGCCAACCAGGTTGGCGCAGGTGTTGACGGAGACCACCACACCGCCGAGGGCGACGGCCGCGGCGCTCGTGGGGTCGGCGAAGAGCTGGACGGCGGCGATGGAGGCAACCTTGCCCACGAGCAGGGTGCCCGCGGTGGCGGCAAAGGCGAAGGTGACGATGAGGACCCAGAAGCGCGGGGTCTTGACCATCTCGCCCGGGGTGAGGTCGCCGAAGGTGCCGGCATGCGCGCCGCCCTTGGGGGCCTCGAAGCCCTCGGGCAGCCAACCGGCCTCGGGGGCCTTCAGGAACAGGGCGGAGGCGGCGATCATCACAAAGAAGATGACGCCGAGCGCCTTAAGGGCGCCAAAGATGCCCAGGCTCGGGATGAGCAGCGAGGCGAGCACTGGGGACAGCACGGCGGGGCCGGCGGTTGAAGCGGCCAGGGTGATGCCGGAGGCGAGGCCCTTCTTGTCGATGAACCACTTTTGGCCGGTGGTGAGCGCCGGGTTGTAGCCCAGGCCGTTGCCGATGGCGGCGACGAGCGAGAACCACAGGTAGAACTGCCACGGCTCGGTGACGGTGCCGGACATGAACCAGCCCACGCCGTAGCACACGGCGGCGGCGATCACGACGTTGCGCGGGCCGATCTTATCGGAGATGCGGCCGGCGAAGATGCCCGTCACAGCCATGATGGTCTGAAAGACCGGGAAGGCCCAGGTAAGAGCGCTGGACCACTCGGGGTAGACGGCGAGCAGGTTCTTGCTCACGACGGAATACAGCGCGATGGAGCTGATGAAGAACATGGTGACGCACGCGGCGGAAAGCACGACGGCGCGACCCTTGTTGGAGTTGGTGGAAGCCATTGGACTCTTTCTAATCGATGCGGGGGAGGAGCGGGCGTGTCCGCGGGCCTCCCTGTTAGGTTGGTTTACTGGTCAGTCGGCTTGGCGACGCCGGACTCATCGGACCAGAGCTCGACGCCCTTGTTCTTAAGGTAGTTGTCGGCATATGCGCGACGGCCGCCGGGCTTGGCGGTGAGGTCGCCCATCATGTTGGAGAAGCCGCCGTCGACCTTGATGGCGTCGCCGGTGGTAAAGTCCGAACGCTTGGACGCCAGGAACATGACGGCGTTGGCGATATCGCTGACCTCGCCGATGCGACGCGTGGCGATCAGACGGCTGCGGCTCTTCTCGACCTCGGGGTCGGCGTAAAAGCTTGCCGACATGGGGGTTTTGACAAAGCAGGGCTCGACGCAGTTGGAGCGGACGCCGTAGGGGCCCCACTCGGCGGCGAGCATCTTGGACATCATGTTGACGCCGGCCTTAGTGGAGCTGTACACACCCGAGAACGTCTCGGGGGAGTGGCTGGCAACGGTCGAGATGTGCACCAGGCGACCCTGGCCGGCCTTGATCATTTCGCGACCAAAGCGCTGCGAGGTGATGAAGTAACCGGTGAGGTTGACGTTGAGCACCTGCTCCCAGTCGCTCAGCGGCAGGTCCTCCATGGCGGCGAAGCGCAGGATGCCGGCGGTGTTGACGAGAACGTCGACGCGGCCGAAGTCGGCGATGGTGGCATCGACGGCGGCCTGAACCTCAGCCTCGTCGGTGGCGTTCATCTTGTAGCCCTCGGCGTGGATGCCAAACTCGGCGGCGAGGTCGGCGGCTGCGGCCTTGACCTTTTCCTCGTCTAGATCGAGCAGGACGACGTTGGCGCCGTTGCGGGCGAACTCGCGGCAAATCTCGACGCCCATACCGCCGAGTGCGCCAGTCACGGCGCAGACATCGCCTTCGAGCTTGAGCCAATTGCTCATAGGAACTTCCCTTCTTGTGCCTCCCGGTGGGTCGCTCCCATTAATCGACCCACGTGGTTTTCGCTGGTTATCGTATGCTTTGCATTTGCGCAGGTGAATTGCATATTTGTTAGAATGGCGTTAACCGTAGGTTTACACTGTGTGATGCAGTTTTTTCTCAATTGAGCGCGTGACCTGCCAAAACGACCCCCTTCGGCAGTTCATTGCCATGCGTCTGGAAACGGGAGATTGACGTGTACGATCGACGACTCGAGGCCATATCGGCCGCCGCGGAGCTGGGAAGCTTCTCGCGTGCGGCGGCAAAATTGCGCGTGTCGACCCCGGCGCTCGTCAAGCAGGTGTCGGGCTTCGAGGCCGAGTTTGGCATCACGTTGTTCGAGCGCTCGCATTCGGGCGTCAAGGTGACACCGGCCGGTGCGTTACTGGTAGACGACGCGCGCTCGATTATGCGCCAGTCCGAGGATGCCCTTCGCCGTGCCCGACGCGCGGCGGGCGATGGCGGCGCGGTGCGCCTGGGCGTGTCGATGATGTGCCCGGGGCGCCAAACGCTGTCGATGTGGTCGGGCATCCACGATCTGGAACCGTCGCTGCGATTTGAGATCGTGCCGGTAAGTGACCTCTACGACGAGCGCGAATCCGTCATGCGTAGCCTCGGTCGAGAGGTGGATGTGGTGCAGTCGAGTTTTTCGACCCCGCGCTGGGGCGATGCCTGCCAAAAGCTCCGCATTGTCGACGTGCCGTTTTATATTGACCTGCCGCGCACGAGCCCACTGGCGCGCAAGACACGCATTACGGTCGCCGACTTGGAGGGTATGCGTCTGCGCGTGCTGCGCCACGGCAACGACGCCATGGACAGCCTGCGCATCGACCTTTTGGCCGACGGCGGCGTGGACGTGATCGATGTGGATAGCTTCGACTTTGCGCTCTTTAACGAAGCCGAGGAAAAGGGCGACGCGGTGCTCACCTGTGGAGCGTGGTCGGGGGTGCACCCGGCCTTTGTGGGCGTGCCGTTCCTGTGCGGCCGCGAGGTACCGGTCTTTTTGCACTATCCGCTCGAGCCCACCCTCCAAGTCCAAAAATTCGTCAACGCCATGGCACAACTTCTCAAATAGCCAAAAGAGTCCCGTCCCAAATTAGCTACCCTTTGCTACGGGTTTAGCGGTCCTCGCGTTGCGGCCCGGCTGCCTCGGCTGTCTTTACGCGGTTCTTGTCGATGTACATGTTTTTGTCGGCCTGAGAAAAGAGCTCACGCATCATAGGCGGTTCATCAAAATCACTGGAAAGCGCGTAGCCCACCGCATAGCTGATAGGCATGTCGGGGTGAGCCCCGGAATACTCGTTCACGTTCGCACGAACCCGAGCGAGACAGGATTCCACAGCGGCTCGGTCGGCATCCCACAGCACCGCGATAAACTCATCGCCGCCGTCGCGACCCACAAAGCAGGTCTCGGACGCCACACTTCCCAGTTGTTGGGCAAAAGAGCGAATGTATTCATCGCCCTTCTCATGGCCGAAGTTGTTATTGACCATATGCAGATTGTTAAGATCGAAGACGCACAGCGCAACGGGCGCCTCCGCGGAGACAGGCTGCTCCTGCCCCAAGATCTCCTCGCACTTATTCTTATTGGGCAGTCCTGTGGCTTCGTCGAGATAGACTTTGCTCTGCAGCTCGCGGTTGAGCGCGGCAGTGCGCACCGCGCGAACAAGTTCGACCGCAAAGGTCGCCACCAAGCCCACGATGTCGATGATCACCAAGCCCTCGAGATAGTTGAGCGCCGACGCCTTCTCCTGAGAGTAGTCCTCTGCGAGTCGCGTAGCATCGTCGCAAATGCCAAAGAACTCCTCGCTCATGGAGATGATGTCGGTGCTCTCGTAGCCGACTTCGCGCACGCGGCTAATCTCGGCGCAAAGCTCATCATAATAATTTGCAAGCTCGGTCATCTTTGCCTGATACTCATCGTCGTCGAGACGGACGAGGTTGAGGTCGTCACTTCCGTAACGCAAGCCGTTGATGTATGAATCCACGGCTTTGAGCAGGTCATCTTGAGGCTGGCCCGCGTCCTCGAGCTTAACGATTCGCTGCGTGGTGCCGCGCACCAGGCCGGCGTAGTTGACCACACGCGCCGTGCCCTGGATATCGGAGACGAGCAGCATAACATTGATGAAGAAGAAGATGAGAACTGCCGTGAGCACCATCATGAGCAGGCGCACCGCCTGGCTGGCCTTCTTGGCGACAGAAGTATTCACAAGTTCACTTCCCTAAATGACAAAAGAACAGGTAGCACGCAGTGTGCTGAAATTCATGGGTGGTTAACTCTACCATATGGGCCAGCAGCCTTAAACTGCAGCAGACGCTCGTCCAAATTGGCGTGACGCTTGCCTTGTTGTTCTTGACCTGGCCGCGCTATCGGACATGCTTCTGGTCTTGGATCACCATGGGACAGCTCATCCCGTTTTGTGCGTACAGAGTGGGATGCGGCTTCCCAAAGGTGCCGTTAGGGGAAACCACATCCCGGTTTATGCCCTTGAAATGGGATGCCGTTTCCCGGAGGGGGCCAGCGGGAAACGGCATCCCATTCTGAGCCCGAAAAGTGGGATACGGTTTCCGGCTGGCATGAAAAAAGCCCCCACAGCTCATATGAACTGCGGGGGCTTATGCGTTGCGGTGCATTGTGTTTGGGTCGTTGAGATGAGTCGATTTGCCCCGAAAGAGGAGGGCATTGACCTTAGGGTCATGCCCGACGAATGAGCGGCAAATCGGCCATCTCGGCGAGCCGAACTACTCCAGCTCAAACGCTCCGGTATAGAGCTGGTAGTAATATCCGCGCTTGGCGATCAGCTCGTCGTGGTTGCCGCGCTCGATGATGCGGCCGTGGTCCAGGCAGATGATCGCGTCGGAGTTGCGCACGGTGGACAGACGGTGTGCGATGACAAACGTCGTGCGGCCCTCCATGAGCTTATCCATGCCCGCCTGCACGATGGCCTCGGTGCGGGTGTCGATGGAGCTTGTGGCCTCGTCCAGAATCATCGCCGGCGGATCGGCGACGGCAGCGCGGGCGATCGAAATCAGCTGGCGCTGGCCCTGCGACAGCTGTGCGCCGTTGCCGGTGAGCATCGTGTCGTAGCCGTCGGGCAGGCGGGTGATAAAGTCGTCCGCGCCCGCGAGCTTGGCCGCCGCGATGCACTCCTCGTCGGTGGCGTCCAGGTTGCCGTAGCGGATGTTATCCATCACGGTGCCGGTGAACAGGTTCACGTCCTGCAGCACCACGCCCAGCGAGCGGCGCAGATCGGCCTTGCGGATCTTGTTGACGTTGATGCCGTCGTAGCGGATCTTGCCGTCGGCGATGTCATAGAAGCGGTTGATGAGGTTGGTGATGGTCGTCTTGCCCGCACCGGTGGCGCCGACAAACGCGACCTTCTGGCCCGGCTTGGCAAACACGGACACGCCGTGCAACACCTCGTGGTCGGGCGTGTAGCCAAAGTCGACGTTGTCCATGACCAGGTCGCCGCGCAGCGGTACGTACTCGATCTCGCCGGTTGCGCGGTGCGGATGTTTCCACGCCCACATGCCGGTGTGGTGGTCGGCCTCCTCGAGCTGCCAGGTGTCGGGGTTCACCTGCGCGTTGACGAGCGTCACGTAGCCTTCGTCGGCCTCAGGCTTCTCGTCGATGAGCTCAAAGATGCGGTCGGCGCCGGCGAGGCCCATGACCACGGCGTTGATCTGCTGCGAGATCTGACCGATCTGTCCGCAGAACTGCTTGGTCATGTTGAGGAACGGCACCACGACGGCGATGGACAGCGCCATGCCCGAGATGCTCAGGTTGGGCAAGCCCAGCGCCAGGAAAATGCCGCCGGCAAGGGCCACCAACACGTAGAGCAGGTTGCCCAGGTTCATAAGGATGGGCATGAGGATGTTGGCGTACATGTTGGCCTTCTGCGAGACCTCGAAGAGCTTTTCGTTGCGCTCGTCAAAATCGGCCTCAGCGGCAGACTCGTGGCAGAATGCCTTGACGACTTTCTGGCCGTTCATGACTTCCTCGATATGGCCCTCGACCACGCCGAGCTCAGTCTGCTGCGCAATAAAGAAACGCGCGGAGTTAGAGCCGAGCAGTTTGGTCATAAAGGTCATAAAGGCGACGCCGGCCACAATGACCAGGCACATCCACACGCTGTAGTACAGCATGATAAAGAACACCGTGACGATGACGATGGTCGTCATGAGCAGGTTGGGCAGCGACTGGCTGATCATCTGGCGCAGCGTGTCGATGTCGTTGGTGTAGTGGCTCATAATGTCGCCGTGGTTGTGCGTGTCGAAGTATTTGACCGGCAGCGTCTGCATCCCGCCGAACATCTGCACGCGCAGCTTCATCAGCGAACCCTGCGTGATGACGGCCATCATCCGGCTGTAAGCGAAGGAGGCCGCCAGCGAGAGGATGTAGAACACGGCGAGTATGGTCACATATTTGGAGACGTCGCCGGCAACCGCGCTCCAGTCGCCGCTTTCCCAGCTGGATTCGACGACGGCGATGACGTTCTGCATAAAGACCGACGGCACCGAGCTGATG
>DBFANS010000026.1:0-2726 GCA_048233475.1 Collinsella aerofaciens | reverse complement strand
GATCGGCACGCTCACCGAGTCGCTCGAGGCCATCGAGACCGCCAAGGAGGCCGGTTACGCCTGCATCGTGAGCCACCGCTCCGGCGAGACCGAGGACTCCACGATCGCCGACCTGGTCGTGGGCGTCAACGCCGGCCAGATCAAGTCGGGCGCCCCGTGCCGCAGCGACCGTATCGCCAAGTACAACCAGCTCATCCGCATCGAGGACGAGCTTAAGGGCAGCGCGCGCTACGCCGGCAAGGCCGCGTTCTACAACATTCGCTAAACGGGCGAATTTGGCGAGGGGGAGGCTGACTCGGTTCCGCCTCGCCTTGGCTGGATGCCGCAAAGCGCTATGGGCGCTGGGCCATACGGCTCAGCGCCTTTTTTATGTCGAGCAAAGGCTGGCGAAGGCGGTGCGCGCGCTCGTGCTATAACTAGAATACTTAGCGCAAACAAACCTCAACCGCACAAGGCGCACATGGATCAGATTTACGACAACAGGTACTATTCCGCCGGTTCGCGTGAGCCGTCGCCTCGCCGTGCGCGCACGGTGCAGCTCGGTGGGTCCGCCTACGCCGGCGCCGACCGCTCCACGCAGCGCCCGACAAGTACCTCGCGCCCCAATGCTCATGTGAATACTTTGGCAGATGGACCAGTGCGCCCGGCACGTTCGTCGCATGCGTCGCGTCCCTCGGCCCAGACGCACGACAGGTCGAGCAGGCCCTCGAGCCGTCTTTCGGGCTCGGACTTTATGCACTACGCCAACGACAACGCGGTGGTCAAGGCGATCTACGACTTTACCCACGGTCCCCAGCGAGGGCTATTCATCGGCATTGTCGTTGCCCTGGTGCTCGTGAGCCTGTATTTCCCCGTGCGCGACCTGTATGTGGCAAAGCGTTCGAGCGATATCTTGGCCAAGCAGGTCGAGATTCGTCAGCAATACAATGATGAGCTGCAAAAAAGCGTCGACAAGCTGCTCTCGGAGGAGGGTATCAAGGACGCGGCATCCGAGGACTTGGGCCTGGTGATGCCCGACGAGAAGAGGATTGAAGTGCAGGGCCTGGACGACGATTCGGATTCGTCTTCGAGCAAGAAGTCGTCGAACGCCAAGAAGGCCAGCGAAGTTGCCAAGGAAATCGAAGAAGTCGGTAAGGACGCCCCGTGGTACATCCAGGCGCTCGACATGCTGTTTGGGTTTAACGGTGTCGAGGGCCAGACGGTCGTGTCCAACGGCAAATAGCGCCCGGAGGGGAGCCTGCAATGGCAGATTGCAAACGCTATAAGGTAGCCGCGATCGACCTGGGAACGGTGTCGTCGCGACTGGTGTTGGCCCAGGTCGAGGGCGGGGCGATCGTGGAATCGTCCAAGCATACCGAGATTACCGATCTGGGTGAGGGCGTCGACGCGACAGGTCGCTTTTGCGAGGCGGCTGTCGAGCGCGTGCTCGCTGCGTGCCGGATGTTTGTGGACGAGGCCCGTGCCTTTGGGGCCGTGTGCATCTGCACCACGTGCACGAGCGCCGCGCGCGATGCGTCCAATGCCGCCCTGCTGCTGGACGGCCTGCGTGAGCTGGGGCTCGAACCGCAGGTGATTCCGGGCGAGGTCGAGGCACGCCTGACGTTTTTTGGCGTGGCGCACGACTTTGCCGGCGAGCGCATTATTGTTGCCGATTCGGGTGGCGGATCCACGGAGCTCGCGACGGGCGTCTATGCGCCGGAGCGTGGCGTCTTTGCGCTAGAAGGGACGCGCTCGCTGGACATTGGCTGCCGCCGTGTGACGGAGCGGTTTTTCTCGGCGCTGCCGCCTGCGGACGGCGAGCTTGCTGCCGCTGCCGCATGGGCAAACGAGCAGTTTGCGGGCTACTTTGAGAGTCTGCCTGTCGACTTTGAGCGCGCCGAACGCTTGGTCGCAGTGGGCGGCACGGTGACTACGCTGGTGGCTCTGGTCCACGAGCTGGAGCCGTATGATTCGAGCTTCGTGCACCTGCGCGAGCTTTCGCTGGAGCGGGTCTCGGCCGCTATCGAGCGCATGTCCACGCTGGACGCGGACAGCATCGCCGCGCTACCGGGCGTGCAGCCCAAACGCGCGGGCGTGATCTTGGCTGGCGCCGTGGTAATTCGCGAGCTCATGCGTGCCGGCGGCTACAAGACGCTCACTGTAAGCGAGAACAGCTTACTCGCCGGCATGGCCGCCACCATCAACGAGACCCTCGACGGCGCCATCCCCACCATCGGCTGGACCCCGAGCCTGAGCGCCCTTTAACCATCCTTCTCTGAGTTGCGGTGAAATAGTTCCTAAATAAGCTGGTAAACGATATAAACAGGATCTATTCCACCGCAACTTAGAGCCTCACCGGCGTCCAAAAGAAACGAGCCCGCATCCCTGGGGGACACGGGCTCGTAAAAGCCAAATGGTAGGGGCGGTGGGACGTCCGCGTATTTGCTGCGCAAATCCGCACCGGCTTCGGCCGCCTGCCGACGCCCTCGCCGGCTCGCTGCGGACGCTGCGCGTCCGCTTGACGCTCGCCCCCTCGCGGGTTCGAGCCCCACCGGCGTTCAAAAGAAACGAGCCCGCATCCCAAAGGGACACGGGCTCGTAAACAATACATGGTAGGGGCGGTGGGACTCGAACCCACAATCCTTGCGGCGAGAGATTTTAAGTCTCCTGCGTATGCCAATTCCGCCACGCCCCCGTGAGACTAGAAGTCTAGCACAAGCCGTCCGTTACGCGTTGACGGCCATCGA
>DBFANS010000025.1:0-159265 GCA_048233475.1 Collinsella aerofaciens | reverse complement strand
GCAATCAGCTATACGTCGGGTTGGTACCGCTCCAACTATGGACACATAACCCAGTTCAAGTGTAACTACCGTGTGTACAACTAAAGCAACCGGCCGGGACGAGGGGTGACGCAAAAGCGTCGCCCCTCGTTTTTAACCATGTCAACTGAACCTAGTTCAGTTTGGTTGATTTCCGATCTCAGCCGAACACATTGAGCGGAAAGGCCGTTCCCGCAGTCAGTCGAACGTCCCCGGGGCCCTTCTCAGGCCCCGGGGACGGCATTTTCCCAGTTGAAGGAACGGTGGAGATGTGTTTCGATGGGTCAGATTCGTGTCGTTCCGAAAAGACCGTGAACCTTTTGTGGGACACGCGGCGCCGTGGTACCATAGCCGAGTTTGTTGTCTTGGTCGGAAACCAAGACGCCTTATGCGCTGATCGGTAACCAGCGCCTGACCAATAAGGAGTCCTACCATGAAGCAGGGTATCCATCCCCAGTATGTCGAGTGCACGGTGACGTGCTCCTGCGGCAACACCTTCAAGACGCACGCTACCGTGTCCGAGATGAAGGTTGAGCTTTGCAACGAGTGCCACCCGTTCTACACCGGCCAGCAGAAGTTCGTCGACACCGGTGGACGCGTCCAGCGCTTCGCCGACAAGTTCGGTGGCGCCGCTGCCGCCCAGCTCAAGAAGGCCGAGGAGGCCAAGGCTGCCAAGGCTGCCAAGGCTGCTGAGGCCGAGGCCGCTCGCAAGGCCGCCGCTGAGGCTAAGGCTGCCGAGAAGGCCAAGCGTGCTGCTAAGTTTGCCGAGGAGGCTGCCAAGCAGGCCGCCGAGGCTCCCGCAGAGGCTCCCGTCGAGGAGGCCGCTGCCGAGGCCGAGACCACCGAGGCTGCTGAGTAAATAGCTCGCCGAGGAATCGCTCGCATTCATGGCAAAAGGGCCGTGCATCCGTTTGGGTGCGCGGCCCTTTTCTTTTTATTGGTGCAGGCTAACCCGTTCCCATTGCACCAGATTGGTGCGAAGGGGACGGGTTGGTTTGCACCAAATGGCAGAGTGACGGCGTTTTCCCAGATAAAACCTGCCAAAATAAACCAGTCCCTTTTTGGCAGGTCGGTCGGGTCGTAGTTATTACGTGGCGGTCGAGGTCGACCGTATAGGCCGCGCCTTGTTTGGCTAAAGTACAATCATCTGTGTTTAACTCGCCCGCAGCTGCACGGCGTGGGCGATGGCCAAAAAGGAAAACCACATGGGATTCATGTCAAAGCTGCTGTCCTTTGGATCCGATAAGGACCTTAAGCGCTACTACAAGATCGTCGACCAGATCAACGGTCTTGAGCCCCAGTTTGAGAAGATGACCGAGGAGGAACTCCGCGCCCAGACCGATAAGTTCCGCGAGCGTTACGCCAACGGCGAGTCGCTCGACGACATGCTTCCCGAGGCCTTTGCCACCGTGCGCGAGGCTTCCAAGCGCATCACGGGCATGCGCCACTTTGACGTACAGCTCATCGGCGCCATGGCGCTTCATGAGGGTCATATTGCCGAGATGAAGACCGGCGAGGGCAAGACGCTCGTCTCCACCTTGGCCGGCTACCTCAACGCTATCGCCGGCAAGGGCGTGCATGTCGTTACCGTCAACGATTACCTGGCAAAGCGCGACTCCGAGTGGATGGGCCGCATCTACAAGTACCTGGGCATGACCGTCGGTCTGCTCCAGAACAACATGCCGCTCGAGCTCAAGCGCCCGGCCTACCAGGCAGACGTCACTTACGGCACCAACTCCGAGTTCGGTTTCGACTACCTGCGCGACAACATGGTCACCCGTCCCGAGCAGCGCGTGCAGCGCGGTCACAACTACGCCATCGTCGACGAGGTCGACTCCATCCTGATCGATGAGGCCAGGACGCCGCTCATTATCTCGGGCGCCGGCACTAAGTCCGCCAGCACCTACAAGGACTTCGCGCGCGCCGTGCGCGGCCTGGAGCGCGGTGAGGACGTGTCGCACGACATGCTCACCGCCACCGAGGACGTTGAACCCACGGGCGACTACGTCATGGACGAGGCCAAGCACACCATCGCCGCCACCGAGCGCGGTCTTAAGAAGATCGAGCGCCGCCTGGGTATCGATGACATCTATGCCGATCTCTCCGGCCAGCTGGTCAACCACCTGCAGCAGGCGCTGAAGGCCCAGTACATGTTCCACCGTGATAAGCAGTACGTGGTCACCAACGGCGAGGTCAAGATCGTCGACGAGTTCACCGGCCGCATTATGGAAGGCCGCCGTTACTCCGAGGGCCTGCACCAGGCCATTGAGGCCAAAGAGGGCGTGCTCGTACGCGAGGAGAACCAGACCCTGGCCACCATCACCCTGCAGAACTACTTCCGTCTGTATGACAAGCTCTCCGGCATGACCGGCACGGCACTTACCGAGGATGCTGAGTTCCGCGAGATCTACAAGCTGCCCGTCGAGGTCATCCCCTCCAACAAGCCCGTGCAGCGCGTGGACCACGAGGACCTGGTGTACCGCACCATTCAGGCTAAATACAACGCCGTTGCCGACGACGTTGAGCGTCGTCACGCCAAGGGCCAACCGGTCCTGGTGGGCACCGTCTCCATCGAGAGCTCCGAGAAGCTGTCCGCCGCCCTTACCAAGCGCGGCATCGCGCACGAGGTCCTCAACGCCAAGCATCACGAGCGCGAGGCTCATATCGTGGCCCAGGCTGGTCGCTATGGCGCCGTGACCATCGCTACCAACATGGCCGGCCGTGGTACCGACATCTTGCTGGGCGGCAACCCCGACGAGCTGGTGCGCGAGCGCTTGGAGTACGAGGGCCTGACCATGGAGGACGTGACGCCCGAGCAGCTCGAGCAGTTTAACGCCGAGGCCAAGGAGACCTGCAAGGCCGAGCGCGAGCGCGTGCTTGCCGCCGGCGGCCTGACCGTTATCGGAACCGAGCGCCACGAGTCCCGTCGTATCGACAACCAGCTGCGCGGCCGCTCCGGTCGTCAGGGCGATCCGGGCGAGACCCAGTTCTACCTGTCGCTCGAGGACGACCTCATGCGCCTGTTCGGCGGCGACAAGATGGACCGCGTCTCCAAGATGATGGTCACGGCCGACATGGGCGACGACATGCCCATCCAGCACAAGATCATCTCCAAGGCCGTCGAGAGCGCCCAGCACAAGGTCGAGAGCATCAACTTCTCCATGCGTAAGAGCGTCCTTGAGTACGACGACGTCATGAACAAGCAGCGCCAGGTCATCTACGCCGAGCGCAATAAGATTCTGGACGGCAAGGACCTGACCGACCACATCACCGAGGTCATGCACGACACCGTGTACCGCTGCGTGCAGGAGTTCTGCACCAAGGACAGTCACGATGGCGAGCGCGACCTGGAGGGCCTGCGCAAGTGGGTTGTGGAGCTCACCGGCCACATCGATACGCCGAAGTTCCCCGACGAGGATTATGAGGCCCTGGCTGCCGATGTCCTGGCTTACGTAGAGAAGTGCTACAACATGAAGGCCGAGCGCTTGGGCGAGGACCTGATGCGCGAGCTCAACACCCAGGTCATGCTGCGCGTCATCGATACCCGCTGGATGAACTACCTGCAGGAGATGGACTACCTCAAGACCGGCATCGGCCTGCGCGGCTTTGGCCAGCGCGACCCGCTGGTTGAGTACAAGACCGAGGCCTACGGCGCGTTCCAGATACTCGTCGATACCATGTACGAGGATTATCTGCGTACGGTTCTGCGCATCGAGATCAAGGCTGCCCCGCGTGCCGTGGAGCACAAGGAGGAGCCCGCGCTCGAGGGTGCGCACTTCTCCGGTCCTGCCGAGGTCGATGGTGACAACGGCGGCTCGGTGCTGCGCAAGCAGGCGCAGGTGCAGGCCCGCATGGCTGTCCAGGGTGGTCCGGCTGCCGTCAACAACGGTGGCAAGGTGACCACCTATCGCAAGTCCGAGAGCGACGATCCGTACGTCAACGTGGGCCGCAACGAACCGTGCCCCTGCGGTAGCGGCAAGAAGTTTAAGTACTGCCACGGCAGGAATCGTTAATGGCTGAGGCTTTAGAGGTAACGCCCGCCGAGCTGGACGCGTTTGCGGACCGGCTCGGTGAGGTCGAGTCGTATCTCCACCTGGACGAGAAGCGTACCCGCGTGTTCGAGCTCGAGGCCAAAAGTGTTGCCCCTGGCTTTTGGGATGACGCCGACGCCGCCCGTGCCACCATGGAGGAGATCGCGCGCACCAAGGAAGATATCGCTGCCGTGGACACCGCGCGCGGCGAGCTTTCCGATGCCCGCGCCGCGCTGGAGCTTGCCGAGGAGATGGGGGATGACCCCGACGCCGCCGCCCTTCGCGAGGAGGCTGCAGCCACGGCTGAGCGCCTGGCCCGTGCCATCGATGAGCTTGAGCTTTCGAGCTGGTTTACCGGTGAGTTCGATCACGGCGATGCCATTGTGACCATCAAGCCCGGACAGGGTGGTCTGGAGGCCCAGGACTGGACCTTCATGCTCTTTAAGATGTACATGAAGTACTGCCAGCGTCGCGGCTGGAAGGTCACCATCAACGACTGTCCCGCGGCCGAGGTCATCGGCATTGACCGTGCGACCTTTACCGTCGAGGGCAAGGACGCATTTGGCATGCTGCGCGCCGAGGCCGGCGTCCACCGCTTGGTTCGCATTAGCCCCACCGACGACAAGAAGCGCCGCCAGACCACGTTTGCCGGCGTCGAGGTCATCCCCGTGCTACCCGATGATATCGACATCGAGATCAGTCCCGATGACATCCGCGTGGACGTGTACCACGCGAGCGGCCCGGGCGGTCAGGGCGTCAACACCACCGACTCCGCCGTGCGCGTGACGCATTTTCCCAGCGGCATTGTGGTCACCTGCCAAAACGAGCGCAGCCAGATTCAGAACAAGGCCGCGTGCATGCAGATCCTCAAGGCTCGCCTGTACGAGATTGAGCTCGAGAAGCGCGCCGAGGCGCTCGATGAGATCCGCGGACCCAAGACCACGATTGGTTTTGGCAACCAGATTCGCAGCTACGTGCTCTACCCGTACCAGATGGTCAAGGACTTACGCACGGGCGTGGAGACCAGCAATGTCGAGGCCGTCCTTGACGATGGCGACCTGGACCCGTTTGTTATTGGCTACCATCGCTGGGCTACCGGCAACGCCGATGCAGAAGGCTCGGAGGTCTAAAACATCGGGTGGCTTCAAGCCGATGCCAAGCCCAACGGTTGGACGGGTTTGTATCCAGAATAAACCCTGCGCAGGGGTGGTTTTTGTCCGGCGAATCGGTAGAATCGAATACAAGAAGAAGTTCAAAGCGCATCCGTTTGGGTGCGCTTTTTTGAGGGAGGCAGCATGGCATATCGTCTGGACATCAAGCGCATTCTTTCGATGAACTTCTTTCACGACCTGCCCCAGATCATGTTGGGGTGTGCCTTGGCCGCCATCGCGACCGACTTGTTTTTGATTCCCAACGGTCTTGCCGCCGGTGGCGTTACGGGCCTTGCCACCATTATCCAGGCGGTCGGCGCGGCGCGCGGCCTATCGCTTCCCGTTGGTATTCAGACGATCGTGATGAACGCCTTGCTGTTGTTGGTCGTTATGCGCGAGGGCGGCATGTTCTACGTGGTGCAGACCGCGACGGGCTTTGTGCTGCTGGGCTTCTTTACCGATCTGTTCGCCCCGTTTGTAGCACCTCTGGCGGATGCGGACCTGATGCTCCCTGCCATGTGGGGCGGCATTATTACGGGCATCGGTTACGGCATGGTGTTGCGCGCCGGCGCCAACACCGGCGGCTCGGACACGATTGGCCAAATCATCTCGCGTAACACCTCGCTGCCGGTGGGCTCGACCGTCATGGCGATCGATGTTGCCGTATGCGCGCTATCGGCTCCGGTCTTTTCAATCGAAAACGCACTGTATGCAGGCCTTTCGATGGTCATTAGCGGCTACGTGATCGATGCCGTGGTCGATGGTGGCAACAAACGCCGTATGGTACTCATCATCTCGGACAAGTTCCCTGATATCGCTGCCGATATCATGTATGGCCTGGGTCGTGGTTGTACCAAGTTTAAGGCGACTGGCATGTATTCGGGTGCCGAGAAGCCAGTGATTATGGTCATCGTGAGCCGTCGAGAGCTCAATACCCTCAAGACGATCGTGCGCGAGCGCGATCCTCATGCCATCGTGACGGTTGCCGACGTTACGGAAGCCTTCGGCGAGGGATTCAAGGACATTAGCGCGTAGGGTCGATCGCGTTCCATCCAAAAGACGTTCACATTGATAAACCGTTTCATCAGCGGTTCTGCCTGCTAAATTGTTCAAATAATGATAAAAACTCTGGTAAAGCCATCAGTTTCCAGCATAATGAATGACGTACGTGCATTGCGGCTGTGTTGGGATTACCTTCGGTGCCGTGCGCATTTTGTCTAATGAGGATGAAAGGAAGGCACAATGAGCGACGAAGAGCTCAAAAAGGTTGCCAACGAGGTAAGGAAGGGCATCGTCACCGGCGTGCACGCTGCCAAGTCCGGCCATCCGGGCGGTTCGCTCGGCGCTGCCGACATCATGACCTATCTGTACTTTGAGGAAATGAACGTCGACCCGGCCGATCCCCGCAAGGCCGATCGCGACCGTTTTGTGCTCTCCAAGGGCCATTGCGCTCCGGGCCTGTACGCCGTGCTCGCCGAGCGTGGGTTCTTCCCCAAGGAGGATCTCGAGACGCTGCGCCATATCGGCAGCCACCTGCAGGGTCATCCCAACATGAACGACACCCCGGGCGTCGACATGTCCACCGGCTCGCTCGGCCAGGGCATCTCCGCCGCCGTGGGCATGGCGGTTGCCGCCAAGCACTGGGGCGATACTTACCGCACGTACGCCCTGCTGGGTGATGGCGAGAGCGAGGAGGGCCAGGTCTGGGAGGCAGCCATGTTTGCCGGCAACCAGCAGCTCGATAACCTCTGCGTGATCGTCGACCACAACGGCCTGCAGATCGACGGCCCCGTCGAGGAGGTCAACGACCCCATGCCGCTCGCCGACAAGTTCCGCGCCTTTAAGTTCCACGTGGTGGAGCTTGCCGACGGCAACGATTTCGATCAGATCCGCGCCGCCTTTGCCGAGGCCCGCGCCACCAAGGGTCAGCCGACCGCCATCATCGCCGAGACCATGAAGGGCAAGGGCGTTTCCTTTATGGAGAACCAGGTTGGTTGGCACGGCAAGGCCCCCAACGATGAACAGTTTGAGCAGGCCATGGCAGAGCTCACGGCCGCCGGAGAGGAGCTCTAGGATGGCAGACGTCAAGAAAATCGCCACGCGCGTAAGCTACGGCGAGGCCCTCGTCGAGCTCGCCAACGAGCACGATGACTTTGTGGTCCTCGACGCCGACCTGGCTGCCGCCACGCAGACCGGCAAGTTCAAGGCAGCCTGCCCCGACCGCTTCTTCGATGTGGGCATTGCCGAGAGCAACCTGATGGGCGTCGCCGCCGGTATCGCGACCACCGGCCGCGTTGCCTTCGCGAGCACCTTTGCCATGTTCGCTGCCGGTCGCGCCTTTGAGCAGGTCCGCAACTCCATCGGCTACCCGCACCTCAACGTTAAGATCGGTGCCACGCATGCCGGTATCTCGGTGGGCGAGGATGGCGCCACGCACCAGTGCTGCGAGGATATTGCCCTCATGCGCGTCATCCCCGGCATGACTGTGATCGTTCCTGCCGACGACGTCGAGGCCCGCGCCGTAACGCGCGCCGCCTACGAGTGCGACGGTCCGGTGTACATGCGCTTCGCTCGTTTGGCCTCGCCGGTTATCAACGACCCCGAGACCTACAACTTCGAGTTGGGTAAGGGCATTGTCATGCGCGAGGGCGCCGACGTCACCATCATCGCCTGCGGCCTGATGGTCGGCGAGGCTCTCGAGGCCGCCGAGCAGCTCGCTGCCGAGGGCATCGACGCCGAGGTCATCAACATGCACACCATCAAGCCCATCGATGCCGACCTGATCGTCAAGAGCGCCACCAAGACCGGCCACGTCGTGACCGTCGAGGAGCATTCTGTAATCGGTGGCCTGGGCAGCGCCGTTGCCGACGTCCTGTGCGAGCAGTGCCCGACGCCCCTCAAGAAGATCGGCGTCAACGACACCTTTGGCGAGTCCGGCCCGGGTGCCGAGCTCTTGCACAAGTATGGCCTGGACGCCGCCAACATCGTGGCGACCACCAAGGAGTTCTTGGCATAAGGCAAGGCGGATCTCAAGGACTGCTTCGCCAGAACTATGGAAACCCGGCAGGGGCGCTCTCTTGGAGAGCGCCCCTGTTTCAGTTGCGGTGAAATAGGGACTGATTAGACCTTTTAACTGGTAAAACAGTCCCTATTTCACCGCAACTCATGAAGACGCCCCTCAAGCACGGTCCCATCAGGAAAAAGGGCATATATCGACAAAGCGCAATTCAGACCCTTCCAGCTTTGTATATGCAGCACCTCAAGATAAACGCAGCGACCCCTTAGTTATCGCAGGCCGGACACAGGGTTACTCTCCAAATCTTTCCGCAGGACGGAGGAGCCCCCGCCGCACGTAGTGCGCAGCGGGGGCTCCGACATGTCCGAGGACGATTTGGAGAGTAACCCTGTGCACGGCCGACGGGATCCCTAAGCACGCCATGCTTCTTATGTGCAGCAAAGCTAATGCTGCTAAAATACAAAGCGCTCATGTAGTTTAAACGCACGACGATAAGGAGCACCAGTGGGTAACCACTTCCGTACCTCCGGTGCGGGCGATGATGCCCCCAAGACGCAGGCAGGCGTCCAGGGCAGTCGTTTCGCCACTCCGGATTCAGAGGGCCAGCCTGTTGCTCAGGCCCCCGCTCAGCCGGCAGATCAGGCACAGCCGGCATCCGATCCCTTTGCCTACAATCCAACCAGCGATGTCGCGCTTTCCGGCACGGCGGGTTTTGAGCCCGTTCAGGCCGTGACCGCTCGCGTGGAGCAGCCTCAGGCTGGTGCCGCCACGCCGCAGCCTACCATGGCCGGCATTCCCGACCCCTTGGCCCCTGCGACGCCGGCTCCTCAGCCTGCGCAGTCCGGTCTCTTTGCCGCTATTCCCGACCCCACGCAGCCTGCTGCCCCGGTGGTCGAGAGCGATCAGGCAGCCGAGGTCGCAAGCCTCGATAACGCGCTCAACAACCCCGATTTTACGTCGGTGTTTGCGCCCATCGATCCGCAGGCCAGCCGCAAGAAGATGGCCAAGCAGGCCGGTGTCGAGCCCGTCATCCTTATGGAGCATGTCACCAAGATCTATCCGGCACAGCCTAACAAGCCTGCACTCGACGACATCAACATCGAGATCTATCCGGGCGAGTTCGTCTTCCTGGTCGGTCACTCCGGCTCGGGTAAGACCACGCTGCTGTCGACGCTCAACCGCGACGTCAAGCCGACGAGCGGCCGCATCCTGGTTGCCGGTCAGGACCTCATGAAGATCAAGAACCGTAAGGTTCCGTTCCTGCGCCGCCAGATTGGCGCCGTGTTCCAGGACTTTAAGCTTCTGCCGCAAAAGACCGCCTACGAAAACGTGGCGTTTGCCCTGCAGTGCATCGGCAAGCCCAAGGGCGTCATTCGCAGCCAGGTGCCCGAGGTGCTGCGTCTGGTCGGTCTGGCCGATCAGATGGACTCGCTGCCCGACCAGCTTTCCGGTGGCGAGCAGCAGCGCGTTGCCGTCGCCCGTGCTATGGTCAACCGTCCGCCGCTGCTGATCTGCGACGAGCCCACGGGCAACCTCGACCCGGCGATCTCGCTGGGCATCATGAAGCTGCTTGAGCGTATTAACCGCACCGGCACCACCGTGATCGTCGCCACGCACGACCGCGAGATGGTCGATAGCATGCACCGTCGCGTGATCGCCCTCGAGGGCGGCCACGTCATCCGCGACCAGGAGAGGGGAGGTTACGGCAACTATGGCACCAACTAACGTGGGCTACTCCTTCAAAGAGGCAATCAGCCACTTCTTCCGTAACTGGACTACCTCGCTCGGCGCCGTCATCACGATCTTCCTTTCGCTGTTTATCATCGGCCTGTTCATCATGGGCTCTGCGATGCTGAACTCCGTGATCGGCACCGTCGAGGATCAGGTTGTCATCAACGCGTTCATTAGTGATGACGCCGATCAGGCCGATGTTCAGGCTTTTGAGGCCGAGCTTAAGACGTGGAATAACGTCAAGTCCGTGACCTATAAGGACAAGGACGACGCGCTGGCCGAGTATACGAGCAAGATGTCGGGCAACGCCGACGCCACCATGAGCGCGCTCGATGGCCAGAACCCGCTGCCGGCTTCCTTCGCTATTGAGATGGACGATCCGTCCAAGGTCGAGAGCACGGCAAAGAAGCTCAAGAAGGATGCCGATTTCCAGAAGATCGCGGATGACGGCGACGTCAACGCGAGCGTGCTGTACGGCCAGGAGGAAGTGAGCCGCCTGTTCCAGGTGACCAACTACATCCGCATCGCCGCCGTGGTGCTCGTTGGTCTTCTGACCTTTATCGCATTCATCTTCATCAACAACACGATTCGCCTGTCCATCACGGCGCGTCGTCGTGAGATTGCGATTATGCGTCTGGTCGGCGCCAGCAACGGCTTCATTCGTGGCCCGTTTATCACCGAGGGCGTGCTGCAGGCCATTTTGGGCTCGCTGCTTTCCATCGGCGTTCTGGAGCTGCTGCGCAATCTGATGATCCCGCGTCTGCAGGAGAGCATCGGCTGGATGTCGTTTGCCCTGCCGATGCAGTACTACCTGGTGACCTATGCTGCGCTGATTCTGGTCGGCGTGATTATCGGTCTCTTTGGTTCTGCCATCGCCATGCGCCGCTACCTGCGCGTGTAGGCATGCTTGGAATTCATCCCTTCCAACGGGTCGTCTCTTATGGGGCGGCCCGTTTTTTGATCCCTAGGGGACGGCAGGAAAGCGAATCATTTGGGTAGACTCTTTGGAGTTCGCAATCGATAGTTAGGAGGCGCCATGGGGCGCAATAACAAGCATAAGCGTGGAGCTCGCAATCAGCGCGGGCCGGTGCGCAGCGAACGCCGTCCGAGCCTGACCGGGCGCGTGCAGCTCCATGAGCATAGCGCCTACGTTGTAACCGAAAACGGCGACTACAAGGTCATGGGCCGCGGTAAGCGCGAGATCATGGATGGCGATACCGTTGCCGTGAGCATTAAGAACAGCCCGCACGGTGAGCGGCGCGCCGTGATCGAAAGCGTGGTTGAGCGTGCAGCCATAAGCGTGGTGGGCACGTACCAGACCGCCGGTCCGCTCGGTGTGATCGAGCCGCTCGATTCGCGTCTGAAGGCCGACTTCTTCATTCTGCCCGAGGATACCTCGGCGGATCGTCTGGGTGTCCACCCGGGTGATGCTGTTGTCGCGCGCATTTTGACCTACCCGACGCGCCTGGAATCGGGTACCGTGACGATCGAACGCCGCATTGGCGGAGATGACGCGCCCGATTTGGGCGTTCAATATGTGATGGCGCGTTACGGCTATACCGATAGCTATCCCGAGGCCGCGCTGGACGAGGCCGAGGGGCTTTCGCTCGATGTGTCCGCGGCGCTTAAGGACCCGCTCCGCCGCGATCTGCGCGACCGCTTTGTCATCACGATCGACCCAGTCGACGCGCGCGACTTTGACGACGCCATTTCGCTGGAGCGAACGCCCGAGGGTGGCTACAAGCTGGGTGTGCATATCGCCGACGTTTCACACTATGTGGCTTGGGACGGGCATATCGATCTTGAGGCTCGCCATCGTACGACATCGGTGTATCTGGCCGATCGCGTGCTTCCCATGCTGCCCGAACGCCTGTCCTGTGACCTGTGCTCGCTTCGCCCTGACGAGGACCGTCTTGCGTTTACCGTTGACATTGAGCTCGATGCACAGGGTCGCGTGCGGCATTACGATCCGTACCCCAGCGTGATTCGCTCGCGTGTGCGTATGGACTATGACGGCGCCGAGGCGCTGCTGGTGCGTGCCGGCGCGGTTGAGTATTCGGTGCTGGAGGGTGCAGCCGAGGATGTTGCGGCTGCCGAGACCTCGCGCGAGGAAGCGCTTGAGCGCGGTCTTGCGTGCGAGGAGGCCGCCCGCGGCTACAACGTCGACCTCGGCGATTTCCTTGTCGCCGCTAACGAACTCGCCGAACTCCGCCGTCGTATCCGTCGCGCCCGCGGCTCGGTCGATTTTGACACGGCCGAGATTCGTGCTCTGTTGGATGAGGACGGAGTGCCCGTGCAGATTGTGGCGCGTGAGCGTTCGTGTGCCACGTCGCTTATCGAGGAAGCTATGCTGCTCGCCAACGAGTGCGTTGCAGAGTGGCTGGCAGACCGTGATATCGAGGCCTGCTATCGCGTGCATGAGGATCCGAGCCCCGATAGCCTGCACGGTGCCGCCGTTGCGCTGGCGCAGCTAGGCATCATCGACGATCGCCGTGCTGCCGGTATTGCCCTGGGGAGCCCCGATGAGCTGCAGGCTGCAGTCGATGCTGCCGCCGGTACGGCCAACGCACCGCTCGTTAACACGCTGCTTCTGCGCAGCATGCAGCGCGCGCTGTACAAGCCGCGCAACGAGGGCCACTTTGCGCTCGCCGCGCCGTGCTACTGTCACTTTACGAGTCCCATCCGTCGCTACCCCGATCTGGTGGTGCACCGCGTGCTCAAACTGCAGTTGGCCTATGAGCGGCTCGGCGGCAAGGACGCCTTGGTCCGTACGCCGCGGCTGATCGGCAAGGGGCGCGAGTCGCTGCCGCGCATTCTGCCGCAGATCTGCCGCGCATGCAGCGATGCCGAGCGCGCGGCAGATGCCGCCAGCCATGCGACGCAAAAGATCAAGATTGCCCAGTACTATGAGGACCGTCTGGGCGAGCGCTATGCCGGAACCGTCTCGTGGGTTAGCAGCATGGGCCTTTTTGTGCGCTTGGACCTAACGCAGGTCGAAGGCTTGGTTTCGATCAAGAGTCTGGGCAACGAGTGGTTCGAGTTCGACGAGGACGCGCTCACGCTCACAGGTGCCGACACGGGCACCCGTTACGAGCTGGGGCAGCGCGTGATTATCGAGGTCTCGCGCGTCAATACCACGCGTGGGCACTTGGACTTTAAGCTTATCCATTAGCCAAATCCCGACTCATGGTGGGGGAGCGGAGGGCGGCCTTTCGGGACCGCCCTTCGCATTTGAATCGTGGCTACCTTGCCGTCTGCTCGGCCGCCCGCTTTCCTGCTATTTGGGAGGTAAAACCTACCAAAATAAACCTGTCCCTTTTGGCAGGTTTACAAGAAAGCGGGGATGAGATGGCGACGGTGTACGGGTATGCGCGGGTGAGTTCGCGCGATCAGAATCTGAATCGGCAGCTGGATGCGCTGGGCGCCTATGGCGTGGGCTCAGCGAATATTTATGCCGACCATGCGAGCGGCAAGGACTTCGATCGACCGCATTATCGCGAGCTGCTGCACGTCCTGGGAGACGGGGACGTGCTGGTGGTGCTTTCTATCGACCGACTTGGTCGTAATTACTCCGAGATTCTTGAGGAATGGCGACGCATTACCAAGGAGCTCGGGGTTGCCATTGTGGTGTTGGACATGCCATTGCTTGACACGCGCGCTAGGGCCAGCGGCGCGCCGGATGTGACCAACACCCTGATTGCCGATATTGTGCTGCAACTGCTGAGCTACGTGGCGCAGGTGGAGCGCGAGAATATCCATCGGCGCCAGGCGGAGGGAATTGCAGCGGCGCGGGCGCGAGGGGTTCGTTTCGGTCGACCTCGCAAGCCGTGCCCTCCTCAGTTTGAGCTGGTGCGCGATAGCTATGAGGCAGGCGATATTACCCGCAGCCAGGCAGCAAAGTGCCTGGGCGTGTGCGTGGGGACGTTCGATCGCTGGATGCGCGAGGCGGGGTAGGGGTTTGCGTCGCTTTGTCGCTTCCTGTTGCGATTCAAATTTTGATACGGTGACGATGCCATTTGGGGCTACACTCGCTGATATTCAAAAAAGGAGGTTGGCCCTTGGCGCGCGTAAAACAAATAATCGGATGGACCGCGATCGTTCTGTTCGTTGCAACGCTGGCGGGCATCTGGGTGCTGACGGAGCAAAATGCGGTGGAGACGTCGTTGCTGAGCGAGTCCACCGCGCGTGTGGTGGAGGGTCAGGCTACGGGCGTTCAGGCTGCCGATGCCACGGGTGAAGCCCAGACAGAGAACGGAATGACCGGGGGCGCCGATTCGGCTGCCTCGAATGTCCGGTCTGGCCGACTTGCTTCCATTCGCATGTGGGTGGGCACAAACGTCCGTCGCGTTGCCCATACCGTAGAGTTTTTCTTCGTCGGATTGTTCGCCTCGGTGGTCGTGGTTTGCTTTTCCAGGCGTCCGTGGAGCGTATGCTCCCGTTGCGTGCCTGTATTGCTCTTTTGCGCCGCCTGCTCCGTTGGCGATCAGGTACATAAGATCTTTGTTCCCGGCAGGCATTTCGACGTTATCGATTTAGGATTCGATGCTGCGGGCTATGTCACCGCCATGCTGTTGGTATTGCTGGCGGCGGCGTTAGTGCGCCATGCGACTCGGCCGATCGGCGCCCATGCGAGGCGCTAGCCGGTAACAAACCCGTTTCTGATAATGCGACCTTGTTGAATTATTTTGTGTCGCGCGTATTTCCGAGCGGTCGGATTTGAGGGGCGAGCGGTAGAACGCTCGCCCTTTGTGCGCCACGATGCGGCACAATGTACCGCAAAAGCTGTTTGTATCCGGTACGAATCGTTCGTTGGTCTTTAATTCTTCTCAACGGAGGTGTTTGAGATGGCAAACGGATTGCTTTTGCGGCTTCGCGAGCGTGAGCTCAGCGCGAGCCCGGCGGAACGCAATGTCATCGCATATGTAAGCGCTCATCCGCACGAGGTGGTCGGGCTGTCCGTCCGCGGTCTTGCCGATGTCACGTTCTCCTCGCCCTCGAGCATTTTGCGCTTTTGCAAGCGTTTGGGTTTTGCGGGCTACAAGGAGTTCCAGCGCGAACTGATTGCCGAGCTGGCGCTCTTAGGTGACAAGAAAGACATAGCCCTCGAGGACATCTCCATGGATGACAGCGTCGAACGTATCGTGGGGAAGGTGATGAAAAGCAACGTGCGCACAATCGAGGCGACGGCGCGAACGCTCGATTACACCGTCTTGGAGCGATGCGCGGCCCGTCTTAAGCGGGCACGCGCGGTCAATCTGTTCGGTATTGGTGCCTCTCGTTTGGTCGCGCACGACCTGGCGCAAAAGCTCATGCGTGTCGACAAAGAGTGCCATCTGTACGACGACTGGCATGATCAGCTCTTATGTGCCAAGAACATGCATGAGGGCGATATGGCAATCGCCTTTAGCTACTCGGGCTTGACGCAAGAGGTGCTGGACTGCACCGCCGAGGCTCAACGTCACAACTGTCCCGTTGTGGCCGTTACCAAAGTAGATGGATCATCCAAGCTTGCCACCATGGCCGATGCCGTGCTCGGCGTCGCTGCGAGTGAACCCTTGGTCCGCAGCGGTGCCATGGCTTCGCGTATGGCCCAGCTTATGGTTGTCGATGCCCTGTACGCTGCTTACGTTGCCAGCGACTACGAACGGGCGACGCATGTCATAAAGCAAAACTACATCGAGAAACAGGAAAGATGAGGTGAATGAAATGCTCGATTTAACAAAATTCACGACCGAACAGCGTAATCAAAGGTCAATGGACCTCGATACGATGACATCGCTGCAAATCGTCACGACGATGAACGATGAGGATCTTCGTGCCGTCCAGTCGGTCACGAAAGTGTTGCCCCAGGTTGCCATGGCAATCGACTGGGCTGCTGAGACACTCGAGCGCGGCGGGCGCGTCTTTTACATGGGCGCAGGCACCAGCGGTCGTCTGGGCGTACTCGACGCTTCGGAGTGTCCGCCCACGTTTGGCGTGTCACCCGATCTGATTGTCGGGCTCATTGCCGGAGGCGAGACGGCGTTTATCAAGGCTGTCGAAGGTGCCGAAGACAGCGAGGAGCTTGGCGCGAGCGACCTGCGGGAGCGTGGACTCTCGGACAAGGATCTTGTCGTTGGCCTGGCGGCAAGCGGCCGTACTCCTTATGTGGTGGGCGGCCTTGCGTACGCCAAGGCAACTGGGTGCAAGACCATTGCAATTGCCTGCAACCAAGGGTCGAAGATCGGGGAGAGCGCAGATCTTGCCATTGAGCCCGTGCCCGGTCCCGAGGTGCTGACCGGCTCAACGAGGCTCAAGGCGGGAACGGTTCAAAAGCTCATTCTCAACATGATTTCGACCGGTGCCATGGTCAAGATCGGCAAGGTATACCAAAACCTGATGGTCGATGTGCAGCAGACGAACGAGAAGTTGGTGGTGCGCGGCCAGAACATCGTGATGGAGGCGACCGGCTGCACGCGCGAGCGCGCTGTTCAGGCGCTTGCGGATGCCGGCGGCCACGTAAAAACCGCTATTGTCTCGGTGCTGTTGGACTGCGATGCCGAGCAGGCTGCGGTAGCTCTTGAACGGGCGCACGGCCATGTCCGTACTGCGGTGAGTGGCCATGAGAAGAGCAATGCCGATGTCCAATAGGTGCACGGCGTGAGCTGATATGACATCTAGACGAGATACCCAATACAAGGAGGAGTTATGACGAACAAAGAGCTGGCTCAAAAGCTGCTGGACCTTTTGGGCGGTAAAGACAACGTGCTCGCAAACGCGGCGTGCATGACGCGCCTGCGCGTGACCGTCAAAGACACGGGCAACGTCGACACGGAGGGTATTAAGGCGCTCGACGGCGTGATGGGCCTGGTCGAGGACGACACGATGCAGATCGTGCTGGGTCCGGGCAAGGTGAATAAGGTGCTCGAGGAGTTCTCCAAGCTCACCGGCCTTGCGAAAGGCGTTGCCGACGAGAGCGTGGTTGACGCTGCGGCCACAAACAAGGCCGCGCAGAAAGCCAAGTACGAGTCCAAGCCGGTTCAGGCCTTCCTCAAGAAGATTTCCAATGTCTTCGTCGCCCTGCTTCCCGGCATCATTGCGGCTGGCCTCATCAACGGTATCTGTAACGTCATTAACGTCTCGACGGCAGGCGCGCTTGCAGGCGAGTGGTGGTACCAGGGCATTCGTTCCATGGGCTGGGCTCTGTTTGCCTATCTGCCCATCTTGGTGGGCTATAACGCGGCACGTGAGTTTGGTGGCTCCGCTGCGCTGGGCGGCATCGCCGGCATGATGTGTATCGCCAACAGTGCCATGCCCCTGCTTGCGCCTGGCGCGGCTGATCCTGCCACTGCCATTCTGCTGCCGCTCACCAGTGCGCAGTACAACCCCGCGGCGGGTGGCATGATCGCGGCTCTCATCGCTGGTGCATTTTTTGCCTGGATGGAGCGTCAGATTCGCAAGGTTATGCCCAACGCACTCGACACGTTCTTGTCCCCGCTGCTGGTGCTCATCATCGGCGCCTTTGCTCTGATGCTCGTCATCCAGCCGGTTGGCGCATGGCTGACGACTGCCATCTTTAGCGTTTTGACCTTTATCTTCGAGAAACTGGGCGTCCTGGGCGGCTATATCCTGTCGGCAGGCTTCTTGCCGCTGGTGTCCGTCGGCCTGCATCAGGCGCTCACGCCGATCCACGCTATGCTCAACGATCCCGACGGCGCTACCAAGGGTATCAATTACCTGCTTCCCATCCTTATGATGGCTGGCGGCGGCCAGGTCGGTGCCGGTTTGGCGCTGTACTTTAAGACCAAGAACGCCAAGCTCAAGAAGTACGTCGCAGAGTCCATTCCCGTTGGAATCCTGGGTGTGGGCGAGCCTCTGATGTATGCTGTTACGCTGCCGCTCGTTCGTCCGTTTGTGACGGCCTGCCTGGGTGCCGGATTTGGCGGCGCGCTCGCGGCGCTGCTTCACATCGGCACGGTTTCTCAGGGCGTTTCCGGTCTGTTTGGCCTACTGATCGTTGTTCCTGGCCAGCAGCTCGGCTACGTTGCCGCTATGCTGCTTGCCTATGCCGCCGGCTTTGTCCTGACGTGGTTCTTTGGCGTCGACGAGCAGAAGATCAACGAGTTCTTTGGCGAGTAGTTTGATATCGCGAGCCGTGTTGCTCGGGGCTCGCGGTGCGCGGCAGATTTCTTGATGCTATGGTTGTGCCGGCGGGGCTAACTGCTCCGCCGGCCTTTTTTAAAGGAGCGTTGAAGCGTGAAAACGGGTATTTCGATTTATCTTTCCAGCCCTCTGCAGGATATTGAGCGGACGATTGAGCGTGGTGCCGCGGCGGGTGCGCGCTATGCGTTCACCTCGCTGCATATTCCCGAGGATGGGGGAGCGGCGTATGCCGATAAGGTCCGTCATGTGCTGTCGCTGCTTTCCGCCCGCGGCATTGCGCTCATTGCCGATGTGGGGCCTCGCACGTGCGATTTGCTCGGGCTTGAGCGCATCGAGGACTTGCGCGATCTGGGGTTGGAATACCTTCGTTTGGACTATGGCTTTAGCGCCCAGCGGGTCGCGGAGCTGTCCGGTGTATTTCGCATTGTGGTCAATGCATCGACAGTGAGTTCTGATGAAATCGCATCGTGGCGTGAGGCCGGTGCCGATGTGACTCGTTTTGCCGCCTGCCACAATTTTTACCCCAAGCCTTATACCGGTTTAGCTCTGGAGGACATTGCTCGGGTGAATCTTCGTCTTGCGGCGCTTGGATTCGAAATCATGGCTTTTGTGCCGGGTGATGCTAACGTTCGCGGGCCGGTATTCGAGGGACTGCCGACGGTCGAGGCGCAGCGCGGTCGCGCGTCAAAGGTTGCCCTCAATATGCTTGAGCTTGCACATGGCGCCGATTGCGACATTGTGTTGGTCGGCGACCCCGATCTTTCCGATGCGGGCTGGGCGCAGTTTGCTCAAGTTTCCGCCGGATACGTGGACCTGCAATGCGAGCTTGAGCTCAGTTATGCCTATGTGCGCGGGCAGATTCATCACGACCGACCCGACTCGAGCGTCCTCATCTTTAGGTCTCAGGAGTCACGTACGACGCTTAAGCCGGATTCCGTGCCGACGGATGCCGGAGCCGGCCTGCCGCGAAAGGCGGGGTCGATCGCTGTGAGCAATAGCGGATATGGGCGCTACGAAGGCGAGCTTGAGATTGCGCGGGTCGATCTTCCCGGTGACGAGCGCATGAACGTTGCGGGCCATATCACGCCCGAGGCAATGGAACTGCTGCCGTTCATCAAACGCGGATTCGGGGTACGGTTCGTTTAACGTGTGACCCGCGGGCTACAATTGGCCCATCATACGAAGGCGCCTCGTGTGGCGTGTGCCTGCGTTGGCCGATCTATATTCGGAGGATTCCCATGACCGTACTGTTTGTTGAATATTCCAAGTGCTCGACCTGTAAGAAGGCCAAGGCATGGCTGGACGAACATGGGGTAGAGTACATCGACCGCGATATCGTTTTGGACAATCCCACGGCTGATGAGCTTGCGACCTGGATTGCTCGTTCGGGGCTGCCGGTGCGGCGCTTCTTTAATTCGTCGGGCATGAAATATCGAGAGCTGGGCCTGAAGGCGCGTCTGGATGCGGGCATGACGGATCGGGAGTGCTACGAGCTGCTGGCGACCGACGGCATGCTGGTCAAGCGTCCGCTGCTGGTGGGCGACGACTTTGTGATTCCAGGCTTTAGGGAATCGGCTTGGGCCGAGGCGTTGCTGTAGCGGCTGCGGAAAGTGCGACCCGGAATTCGCTTCCAGAATGGGATGCGCTTTCCCAAAGTGGCCGGTTGCGGAAAGCACGTCCCATTCTGAGCTTCGATTGTGGGACACGGTTTCCGGTTGAGGGCTCGACGGGAAAGTGGGGACCAGTTTGAGCTTGAAATCTGGGACGCACTTTCCGCCGGCGGGCCTGCCCCAGTCAGTCCGCCAGCTGTGCCCATTCGTGCGGATCGTAGACCTTTACGTGTTTGTTGGGCTTGCCGCTCCAGTACTCCTCGTCCATAAAGGGCAGATATGCCTGAACGCCGGGGCAGATAAAGGGAATCCGCTGCTGTTGCAGTCGCTCGCGCTGGCGCTGCTCCAGGTGCGTCTCGGATATGACGGTCGGCATACCGGACAACTCGACGAGGCTTGCCTGGATTCGCTTAAGGTCGGGGAGTCCCGCGTGCCATGACATCCGCATGATCAAAAAGGATGCACGGCGGTATTTTGCCTGCACCACAGTAATGGCGGGGCGCAGTGTGGGATGGATTTTGTCCCGTTCGGGCCAAAGGTCGGCAGTGATCTCGAGGCCCAGGGTCTCCCATAGGTAATCAAGCTCTTCGTCCATGGCGCCTCGATATCTACGTGATCATTGATACTTCGATTGTGTTGCCTGGTGCTATCGTTTTCGCGGTAGAATCTGCCAACGGTTGACGGCTACCGCTCGCGGCGTTTTGCCCTTCGTGTACAGCGGTTGGCTTCACAGGTCCTTCACGGGTTGGACTAAATTAGGCCAATTTGACTGAATTTCAAAAAAGTCAAAATTGGGGCTTGCGTCACGGCGAGACTTCCCGTATATTTCTTTCTTGCGCAAAGGCACAGCCGAGCGCAGCGATGCAGTCATTGGGATGTCGTCTAATGGCAGGACAGCGGATTCTGGTTCCGTCAATGGGGGTTCGACTCCCTCCATCCCAGCCATTGCATTTGCTACATATGGCCCGTTCGTCTAGCGGTTTAGGACGCCGCCCTCTCAAGGCGGAGATCACCAGTTCGAATCTGGTACGGGCTACCAAAATTGAACGCCCGGGCCTCGTAAGAGACCCGGGTTTTGTGTATTAACCGTATATACGGCGCCTGCCGTGTTTCGCTCAGATCGAGGAGTAGCCATGGATCTGCCCATCAGCTTGCAAGACATCACGTATGCCGAGAACTATCTGGCGCAGGGCGACCTGGCTACGGCGACGCCGCTGCTGGAGCGTCTGGTGGAGCTCGCCGAGGAGTATATCGACGCTGAGTGCAAGACGGAGGAGAAGCGTCAATACTTTAGCTTCGATAGCAAGTTTGAGCGCTTGGCCTATCGCCGCGTGGAGAAGGATCCGCGCGAGCTCGTGCAGGTCGAGGTGCCGTTTGACCGCCTGTACTCTGACATGGCGTTTGCCTACATTCGCCAGCAGGATTATGTGAGTGCTCGCAACGCCTTGATGCAGGCCGTGCGCTGGGACCCCATGAACTGCAACTGCCGCCTGGATCTGGCCGAGCTGTTCCGCGCTCTCGAGGACAAGCAGGAATGGGCATCGCTCTCGTTCTCGGTGCTGGAGCGTGCAAGCGATGGCAAGTGCGCCGCCCGCGCTTACGCCAATCTAGGTCAGTACTTCTTGGAGCCCGAGACCGAGAACGTTTCGGCTGCCGTGGGCTGCGCGCGTCTGGCGCTGCGCCTGGCGCCCAACGATGCGCATACGACGCGCCTGCTCAACAAGATCCATACCACCTTTCCGGATGCCGCCGATGAGAGCGACGACCACGTGATGGGTGAACTGGCCCTGCAAGGCGTGCCGACCTCGCCTTCGGCCGAGATTGCCATCTGCCTGATTATGTGCGCGACCGATGCTGCAAGCGACGGCGACAAGCAGGAGGCGACGCGCCTGACGGTACGTGCTCGCGACTTGGTGGGCGAGGAGGCCTGCGCGGCGATTATCAAACTGGTGCGCGAGAGCGATGCCGAGCTCAATGCCGAGCGCAAGGCAAAGCGCGAGGCTGCGGGCTCAAACGCCGATGGCGCCAAGGAGGCCGGCGATGCCCAGTAAGCGCGAGCGCAAACTCATTTCCAAGAATCGCTCGGCACATCACGAGTACTTTATCGATGAGACGTTTGAGTGCGGTATTGAGCTGAGTGGCACCGAGGTCAAGTCGATTCGCGAGCGCGCCTGCCAGATCACCGATACCTTCGCGCTGATCCGCGGCGGGGAGTGCTGGCTCGTCGGCCTGCATATCCACCCTTATAGCCATGGTGGCGTGTGGAATCGCGATCCTGACCGTCGGCGTCGTCTGCTGCTGCACCGCAAGGAGATCGACTTTCTTGACGGCAAACTTCGCAACCGTGGTTATGCGCTGGTTCCGTTGGAGCTCTACTTTAATACCGACGGCCGCGTAAAGCTGCTGCTGGGTCTGGGTCGCGGCAAGAAGCTCTACGACAAGCGCGAGGACATGGCCAAGCGTGATGTCCAACGCGAGATCGACCGCGCCCTTAAGGAACGCAACCGCTAGGCACTCTGTATAAGTTGCGGTGGAATACGGACTGTTTTCCTGTTTGAGGGGCTATTCAGTCCCTATTTCACCGCAACTGCGGGCGTCTCATCTTTCTTACTGTTCTGACACATATGTCTCAAAGGCGGCGTCCGTTATGGGTGCCGCCTTTTTTGTGGGTACATACATTCATGAGGTTCCAACCCGAGCTAGGGGAGTGATCGTTATGGACAAAACTGCGTTCTTTACCATGCCGAGCGGTCTGTACGTGGTGAGCGCTGCGGCAGACGGGCTGCGCGCCGGCTGCGTCATCAACACGGCGGTGCAGGTGACGTCCATGCCGCCGCGTATTTCGGTTGCCGTGAACAAGGACAATGTCACCTCGGGCGTCATCGCATCGGCCAAAGCGTTCGCGCTGACCGTGATCGGTCAGACCGCCGACATGCTCTACATCGGTAACTTTGGGTTCCGCACCAGCAGCGATTATGACAAGTTTGCCAAATACGAGACCCGCGAGACGGCTCTGGGCATGCCCTATGTGCCCGAGCACGCGGCGGCCCTGTTTAGCTGCCGTTTGATCGACACTGTGGATGTGGGAACGCATCTGCTGTTTATTGGCGAGGTCGAGGATGCGGAGCGCCTGAGCGACGAGACGCCGCTGACGTACGACTACTATCACAAGGTGCTAAAGGGCAAGACGCCGCCCAAAGCCTCGTCGTATCAAGGCTAGAAATGTTCTAAAAATACTTGCATTATACTATTGAGAATATATACTAATAAGTAAGTACACCAGCAGTCACGTTCGAGAGGAGAACATCATGGCTGAGGAGAAGAAGACGTATAAGTTTGTGTGCACCGTTTGCGGTTACGAGGTTGAGGTCGACACGCCCGAGCTGCCCGAGGATTACGTGTGCCCGGTGTGCGGCGTCGGCCCCGATGAGTTTGAGCTCGTCGAGGAGTAACTCGTAGACACACGGCGATTAGCCATACAGAGCTCTGTCCAAGGGTCCCGGCTGGATATTCCGGCTGGGACCCTTTTGATTTATCTGACGGTTTAAAACGGCCTTACGTGTTACAGATTGAGACGTTATATCTGGACAGCCACGCTATCCCAATTACATCCCCGTTAGCAGCACGATGTCGAGAATCGTCACGATGACGCCGATCCCTACGAGCAGCGCGTTGAGCGGGCGCGAGTTGGCGTATTTGCCCATAACGCGGGGCGAACTGGTGAGTCGTATGAGCACAAAGACCGTAATCGGCAACTGAAGCGACAACAATGCCTGACTCCAGATGAGACCCTCAAAAGGATTCGGGACGATCAGGCACGCCGCCACTGCGCCGACGAAACAGACCGCCACTCCAATCGATGAGTGCCGGTCGTGGATGTCGTATTCCTCGTCGAACATGCCCGCGGTGATGGTTCCCGCCGCCATGCCCGCTGTCACGCTGCTCGATAGTCCCGCGAACAGCAGCGCTACCGCAAAGATGGTCGAGCTCGCCGGGCCCAAGATGGGGGAGAGCGTGGCCGCTGCGACGGCGAGGTCGTCTACGACAATGCCGTGCGCAAAGAAGGTCGTTGCGGCCAGGATGACCATGGCCGAGTTGATCGCCCAGCCCACGCCCATCGAAAAGAGCGTGTCGAAGAGCTCATAGCGCAGACGCTCTTCGATAACCTGCTCGCCTTGGCCTTCGAAGTGCATGGATTGGATGACCTCGGAGTGCAGGAAGAGGTTGTGGGGCATAACGACCGCGCCTAGGACACTTACGATAATCGCGGCCGAGCCGGTGGGCATACGGGGTGTGATCCAGCTTGTGGCGGCTTGCGGCCAGTCGACGTTGACTAGTGCAAGCTCGGCCAAAAACGAAAGTCCTACCACGCCCACGAAGGCGATGATCCATCGCTCGGCGCGTTTGTAGGAGCTTGTCATGAGCATGGCAATCGATGCCGCCGCGACGATGACGCAGCCGGCGCGTACGGGCAGGCCAAAGAGCATTTGAAGCGCGATCGCACCGCCCAGGACTTCGGCCATGGCGGTGGCGATGGTCGCGAGGTAGGCGCTGGCGAGCACCGTGCGCCCAACGAAGCGGGGGAGAAAGCGGGTCGTGGCCTCGGCAAGGCAGGCGCCCGTGGCGATGCCCAGGTGCGCCGCGTTGTGCTGCAAGACGATCAGCATAATCGTGGACAGCGTGACGATCCACAGCAGCGCGTAGCCAAACTGCGAGCCCGCGGCCATATTGGAGGCCCAGTTGCCCGGGTCGATAAAGCCGACGGTCACGAGCAATCCGGGGCCGATATGCCGTGCGATGTCGAGTCCTCCGTGACCGCCGGTGCGTCGGGAGCCAAAATGATGTTTGAGATGGTTGATCATGGTGCGCTCCTGCGTGCCGTTTGCTTGACGCCGGAAAGGATACCCGTTTTAGGCTCAAAAGTTAATCAAGACTAACAAAATTGCTGTATTTGAATAGGATGGTGAAAGGGGGCTGCGAAATGTCTTGATCTGTAACAACTAGGGATGGAAATTGGGTCTTACTGTTACAGATTGAGATGTTTGAAGCGGTGAGCTTACAGGTCGAACTTGGGGCCCTTGTTGCCGTCCTTGAGGTCGGCGGTGTCCACTCGTAGGGTGTGCGTTACGCGATTGTTTCGAAACGGGCGGGAAACACAACGGGCCGGCGGTGCTCCTAGTATGCCTATTCAACTGACTGTCTAATATCTAGGGGAGGATCGCGATGCAGGCAGATTCCGCTCAGCAGCAGGGCCTTTATCGCCCCGAATTCGACCACGATGCATGCGGCATCGGCGCGCTTGCCGATATCAACGGTGAGCGCCATCACCAGATTCTGGACGATGCACTGTCCATTCTGGTCAACTTGGAGCACCGCGGTGGCACCGGACTCGAGAAGAACACCGGCGACGGCGCTGGTATCCTGTTCCAGGTTCCGCATCACTTTTTCCGTAAAGAGGCTCAAAAGTGTGGCCAGATTCTGCCGGCAGAGGGCGACTATGGCGTGGCCATGCTGTTCTTCCCGCAGGACGAGAAGGGCGTAGAGGATGCCCGCCGCGTGTTTGAGGAGGGCTGCGCCGAGGCCGGCGTGCCGCTGCTCTTTTGGCGCGAGGTGCCGGTTGACCCGCACGACCTGGGCGAGACGGCCCGCGCCTGTATGCCCACTATCCTGCAGGCCTTCCTGGGCCGTCCGGACGACACGCCCGCCGGCGATGCCTTCGAGCGTCGTCTGTACGTGTGCCGCCGCACCATCGAGAAGAAGGCCGACGTCGAGTTTGCCCTGCGCGACAAGATCTTCTATGTGTGCTCCATGAGCTCGCGCACCATCGTGTACAAGGGTATGCTGGTCGCCACGCAGATGCGCCGCTTCTTCATCGATCTCAACGACGCCGCCGTCAAGACGGCCGTGGCGCTCGTCCACTCGCGCTACTCCACCAACACCACGCCCAGCTGGGAACGCGCGCACCCCAACCGTTATATCATCCATAACGGCGAGATCAACACCCTCAAGGGCAACGTCAACTGGATCCGCGCCCGCGAGCCCAACCTGTACAGTCCCGTGCTGCAGCATGATCTTGAGCGCGTGATGCCCATCATTAACCGCGAGGGCTCCGATTCCGCGATTCTGGACAACGTGCTTGAGTTTTTGGTCATGAACGGTCGCCCGCTTACGCGTGCCGCGTCCATGCTGTTGCCCGAGCCGTGGGACCACAACGACAGCCTGAGTGAGGAGCGCCGCGCCTACGACGCTTACCAGTCCATGCTCATGGAGCCGTGGGATGGCCCGGCGGCCATCGCCTTTACCGACGGTCGCACGCTGGGTGCCGCCCTCGACCGTAACGGCCTGCGTCCCGCCCGCTACTATGTGACGCGCGACGGTCGCTTTATGCTGGCAAGCGAGGTGGGCACCATCGAGGTGAGCCCCGAGAACATCCTGACGAGCGGCTGTCTGGGACCGGGCCAGATGCTCGAGGTCGATTTTGCCCGCGGCCGCGTCATCTACAACGACGAGCTGCGCGCCCGTTACGCCAAGGAAAAGCCCTATCGCGACTGGATCGCCGAGGAGACGCTGACCGTCGACGCGCTCGACAAGCCCGTCGCGCCCACGCCCGCCGAGGATACCGAGGTGCCCGCCGCCGTGCGCATGGCCAAGCTCGGGTATCACTGGGATGATGTTGACGAAGTCGTGCGTCCCATGGCCCAGCAGGGCAAGGCCCCGCTCGCCTCGATGGGCATCGATGCGCCGCTGGCCTGCCTGTCCAAGAAGACGCGCTCGTTCTTCGACTACTTCTATCAGCTGTTCGCCCAGGTCACGAACCCGCCGATCGATGCCCTGCGCGAGCATATGGTCACCTCGACCACGCTCTACCTGGGCAACCACGGCAACCTGCTCGAGGATTCCCGCACGGCCTGCCAGCTGGTGCGCTTGGAGCGTCCGCTGCTGAGCGAGGAGGAGTTCGAGCGTATCTGCGCCATCGACCGCGTGGGCTTTAAGACCCGCCGTTTCCGTGCCGTGTACCGCCGCGACGCCGGCGAGGGCGCGCTGCAGGCTGCGCTCAAGCAGCTTGCAGAGGATGTTGAGGCTGCGGTCCGCGACGGCGTGAACATCGTGGTGTTGAGCGATCGCGCCGCTGCGGGTGAGGTGCCCGTGCCGTCGCTGCTCGCCGTGGGCTGCGTGCACAACCACCTGATCCGCGCCGGCGTGCGTACCTTTGCCGACATCGTGGTGGAGTGCGGCGACGCCGTGTCTCCGCACGACTTTGCGGCACTGGTGGGCTACTCCGCGAGTGGCATCTATCCGTACAACGCACATGCGTGCATCCGCGATCTGGCGGCACGCGGCGACCTGGACGTGACGGCCGAGCAGGGCATCGCCAACTACAACAAGGCTGCGACCGCCGGCATCGTTTCCATCATGTCCAAGATGGGCATCTCCACGGTGCAGAGCTACCATTCGGCGCAGATCTTCGAGGCCGTGGGCTTCACTCCGGAGTTCGTCAACGTGTACTTCGCCGGCACGGTGAGCCGTGTGGGCGGTATGGGTGTCGAGGACGTCGAGCGCGAGCAGAATGAGCGCTACGACGCCGCGCTCGCTATCCTTAAGAGCCCGGCTCCCGATCAGCTGCCCACGCTGGGTCTGACCAAGTGGCGCCCGCTCGGCGGCGAGGATCACCTTATCGACCCGCAGACCGTCTACCTGCTGCAGACCGCCTGCCGCGAGGACAGCTACGACACCTTTAAGGAGTACAGCGCCCGCCTGCACCGCACCGGCCGTGCCGTGCGCCTGCGTGACCTGCTGGACTTTAATGCCAACGGTCGCACGCCGGTTTCGCTCGACGAGGTGGAGCCCGCGCTCAACATCGTCCGCCGCTTTAACACCGGCGCCATGTCGTACGGTTCCATCAGCAAAGAGGCACACGAGTGCATGGCCATCGCCATGAACCGCCTGCACGGTCGTTCCAACTCGGGCGAGGGCGGCGAGGATCCGCGTCGCGAGACCCCGCTGGCCAACGGTGACTCCAAGAATTCCGCCATCAAGCAGGTGGCAAGCGCGCGCTTTGGCGTGACGAGCCGCTACCTGTGCAGCGCCTTCGAGATTCAGATCAAGATGGCCCAGGGCGCCAAGCCCGGTGAGGGCGGTCACCTGCCCGGCAAGAAGGTCTACCCCTGGATTGCCGAGGTCCGTCAGTCCACGCCCGGCATCGGCCTGATTTCGCCTCCGCCGCACCACGACATCTACTCCATCGAGGACTTGGCAGAGCTGATCTTCGATCTTAAGAACGCCAACCCCGGCGCGCGCGTGTCGGTCAAGCTGGTCAGCGAGGCCGGCGTCGGCACCATCGCCACCGGCGTGGCCAAGGGCGCTGCCGACAAGATTTTGATCAGCGGCCACAATGGCGGCTCGGGTGCCGCTGCGCGCGACTCTATCTGGCACGCCGGTCTGCCGCTGGAGCTTGGCCTTGCCGAGGCCCAGCAGACGCTGCTGCAAAACGGCCTGCGCTCACGCGTGGTGCTCGAAGCCGACGGCAAGCTCATGGACGGCACCGATGTCGCCGTCGCCTGCCTGCTGGGTGCCGAGGAGTTTGGCTTTGCGACCATGCCGCTCATCTCCATGGGCTGCCTTATGCAGCGCGACTGCCAGCAGGATACCTGCCCGGCCGGCATCGCCACGCAAAACTGTCGCCTGCGTCGCGGCTTCCGCGGCAAGCCCGAGCACGTCGAGCACTTTATGCTCTTTGTTGCCGAGCAGCTGCGCGAGGTCATGGCGAGCCTGGGCTTCCGCACCGTCGACGAGATGGTCGGCCATCCCGAGTGCTTGCGCCAGATTGAGGTCCCGGGCAACCGCAAGGCCAACCTGCTCGATCTGTCGCCCGTGCTGGCGAGCGCGACCTGCGAGTTCGGTGCCCACATCCCGGGTGCCGACGGTCGTCACTTCCTGCCGCAGATGGCTGCGGACAGCGAGCTCGAAAAGACGCTCGACTCCACGTTGTTTGTGCCCTATACGGCCGATGCCCGTGCGCACCTGCGTCCGATTCGCTTCCGCGCCGATATCGCCAACGTCAACCGCTGCGTGGGCACCATCTTGGGCAACGCGGTGACCAAGGCGCATCCCGAGGGCCTGCCCGCCGGCTCCATCACCATCGATTGCGATGGTTCGGCCGGTCAGAGCTTTGGCGCCTTCCTGCCGCGCGGCATTACGCTCAACGTGTGCGGCGACGCCAACGACTACTTTGGCAAGGGCCTTTCGGGCGGCGAGGTGTCGGTGCGCCCCAACCCGCATGCGACCTACAAGTTCGACGAGAACATCATCGTGGGCAACGTGGCCTTCTTTGGCGCTACGAGCGGTCGCGGCTTCATTAACGGCCTGGCCGGCCAGCGCTTTGGCGTACGCAACTCCGGTGCCACGGTGGTGGTCGAGGGCTGCGGCAACCATGGCTGCGAGTACATGACGGGAGGTCTGGCGCTCATCCTGGGCGAGGTCGGGCAGAACTTCGCCGCCGGCATGACGGGCGGCGTGGCTTACGTCTTTGACCAGTACGGCACGCTCGATGCCCGTGTGAACCACGAGAGCGTTGAGCTTAAAGCCCCGACGGCCGGTGAGCTGGCGCAGATTCGTGCGCTCGTCCAGGAGCACGTGGACGCGACGCAGAGCCCGCGCGGCATTAAGTTGCTCTACAGCTTTGAGACGATGAGCAAGCACTTTGTGAAGGTCATTCCGACCGAGTACGAGCGCGTGCTGGCGATTGTCGCCGCCGCCGAGGCCGTCGGCAAGACGCATGAGCAGGCCGAGGAGCTGGCGTTTGACATTGTGACCGGTCGCGCCGACGCCGCCGATGTCGCTCGCTTTGATGTGGCGGGTGGTGTCGCTGGCGCTGTGCCCGCCGCCGCCAGCTCTGTTGCTTCGACCAAGAAGGAGGCGTAAGTGCCATGGGTAAGCCCGGTGCTTTTCTTGATATCGATCGCGTGACCCACGAGCTGCGCCCCGTGGAGGAGCGCAGCCGCGATTTCGATCTGCTGTACGTGGAGCTCGACGACGATGCGCGCCGTGCCCAGGCGAGCCGCTGCATGATGTGCGGTGTGGCGTTTTGTCAGATGGGCGCGAGCTTTGGCAAGGCGCGTCCGAGTGGCTGCCCACTGCACAATCTGATTCCCGAGTGGAACGAGCTAGTGTATCGCGGCCGCTGGAACGAGGCTGCCGAGCGTCTGTCACTCACCTCGCCCATGCCCGAGTTCACGAGCCGCGTGTGCCCGGCGCTGTGCGAGGCCGCGTGCAACCTGGGCTCGGTCGACGGCCAGCCCACGACGATTCACGGCAACGAGCGTGCGATCAGCGACCATGAGTGGGCCAACGGCGGCCCGCGCCGCTTTGAGCCGGCAGGGGAGGATGCGCCCACGGTCGCTGTGATTGGCTCTGGCCCGGCTGGCCTGGTGGCTGCATGGGAACTTGCGCGTCGCGGCGCGCGCGTGACGGTGTTTGAGCGTGACGACCGCCCGGGCGGCCTGCTCATGTACGGCATTCCCAACATGAAGCTCGAGAAGTCCGTGGTCGAGCGTCGCGTGACACTTATGCGCGAGCTGGGCATTGTGTTCGAGCTGGGTGCTGACGTTACGAACCCTGCGGTGGCGGCCAAGCTCAATGGCTTTGACGCCGTCGTGGTGGCTGCCGGCGCTCGTGCTCCGCGTGGGCTTTCGGCTGCGAACATTGATGCCCCGGGCGTGGTGTACGCCGTGGACTACCTGACGGCTTCGACCGTCTCGGTGCTCGATGGCGGCGAGCCCGCGGTGAACGCGCGCGGCCTGGACGTTGTGGTCATTGGCGGCGGCGATACCGGTAACGACTGCGTGGGCACCGCGGTACGTCAGGGTGCGCGCAGCGTGCGCCAGTTTGAGTTCTTGCCGGCGGCGCCTGATGCGCGCGCGGCGAGCAACCCCTGGCCGCAGTGGCCCAACGTGAAGAAGACCGATTATGGCCAGCAGGAGGCCATCGCTGCCATGGGCGGCGAGATGCGCGCTTGGGGTGTGGATACGCTCGAGGTACTGTTGGACAAGAAGGGCGCGGCCGCGGGCCTGCGTGTGGTCGATCTGGATTGGTCGGCTGGCAAGCCCGAGCGCATCGCGGGCTCCGAGCACGAGGTGCCGGCCCAGCTGGTGCTCATCGCCTGCGGCTTTACGGGTCCCGAGCATGGCGTGTTCGACGCCGTTGGCGTGCCTGTTGCCACCGCTGGTCGTCCGCTGCCGGTGATGGCTGCCGAGGGCTCGCACCTTGCGGCCCGTGTCGACGGCGTCGCCGCGGGCGCCACACCGGTATACGTGGCCGGCGATGCTCGCAATGGCAGTTCGCTCGTGGTAAGCGCCATGGCCGACGCCCTGGCCTGCGCTGCCGAAGTCGCCGAGGCGCTGGAGCTGTAAAGTAGTCATTTAAGAACGTCCCCAATGACTAGTCATTTTTTGTCTAGTCGTTGGGGACACTCTTTGCGAGCGATTTGCTCGTTTGTCGACGTACGGGTGTTTATTTGTCGACTTCTTGGGCTGTGGTCACCTGTTGTTTCTGTGGTGGCTGTGGGTATCTGGCTCAAAAGGGCGGGTTGGCCGTCTATGTTTACCTGCGGTTTTGTTGCGGTGCGCATTTTCGGTCAAGCTTTTCGTCAAGTGTTTGGTCAGCATCTGGTTTGCAGCCGGAGGCCTATTTTGCCCGCGCTGGTCGTGTCCGACCACCCTCCTCGTAAGCTCAAATTGAGGTCTATCAGTTTGAGGAGGATGCCATGACTGACCACGCTTTAGACCGAGCGCAGCTAGCCGAAGCCGTCGGCAACGATATTGCCGACATAGCCCATTTTTGGATGCTGCGGAAGTTCCAGTTTTTGGAGCCGGCGCGCGAACAGTTCGAGATCATTGTCGACCCGTGGCTCAGCTATTGCACCGAGCCTTCGCAAAACGAAATCATGGCCTACAACATGGCGTTTACCGATTGGCTGCTCTTCGAGCGCTCCTATCGCCATGGCAAGACGCTGCTCGAGCTGTATGTTGACGAGCCGCCGGCATCGCTTTCGCCTGCCTCGCTCAAGCGGCTCGAGCAGGTACGCGACACGCAGTATTTCTCGCGCTTTGGCATTTTGGACAAGGATCCTGCGAACGGCATAGTTGCGCTGAAGGATACGCGCACCGACCGTCGCTTTGATGTCTACGACCCGCATATCGTGCAAAAGGAGCATTGGAGCGACGGCGCGATTGCGGTGCGCCTCGCTTGCGTCGACGATGTCTGGCTGACGGCGGGACAGCTCTATCTGTACGACATCGCGCGCCTGAGTGACACGGCAGTCGATGGGCCGGGTGCGGTGCATCCGGAGGACCTGCAGGATGGCTTTGACACCTCGTGCATCAGCTTCTTTTTGCGCCTGGTCCGCGACATCATGGGCGCCCAGGGGCGCTACGTAAAGTCCCTCAACATCTACGAACAAGAATGGGAGTAGGGGATGTGACTGGTGTCGCCCTACAGCCCTGACTTTGTCTCAATCTGTAACGTTTAGCGGCTGTTTGAGCCCGTAACTGTTACAGATTGAGACGGAAGGTTGGCGGCTGTCGAAAGATCTTGTTCTGTAACAACTAGAGGCTCAAAGACTGTCTTCCTGTTACAGATCAAGACATTTGTCAGCGGAGGCAACGGTGACGATGGTCCATTTGTCTGACGTGGTGGTGACGAAAGTGTCTAATACCGTTCTCAAACACAAACATGCGACTCGCAACACGTTGGCGCGGAATAGGATGCTCGCGCGGCTCACGGAGACGGCCAAGCAAGGTGCGCTGCTCGCAACGCATGACAATACCGAGCTCATGTGGCTGCGACGCCATGTTGGAACCGACGATATCGCGGAGCCCGAGCCGTACCTGTTCTGTTTTCAGCATGATTGGGATGCATTGACGCCTGCAGAGCGAGCGCTGAGGACTATCAAAGGGCTTGCGGAATTTCATCCCGATTGGGCGTTTTGGGGTTATGACGCGGCACTTTTGTGGGGTCTGGAGGTGCCGAATGATCTGCTCGGGCCGCGTTTTCTTGTTAAGACGGGTTGTTCGGTGACGTTGAGCAGCGGGTGCAGGTTGTTGCGTCCTCAGATGGCGGGAGCGCTTGAGCGCGTCGACGGCGTGCGGGTGACGTCGTTTTGGCGCACGGTGGAGGATTGTCTGCTGCGTGCGCCGTTTTCGTATGGTCTGGCGATCGCCGATTCTGCATTGCGGGCGAAGGGCGTATCACGTGGGGATTTGTGCGAGCGTCTCCGCGCCGATTGCGAGGGCAGGCGAGGGTATCGCAGGGCACAGGCGATTGCGTCGTATGCGGACGGGCTGTCCGAAAACGGCGGCGAGTCTCGGTTCCGAGTGTTCTTTATTGCGTACGGCTTTCCGGTTCCGGAGCTGCAGGCGGAGTTTCGCGACCCGCTCGATCCGAGCCAGGTGTTTCGCGTCGACTATTTTTGGCGGCTCGAGGACGGGACGTGTGTCATCGGCGAGCTCGACGGAAAGGTGAAGTACACCTTGCAGAACGGCGAGGGCCGGGAGTCGGTCGACCCATTCGTGGCAGAACGTCAACGGGAGTCTCATCTGACAATGCTCGGGCACAAGGTGCTTCGGTTTACGTTTAACGAACTCAAAGACCCGGGGAAGCTGGTCGAGAAAATGAGGTTGGCGGGTATTCCGCGACGGCCCGATTTGGCTGAGGAGTGGAGACGCCAGTGGTATGGGCGCTGAGAGGTTTTGTCTCGATCTGTAACGTTTAGAAGTTGTTTGAGTTCGTAATTGTTGCAGATCGAGACAAACCGGTGAAACGTCGACCGAATGTCCCGATCTGTAACATCAAGGGGCCCAATAACCCTGTACCTGTTACAGATCGAGACACTTCCCTGGTGTCGCTGGGGTGGGACTGCAGCGTATTCCGTCCCCCACATCCCCTCTTCCCTCCGTTAACCGATATGTCTGTGGCAATCGGGCTACACTGGATAATAATGGACAGATGTTCAAGTTTTCTGAGGGGGAGGAGCTCGATATGGCGTCTGCCGATCGTTCCACGTTGTTTATCAATGCGACCGTCCTGGATGGTTCGGAACATATGGAGCCGCAGCCCGACATGGCCGTGGCCGTTGAGCGCGGTCTCATCACGTGGATGGGGCCGAGTGCTGTGGCGCAGGCGCCTGCAGGTGCCGAGGTCATCGACCTGGCAGGGGCGTATCTCATGCCAGGTCTCATCAATATGCATGTGCATCTGTGTGGTTCGGGCAAGCCGGTTTCGGCGGGAGATGCCGGCGCGCTGATGAAGAAGCTCGATAATCCCGTGGGGCGCGCCATCGTGCGCCATATTCTTAAGGGCAGCGCCCAACAACAACTGGCAAGTGGCGTGACCACGGTGCGCGGCGCGGGCGACCCGCTGTTTGCCGATCTTGCCGTGCGCGATGCTATCGATGCCGGCAAGTATCAAGGTCCTCGCCTGGTGGCGCCGGGAACGGGTGTCACGGTGCCGGGCGGCCATGGTGCGGGTTTGTTCGCCCAGGTGGCCAACAGTCCCGCCGAGGCAGCCGAACAGGTGCGCGACCTGTATGCGCGCGGTGCCGACGTCATCAAGCTGTTCGTGACGGGCGGCGTGTTCGACGCTACCGAGGTGGGCGAGCCGGGTGTGCTGCGTATGCCGGTCGAGGTTGCCGCGGCGGCGTGCAAGGCGGCGCACGAGGTGGGCCTGCCGGTTATGGCTCATGTCGAGAGCACCGAAGGCGTGAAGGCCGCGCTTGAGGCCGGCGTCGATACGATCGAGCACGGTGCCCCGATGACTCCCGAGATCTTGGAACTGTACCGCGGCGCCGCGGGCACGCAGCTCGAGGGGCGTGCGCCCAGCGTTACCTGCACTATCAGCCCGGCGCTGCCGTTTGTATTGCTCGACCCGGAAAAGACCCATTCGACCGATACACAAAAGAAGAACGGTGACATCGTGTGCTCGGGCATCATCGAGAGCGCCCGTGCCGCACTGGAAGCTGGCGTTAAGGTGGGCCTTGGCACGGACTCGAGCTGCCCGTTCGTGACGCAGTACGACATGTGGCGTGAGGTGGCCTATTTTGCCAAGTATGTCGGCGTGGGCAACGCTTTCGCGCTGCATACGGCCACGCAGGTCAATGCCGAGCTGCTGGGGCTGGGCGGCGAGACCGGCATAATCGAGTGCGGCAAGGCCGCCGATATTCTGGTGACGCGCGAGAACCCGCTCGATGACCTGTGCGCACTGCGTGATCCGACGCACGTGATGTGTCGCGGTGATCTGGTGCGCAAGCTCAAGGTGAAGCGTATTCCCGAGGTGGACGCCGAGCTCGACGCGATTATGGCCATGCCTGCCGAGGCGTTGGCCGAGGAGCTTGCCCGCGATGGCGTGGCGTAAGCGCGCGATATGGCGATGCGACAAAGGGACAATCCTTTTGTCATAATCAGAAAAAGCCGAGGTCCCAGTGCGAGGCCTCGGCTTTTATTTGTCCCATAGTATGGCAGCTATGAGCGCGTCTCCATCTTGGCATGGCACTTGGGGCAGGTGACGCGGATCTTGCCTTTGCCCTTGGGAACGGAGAGCATCTGGCCGCAGTTGGGGCACTTAAGATAGGCCGTGGTCTTGCGGCCCTTCCACATCTTCTTGGCTGTGCGCTTGGCACGTTCAAAGTCTTCCTTGCTAGTACCGGCTGCGCGCGAGGCGTTGGCCGCTGCAGCTCCGCCGCCCAAGCTAGCTACAAACTTGCCCAAGCCGGGTACGTTTGCAGTCGCGGCGACAAAGGCCTCGTTCTCCTTGTGACGTGCGTCGATATTTTTGGACAGGCCGCGCAGCACGCCAATCACGATTACGGCGATGGCAATCCAGCTGAGCCACTGGATGCGGGCTATCGATCCGATCATCGCGATGACGATGCCGGCAAAACCCATCACGATGGTGAGTTCATCGGCACCATTGCGACCCTTCATAAAGTCATTCATGCAAATTGCCTTTCGTTCGATATGCTGCACGCCTTTATACCCGATTTAGAGCAAGGGGGACAGGTTAATCTGCACCAATGTGGTGCAAACATACCTGTCCCCGGAATACCAAGACGGTGCAAAGAAATCTGTCCCCAATGCCCCTATTACTTGGAGAGCTTGTCGACGACGCGTTCGATTTCGGCGAGCTTGGCGGCTTTGAGGTCTTCGTCGCCCGATTCGATTGCCGAAGTCACGCAGCCCTCGATATGCGCCTTGAGCACGTCGGCGTTAATGCGCGCGAGGAGCGCCTGCGTTGCCATGAGCTGCGTGGAAATATCGACGCAGTAACGGTCCTCCTCGACCATCCGCAAGATGCCGTCGATCTGGCCGCGTGCCGTCTTGAGCATGCGGGTCACCGATTTATGGTCTGCCATCATGTCGGGTCCTCGTTTCTGGTCGATCTTCCGGATGTCCCCGTCAGTTGCGGTGAAATACGGACCGTTTAAAGGCCTAGGGCGGCACAACAGTCCGTATTTCACCGCAACTTCTGAGGATTCAGTAGGCAGCGACTGCTATGCGGCGGTCACCGAAAGGGCGTGGAACTTCTCGCCGGCGCCCTCGACAGCGGCGGTGAGCTGCTCGACGGTCACGGTGTCGGCGCACTCCACCTGGACGGTCTGGGTCTCGTGATCGGCGTCGGCGTCGGTCACGCCGGCCACGTTGAGCAACGCCGTCTCGACGGTGGCGTCGCAATGGCCGCACATGAGGCCGGAAGTCTTGATTGTGTAACGCATGGGTATTCCTCCCTGTTGTGTCGGCTTTCCCAGGCACCCGACCTTGACCTTCAAGCCGTCGCTCGCGTACCAAAGTGCGCGTCGCTCCTCTTTCGGGTCAATCTCGGGCGTCTGGAAAACCCGTTCTAGATGGACTTAATGGTGAGCCTATTTTGCCACTTTGGGCTTAAAGGATTTTAAGCGCAGCGCATTGCTTACGACGCAGACACTCGACAGGCTCATGGCCGCGGCGCCAAACATCGGCGAGAGCTGCCAACCGGTGAGGGGGAAGAACACGCCCGCCGCCAGCGGAATGCCGATGCCGTTGTAGAACAGCGCCCAGAACAGGTCCTGCTTGATGTTGCGAATTGTGGTGCGCGACAGCTCGATGGCACGGGCGACGTCCATGAGGTCGCTGCGCATGAGTACCACGTCGGCGCCCTCCTTGGCGATGTCTGCGCCGGTGCCGATAGCAAGGCCCACGTCGGCGCGCGCCAGGGCGGGGGAGTCATTGATACCGTCGCCCACCATGGCGACCTTGCTGCCCGCATCCTGCAGCTCGCGTACGTGGTGCTCCTTGTCGGCGGGGAGGACGTCGGCGATGACCTGTTCGCTGCTCAGCCCCACGCGGCGGGCGATTGCTTCGGCGGTGACTCGGTTGTCGCCGGTGAGCATGCGCACGTCGACGCCAAGCGAGCGCAGTGCGGCGATGGCTCCGGCACTCGTTTCCTTGACCTCGTCAGCCACGGCAATGGTGCCGGCGAGCTCGCCGTTCTTGGCAAAGAACAGCGGCGTCTTGCCCTCGGCGGCGAACTGTTCGGCAAGACCCGCGGGCACCTTCGCGCCCAGCTCGTTCATCAGGCGCATATTGCCGGCGGCAATGGCGTTTTGCCCCTCGCGCGCCGTAACGCCTCGCCCGGGCACGGCGGCAAAGTCCTCGACGGCGCGCGCGACAATCCCTCGCGTCTCGCACTCGGCCATAATCGCCTCGGCCAGCGGGTGTTCGCTTGAGCGCTCCAGCGCGGCGGCCAGCTTGAGTAGCGCCTTTTCGCTCATGGCGGGCGATCCGTCGGCGCGCGTGGCTACCACGATATCGGTCACGGCAGGCTTGCCGCGAGTGACCGTTCCCGTCTTATCGAGCACCACGGTGCCCACGCTGCGCAGATTCTCCAGCGCCTCGGCGCTCTTGAACAGAATGCCCATCTCGGCGCCCTTGCCGGTGCCGACCATAATAGCGACGGGCGTGGCCAGACCCAATGCGCACGGACAGCTGATCACCAGCACAGCGACGGCGGAGGTGAGCGCTTCGTTCACGCTACCGGTCAGTGCCATCCACGCCACGAAGGTCATGGCCGAGATCACGAATACCACGGGCACGAACACGCCGGCGACCTTGTCGGCCATGCGGGCGATGGGCGCCTTGGTGGCGTTGGCGTCCTCGACGAGCTGGATAATCTTGGCGAGCGACGTGTCGGCGCCCACGCGTGTGGCACGGAAGGCAAACGAGCCGGTGCGGTTGACAGTGGCGGCGTTGACGGTGTCGCCGGCGGTCTTTTCCACGGGGATGGACTCGCCGGTGAGCGCGCTCTCGTCCACGGCCGAGCTGCCCTCGAGCACCACGCCATCGACAGGGATGGACTCGCCGGGGCGCACACGCAGCACCTGGCCGGGCAGAATGGCATCGACGTCGACGGTGGCCTCGCTGCCGTCCTCTGCCACGACGGTCGCGGTCTTGGGTGCTAAGTCGATGAGCGCCTCGATAGCGCCGCCGGTCTTGGACTTGCTGCGCGTCTCGAGGTATTTGCCCACGGTGACGAGCGACAGGATGGTGCCAGCGCTCTCAAAATACAGGTTGTCCATGCTCGTCATCATGGCCTCGTGCACCTGACCTGCGGCTAGCTGGTCGGCCATGATGAACATGGCGTAGAGCGACCAGGCGATGGAGGCGGTGGCGCCCACGGCAATAAGGGCGTCCATGGTGGGCGCGCCGTGCGCGAGCGATTTAAACCCGTTGATAAAGTACGCGTCGTTGACGTAGACGATGGGAATGAGCAGGACGAGCTCGGTGAGCGCGAGCGTCATGCTGTGGGTGTGGTCGGTGAAGATGCCGGGCAGCGGCCAGCCGAGCATGTGCCCCATGCCTATGTAGAACAGTGGGATGAGGAATACGATCGAGACGATGAGGCGGGTGCGCATGGCAGAGGCGGCGGCCTCCAACTTTTTGGTCGGTGACTCCATATGGGCGGCGCCGGACCTGGCTTGCGCACTTCCGCTTTGGACAGCGTCGGTGCCCGTGCTGATGGGTGAGGCCGAGTAGCCCGCGCGGTCGACAGCGGTGCAGATGTCGTCGGGGGAGACCTGCGCAGGGTCGTAGTCCACCAGCATAGAGCCGGCGAGCAGATTGACCGCGACGCTTTGGACGCCGTCGAGCTTGCTCACGGCACGGTCCACGTGCGCTTGGCACGCGGCGCACGTCATACCGCCCACGTCAAACTTATCCTGAGCCATGGCTTCTCCTTTCTGTAATTTGGTGTTGGAATTGTTAACCTGCTGATACTATACACCCATACCCCCTGGGGGTATACAGTGGAGATTGAAATGTATGCCATTCTGTTATTGGCCGAGGTGATAGCCAGGTCGGCGGACCGTAGCCGGTCTAATGTCTCAATCTGTAACAACTAGACCCGTTTTTGTCGAGTAACTGTTACAGATCGAGACATTACATCGAGCCACAACTTAACGTCTCAACCTGTAACGCCTAAGGACCGTTTTTCCTGCTAGATGTTACAGATCGAGACAAACCGTCCGCGGTCAACTCAAATGTCTTGATTTGTAACATCTAGAGAGGTTTTTGACCCCTTACTGTTACAGATCGAGACAATTGCCGGGGAGGGGTCCCGTCACGGCAAGACGCCCGCCGCCTAGATACAGAACCCGGGGATCACACAGGTTAGCTTGCTTGGCTTTTCCGCAGGCGTTGCGTACGTAAAGACGTCGCCGTCGTGCCCCACGCGGTTCATATAGAGCGTGCCTTCGCTCTCCGATGTGTCGGGGCTCACCGTGCGCTCCCACCAACAGGTGTCCTTGCCCTTCCACTGGCGGACCATCGTCTCGTTCGTGGAATACGGGCTCACCTTGAGCTCGCGGAAGAGCTGATACTCCCTGCCCTCGCCGTTGTAGATGTCTGCCAGGTAGTGATAGCCCTCGGTAAACGAATCGGGCGGTTGCGTACCGCACAGCTCGACCATGGCGGGCAGCCAAAGGGTTGCGGGCAACTCGCTCAGGCACGATGCGCTGTTGGCGGCGCCCACATTGTTCGAGACCTTCTTGACCCCTTTAATGAGTGCGCGCAACTCGTTGGGCAGCAGCTTAAGGCCGTCGCCGTTGAGCCATTCCCGCAGCTCGCAATCTGCCCAGCCGGCGCTCGGCGGTTCAGCCGCAGCGTTGCGCTCGGCAATACCCGCGTCGAACATAAACGTTAGTCCGGCCTTGCCCGTCCCGTCCAGAAGCTCATCGTGGCGGATGCCCACAAGCTGCGCGCCAACCTGCAGCCCGTTGGTGAGCGTGACACGCTTGGTACACGGATAGGGGATATGCCCATCGGCATCGAGCAGATGATAGCGCCTGGCAATCTCGCGTGCCTCGCTACGGGTCTCGGTGGCCTTAATCTTGAGCGAAATCTCCTGCAGCTGATCCCAAGTGTAGTCGTCAAGTGAACTGCGGATGCCGTCCAGGTAGTCGGGGATGCCAAAGCCATGGGTTGCCGCCCCGATAACGCCTAGCCCCGCAACGGCTGCGACAACGCCACCGATAATAAAGCGGCGGCGGGTCATGGCATCGTGCCGGGCCTGCTCCAGGATCTCTCTCGCGCGCTCGCCGGCGACGTCGACCTTAAGGTGCGTACCGGAGTCGATGTCAATTGCGGTGTCACTGCCCGCGCCCTCGCGGCCTTCGGATTCGGCGTCGGTGAGGTATGCCGAGAGCACCTCGAGCATCTGCTGCTCGGTGGGACGATCGCACTGCTCGACTGAGAGACCCTTCATGATGATCTGGACGAGCGCCTCATCGCCCTCGCAGCGCGGCTCGAGCGGTGCCGGCTTGGTCTTGGTCTTTACGAGATAGAACGAGCCGGTTGCAGCGGCGTCCGTCGACTCAAAGTCAAACGGTTTGCGACCGCTGTAGAGCTGGTACAGAATGCTCGAAAGCGCATAGACGTCGATTGCCGGCGAACGGCGAAGGGCCGCGATGCCTTCGATATCCTGCGTGAGCATCTCGGGCGCGGCGTATGCGGGCGTGGCAAAACGCCAGATGTCGGCGCGCCGGGTGATCGTGTCGTCGCCGAGAGCCATGGTCGCGGAGCCCATGTCGATGAGGCAGGGGTCAAAGGAACAATCAGCAATCTGCTGCTCGAGCGTTCGGCTGGTGGTGCGGAACATGATATTGGCAGGCGACAGGTCGCGATGGATGACCGGATTCACGAGGCCTTGGGTCATCAAGAGCGCACGAAGCACGGCGTTTCCGACGGCGGCGACCATCTGGGTGGTCAGCCCGCCCGAGGCGTCGTGCGGAAGCAGGGGCAGCGCCTGCTTGAGCGAGGTGCCCTCGACCCACTCCATGAGGATGAGAGGGTCATCCTCGCACGATCCGTAGCCATAGACGCGCGGAAATCCGCGCAGGTGCGAGACGGTACACAGATGACGGTACTCCTCGAACAGCGCGGCGGTGCTGGCCAGGTGCGCTGCCGATTGCTCGGCGGAGCGGTCGGGGGCTTGGCCGGAAAGGATAGCGTTGTCCTTGAGCAGCTTGACGGCAAAGACCTCGCCGCTCGTGTTGGTCGCGCGCAGCACGTGCCCGATGTTGCCGTTGTTGCGGTGGGCCGTCTGGAGAATAAGCGTCATAAACCGACGTTTGGCGTCGTCCTCGGCGCTGGGGTCGACCGCCACGGCGGTATCGAACGTATCGAGACGGATGAGTTTGTCGCCATAGGCGCTATCGGTAGTATCCATGGCGTTCCTTTGTCTGGCATGGGTTGCCGCACGTATACGCGAGCAGTGCGGATATCGGTAAAGTACCATGATAGCCGCACTGCCCACGTATACCGCTGAGCATTGTCGTTTACGACGCAGAAGGTAGAAGACGAAAGACGGACGGCGACCGTCTTCCGATCGCCGTCCGCGCTAGTCCACAATGACAAGGAATGTCGTGTAGAGACCCAGATGGAGCCTGTCGCTGTTTTCGATTTCCACTGGGGGATAGATCTTGCCAGGCTCGCGTTGGTCGCGCGGCGGCTCAATCACAATATCGCCGTCACCCGCGCCCGATTCGAGCACTGTGCCGTTGGTCGACCCAAGGCCCTGGGCGTACCAGTGCTCACCCTCAAGCCAAATGCGAAGATGCTCGCGCGATGCGTCGGCGCCCACATCGGTGATGCTGGGCGAGGTTTTGGGCAAAGAACCAATCACGGTGCCGCGCGGATCGCGTGTGAGGGGATGGATTTGCATGCCGGCGCAGTTGTCGGCATGGGTTCTGAGCAGACCGAGGTTGGGGGCGACGGTGCGCGGCTGCTCCAGGCTGCTCATAAAGCCACGTCCGACGGTAGTTTCGGTGGTGCCAAAGTGCCCGCCCGTCTTGCTGTCGCAAAAGCGCTCGACGGTGGCCACGCCCTGAACGGGATCGGCGAGCGCCCCCGTTGCCACAAAGAGCATAAGGTAAAGCGTGCTTTTCTCGCGCACGGCATTGCCGTCAAAGTTGTCGATGCGATTGAGGGCATTTGCATATAGGCGGCTGTCCAGCTTGTAGCTGGCGAGAGCCGACATCATTTCGTTGGCGGCCGGACCGCGATAGTGCTCGGCGATTGCCTGATAGGCGGACTCGCCGCCGCCGAGCTTGCTGCAGATTGCCGCGGAAAGGTTGAGCGTGGTGACGATAAAGTCGCTGTAGATGGCGGGCGCGCACTGGTCAGGCTTGCGATGGACGATGTAACGGGTGAGATACGAGCGGTTGGAAGAGCATTTCTCGAGCAGGGTACTGCCGAGATAAGAGTTTCCATTGATGAGCATTCGGGCGATCTCGAGATGTTTAAGACCGCCGAACGAGCGAATATCGTTATAGAGGACCGAGCAAGGCGTCTCTGCTGCCACGGATACCTCCTTTGATTGCTTCCTAGCCAATATGGCGATAGGAATTAATGGCCCCCGGTGGGCGACGTATTAAATGGCTGCGCAATATATAGCGTAACTAAAGCAACATTATAGGCCACATGTTCGAAATTGCAGGAAGACTGAGAGATTTGGTTTGGACTGGACGGAAATCCCCCTCTGTCTTGATCTATAACAATTAGGGCCGATTTTACTCGTTAACTGTTACAGATTGAGACGTTTGTGAGCCGTGTCGACCGTTTGTCTCGATCTGTAACACGTAGAGGAAGATTCGCCCTGTAGATGTTACAGATTGAGACAATCAGCCGGGCCCACCTCGTCCGCCTCGTCATCTGTGGTTTACGTGGGGGCATGCGAAGCACGGGTATACTAACCGGCGGCGAATCTGCTCCATCGCTTAGAGCTGCTGCGTCTGGACGGCGCGTGATAGGGCTGCCAAAGCGATCGCCAGCGTGCTGAGCAACGTCCTCTCTGTGCGCACCTGTTTTTGTATGTATTAGCGCACTACCAAGCACGCCCGCGCGGCCGCATGCCGTGCCCATTGCGCGTGCAGATAAGGAACAACAACATATGCGTAATTCTGTATCCGACGTCACGGACGCCGAGATTCTGGACGAGGCCCGCGAGGCCATGACCCAGGCTGCCTTCGATGCGGCCGACGAGGCCAGCGCCGCCGAGACCGTCGAGTCCGCTACCGAGAGCCTGCCCGCCTTTGACGAGCTGGGCCTTTCGGACGAGATGCTTCGTGCTATCGAGAACCTAGGCTACACGGCGCCCACGCCTGTCCAGGCTGGCTCGATCCCCGTGGTGCTCGAGGGCCGCGACCTGCTTGCCGCCGCTCAGACCGGCACCGGCAAGACGGCCGCCTTCTTGCTGCCGACTATGAACAATCTGGAGCACATCGCTCCTCCCAAGCCCGTGCGCGAGCGCGGCGGCCGCAACCGTCGTCGCGGTGCCAAGAAGCCCGAGGGCAACGGCCGTGGCCCCGTGATGCTCGTCATCACTCCTACGCGCGAGCTTGCCCAGCAGATCGACGAGGTCGCGAGCAAGATTGCCGACGTCACCGGCCATGTCGCCGTGACTGTCGTGGGCGGCGTGAGCTACAAGCCGCAGACTGCTGCCCTCAAGTACGGCTGCGACATCCTGGTCGCCACGCCGGGCCGTCTGGTCGATCTGATCGAGCAGGGTGCCTGCCACCTGGACGAGGTTAAGGTCCTGGTGCTCGACGAGGCCGACCGCATGCTCGACATGGGCTTTTTGCCCGCCGTCCGCCGCATTGTGCGCGAGACGCCGGCCGAGCGCCAGACGCTGCTGTTCTCGGCCACGCTCGACGAGGAGGCCGTGGGCGAGATCACCGACCTGGTGAGCGACCCGGCCCGCGTGGAGATCGCGCCCGCCACGTCGACCGCCGACACCGTCGACCAGTTTGTGTTCCCGGTGTCCATCGAGGCCAAGAACAACCTGCTGCCCGAGTTCCTCAAAAAGGAGGGCCCGGAGCGCACTATCGTCTTTATGCGCACCAAGCACCGCGCCGACAGCTGCTGCCGTCGTCTGGAGCGCAAGGGCATCAAGGCCGCCGCAATCCACGGCAACCGCAGCCAGGCCCAGCGCGAGCGCGCGCTTTCGGCTTTCCGCGACGGCACCGTCGACGTGCTGGTGGCAACCGACGTCCTCGCCCGCGGCATCGACATTAGCGATGTGCGCTATGTCGTGAACTTTGACGTGCCGGCCGAGCCGACCGACTACATCCACCGCATCGGCCGCACGGGCCGCGCCGGCGAGCTGGGCTGGGCCATTACGTTTGTGACCGAGCAGGACGTCGATGAGTTCTACGAGATCGAGAAGCTCATGGACAAGACGGCCGACATTTATGACGCCGGCGACCTGCATGTGGGCCCCAATCCGCCCGCCGTCGATCCCGAGCGCGATCCTGCGGCCTTTAAGGTGAAGAAGAAGACCAAGCGCGGCAAGTCCAAGAGCAAGAAGAAGCTCGAGCAGGCACGTCGCGACGGCAAGCGCAACGGTGACGATTACGGCGATGTTGCCGGTCGTTCCAACCGCGGTCGCGACGAGCGTCGCGGCGACGGCGAGCGTCCGAGCCGTCCCAAGCGCGGCGGCAAGACCCGCGTGCGCGAGGGCGTTCAGGCTCGCGTGGACGAGGCCGTGGAGAGCGTGGCTCGCGAGGTGGCTGCCGAGGAGCGCGGCGGTGCTGTTGAGCAGGGCCCGCGCGGCAACCGTGCCGAGCGTCGCGCCAAGCAGTTCCAGGGCGAGGCGCATCGCCGTCGCCGCGAGGACGAGGACCGTGGTGGCCGCCGTCGTGTTGAGCGCGAGGACGAGGGCCGTGGTTCGCGCGGCGGCAAGCGCGGTTCGGGTGACCGTCGTCGCTCCGGTCGCGATGGCGAGCGCGGCGGGCGCGATGAGCGCCGTGGCGGCGAAGGCCGTGGTTCGCGTGACGAGCGCGGTACCCGCGGCGGCAAGCGCTTTGACGAGCGCGGAGGCCGCGAGGGCGGCCGCGGTGGTGAGCGTCGCGAGGGCGCTCGTGGTAACGGTGGCCGCAGCGGCTCCGGTCGTTCGAATGAGTCGCGTGATCGTCGCGACCCGCGTGCCAGCCGCGATCGTCGCGATGACTGGCGCAACTACGACGACACCCGCGAGGAGCGCCGTGGCGGCTATCGCGGCGGGCGTGGCGGCAACCAGGCCGGCTCCCGCGGCGGTCGTGCCGGCGGTCGCGATAACCGTGGCAGCTATGGTAACAATCGTGGCGGCAAGCGCGGCGGTAGCTCCCGTCGCCCCGGTGACGGCGGCGGCAAGCGCAAATAACACACGCATCGCCCGCTAGAGCGAGGTGAACCAAGGGCCCCGAGCAACTACGCTCGGGGCCCTTTTTGTTTGCCGTATCCGATCGCTAGTTCAAATGTGATTTCCTCGGGAATGCATCTAGAGGATGCCGTGGGCCTGTTTCCTACCATGCGGCAATGGGTCCCATGGGGTGCGCCGTGCATTTTTTGGAGTATTCTGCAGTTCGAGTTGTCTGCATATGATTTGACGTCGCCAACGGTGGCTTTCGGATATCCCTAGCGAGCGTTCTGAGCCAGATTTCGTCGTTTTCCGGAGCAGGGGCGCGTCATTCTCGCCATGTCGGAACCCAAAATGACGCAGCGCCCTAAAGGTTTGCCCGCTCGGGGTATTGCTGGCGCGGTCACGTTGCAGAATACTCCGTTTTTTGCACGGGCCAGGATGGGGTACCTCGGGAGAACACGGCGGTATCCCGTAAATATATACAATCTGTACCGTAATTTATACAAAACGAAGAGGCAGACAGCGTAGGGTTGGTGCATTGGGGTGCTTGATGCACCAAAATGGGGATCCCACGTGCCGTATACTCTGGCTGGATGTGAAAACGGCTTGACGCGTTGCCAGACGTAGGGGGAGGGTGTCTCGATGAGCGTATTCGAAATTGTGTTTAGTCCGACGGGTGGAACGCAGAAGGTGTCTGGCCTTGTGGCCGGGGCACTGGACAAGAATACCGTTACCGTCGATCTGACCGATAGCGGGCTAGATTTCAGCGCTGTCTCGATGACTGAGGACGACGTGGCCGTAATCTCTGTGCCGGCGTATGCCGGTAGAATCCCGGCTGTGGTGGCTGACCGGTTGGGCATGGTTCACGGCAACGGAGCGCGGGCCGTTCTGGTGTGCGTCTACGGAAACCGCGCGTTTGAGGACACGCTCGTAGAGCTGGAGGACGTTGCGAAGCATGCGGGATTCCGGGTGATCGCGGCAGTTGCGGCCATTGCAGAACATTCCATTGCGCGACAGTTTGCTGCCGGTCGTCCGGATGCGCAGGATGCGGCGCAGCTTGCTGAGTTTGCTCAGCAAATTCAGCAAAAGCTGTTGGCTGAGGATGCGTCCGAGCCCTCTATCCCCGGCAATCGTCCTTATAAACAAGCCAGAGGTCACCGCATGGCACCCGAGGCAACAGGGGATTGTGTCTCCTGCGGTGCATGCGCCGCGGCGTGCCCCGTTTGTGCTATCGACAAGGGTGACCCCAAACGAGCAGCTGGCGAGGCGTGCATCTCCTGCATGCGCTGCATCGCCGTATGTCCGCGAGGTGCTCGCAAGCTTGATTCCAGCAAACTATCCGCTGTTTCCCAGATGCTGAGCAAGGTTTGCGTCGTGCGGAAGGAATGCGAGCTCTTCATCTAGCGCATACGAAATTGGCGCAATGGGGCCAGGTTAATCTGCACCAACCTGGTGCAAACAAACCTGTCCCCAATGCACCAGAGTGAGGAGTGTTCCCGAGTGCCGGCAGAAAAGGAACGTCCCTAAGTGCCGCTTAAATACCGTTTATCGAAGAAAAAATACCGCTCACCGGTCATAATGACTATTCTGGCTTTGTTGTTGCCTACAATAACCCCCGTAAAAGAAATGCGGAAGGTTACCGAGTCCCCTCGGACGTGGGCCTAACCAAAGTCTTTGATCGCGAGCGCCTCAATGGGTGCATTCGATTGATTTTGGTTGGGCTATATTTATGAAGGGACATGCCACCATGGGTTTCTTTTCTCGCCTGATGGGCGGTTCGGATAAGCAGACGACTGCGGCTTCCGAGTTCGAAATCCTCGCTCCCGTTTCCGGCGAGCTTGTTCATCTAGAAAATACCAATGACCCCGCTTTTAGCAGCCGTGCGGTGGGCGATGGCGTTGCCGTGGTTCCCCAAGAGGGAACGGTGTGCGCTCCTGTTTCCGGCACCGTCGCGGCGCTGTTTCCGACTGAGCACGCGCTGGGCATCATGTCCGACGACAGCTCTGCTCAGGTGATGCTGCATATCGGAATCGACACTGTTAAGCTTGAGGGCAAGGGCTTCCATGCGCTTGTTGCCCAGGGTGATCATGTCGACGCGGGCCAGCCCCTCGTCGAGGTCGATTTCGACGCGGTCCGCGCCGCCGGCTTCGATCCCACGGTCTTCGTTATCGTGTGCGAGCGTTCGGAGAACTCGACTCTTCGTGAGCATGCTTCCGGCCCTGTTGCTGTTAAAGAGCCTGTCGTCTGGCTTTCCGAGTAAATTCTTGTGGTGGGTACCGTGGTTATCAAGCGAGTTTTTAACAACAACGTCGCAATGGTCACTTCGGACGATGGCTCCGAGCTCATCGTCATCGGTCGAGGCCTCTGCTTTGGCCGTCATGCCGGCGATGCCATCGACGAGGCGTCGATCGAAAAGACCTACGCGTTGCAGGAGGGAACTTCTCAGGATTCGCGTACGATTGACCGCTTGGCACATCTTTTGGAGTCCATCCCCACCGTCAACCTCGTGATTTCCGAGGAAATCGTTCAGATGCTTCGTCGAGAGCTCAATGTCGACATCAACGATAAGATTCTCATCGCTCTCGCAGACCATATCAGCCTTGCTTTGGAGCGCGAGCGCAAGGGCGTCCCCTGTGAGAATCCGTTGCTGCTCGAGATCCAACAGTTCTATCGCAAGGAGTATGCGCTTGCGGGCCGTGCGCTGCAGATTATCAAGGAGTACATGGGCATCCAGATGAGCGAGGAGGAGCAGGGTTTCATTACCTTGCATATCGTCAACGCCACCATGCCGCAGCGCTCTGACCGCCTGATTGTTTCGGTCCAGCTTGTTCGCGACGTGCTCGCGATTGTTTCCGAGCGCTATGCTACGACCCTCGATGACACCTCGCTGCCTTACGAACGTTTCGTTCGTCACCTGCAGTTTTTCGCACAGCGAGCGCTCGATCCTACGGCCGGGCAAATCAATGGCGACGCGCTGTTCCGAATCGATGAAACGGCGTATCCCTGCGCATTTTCGTGCGCGGACGCCATAGCCGCCCACTTGTCGTCTATCTATAACGTTGTCGTTACCGATGCCGAGAAGAGCTATCTCGCATATCACATTGTTAACCTGCTTGGAGAACCTGGTCTCTAGGCATAACGTGCCCACACATCGATTGATATAAGGCAAGGCTCACGGTCTTGTCCAGGGCACATCTGTCTTAATTTGCGGAAAAGGAAGGGGAGTACCGCTATGACCGCAAAAAAGAAGTTCAATTTCAAAGCGCCGTTGGAGGTGTTCGCGAAGTCGATCGTCCAGCCGATGATGTATCTCTCGGTTGCCGGCATCCTGCTCATCGTGGGCATCATTCTGACCAACAAGACCATTTGCGCTTTGGTCCCCGTACTGGGCTCCGGTCCGTTCCAGCTTGTGGGCGCCGTTGTCTACCAGTCGCTGATGTTTATCATCAACAACCTCTCGATTCTGTTCTGCGTGGGCATCGCCGGCGCCATGGCAAAGAAGAACAAGGGCCATGCTTCGCTGATCGCCCTGATGTCGTTCTTCCTGTTCCTGCAGGCTAACAACATCGTGCTCAACGCCACCGGCTCTCTTGCCGATGCGAGCGGCATGCTCGGCCTTACCGGAACCGGCCAGGCCACCGTTATGGGCATCCAGGTGCTCGATACCGGCGTGTTCGGCGGCATCATTCTCGGTTGCATCACCGGCGCCGTGTTCAACAAGTACTCGAACAAGCAGTTCCCCATTGCCCTTTCGATGTTCTCGGGCGTTCGCTTTCCGTTCCTGATCATGATCATCATTTCCTGGATCATGGGCGCTGGCTTCTGCATCGTTTGGCCTCCGGTTCAGGGTGCCATCTCCTCCGTTGCCGGCATCATTAAGGAGTCGGGCAACATCGGCCTGTTTATCTACGGCATGCTCAACAAGCTGCTCGTTCCCACCGGTCTGCACCACCTCATCTACACCCCGTTCCAGTTCTCCGATGTGGGTGGCACCCTTACGCTGGGTGGTCAGGTTATCGCCGGCGCCTATCCCATCCGTGTTGCCGAGATGGCAATGACGGGTCAGCCCTTCTCCGATAGCACCTACTTCAACAGCTACACCTTCAACAATCTGTGGCCCTACATCGGCATCGGCCTCGCCTTTATCGTCACCGCCTACAAGGGGAACAAGGATAAGACCAAGGCCGTTATCATCCCGCTGATCATCACCGCCGTGCTCTCCTGCGTGACCGAGCCCATGGACTTCCTCTTTGTCTTTGCCGCTCCCGTGCTCTTTGTCGTTCACTCGGTTCTTTCCGGCATCTTCCTGGTCCTGCTCAAGGTCCTCTCCGTGCCCGCTTCGACTGCAGGCGGCATCATCAACATCGTGGTCTCCAACCTGGTCCTGGGCGTCGATAAGACCAACTGGCCGGTTATGCTGGTGCTTGGAGTCGTCAACGCCGCGCTGTACTTCTTCCTCTTCACCTTCCTTATCAAGAAGCTCAACCTCCACACGCCTGGCCGCGAGGAGGAGTCCGAGCTCGCCGAGTCCGTTGCCGAGGGCGAGGCCGCCGCGTCTGTCGCAGTGAAGCAGGGCGCCGTTGCCGCGGCTCCCGCAGAGGGCGTCGATGCAGGTATTGCCGACCTGGTCGCAGGTCTTGGTGGCAAGGACAACATCGAGGAGCTCGAGAACTGCTTTACGCGTCTCCGCGTGAACGTTAAGAACCCGGACCTCATCAATGAGGACCTCATCAACCACGTGCCCAACAGCGGCATCAACCGCAACGGCAATAATATCCAGATCATCTTTGGCATGAAGGTCGCCGAGATGCGCGACAAGGTCGAAAACGCAATTGAGAAGGAGCAGTAAACAATGATCATTACTCTGTGTGGTGGCGGATCCACCTTTACCCCCGGCATCGTCAAGTCCATCGCCCTGCGCAAGGACGAGCTCGACGTTGACGAGATTCGTCTGTACGACATCAACGAGGAGCGCCAGCGCAAGGTCGGCGTGCTCGTGGACTGGATTTTGCACGAGGACCTCGGCCTGGACATCAAGCTCACGGTGACCACCGACAAAAAGACGGCTTTTACCGACGCGAGCTTCGTGTTTGCCCAGATGCGCGTGGGCGGCTACGCCATGCGCGAGCAGGACGAGAAGATTCCGCTGCGTCACGGCTGCGTGGGCCAGGAGACTTGCGGTTGCGGCGGCCTTGCCTACGGCATGCGCACCATCTTCCCCATGGTCGAGCTGATCGATGACGTTGAGAAGTACGCCAAGAAGGATTACTGGATTCTCAACTACTCCAACCCTGCTGCCATCGTCTCCGAGGGCTGCCGTGTGCTGCGTCCCAACGCTCGCATCATCAACATCTGCGACATGCCGATCGCGATCATCGACGTGGTTTGCGCCGCGCTCGATATCGACAAGAAGGATGTCGAGTACGATTACTTTGGCCTCAACCACTTTGGTTGGTTCACCTCGATCCGCCACAAGGGCGAGGAGGTGCTCCCGCAGCTGCGCGAGTACATCAAGGAGCACCAGATCCTGCTGCCCGACTCCTACCTCAAGGGCATGGGCTCGCTCATGGCAAAGAAGCCCGAGGAGGCCACCGACGAGCATCCCGAGCAGAATCGCCACACCAAGGGCAGCTGGTACTACGTCTGGAAGGGCGAGTACGAGATCATGGAGTGCTTCCCGGAGTACCTGCCCAACACGTATCTGAACTACTACCTGCAGCAGAAGGAGTTCGTCGAGCATTCCAACCCCGAGCGCACCCGTGCTAACGAGGTTGAGGAGACGCGTGAGAAGAACCTCTTCGACGGCATCGACCACTACGAGAAGACGGGCGAGATCGACGAGAGCACGTTCTATGCGGGCAGCCACGGCGACTGGATTGCCGACCTGGCTATCGCTCTGAAGAACGACACCAAGCAGCGCTTCCTGGTCATTTGCGAGAACAAGGGCGCTATCCCCAACATGCCCTACGACGCCATGGTCGAGCTGCCTGCCTACATTGGCAAGAACGGCCCCGAGGTCATCAGCCGCGACAACATTCCTCTGTTCCAGCAGGGCCTCATGATGCAGCAGCTGAACTCCGAGAAGCTCGTGGTCGAGGCTACGATCGAGGGTTCGTACGAGAAGGCGCTCAAGGCCTTTACGCTCAACAAGACCGTGCCGTCGATGAAGGTCGCCAAGGAGGTTCTCGACGACATGATCGAGGCCAACAAGGGTTACTGGCCCGAGCTTAAGTAAAAGCAACAGGGTCGCTGGCCGCATACCTGGAGCAATGCCCCGTCCACGTGATTGCGTGGGCGGGGCATTGTCATTTGGTAACGCGTTTTATCAAATATGGCATTTATCTGCGGTAATGTTCTATTTCACCGCCGAGGGTGACATTTCATACCGCCTGCCGAACTGCGTGGAGACCTAACAACTTTTTAGGTCAGTGTTGTGCGTGTAGCAATTTCGCCCGGCCTCGCCTCCGGGCTGCCATGTGAGAGGGGATCTTATGGCTCGACTGCACGTAATGGAACGCAGCCACGCTCAGGCCGTCATGGACGACCTGCACGATGCGCTCGGACGCCGTCTGGCGGTGAGTTCGCTCGCCCCGTGCCCCGTTGAGTTTACGGCGGCGCTCGTCAACCTGTGCTCCACCCAGAGCTGCGGCAAGTGCACGCCCTGCCGTGTGGGCCTGAGCGCGCTGAGCGATCTGCTCGCCGATGTGCTCGAGGGCCGCGCCGACGAGTCCACGCTCAATCTGATCGAGCGCACCGCCCGCACCATCTATCTTTCGAGCGACTGCGCCATCGGTTACGAGGCCGGCGCCATGGCCCTTACGGCTATCCGCGGTTTTCGCGACGATTTTGAGCACCACATCCGCGAGCACTCCTGCGGCTTTGACCGCGATGCCCGCGTTCCGTGCGTCTCGGGCTGCCCGGCTCACGTCGACATTCCCGGCTACATTTCGCTGGTCGAGGCCGGCCGCTATGCCGATGCCGTTAAGGTCATCCGCAAGAACAACCCGCTGCCGCTCGTTTGTGGCCTGGTGTGCGAGCATCCCTGCGAGATGCACTGCCGTCGCGGCATGGTCGACGACCCCATGAACATCCTCGCCCTCAAGCGTTTTGCCGTTGAGCACAGCGACCTCAACGACTATAAGCCGCATGTAGTGGACAACACCGGTAAGCGCGTCGCCGTGATCGGCGGCGGCCCGGCCGGTCTTTCCTGCGCCTACTACCTGGCCGTCATGGGCCACAAGGTGACCGTTTTTGAGCAGCGTCACCACTTGGGCGGTATGCTGCGCTACGGCATCCCCAGCTATCGTCTGCCGCGCGAGCGCCTGCAGGCCGAGATCGATTGGATCTTGAGCGCCGGCATCGATGTAGAACTCGACCACTCCGTGAACGGCGAGGAGCTCGCCCGTCTGCGCGACGAGTTCGATGCCGTCTACCTGGCCATCGGTGCCCATAGCGATAAGAAGCTCGGCCTTCCGGGCGAAGAAGCGCCCGGCGTGGAGTCGGCCGTCAAGATGCTGCGCGCCATCGGTGACGACGAGCTGCCCGATCTGAGCGGCCAGCGCGTGTGCGTCATCGGCGGCGGCAACGTGGCCATGGACGTGGCACGCTCTGCCGTGCGCTGCGGTGCCGAAAAAGTGAGCATCGTCTACCGCCGCCGCATCTGCGATATGACGGCCCAGGACGCCGAGATTGCCGGTGCCCAGGCCGAGGGCTGCGAGGTTCTAGAGCTCACGGCCCCGCTCGGTATCGAGACAGGCGAGGACGGTCGCGTGAGCGGCCTGCGCGTGCAGCCGCAGATTATCGGCGAGCCCCGCCGCGGGCGCCCGGCCCCGCGTGCCGCTGCCACGCCCGAACAGGTCATTCCCTGCGAGCGCGTGTTCGTGGCCATTGGCCAGGATATCGACTCCAAGCCGTTTGAGGACATGGGCATCGCCTGCAAGTGGGGTCGCGTCGTCACCGATTCGGACGGCGCCGTGCCCGACTTCGATGGCCTCTTTAGCGGCGGCGACTGCCAGACCGGTCCCGCCACCGTCATCCGTGCCATCAACGCCGGCCGCGTGGCGTCGGCAAATATCGACCGCTACCTGGGCTTCGACCATAAGATTAAGCTCGACGTGGAGCTGCCGACCGTTCAGTTTAAGGGCAAGCATGAGTGCGGCCGCTGCGAGCTGGGCGAGCGCGAGGCCGGCGAGCGCATTCACGATTGGAATCTGGTCGAACAGGGCCTTACCGAGGAAGAGGCACGCCAAGAGGCGAGTCGCTGCCTGCGTTGCGACCACTTTGGCTTTGGCGCGTTCCGCGGAGGGAGGAACCTGGAATGGTAGAGCTCAACAAAACCACTGTCGGCGACAACAGCGAAAACGGAGCGAACAACATGGTCAGGCTCATTATCGATAACTGTGAAGTCGTGGTGCCCGAGCACACCACGATCCTGGATGCGGCCAAGTCCGCCGGCATTCAGATTCCCACCCTGTGCTACCTGCGCGATCTAAACGAGATTGGCGGCTGCCGCGTGTGCGTGGTCGAGGTCGAGGGCTGCGACCAGCTGGTTGCCGCCTGCAACAACTACGTGCTCGACGGCATGGTGGTGCACACCAACAGCCCCAAGGCCCGCGAGGCCCGTCGCACCAACGTACAGCTGCTGCTGTCCCAGCACGATTCGCAGTGCACGAGCTGCGTGCGCAGCGGTAACTGCAACCTGCAGACCATCGCCAACGACCTGGGCATTTTCTATCTGCCGTTTCAACGGCATTTGGCGGGTGAGGGCTGGGATTTCGATTTTCCCATCATCCGCGAAAACGACAAGTGCATTAAATGCATGCGCTGCATCAAGGTATGCGAGAGCGTGCAGGGCCTAGGGATTTGGGACCTGACCAACCGCGCCACGCATACCGCCGTGGGTACCCGCGGGCACGTGCCGATCGGCAAGACCGATTGCGTCGCGTGCGGCCAGTGCATTACGCATTGCCCGACGGGCGCACTGCGCGAGCGCGACGATACCGAGACCGTGTTTGACGCCATCGCCGATCCCGACAAGATCGTGCTGGTGCAGATTGCGCCGGCCGTGCGCAGCGCCTGGGGCGAGGAGCTCGGCATATCTCGCGAGGAGGCTACCGTTGAGCGCCTGGCCTGCGCACTGCGCCGCGTTGGCTTTGAGTACGTGTTCGACACCGACTTTTCGGCCGACCTCACCATTATGGAGGAGGGCTCCGAGCTGCTCGAGCGCCTGGGTGCCGCCGCCAAGGGCGAGGGCGACAGCCGCGGCTGGCCCATGTTCACGAGCTGCTGCCCGGGCTGGGTGCGCTTTGTGAAGGCGCGCTATCCGGAGTTTATCGACAGTCTGTCCACGTCCAAGTCGCCGCAGCAGATGTTCGGCGCTATTGCCAAGACCTACTACGCCAAGGTGTTGGGCGTGGAGCCCGAGCGCCTGTTCGTGGTGTCCGTTATGCCGTGCACGGCCAAGAAGGCCGAGTGCGCGCTGCCGAGCATGGTGGGCGAGGGCGGCACGCCCGATGTGGACGTTGCGCTGACGGTGCGCGAGATGGTGCGCATGATTCGCGCGAGCCACGTGAGCGTGGACACGCTGGTCGTGGAGCCGCTCGACACGCCGCTGGGTTTTGGCACGGGCGCGGGCGTGATCTTTGGTGCCACGGGCGGCGTGATGGAGGCCGCCGTGCGCTCGGCCTATTACCTGGTGACGGGCAAGAACCCCGATGCGGATTTCTTTACCGGCGTGCGTGGCCTGGATGGCTGGAAGGAAGCTGTCGCCGATATCGATGGCACCAAGGTGCGCGTCGCCGTGGCGCACGGGCTGGGCAACGCCGCCCGCCTGCTCGACGCGATTCGCGACGGCCGCGTGAGCTATGACTTCGTTGAGGTTATGGCATGCCCGGGCGGCTGCGTCGGTGGCGGCGGTCAGCCCATCCACGACGGCTGCGAGCTGGCGGCCGAGCGCGGCCAGGTGCTGTGGGGCCTCGATGCGAAGGCGGACATTCGCTTCTCGCACGAGAATCCCGATGTCCAGGCGTGCTACAGCGAGTTTTTGGGCGCACCGCTCTCGCCGCTGGCCGAGGAGCTGCTGCATACCGATCATCACGCCTGGTCGATGCCCAACGAGGGGACGTGCTAGCGATGCGCGCGTTTAATGTTGAGCTGTCGCGCCGGGGGTTTGCCTCGGCGCTCGCCGCGGGCGCGCTGTCGCTTGCGCTGGTTGGCTGTGGTGGCGGAGCTGCGGGGGCGGGGTCCGCCGCGGGCTCGGCTGCCGGGTCTGCCGCTGACGGTGCCGCTGCCGAGCCGGTTGAGGTGAACGTCGCCTCGCTCAAGGGTCCGACGTCGATCGGTCTGGTGCAGTTTATGGACCGGGCGGCCGACGGTGCCACGGACAACGAGTTCGACTTTGCGATCAACACTGCCGCCGACGAGATTGTGCCCAAGGTCATTCAGGGCGATATCGATATCGCCCTGGTGCCCGCCAACGTGGCGAGCGTGCTCTACAACAAGACCGAGGGCGCGGTGCAGGTCATCGACATCAACACACTGGGCGTGCTGAACGTGGTGACGGGTAACGCGGACGTTACCTCGTTTGGCGATCTGGCGGGCCATACCGTCTATATGACGGGCAAGGGCACCACGCCGGAGTACGTCATGAACTACCTGCTGGAGCGCGCGGGCCTGACCGGCCAGGTGACGCTCGAGTTTAAGAGCGAGCCCACCGAGGTGCTGTTGGCCCTGCTTGCCGACTCGTCCGCCGTGGGCGTGCTGCCGGAGCCGTTCAAGACCGCTGCTATCGCCAAGAGCGAAGGCAAGCTTTCGGCACCGGTGAGCCTGACCGATGTGTGGGATGAGCTGGCGGGTGACACGGGTTCGCGCCTGCTGACGGGCGTAACCGTGGTGCGCCGCGCGTTTGCCGAGGAACATCCCGAGGCCGTGGCGGAGTTCTTGAGCTGTCATGCGGCGAGCGTTAAGGCTGTCAATGCGGCGCCGGCAGACTGGGCGCAGGCCGTGGTCGATGCGGGTGTCGTCGATAACGCCGCGATTGCCGAAAAGGCGATTCCCGGGTGCATGCTTGTATGCCAGACGGGGAAAGATATGAAGGCGGCGCTCGGTGGGTACCTGCAGGTGCTGGCCGATGCGGATGCGAGCGCCGTGGGCGGCAAGCTCCCGGCTGATGATTTCTACTACATGGAGTAGCCTGTGCGTGCGTTTGCTCGACAAATGACAGAGCGTATGAAGGCGGTGGCGGCAGCAGGTGCCGTCGCCGCCTTTTGGCTTGCCGTTTGGGTGCTGGTGGCGGGTCTCGTGGCGCAGCCGTTGATTTTGCCGGGACCGGGCGCTGTTGTGGTGGCGTTGCTGCGGCTGGTGTGCGATGCCGGCACGTGGGCGATTCTGGCGGGCTCGGGTGCACGGATTCTAGGCGGTTTGGCGCTTGCCGCGGTGTGTGGCGGTTTGCTGGCCGGGATTTCGTCACGTTCGCGGGCGTTTGCGTACCTGGTGGCCCCGGCGCTGTCGTTTGTAAAGGCGACGCCGGTCGCCTGCGTGGTGGTCCTGTTGCTTATCTGGCTGGGATCAGCGCGCGTGAGCATCGCCGCGGTCTTTTTGATGGCGCTGCCGGGCGTGTATTTTTCGCTGGTCGAGGGTTCGACGCAGGTTGATCAGCCGCTGGAGCAGATGTTTCGTCTGCATGGCGTGCGGGGCTGGCGACTGTTCTTCGCCCATACCTGGCGCGAGGTCCTGCCGTTTGTGCTTTCGTGTTCGCGTGCCGTGATCGGCATGAGCTGGAAGGCCGGCGTGGCGGCGGAGCTCATCGGCATGGCGACGGGCACCGTGGGCGAACGCATCTATCAGGCGAAGCTTTTGATCGAAACAGCGGATCTGCTGGCGTGGACCGTACTGGTCGTTGCCGCCTCGTGGGCGTGCGAGCGCGTGCTGGTGTGGCTGCTGCGGGCTTCGGGGCCTGCGGCGTGGCGTGCGGCGGTGCTGTCGCATGGACGCGGCTTGCACGGGCGTGCGGGCGGTTCTGCTGGCGGCAGGGCTGCGGCGGAGCTTGCGCTTGCTGTGGGCGACCGGGCGCCCTGGGCGCCGGCGCTCGACGGACTGGTGCTTCATGTGTCTGCCGGTGGGCGCGCCTGCGTGATGGGCGCCTCGGGCGTGGGCAAGTCGACGTTGCTTGCGCTGGCGGCGGGGGAGCGCACGCCGTGCTCGATGGTGTTTCAGGATACGCGCCTGGTTGAGGACGCCTCTGCTTTGGATAACGTGCTGGTGTGCGCCGACGCGCGCGTGGATGCCTCGAGTGCTGCAGCCCTGTTGTGCCTGCTGGTACCGGGGATCGATGTGCATGCCCGCGTGGCCGAGCTCTCGGGCGGGCAGCTCCGTCGCGTCGAGATTGCCCGAGCCCTGCTGTGTCCGGGCGGCGCAGTGATTCTGGACGAGCCCTTTACCGGTCTAGACATCGCTGCGCGCGACGCATGCACCGAGGTCGTGCTCGACTTGCTCGACGGCCGTATGCTGTTGCTTGCCACGCACGATTCCGCTGACGCTCGGGCCCTCAATATCTCGGACATCATCACGCTCTAAAGACTTACTCAGCGACAAATTGATCCGTTTTTTCTCCGTCCCCATGGGGTCGGGTATGGTATTCTATCTGCGGGGTAATACTTAGGAATACCAAGTAATACCAACGCCGTAGAACAAACTCCAGATGCGGGCCAATCGGGTTGCCTTCACAGCCCGTCGCCCAGCCGCGTGGCCCGCATCCATCCGCACCACCGTCGTTTCAAAAGGGAAGCGCCATGGCAGAACACATGACCCCGGTTGTCGCGAAGGTCTTGCCCGAGGAAAAGGCGGCCTTCGCGGCGGCAACCCAGCTCGTGGGCACCACGCCGTCCAACGCCATCCGCATGTTCATCGCCGCCTTCAATCGCTGCGGCACCTTTCCGTTCGACATTTCGCCCAGCGGGGCCTTTGGCAAAGACTGTCCCCAACAGCTAGTCGTTGAAGAACGTCCCCAATGACTAGTCGTTGGGAGGAGGTCGGCATGCTCAATGCGCTGGTTTGGGCGCTTGCCTGTTTTGGCGTCGTCGCTGCCGATATTGTCCTGAGCATGGTTTTGTTCTCCGTGCTGGACATCGTGTCGGCGCTGACGGGTTTCCCGATCGACAACCTCGATATTCAATGGTTTCAAGCCGTCGCTCAGACGGTGTCGTTTTTGATGGCGCTGCTATGGTGGCGTTATTTGTGGTCGCGGTCGTTTATCGCGCGCTGGCAAGGTGAGCGTCCGCTTGGCGGGGGAGTGCGTAGCGCGTGGAAGCGCATTGCCTGCGTTATCGTGATCGGCTTGGCACTGCAGGTGGTCGTTGGCTACGTGACCGACGCCGTACTGTCATTGTTGCCCGAGGTCGCGGCCGATTACAGTGAACTTGTCGAGGAAACAGGCATGGGCGACACCAGCTATCTCGCCGTCCTGACTACGGTGCTCGGCGCTCCGTTTTGCGAGGAGCTGCTGGTGCGCGGCATCATTTTTGAGTTTTCGCTCCGAGCGTTTAACCCGCAGTGCCGCCCACTTTGGAAGCGCCGACGTCTCGTGCGACCGCAAGACGGCGCCATAGTGCCCTGGGCGGCCCCGAGTGCCTGGGGTGTCGCCGCGGCAATCGTGCTGCAGGCGGCGATTTTCGGTTTTATGCACATGAACTGGGTGCAGGGTTGCTACGCGGGGGCCGCCGGCCTCATCTTTGGCTGGGTACTCGTGACCACCGGAAAGCTCCGCTACACGATTCTGCTGCACTTTGCCTTTAATGCCGGCTCGTACCTCATGGGCCTGCTATGGTTTGTGAACACGCCGCTCGACGCGGTAGCCACGGTCGCTATCGCCGGCGTCGTCCTCGTTGAGGCAATGCGCTCGCTGCGCCACGCGTGTGGGATGGACGCAGCGAGCGAACCACTGCCCTAGTTGCGGCGACCGCCTCCGTTGGCACCCTGACGTCCCTGGGCCGCGCGATTGCGGCCGGCGGTGTTCTGCGCACGCGACATACCGCTGTGGCCCTTGCTGCCCTTGGGCCCCTTGCCGGCGGCGCCACCGTGGGCCTTGCCGCCCTTCTTGCCAGTGCCGTGTCCGCCGCTGGCCGATGCCTCGCCCGGGCGTGGCGGCACGGGGCGAATCAGACAATGCTTGGTGTAGCCGATCAGGTCACGACGCCCGGCTTTTTCCAGCGCCTCGCGCACCAGCTTGTAGTTCTCGGGCTTGCGATACTGGATGAGCGCGCGTTGCATGGCCTTCTCGTGTGGGTCGCGCGCCACATAGATCGGCTGCATGGTGCGCGGGTCCACGCCGGTGTAGTACATACACGTCGACATGGTGGACGGCGTGGGGTAGAAGTCCTGCACCTGCTCGGGCATGTAACCCATGTCTCGCACGGCCTCGGCAAGGTCCACGGCTTCCTTCATGGTTGAACCGGGGTGGCTCGAGATCAGATACGGCACCACATATTGTTTAAGACCGTATTCGCGATTCAAGCGCTCAAATTTGCGGCAGAAAGCATCGTAGACGGCTCGGCTCGGCTTGCCCATCACAGACAGCACGGCATCGCTCACGTGCTCGGGCGCTACGCGCAGCTGGCCCGAGACATGGTGTTCCAACAGCTCGCGTAAAAACTCGTCCGAGGCGTCGGCCATGGTGTAGTCAAAGCGGATGCCGCTGCGCACGAAGACCTTCTTGACGCCCGGCAGCTGGCGCAGGTCGCGCAGCAGCTGCGTGTAGCCGCTCTCGTCGACCACCATGTTCTTGCACACGCTCGGCCACAGGCAGCGCTTGTTCTTGCATACGCCGTGCTTGAGCTGCTTGTCGCAGGCAGGGCGGCTAAAGTTTGCCGTTGGGCCGCCCACGTCGTTGATGTAGCCCTTAAACTCCGGGTCGCGTGTGAGCAGCTCGGCCTCGCGCATGATTGAGTCGTGGCTGCGCATCTGCAGGACGCGGCCCTGGTGGAAGGTGAGCGCGCAAAAGGAGCACTCGCCAAAGCACCCGCGGTTGGAGCTAATGGAAAACTTGATCTCGGCAAAGGCCGGCACGCCGCCCGCCGCGTCGTAATCGGGATGCCAATCGCGTGCGTAGGGGAGTTCGGCCACCTCGTCCATCTCATCGGTAGTGAGCGTCGCCGACGGCGGGTTTTGCACCACATAGACGCTGTTGGGGTAGGGCTCTACCAGGCGATGACCGGTGATGGGGTCCATATTCTGCTGCTGCACATTAAAGCTGCGCGCGTAGTTGAGCTTGTCGGCGGTAAGGTCGTCCCAGCTGGGCAGCAGATCGTAGTCGTAGACCTCGTCGAGCGAGCCTGTGCGGTAGACGGTGCCGTTGATATAGGTGATCTGATCGACGGGCAGCCCCGCGTCGAGCGCGTCGGCGATCTCGACAATCGCGTGCTCGCCCATGCCGTAGATGAGGATGTCGGCGCCCGAGTCGAGCAGCACCGAGCGCTTGAGCTTGTCCTGCCAGTAGTCGTAGTGGGCCAGGCGGCGCAGGCTTGCCTCGATGCCGCCGATAATGATGGGAGCGTCCTTAAACGTCTGACGGATGAGATTGCCGTAGACCGTGACGGCACGGTTGGGGCGGTGACCTTCCTCGCCGCCGGGGGTATAGGCGTCGGTGTGGCGGCGGTGCTTGGTTACCGAATAGTGGTTGACCATGGAGTCCATGTTGCCGGCACTGACCAAAAAGCCCAGGCGCGGCTCACCGAGCACGCTGATGCTGGCGGGATCGGTCCAGTCGGGTTGGCAGATGATGCCCACTTTGTAGCCGTGCGCGTCGAGTACGCGGCTGATGATGGCCATACCAAAGCTGGGGTGGTCCACGTAGGCGTCGCCGCAGATGTAGACGAAGTCACACTGGTCCCAACCGCGCGCGTCCATATCGGCGCGGCTGACGGGAAGGAACTTATCGCGGCCCGGGCGCCAGGGACGGGCGGGCGCTGCCGGGGTATGAGCGGCGTGGCCGCCCTGGGCCTTGCCGCCGCGCTTTTGCTGCTGGCCCTGTTTGCCCTGCTGACTGCGCTGGTTATTCTGAGCGTGCTGAGGCTTTTTTGCCACGATCCCTCCCGGTGTTTGTATGCTGCACGTAATTGTAACCAGTCTTTTTGGGACGGGGCTAAAAAGACTGGTGGAGTACACGAGCTGGTGGATCGGCGCGTCAGTGCGGGTGTCGGCGCCGCGCCCGCTGTTTGTTTCCAGACTGTGTATCTGCGCGTTGGAGAACCCGTCTCGCGCGCACGCCATGTTGTCAATGGGTTACAGTATGAACGGCGGCTATGTTTCCGCCAACGCACGAGAGAGTCGTCAACAGGGAGGATGCACGGCGATGCAGCGTGCCAAACAGATATCGGAGTCTATTGAGCTGGGCATCATCTTGGCGCTCGCCGGTGGCTTTATGGACGTTTATTCGTACATTGGGCGCGACCATGTTTTCGCTAACGCGCAGACGGGCAACATCTTGCTGGTGGGCGTGAGCATCTCGGAGGGCAATTGGGCACTTGCGGGGCGCTACTTCTTCCCTGTGGTGTCGTTTGCCGTGGGCATTATGCTTGCCGACCTGGTACACGAACGGTTTGGCAGCGTGATTCACTGGCGCCAAGTGACGGTGTTCTTTGAAGCCGTCATCTTGTTGGGCGTGAGCTTTATCCCGGGCGGCAATTTCAACCTGTTCGCCAACTGCCTCACCTCGTTTGCCTGCGGCATGCAGGTCGAGAGCTTCCGCAAGATCCACGGTCACGGCATCGCTACGACCATGTGCATCGGCAACTTGCGCAACGCGCTGCAAAACGTGGACGATTACATCATCACCCACAGGCGCGGCTTTTTGGAAAACGGCCTGCTGTACTTTGGCGTGATCTTTACCTTTGTGTTTGGCGCCGTGTTGGGCAACTGGTGTATTGAGCGCATGGGCCTGCACGCCATCGTCGTGGCGAGCTTGCTGCTGTTTGTCGCGTTTGCCATCATGTTCATCGACCGCGAGCGCGACTTGCGCTTACGCTGGAAGGTTGCGGCCGAGGCTTGGAAAGAGGGCTGTCGAAAGTAACCGAATGCGGCAAAGGGGCTGTCCCTTTGCCGCAATATTTTTCATCATCTGTTGAAACGCTTTAACATATTTGACGTTCTCACGTGTTTTTCGTTTCAAAAGCGTTAGGATGGGACTCATAGCGTGGGGCGTAATGGGTGCCCCGCACACGATGGGAGGCTATCAATGGCTAATCGTTTCGTTCTCAATACCATCTCTTATCATGGTTCCGGCGCCATCAAGGAGATCCCCGGCGAGCTCCAGCGTCGCGGCTACAAGAAGATTTTCGTCTGCTCCGATCCCGATCTGGTCAAGTTTGGCGTTACCGCTAAGGTGACCGACGAGCTCGACGCTGCCGGCATCGCTTGGAGCCTCTACTCCGAGATCAAGCCCAACCCCACTATCCAGAACGTCAAGGACGGCGTCGAGGCCTTCAAGGCCGCCGAGGCTGACGCTATCGTGACCATCGGTGGCGGCTCCTCCATGGACACTGCCAAGGCCATCGGCATCATCATCAACAACCCCGAGTTCGCCGATGTCCGCAGCCTCGAGGGCGTTGCTCCCACTAAGAACCACGCCGTGTTCACCATCGCTGTGCCGACGACCGCCGGTACCGCTGCCGAGGTGACCATCAACTACGTCATCACCGACCCCGAGAAGGTCCGCAAGTTCGTGTGCGTCGACACCAACGACGCCCCCGAGGTCGCCGTCGTCGATCCTGACATGATGGCTTCCATGCCCGCCGGCCTGACCGCTTCCACTGGTATGGACGCTCTGACCCACGCCATCGAGGGCTACACCACCAAGGGTGCTTGGGAGCTCTCTGACATGTTCCACTTTGAGGCTATTAAGCTGATCAGCGAGAACCTGCGTGACTCCGTCGCCGAGGCCAAGTCCGGCCAGCCCGGCTCCGGCCGCGAGGGCATGGCCCTTGGCCAGTATGTCGCCGGCATGGGCTTCTCCAACGTTGGCCTGGGCATCGACCACGCAATGGCTCACACCCTGTCTGCTCACTACGACACCCCGCACGGCGTCGCTTGCGCCATGCTGCTGCCGATCGCCATGGAGTTCAACAAGCCGGTTTGCGCTGAGCGCCTGGCCAAGGTTGCCCTTGCCATGGGTGTTGACACCACGGGCATGAGCACCGACGAGGCTGCCGACGCCGCTATCGCCGCCGTCAAGCAGCTTTCCGCCGACGTGAATATCCCGCACGTCTGCGAGGCTATGAAGGCCGACGAGATCGAGGTTCTGGCCAAGGACGCCATGGCCGACGCCTGCTTCCCGGGTAACCCGCGCGAGGCAACGCTCGACGACGTCATCGAGCTCTTCAAGAAGATCTGCCCGGCTGCCTAACTTGGTTCGGCGGGCCCCGCCCGTTAGCCCCAGAATCGTCCTCGGACATGTCGGAGGCCCCGCTGCGCACTTCGTGCGGCGGGGCCTCCTTCTGTCCTGCGGAAAGATTCTGGGGCTAACGGGCAGGGGCCCGCCGGCTCGTTATCGTGGCGGGCGCTGCTCTGGGAAGCTCGACGGGTTGTCTCGCTAGGTAAATAACTGTGCGTGGTGGTATTGTTGCTGTGGGTTTAATTCGATATGAAAGGGTGACTTTGGTGTCCAAGATGGATTCTACGCTCTCCTATATTACTGACCAGCTGAAGGCGCTTACCTCGATTGCTTCGCCGACGGGCTATACCCGTGCGGCGACTGATTATCTGATGGAGACCCTGCGCGATATGGGGTTTGGGCCTGAGCGTTCTAATAAGGGTAACGTGCTCGTTGAACTTGGTGGCGAGGGTGAGCCGCTCGTACTGGCGAGCCATGTCGATACCCTGGGCGCCATGGTGCGCTCCATTAAGGACAATGGCCGCCTGCGTCCCACGACGCTTGGTGGGCATCAGTGGTCTACGGCCGATGGCGAGAACTGCACCGTTTATACGCGCGACGGCAATGTCTACACGGGCGTGGTCCTCAACACCGAGCCTTCGGCGCACGTGGCCGACGAGCCGGTCAAGACCATCGAGAAGAACATGGAGATCCTGCTCGACGAGAACGTCGACAGCAAGGACGACGTGCTTGAGCTGGGTATTCAGACCGGCGACATCATCGCTATGGATCCGCGTACCACGGTGACGGAGAGCGGCTACATTAAGAGCCGCTTCCTGGATGACAAGCTTTCGGCCGCCATTTTGCTGGGCTTGGCGCGTGCCGTCGCCGCTGGCGAGGTGACGCTTTCGCGTAAGGTTTCGCTGCTCTTTACCGTGTACGAGGAGGTCGGCCATGGCGGTGCCTTCGTGCCGGCCGACACGCGCGAGATGATCAGCGTTGACATGGGCTGCGTGGGCGACGACCTGGGCTGCACCGAGCGCATGGTGTCGATTTGCGCCAAGGATTCGGGTGGTCCGTACAACTACGACCTGGTGACCACGCTGTCCAATATCGCGCGCGAGCTTGAACTTGACTACGCCATCGACGTGTACCCGCACTACGGCTCGGACGTTGAGGCCACGCTCTCTGCCGGCTACGACATCCGTCACGGCCTGATCGGCCCCGGCGTGTATGCGAGCCACAACTACGAGCGCAGCCACATGGACGGCGTGCGCAACACCTACGAGCTCGTCCGCGCCTACGTACAGCGCTAGCGATGCAGCGGCCTCGGCTGATACGGCAGTACCGACCGAGGCCGTCCTCTCTAAGTTGCGGTGAAATAGGGACTGTTTGGCGGTTTTAAACGCTTAAACAGTCCCTATTTCACCGCAATTTATGAAGGGGATGGGGCTACTTAAGTGCGCCGGTCACCGTGCCGCCGCCGAGGACGATGTCGCCGTGGTAGACTACAACGGCCTGGCCGGGGGCGATGGCTCGCTGCGGCTCGTCAAAAGTCAGCAGCATTTGCCCGTCTTCGCCGCGCGTAAGGGTCGCTGCTTGGTCTTTCTGACGGTAACGGTACTTGGCGCCCACGCGAATGCCGCCGGCATCGAGTTCTGCCTCCATGCGGTCGGCAGGGGCACTCCAGATCCAGTCGTTGGCCGTGAGCGCTGTGGCCGTTAGGTCCTCGGCCTCGCCCAGATGCACGGTGCTGCTGTCGGCGTCGACGCCCGTTACGTACACGGGATGCGCCATCGCGACGCCCAGGCCCTTGCGCTGGCCGATGGTGTAGCGCAGCGCACCGTTGTGGCGCCCGACCACGCTGCCGTCGCGCCACACAATGTCGCCCGGTGCAGCGGGATGTCCGCAGCGGCGCTCGATATAGCCCGCGTAGTCACCGTCTGGAATAAAGCAGATGTCCTCGCTTTCGGCCTTCTTGGCGTTGGTAAAGCCCTGCTCGGCGGCAATGCGGCGCACGTCGCGCTCTTTGTCCAGCCCAGCCAGCGGAAAGATCGTGTGCGCCAGGCGTTCCTGCGTAAGCGAATACAAAAAGTAACTCTGGTCCTTTTTGGGGTCCTCGCCGCGGTACAGCTGCCAGGTTCCGTCGGACGCCTGGCTCGTTTTGGCGTAGTGGCCCGTGGCGATGTAGTCGCAGCCCATATCCAGCGCCGCATCCAGCAATGCGCCAAACTTAATGTGGCGGTTGCAGATGATGCATGGGTTGGGCGTCAGCCCCTCCTGATAGGCGGTCACGAAGCGCTCGATAACGTTGCGGTCGAAGGCCTGCTGCAGGTCGAGCACATGGTGGGGCATCCCCAGGCACTCGGCGACAGCCTTTGCATCGGCGATGTCGCGGTCGACCTTACTCATGCCCGTGACGGGATCGGGCGCGGGGCAGGTGAGGCGCATGGTGGCGCCGACGCATTCGTAGCCCTGGCTTTTGAGCAGGTACGCGGTCACGCTAGAATCGACGCCGCCGCTCATGGCGACGAGCACGCGCTTGTTGTGCATGGGGAGGTTCTCCTTGGTGGCATGTGGCCAAAAAAGAAAAGCGGCGCGGGAGGCTGGTTCCGCGCCGCAGACATTGTAGCAAGTTCGGACGTCTCGTGGGACACCCTAACGAGATGGGCTCAGGCAGCCAGAAGAGAGGATAGGCCGGCATGCCATGGGCCTATCGACAAGTGACGGGCCCTTAGTCCTGGAACAGTGCCGTGGACAGGTAGCGCTCGCCGGTGTCGGCAAGCAGGGCCACGATGGTCTTGCCCTCGTTTTCGGGGCGCTTGGCCAGCTGCAGCGCGGCCCACACGGCGGCACCGGACGAAATGCCCACGAGCACACCCTCCTTGTGGCCCACGGCGCGGCCGGTGGCAAAGGCGTCGTCGTTCTCGACGGGGATGATCTCGTCGTAGACCCGGGTGTCGAGGACGTCGGGCACAAAGCCGGCGCCGATGCCCTGGATCTTGTGCGGGCCGGCCTGGCCCTTGGAGAGCACCGGGGAGGTGGCGGGCTCGACGGCGACGACCTTAATCTCGGGGTTCTGCTCCTTGAGGAACTCGCCCACGCCGGTCACGGTACCACCGGTGCCGACGCCGGCGACGAAGATGTCGACCTTGCCGTCGGTGTCGTCCCAGATCTCGGGGCCGGTCGTGGCCTTGTGGATGGCGGGGTTGGCGGGGTTCACAAACTGGCCGGCGATGATGCTGTTGGGAGTCTCCTTCTGCAGTTCCTCTGCCTTGGCGATAGCGCCCTTCATGCCCTTGGAGCCGTCGGTGAGCACGAGCTGCGCACCGTATGCCTGCATCAGCTTGCGGCGCTCGACGGACATGGTCTCGGGCATGGTGATGATCACCTTGTAGCCGCGGGCGGCCGCCACCGAGGCGATGCCGACGCCGGTGTTGCCGCTCGTGGGCTCGATGATGGTGTAGTCGCCGCCGCGCACGAGCTTGCCTGCCTTCTCGGCCTCGTCAATCATGTTCTTGGCGACGCGGTCTTTAACTGACCCGGCGGGGTTGAAGTATTCGAGTTTGACGAGCACACGAGCCTTGAGGTCCTCGTCGGCCTCAAAATGAGTGAGCTCCAGGAGCGGGGTGTGGCCGATAAGCTGATCGATGGACGTGTAAACCTTGCTCATGGTGAACCTCCAAAGTGTTCAAGTTGCTGGTTGCCGTGTGGTTTCACGGTGCGTGTAGCAGCTAAACCCATAAACCTTATAGGTTGTTCGTTTAGCTGTTGGGAAGCATACTAGACACTAAAGCCTAGTAATGCAATAGGAAATAGAAGATTATTACGAGCTGATTAACCATCTTGACCGGAACGGGTATTTTCAAAACCAATTTTTCGGCTAGAATTTCTACGGACTAAATGACCGAAAGGCAGCACTATACATGTTGGTTTCTACTAAGGGCAGATATGCCCTGCGCGTTATGGTCGATCTGGCCGAGCACCAGGCAGCCGGTCGCATCCCGCTCAAAGAGATCGCGGCGCGACAGGGGATTTCCGAGAAATATCTCGAGAACATTTTGGCTACGCTCGTGCGCGCCAACATGCTCTCGGGCATGCGCGGCAAGGGCGGCGGCTATGTGCTCACGCGCCCGCCCGAGCAATACACGGTGGGCGAGATCTTGCGCCTGACCGAGGGCAGTCTGGCGCCGGTCGCCTGCCTGGATGGCGACTGCAAGGGCTGCTCGCGTTCGGATGAGTGCCCCACGCTCGACGTGTGGAAGAACCTGGACAAGCTCATCAACGACTACCTCGACGGTGTGACGCTCGATCAACTTGTCGCTCCCAACCATGGCTACGACTACGTCATCTAACCCACACCTGCATTTGGGGACGGGGTGGAAATGGTAGATTTTCTCGCCCTTTGAGACTTGGCAAATAAGAAGGCCGCCCATTTTTGCGATGGGCGGCCTTCGTTTTGGGCTGTTGAGACGGACACGGCCGGAATGGCCATTTTAGTCCTCGGCGATGCTGTCGAGGATGCTGCGCGTGATGGACACCAGGATGCTGCCCATAAAGGCCGATCCAAAGCTGGCGATGGAGATGCCGACGCCCAGCAGGTTGACCGACAGGTAACTCGCGAGCTCAAGCATAAAGCTGTTGACGACAAGCTGGAAAATGCCCAGCGTAATGATCGTGAGCGGCAGCGAGATGACCGTGAGGAACGGTTTGACGAACGAATCGACAATGTTCAGGAACAGTCCCACAAAGGCAAAGCAGACCCAGGTCTCGGCAAAGCCGAAGGGTTGGATACCGGGGACGAGGAACGTGGCGATCGCGATGGCGATCGAGGTGAAGAGCCAGTTAAGCATAAAGCGCATGGCGTGAATCCTTTCTTGCGCCGGGATTGCTGGCGTCGCGTGAAGCGGCTTACGGCGGCGACCTGGATGGTTGCGCGGGCGCGCCGCGGTGTTTGGGCGCCCATTGTCTCAAATATTCGTGGAGCTTACGTGCGCATATGGTTTCTAAACGGCGTTCGTCCTGAAAAACGCGCCGCTGGCAGAGAGTCTTGTCGCTTTAGTTTGGTGGTGTGCTACACTGCTACGGGCAAAAGCCACAGGCGTTGCCCTATTGCATAGAACGGGTGAACGATGCCCGATGTCAGTATCAACTTCGATGCCTTTTGGCGGGTTTGGCGGTGATCGATGAATATCGAGAACATGTTTGACAAGCCTGATGTCAAGCAGCTGGTCCACGCATTTAGCCTTTTGGACGACGAGAAGGATATCCAAGCGTTTTTGACCGATATCTGCACGCCGCGCGAGATTTGCGACCTTTCTCAGCGTTTGCAGGTTGCGCGCTATTTGGACGAGGGCGAGCCTTATGTTGAGGTTCAGGCCCGTACCGGCGCTTCGTCCACCACGGTGAGCCGCGTTTCAAAGGCGCTGAACGGCGAGTACGGTGGCTACCGCAAGATCCTCATTAAGTTGGAGGATGGCGAGTAGGCCAGCGACAACATTGAATTACGAAGAACCGTCCCTCCGGGGGCGGTTTTTATATGCCTGCAATCGGCTGGTGCGTTGGGTTCAGGTTGCTTTGTACCAAAAGATGGAACTGCGGTGGCAATGTGTCCGCTTGGGCGGGTAGGATGGATGCATTGATTATTGCGAACGGTTTGAGCGGAGGACCATGCCTGTTCGAATCTATACCACCAATGCCGGCACGGATTTGAGCGATGCCGAGTCGGCGCTGCTTGCCGACCTTATTGCCCGTCACGGGCGTGCCGTGTTGCTGGCACCAACGTTTGCCGAGCTCGATCTGTGCCGTCATGATGCGGCGGAAGCCGGCATTTCGCTGGGTATCGACTACAAGACACCCGCATCGTGGCTTCGCTCGCTTTGGGAGCTTTTGGGCGACGGGCGCGGTTTCGTCGACAACCTGCAACGTCAGATGCTGTTTTCGGATATGATTGCCCGCCGCGACGATGCCGACCTGCAGCCGCTTTCGCGTAGCCAGGGCACGGTGCGCATGCTCGCGCGCATGGCCCGCGATGTGCTGCCGGGTGTGGCGGGGACGACGGCCGAGCGATGCGGTGGCAACAATTGCCAGCCTGAGCCAAAAAGCGATGCCGAGGCTCGTGTGTTTGAGCTTTTGCGTGCCTACGCGGGCGGTTTGGACCGTCGAGATATGGTCGAGCCCTGCGAGGCAGCCGACATTATGGCCGGTGCCCTGGCCGATAGCCTGCCGGCGTGCGCCCGCGCCGTATGCGTGCGCGGTACCACGTCGTTTACGCACGGTCTACTCGAGCTGCTGTCTGCCGTGGCGAACAATGGGGGAGAGGTCGTCGTGCTGCTTGCCCGCGAGCAGGCGGCGATGCGCGAGGAGCTTGCCACGGCATTTGATGCCCGCGGTGTGCTGTTTGAGATCGCGCCGCTGGGGGAGGACGCCGTCGCGTCTGATGTCGCTTGCGGGGCCGCCGCTCAGCCTGCCTTTATTGAGGTCGCCGGCCCCCATGCCCGTGCCCATGTCTATGCGGACGCCATCGATAAGTTGGTGAAAGCGCACAAGGAGTCCAAGGCCGATAAAGCTACTGCAACGCCCGCCGACCCCGTGCGCGTGCTCGTCGTTTCTGCCCGGGCACCCCAGCTGTTCGGCGAGCTCGCCGCCCGTTTGGCGGCGCGTCACATTGCGGCCGAGACGACTGAGTTCACGGCGTTTTCCCAGTCCATCGCGGGCAGGCAGTTTACGGCGCTCGCCAACCTGATCGAGCGTATGAAAGCCGCCGACGAGGGCACCGCTTCCAAGACTGAGTGGTGGCCCGCGCCGGAGCTTACCGACTGGATCTACAGTCCGCTTTCGGGCGCTGATGCCGTCAATGCCCGTACCTTCGATAAGAATATGCGTCTCTCGCGCAGCAAGACTACCGCGGGCGTCAAGAGCCTGCTGCAGAGCGTTCAGGGCCAGGTGAGGGGCGCGCGCAAGGCGACGAGCGACGATAACTGGTTTAAGAACGTACCGTGTGTGGTCTCGGACGTGTTCCAGGCGCTGTGGCGTGACAAGCCCGTGACGGCGCTTAAGGCCATGCTTGCCGTTGCCGAGGCGTTGCCCGATCGCGCTCTAGGCGGCCTTGACGGCCAGGCCCGTCGCCAGGCAGAGACGGCTTTGCTGCGCCATGCCATCGACATCCTTATGAACGATGCTCGCGCGCTCGACGTGTCGCAGGCCGCGACCGTGCCGGTTCTCGACGGCGTTCGAACCAAGGTGGACAAGCGCAGTACCGCCTACGATTACGAGACCTATGAGGTCGATCGCACACCACGAGCACAAGTGCGCTTCGCGTCGCTTGCCGATGCGTCGGTTCTTCGCCCTGGCAGCTACGATGCCGTGCTGTTTGCCGATGTCGACCTGGACAGCTATCCGCTTTCGCACGAAGAGGGCCCGCTTGCCACGTTGACAGCCGAGCTGCGCCGCGACGGCGTGTCTTTGGAGCCCGCTGCCCTGCTGCGCGTGCGCTTTGGCCGTGCGATGCAGGCGGCGAGCGGTCCGGTCGCGCTCGCCCGTGTGACGCACGATCGCCAGGCACGCGAGTGCTACCCGGCAGCCGTATGGACCGAGCTGTGGGCACATGCCGAGGCCGCTGGCGCTGCCAAGCCCATGCGCGTGGGCGAGGGCGATATCATCGCCGACTTTGATCCCGCGGCAGGTGAAGGCCTCAAGCGCGAGCGCGTGACCTGTGAAGCCCCTCAGCATCTGAGTGCCGAGGCCGTGCCGTATTTGGTCCTGCGCCGTCGCGATGGCGAGGGTGAGGACGCGCCGCTCGTGCCGCGTCTGACGTCCGCCTCGCAGATCGAGGCCTATTCGACCTGCCCGCTATGCTGGTTCGTCTCGTACCGCGTGAAGCCCCAGTCGATCGACGCGGGCTTTGGCAACATGGAAAAGGGCAACTTTGTCCACGACGTGCTGGAGCATCTGCATGCCCGTCTGCCCCAAGAGGGCATGGAGCGCGTGACGCCCGAGAATCTGCCGCGCGCACAGGAGCTGCTGCACGAGGTCTTTGACGAGACGTTGGCCGAGCACGCCGGCAAGCGCGGCACGGAGGGCCCGCTGGTGCCGCTCTCTGCGGTGGAGGAACGCCAGGTGGCCGAGATCTTGCCGCAGCTGGAGGGTGTGCTTGCCTACGAGTCCGAGGCACTTGCCCCCTTTGCCCCGCGCTACCTGGAGTTCGCCTTCAACGAGCTCAAGGTCGAGTATGCCGGTTGGCCGCTTGGCGGGCGCATCGACCGCGTGGACGTGGACGCCGAGAATCGTGCCGTGGTGATCGACTACAAGCATCGCACGGGCGTTGAGGAGTTTAAGCTCGCCGACCCCACGGTGCGCGACGAGGAATCGGGCACGGCGCCCATCGACGATCCGCGCTGGTTGCCACCACATACCCAAACGCTCATCTACGCCCAGGCCATGCGCCGGGCGCTGGATTTGGACACCCGCGCGGCGCTCTACTTTTCGACCAAGGGCGGCAAGCCGGCGTTGCGCGGTGCCGCGAGCGCCGAGCTGCTCGAGGAAGAGCGCGGCGACGGTCGCATCCCGGGCCTTAAGAAAGGTTTCCCCGGCGAGGGTGGCAGCATGGACTTCGACGCCCTGCTCGATCGCGTGGAGGCCGGCATCGCCGAGCGCCTGCGCGAGCTCGAGGCGGGCAACGTTGCCGCCGTCGACCCGGCGTCGGCTCAGGCCGCGCATGCGCGCTGCTCGTATAACCACGAAGGAACGTTTGTAAGGAGGGACGTGTAGACCATGGATCTTTCGACTTTGATGCCGCAACAGCTGCAGATTGTCAAAACGCTCGACCGCCCGCTGTTTGTCTCGGCGGGCGCCGGTTCGGGTAAGACCTTTACCCTCACGCGCCGCATCGTCTATGCGCTCTCGCCCGAATCCGGTCCGTTCGTTGAGCATCTGGACCAGGTGCTCGCCATTACCTTTACCAAAGATGCCGCGGCCGAGATTCGCGACCGCGTGCGCCGTGCGCTTATCGACGAGGGCATGGACGAGGAAGCACTGACCGTCGACGACGCGTGGATCTCGACCATTCACGGCATGTGCTCGCGTATCCTGCGCGCGCATGCGCTGGAGCTGGGCATCGACCCCGAGTTCACGGTGCTCACCGATACCGACGAGCTTATGGACCAGGCTGTTGAGCACGTGCTGGCCCGCGCGACGGCACCCGATGCCGCCCCCGAGCTCGCGGCATCGCTCAAGGCCCTCTATGCCTGGTATCCCATGGCGGGCGAGGGCGGTTCCTTTGGCACCGGCACGACCATCAAGGGCCTGGTGCGCGACCTGCTGGAGCTGTCGAGCCAGTTGCCGGGCGGTATGGACGACGTGCGCGTGGCGCGCGGCCAGGCCGATACCTCGGCGCTCGCCGATGCCTATCGCGCGGCGCTGGGCGCAAGCAAGTCCTCGACCGAGAAGGCGCAGGCGGCGCTCGATGCCATCGACGCGTTCGAGGCGAGCGACAAGACCATGGTCGATGCGGCGCGACTCATGATGTCGTGCACCATGCCGCGCGCGAGCAAGGCATTCCCCAAGGAGCAGGTCGAGCTGCTCAAGGCCGAGGCCGCCGATGCGTTTATCAATATCGTGCTTGCCTGCGGTGGCCCGGCGCTCGATGCGCTGGTGGGTCTGGCCCGTTCCGTCGAGGCCGAGTATCGCGCATTGAAGGCTGCCCAGTCCGCCCTCGATAATAACGACCTGCTGCGTATGGCCTACGAGGCCCTGCGCGATTACCCTGCCATCCGTGCTGCGTACGAGGGCCGCTTTAAGATGGTCATGATCGACGAGTTCCAGGACACCGACCAGATGCAGGTCGATTTGATTCGCTATCTGACGGGCGCGGGGGAGCGCGCGTTGTGCACCGTGGGCGATGCGCAGCAGTCGATCTACCGCTTCCGTGGCGCCGAGGTCGAGGTGTTCCGTCGTCAGGAGCGCAAGGTGGGCTCGTCTGCCGCGCCCGAGGCGACTGCCGTGGCCGATGCCCCTGCCGGCGAGCTCGTCAAACTCGTGCGCAACTTCCGCAGCCATGACGAGGTGCTGCGTTACGTGGCACGCGTCTTCGACGGCGATGACGGCGGCCTGATGCAGGGCTTTTTGGATCTTGAGGCGAGCGACGGCCGCAAGGACACGCTGGTGGCAGACGCTTCGCGTCGCCAGGCCCTCTTTGTTGCCGGCGGCAGTACGCAGGAGCGCACGCAGGCCAAGGCCCGCGCGATCGCCGAGCGATTCCGCGCGCTTGCCGATGCCGGCCAGCCCCAGGGCGGCATGGTACTGCTACTGGGCCGCATGACCAACGCCGACGTCTACGCCCAGGCCTTCCGCGATCAGGGGCTCGACTGCGTGATCGCAGGCGGCTCGGTCTTTGCCCAGGCAGCCGAGGTGCAGACGGTGCGTGCCCTGGTCTGCGCGCTCGCCAATCCGGCCGATACGGCGCAGGGCCTTATGCCACTGCTCGCCTCGCCGATGTTTGCGCTCGGTGCCCAGGAGTTCCTGGCGCTGGCGACCAAGCTCGATAGCGAGACAGGGGAGACGTCGCGCCGCAATATCGATGTGGGCATCATGAGCGATTCCGATGTGCCGGGTTTGCAGAACCTGCCGCTCGTGACGCGTGCCCGCGAGGTACTGCGCTACGCGCTTCGTCGCGTGGGACGCGATTCGTTCGCCGCCATCGCGCGCGACGCGGTCAATGCCTCCGGCTGGTTCGTGCGTCTGGCGCAGCGCGGCCCCGAGGGGAAGGCCATTGCCGCCAACGTGCTCAAGGCGCTCGACGCCGTGACCGAGGCAGAGGCCGAGCTCGGCAATTCTCCGCGCTCCATCGCGCTCGCCTTCGACCGCTTCTTGGCGGGCAAGGAGGCCCCGGGCGCGCTCAACGAGGAGGGCGACGGCGCGGTGCGCATCATGACCGTGCATGCGTCCAAGGGTCTGGAGTATCCGGTCGTAGCGGTTGCCGAGTGTTTTGGCGTGCGCAAATCGTCCGGTGCGGCACAGATGGGTCGCGTCGACGGTGGGGCGCATGTCGTGGCGCTGCCGGCGCGCTTCGATGGCGTTAAGCTTGCCGACGGGACCTTCGTGAAGGGCGATGACGTCAAAAAGCAGTTTGAACACGCGTTTAAGGGCAAGGGCACGTCGCTGTGGCTGCCGCCAGAGCTTATGGAGGACGTATGCGCGACGGGCTCTCCCGCCGAGGCATTTGCTCGCCTGCGCAACGACGACCTGCGGCTTTCGCTCGAGGAGCGGGCCCGCCTGCTCTACGTTGCCATGACGCGTGCGCGCGAGCTGGTGATCTTGGCGATGGATGCCGGCGTGAGCCGCGGCAAGGTGACGGCGCCGACCTTCGACGTCGAGACCGATCTGACCTACGACGTGCTGCGCCGTATTTTGCCGACCGACACTCTGGACATGCCGCAGCTCGATGCCGACCGCCTGGTGTTCGACAACTCCCAGCCGGGCGACTACGAGCTCATTTCGCTCGCGGACTTTACCTTTGGCGAGCAGGCGTTTGAGGCCAACGCTTCGCTGGATGCCGAGGGCAGGCTTGTTCGTGGCGATGCCGATGCCGCCGATAATGCTGCGCGCTCAACCGTCCCCGGTCCTGCCGACCCCAAGCCCGATTCGTTTGAGCTTGTGTATCCCCAGGCAGTGGGCGTGCGCATGGGCATCTGTCCGTATCCGATGCGTGACTCGTATAGCTACTCATCAATCGCCGCGGCGCTCCATGCCGAGACGGAAGACCGTGCCGCCGAGGCTCGTGTTCCCATGGACGAGGCCGGCGATGATGCGGAGTCGGATGGTTCCGAGATGACGGATGCAGACGTGGCCGCCGTTGAGCCCGCCGGCAACCCTATGGCGCTGGGCTCGGCGTTCCACGCCGCCTGCCAGTGGCTCATCGAGATGGGTGCCGATGCGCTGCCCGCTGCGCGCGCCGATGCGCTGGCGCGTCTGTGGCGCCTGACGCCGGAGCAGCGCGAGCGCTTCGATGTCGCCCTGAATCGCTGGCTCAAGTCGGCGGTCCGTGCCGAGCTGCTTGCCTGGCCGTGCGTTCGCGCCGAGGTGCCGTTCTTTTCGCTGGGCTGCGAGGACGAGGACATCGCTCGCTACGGTGCATATGCCGAAGGCGCCATCGACGCTTTGGCGACGAACCCGGCAGATTCGTCACGCGCGCTGGTCATCGACTACAAGACGGGCGGCACGCCGGATGAGACGCCGGAGCAGCTGCAGGAGAAGCACGCCCTGCAGGCGCGCGTCTACGCTGATGTTCTGCATAAGGCGGGCTTTGAGGCCGTGACCGTCAAGTTCGTCCGCGTGGAGCAGCCGGATCCAACCATCTTCGTCGAACCCGCCGAGCCCCAAGTAGTCACCTATAACTTCTAATCCTCAGATAACTTGCGGTGGAATAGTTCCTGTATTGCGGTCCAGGTGGCCCAAGCGGGAACTATTTCACCGCAACTGCAAGAGGAGCCGTGTGGGTTTGGGCTAGGTTCGGGTGCCGTCCGCGCCGTGCGGTAGAATCGTAACCCTAAGATCACGAACCCGCATCGGAGCTCATTACATGGCATTCGTCCATCTGCACAATCACACTGTTTTCTCCATGCTCGACGGCGCAACCCGTATCCAGGATATGGTCAACCGTGCCGTTGAGCTTGGCATGCCCGCCGTGGCCATTACCGACCACGGCTACATGTATGGCGTGCCCGACCTGGCGCTGGCCTGCGACGCCGTTAACCACAACACGCCCGAGTACAAAACCTGGAGTCACGACAAGGCCTTCTTGGAAAAGGACCGCCGCGACGAGCTGGTGGAGCCCGATCCCGAGGAAAGCCCGCGCGAGCATGCCCAGTATGTGAAGGACATGGCCATGTGGGACGAGAAGGGCAACATCGACGAGCTCAAGCCGCCCCTGGTCATCAAACCCATCTTTGGCTGCGAGGTCTACTTTACGCCGGACGAGACCCTTGCCCGCGACCATAAGCCCGAGCTCTACCACATGATTCTTCTGGCCAAGGACCAGGAGGGTTACGTCAACCTGATGCAGACGGTCTCCGAGGCCGCTGTGCAGGGCTTTTACTACAAGCCGCGCGTGACGCTCGACAACCTGCGCCGCCACGCCAAGGGCATGATCTGCACGAGCGCCTGCATCGCGGGCATCATCCCCAAATACATCGACCGCGGCGACATGGAGGGCGCCATCAAGTGGGCCGAGACCTTCCGCGACACCTTCGACCCTGGCGACTTTTACATCGAGATCCAGGAACACGGCATTACCACCGACAACGGCCTGACCGACGAGCAGATGGACCGCACGCTCATCGACATTGCCAAACAGGTGGGTGTCAAGGTCATCGCCACCAACGACTTCCACTACCTGCGCCGCGAGGACGCGCCCGTACAGGACGTCATCATGTGCATTGGCATGAACGCCAAGGTCGACGACCCCAACCGCATGCGCATGACCGGCTCGGAGTTTTACATGAAGACCGAGGAGGAGATGCGGGCGATGTTCCCGTATTGCCCCGAGGCCTGCGACAACACGCTCGAGATTGCCGACAAGTGCTATGTGGAGCTGGACTGGGACTCCATCATCCTGCCGCGCTTCCCGTTGCTCGATCCCGGCGAGACGCACGAGAGCCAGTTCCGCCGCGAGTGCGAGAAGGGCCTGCGCCAACACTACGGTGACGACTGGGCCACGCGCGAGATCTGTGGCGTCAACATCAAAGAGCGCTTTGAGTACGAATACAAGGTCATCTGCGACAAGGGCTTTGCCGCCTACTTTTTGATCGTCGCCGAGTACGTGCAATGGGCCAAGGACAACGGCATCGGCGTCGGTCCCGGCCGTGGCTCGGCCGCCGGCGCTATCGTCGCCTACGCCATGAACATCACCGCGTTCGACCCGCTCGAGAACGGCCTGATGTTCGAGAGGTTCCTGTCCCCGCAGCGTACCGAGATGCCCGATATCGATATGGACTTCGACGATGAGCGGCGCCTCGAGGTCGTGGAGCACGTTCGCCAGCTCTACGGCCCCGAGAAGGTCACCCACGTCATCACCTACTCGACCATTAAGGCCAAGCAGGCCATCAACGACGCCGCGCGCGTGCTGGACTACCCGGTCTACATGGGCCAGCGCCTGTCCAAGATGGTCTCGAGCGACCCCAAGGTCAAGCTCAAGCAGGTGCTCGAAAAGCAGCCCGGCAAAGAGGACCTTTTTAACCCCGATTTTGCCGAGGCCTATAAAAAGGACGACGACGCCCGCCGCATCATCGACACGGCACTCTCGATCGAGGGCCTCACCCGTGGCGAGGGCGTGCACGCATGCGCCGTTCTGATCTGCCGTGACCCCGTCAACGAGCACGTGCCCACCAAGCTCGACACCAAGGGCGGCGTCGAGATTACCCAGTACGAGGGCCATACCGTTGCCGACATGGGCCTGCTCAAGATGGACTTCTTGGGCCTGCGTACGCTGACGGTTATCTCCAAGGCCAAGGCCAACATCAAAAAGAACTTCGGCATCGACATCAAAGAGGAAGAGATCCCCTTTGACGACCCCGAGATCTTTAAGCTCATGGGCTCCGGCCACACCGCCGGCGTCTTCCAGGTCGAGTCCGCCGGCATGACGGCCACGATCAAGAACATGAAGCCCACCGAGTACAAGCACGTCGTGGCATTGATCGCCCTGTACCGCCCGGGCCCGCTGGGCGCCGGCATGGTTTCGTCCTACATCAACCGTATGAACGGCAAGGAGCCGGCCGTCTCCTACGACGACCGCCTGGACGACATCCTGGGCGAAACCTACGGCACCATGGTCTACCAGGAGCAGGTTATGCTCATCTCCGTCGAGATGTGCGGCTTCTCCAAGGGCGAATCGGACTCGCGTATCCGTAAGCCCGTGGCTAAGAAAAAGATCAAGCTGCTCACGTCGACGGTGCTCCACTGGGAGGATGGCTCGGACGAGACCACCTACGACCACTGGATGAACGGCGCCATCAAGAACAACTACACGCGCGAGGTCGCCCAGAAGATTTGGGACGATGTTCTCGAGTTCGCATCTTACGCCTTCAACAAGTCGCACTCCGCCGGCTACGCCATTCTGGTTATGCAGACGGCGTGGCTCAAGGCGCACTATCCGCACGAGTACATGGCGGCCGTCCTGACGTCCTATACGGGCAAGACCGACAAGATCGTTCACTACGTCTCGGCGTGCCGTCATGACGGTATCCCCGTGCTGTCGCCAGATGTCAACGAGTCCGGTACCGAGTTCACGGCTACCAAGGAGGGCGTGCGCTTTGGTTTGGCCGGCATCCGCGGCGTGGGCACCGGCGTGGCGCAGGCGATTATCGCCGAGCGCGAGGCGGGCGGCCCGTTTAAGACGCTGCACGACTTTGTCGAGCGCGTGGACTCGAGCCAGGCTAACCGTCGCGTGATCGAATCGCTCATCAAGGCAGGTGCCTTCGACTCCACGGGGTATCCGCGTCGCCAGATGATGCACTTTGTGGATAAGAACAACCCCGAGAACATCATCGATGCCGCGGTAAAGCGCCAGAAAGATCGCGCGAGCGGCCAGACGTCGTTCTTCGATATGTTTGGCGATGTTGAGGGCTCGGGCTTTGAGGTGAGCGTGCCCGATCCGGATGGCCAGGAGTGGGATCGTCACCTTAAGCTGAGCCAGGAGAAGGAGGTTCTGGGCATCTACGTCTCGGACCACCCGCTGCGCCCGTTTGAGTATGCGCTAGCCAAGGCGCGCGACTTTTCGTTCTCGCAGATCGACACCGGCTATGAGGTGCAAAACCCCACGGGCGGTACCATCAACCAGGAGATTCCCGAGGGCAAGGCGTTGTGGTGGGCCGGCATGGTCTCGAGCGTGTCCAAGCGCGTGACCAAAAACGGCGACCCCATGGGTATTGTGCAGCTCGAGGACATGGAAGGCGAGGCCACGGTCGTGGTGTTCCCCAAGACCTACAAGGAGGCCGAGGGGTACCTGTACGGCGAGGTCGATCCCGAGACCGGTGCACAGCTGTCCGATGCGTTTGTGCGCATTAAGGGCAAGCTCGAGCGCTCGGACCGCGGCGATCAGATCATCGCGCAGGAGATTGTGCCGCTGGAGCTCAACGAGGAGAGCAACAAGCCCAAGGTGTTTGAGGTCATGGTGCCCAACAGCCGCTTTAGCCAGGGCAATATGGCGCGTCTTGCCACGGTGCTTACCGCCAACCCGGGCGGCGACCGCGTGGAGATCTTTATCGAGCAGGTGGATGGGCGCGTACTGCGTGCCGAGGTGCCGGCCAAGGTCAACGCACGCTCGATTCCGCTGTTGGCAGAGGCCAAGGCCATCGTCGGCAACCAAGGCAGAGTGACGGTGATCTAAGGGCGACCTTGCTGGTCCGCGCGAGATTGGAGGAAGTGATGGCACAGGGGACGTTTGCGCAGGCGCTCCGTAAGGAGGCGGCGCTCAGCAGTACCTTTATGAAGGGGCGCTCGCTCATGCTCAACGGCGCCGTGCTGTCGATCGAGGACAGCGGCTCGCGCTTCTCCAAAAACGTGACGCTTGAGGGTGCAGTGCGCGGTTCGCGTGGCGACCTGTACAAGACGCGCGTGGCGCTCGACATGGACGAGCACGAGGTGATCGACTACGACTGCGATTGCCCCGCTGCCTATCGCTACCCCGGCATGTGCAAGCACGCTATTGCCACGGCTCTGGCGTATTTGGATGCCAGCGGCGCCGAGCCCGTCGAAGGTTTGCGCACGCCGGTCCGCACGTTTGCGGCGCAGCCGAAACAGCCCGCGCGCAACGCGCCCAAAGCGCCGGCCGTCAATCCCAACTTTCCCTTTCCGGCGCCCGTCCCCACGAGTCCCAGCCTCATGGCGGCGCTCTCCGATCTTTCGGACGCGCGCATGGATGAGCTGGCGAGCATGCGCCGCAAGCTCGCCGGCAGTGTGGATCCCGATGCCCCCAAGGTGGTGTTGGAGCCCTCGCTGGTGCCGTATTACAATCCACTGTTTGCCGAGCGCTTTAGCTGGGCGCTCGAGCTTCGCATTCGCTGTGGATCGGTCTCCTACGTGGTCAAGGACATCGACGGCATGGCCGATGCCTACGTGCGCGGCGGCACCTTCTCGTACGGCAAGAAGCTCACGTTTGTCCATACGCCCGAAGCCTTCGAAGACGTGTCGACAAAGCTGCTCAACCTTGTCGTGACGACAGTTGCCTATCTCGATGACATCACAAGCTCGCGTTCGGCGTCGTACGACTTTGCCCGCAGCGGTTTTGTCGCCGAGCGTCAGTTGCCGCTGTCCGAGCATAGCATCGTATATGTGCTGGACCTGTTGCGCGGCCAGACCATCTCTTTTGAGCCCGCCTGGTCGCGGGGGACGACGACGCATCGCACCTATGACGTGGCGGTTGAGATGCCTCCGGAAGGGGAGGACGAGGCGCTGTCTGAGCGCCCACCGCTCCTTGCCGCCAAAATCGCGCCGGCGGCTGGTGGCAGCTACGATCTACGCCTGCCGGCCGATGCATACTGCTTTGCTTCGGGCGACGTTGCCTATCTGGTCGACACCCGCCGTGCGCGCCGCGCCGATGTAGCGTTTGCCCAGCATGCGGCGCCGTTCCTATCGCGCTTACTGCCCTGTCGCACGCCGATCCATATCGCTGTCGACCAGGTGGGGGAGTTCTGTCGTATGGCGCTGCCCATTTTGCGCGACTATACCGACCTTACCGCGCCCGCCGCGCTCGATACCGTGGCGCCCGAGCCGAGCTTTGCTATGGCGATCGGCGTCGACGATGGGCTTGTGACCTGCAAAATAACGGTTGCCTACGGCGACTGGTCGGCAGATCTCTTTAGCCTGGGCGCTCCGGGCAGCCCCTTCGAAGAGCAACGCCCCGGCGTGCCGCCCCGCGACGAGGTGGCAGAGTTTCGTGTTATGGACACGGCGGCCCTGTACTTCGATTTCTACGAGGGCGGTCTGGCGTTTGAGGAGCGCGATGACGAGAGCTTGTTCTGCCTGCTGACCGAGGGCCTGTCCGCCCTGTCCGAGCTGGGTGAGGTCATGCTCAGCGACCGTCTGCGCCAGATTTCGGTGCGACCCGCGCCCAAGCTCTCGGTTCGTGCGACCGTCAAGAGCAATCTGCTCGACGTCGAACTGGGCGCGAGCGGCCTTTCGGCGTCAGACCTTGCCATCTACCTCGACTCCTACAAGCGTCACCAGACGTTTGCGCGCCTTACGTCCGGCGACATCATTCGTTTGGACGAGGGTGCCCGAGCCGCGTTTGGCCTTGCCGAGGATCTGGGGGTCGATGCTGTTGACCTGCTCGACGGCGTGTCGCTTCCCGCGTCGAGCACCCTGTTCGTCGATAGCATGCTCGCGCGCACGCCCGCGCTCGAGGCCGATCGCGACGCTGCGTTCCGCCGTACCGTCGAGCGTCTGGACACGCTCGGCAAGATGGACTTTACGGTGCCGGCATCGCTCAAGGCTACGCTGCGTGGCTACCAGGTCGACGGCTATCAGTGGCTCGGCTCGCTTGAGCACTTGGGCCTTGGCGGCATCTTGGCCGACGATATGGGCTTGGGCAAAACTCTGCAGATGATCGCGCACATTCTGGCGCGCGTGGAAGCGGGGGATACCAAGCCCACGCTTGTGGTGTGCCCCGCGTCGCTCGTGTACAACTGGACTGCCGAGTTGGAGCGCTTTGCCCCCTCGCTTGATGTGTGCGCCATTGTGGGCGCCAAGGCTCAACGCCGTGTGCAGATCGCTGGCGTGGCCGAGCACAACGTGGTCGTGACGTCGTATGACCTCATGCGCCGCGACATCGACGAATACATCGAGCAGGACTTTGCTCGCGTGGTGCTCGACGAGGCCCAGTACATTAAAAACCCGCTCACCCAGGTGGCGCGCGCCGCCAAGCGCCTGCCGGCCGGCGTGCGCTTTGCCTTGACGGGAACGCCCATCGAAAACCGCCTGTCCGAGCTCTGGAGTATCTTCGACTTTTTGATGCCGGGTCTTCTGGGCACGCGCGAGTCGTTTGCCAAGCGCTTCGAAAGCCCGGTCGAGCACGTCGAGGGTGACAGCGCCGCTCGTCTGCAGGCGCTCGTGTCGCCGTTTGTGCTGCGCCGTGTCAAGGAAGACGTGGTGGCCGACCTGCCCGAGAAGATCGAGGATACGGTCATGGCGCAGCTTACCGGCGAGCAGCGCAAGCTCTACCTGGCCAACCAGGACCGCATTGCCCAACAAGTGCAGCACCGCGAGGCGGGGGAGTTTAAGAAAGACAAGCTCAAGGTACTTGCCGAGCTCACCAAGCTGCGCCAGATTTGCTGCGACCCGCATCTGCACTATGCGGACTACAAGGCGGGAAGCGCTAAGCTCGATACGTGTATGGAGCTCGTTCACGGCGCGCTCGACGGCGGTCATCACATCTTGCTGTTCAGCCAGTTTACGGGCATGCTCGATATCATTGGCAAGCGCCTGGCCAAGGAGGACATCGCCTTCCTTAAGCTCACGGGCGCTTCGTCTAAGGAGAGCCGCGCCAAGATGGTCGCGCAGTTCCAAGCGGGCGAGGTTCCGGTCTTTTTGATTTCGCTCAAGGCGGGTGGCGTGGGCCTTAACCTGACGGCTGCCGACGTGGTCATTCACTACGACCCGTGGTGGAACGTGGCGGCGCAGGACCAAGCGACTGACCGTGCACACCGTATTGGCCAGCAACATGCCGTGACCGTGTACAAGCTCATCGCCAAGGACACGATCGAGGAACGCATTATGCAGATGCAGGAGTCCAAGCGCGACCTGGTCAACAGCGTGCTCGGCGGCGACGGCATCTCGTCGGCACTGTTCACGCGCGAGGATGTTCTGGCGCTGCTCGGCGGCGACGGTCGCTAACCCGCTCGGGTGGGGCCGCCAGGGCGGATAGTACGCGCCACCCCACCGTTCCCGCCCGTTATGTGTTCATTTGCCATGCCGTGGATGGTTTGTCTGCCTTTGGGCATAAGAACCATCAAGAACATTGGCACATCAGCAAAGGAGAACATCATGGCGAAATTCTTTAAGGACCCCGACGGTAAGCTCATTGCCGCCCTTGGCGACGACGTTGCGACCCCTGCCGGTTGCACGGAACTGACTGCAAACACTGAGGACGCGGCGCACGAGAAGCACGTGCCTGTTGTCGAGACCGAGCGTGACGGTCACGTGATTCGCGCACGCATTGGCTCGGTCGAGCACCCCAGCCTGCCCGAGCACTACATTGAGTGGATCGCGCTTGAGGCCGAGGGCCGCTTAGAGGTTCATTACCTTGAGCCCGGCATGAAACCCGCGACGTTTTTTGCGGGCGGCTCCAAGACCGGTACCGTCTATGCCTACTGCAACCTGCACGGGCTGTGGTCCGCGACATTCTAGGAGCGCGCCCCCGCTCGGGGTATCATAGCTAGCATATGCACATGCAAGCGCCGGCTGCATTATGCGGCCGGCGCTTTTACTACGATTTCGATGGTTTACGACGGAAAGGGCTGGGCCATGAAGCTCGCGCTTGCACAGATCGATATGCGCCTGGGTGATATTGAGGGCATTTGCGGCCGCATCGAGGACCAGGCTCGTTTGGCCCACGAGCGCGGGGCGCGCGTGCTGTGCGTTCCGGCTCCGCTCTTTATGGGCGCCATGCCCGGTGGCCTGGTGGGCGCTGCCGACTTTGAGCACGACGTGCTTGCCGGTTTGACTGGTGTCGCCGAGCGTATCCAGGAGCTTGACATGATCTGCATCGTGCCCGCGGCGGTTTCGTTTGAGGGCCAGCCGCTGCTCGACTACATGATGCTCAAGGACGGTCATGTGGTGCCGGCGCGTTCGAGCATTGCCTTGCAGCGTGGCGAGAACAACGACACGCGTTGGGCGCCGCCGGTGTTCGACGTGGACGGCGTGCGCATCGCCGTGATTTTTGACTTGGACCGCGAGCTCGAGATGTTGCCGACCGGCGTCGACCTCATCGCGTATTTCCAATTCAACGCGTTTGACATGACCGACCGCGAGACTGCCGCCATTGCCGCCGTTCGCTGCGGCGCCTACCGCAAGATCGCATCCAAGCGCAGCGTGTGGTTTGCCTGCATGGCGCCGGTCGGCGCCTATGACGAGTCGGTGTATACCGGCGGTTCGTTTGTGCTCGACGACTGCGGTCGCGTGGTGGCCCAGGCGCCGTGTTTTGAGGAGAGCCTGCTGGTCCAGGAGATTCAGCGCGGCGTGATGCTTGATGCCCTGGAAGATCACGAACTGCCCGAGTTCCGTTCCGAGGAGTGGCTGTGGCAGGCGCTGGTGCTCGCCGTGCGCGACAACGCCCGAGCACACGGTGCGTCGCGTGCTGTGGTGGCACTCGAGGGTGACTTGCCGTCGTCCCTGCTAGCGGCGCTGGCCGTCGACGCTCTGGGCCCGCGCAATGTGATTGGCCTGGTGCTGGGGCGCAACCGTATCTTTACGCCGGCGCAGGAAGAGGCCGAGGCTGCCCGCTGTGCCGCCGTCCGCGCCATCGCCGAGCGTTTGCACATTCGCACCGTCGAGCGCGATGCACCGGATGCGGCGCGTGTGCTCGATCGCGACGTGTCGGCGGGTGATGCCGAGCGTCTGCGCTCGCGCACGCTGGGCCTCATGCTGGAGGACACGGCGCTCGAGCTGGGTGCGATGGCGCTGAGCCCGCTGTCCAAAACCGAGTACGCGCTGGCGGCGCCGGCGCTTTGCGGCGGCTACCAGGGCGATTACGCGCCCTTTGGCGATGTGTACCTGTCGACGCTTGAGTTTGTGGCACGTGTGCGCAACCGCACGTCTGCCGTGGTGCCCCAAGAGCTCGTGACGCTCAACGCGGTGGAAGATTGTATGGAGCGAGTGCTGGCGCAGGCGCTCTCAACGCTCGACGGTCCGGTCGATATGCTCGACCGCGCGGCGCAGCTGCTCGGCGGGCTTGAGCCGGGTGAGGTCGATGGGGCGCTCGAGGCGCACGTGGACCGCAATCGATCTTTCGACGACATCCCGATGGCCGCTGGCAAGCCTGAGGCCTGCTCGCTGCTGCTGATGCTCGTTCGACAGGGTGAAGCTGCCCGCCGCATGTTGCCGATGGCGCCGATCGTCTCGGCCCGTTCGTTTGCCGAGCGTGCCTGGCCGTACATGCTCGCGTGGTCCGACCTGGGGCTTAACGGCAAGGAGCGCATGACGGTCGATTCGCTGGCGCGCGCCGAGGTGCGCCGTTTTGCTGACGAGGATACGAGCGAGCGCGTACGAAACGAGATGATGGGCGTGCTGGGCGAGCTTCTGGGTATTTCGCCCGAGCAGATGGAGGAGCTGCGCTCTGAGGACGGTCAGCGTCGTTTGCACGAGGGAATGAAAAAGTTCGAGGGCGAGGTTCAGGACGCCATCGATAAGATGATGGGCGGTCAGGGCGGCTCGCAAGGTAGTCCCCAGGGTGGCCCGATGCCGCATCCGCCGGTTGATCCCCGACAATTTCCGTTCTTCTCTCAGAACTAGGTCGCTGCGCGCCCGCCAGAGCGGCAATCTGCCTTTCAATCGTCGGACATGACCGCCAGGTCAATGCCCTCCTCTTTCAAGGCACCTTGCTCGCTCTGGCGGGCGCTCGCTTGCGTATACTCAACCTACAATTCGATCTCGGCTGACTTATAGGGCTAGCGTTGTGTTATTCTAGAACAGACGTTCGTGAATGATGCGCGGGGCCTTGTCTTGCGCTGTGCTTGTGGCGAGGGGAGGTCGGCTTGGTCATTTTGGGTATCGACCCCGGTTTGGCTCATACGGGTTGGGGGATTATCGAGGAGCGGCGTGGCGAGGTTCGCTGCCGTGCCTATGGCTGCATCGAGACCAGTGCCGGAAGTCCGCTCGCGGTGCGCCTGTCGCATATCGCCCATGACCTTAAGGATGTCGTTGAGCGTTATCGACCCGACACGGCTGCTGTCGAGAGCATCTACTTTGGCGCCAACGTTCGTTCGGCCATCCCCACGGCGCATGCCCGCGGCGCTGCGCTCGTGGCGCTTTCGGAGTGCGCGCTCGAGATTGGCGAGTACACGCCCATGCAGATCAAACAAGCTGTGGTGGGCACCGGCGCCGCGGACAAGCGGCAGGTCGCCTACATGGTACGCACGCTCACGCAGCTCGACCACGACCCGCATCCCGACCATGCCGCCGATGCCCTGGCCTGCGCCATCTGCCACGTTAACCTCAGCCGCACCCGGGCGCTTACCGGCGGCGAGTTCTATCAACAGAGAGGAACCGGATACTGATGATTTCCCAGCTCCACGGAACGCTTGTCGAGGCCACGATGAGCTCTGCTGTCGTCGATGTGTCGGGCGTTGGCTTTGAGCTCGGCATTTCGGGCAGCACTGCGGCCACGTTGCCGACGCCCGGCGGCGAGGTCCGCCTCTACACGCGTATGCAGGTGCGCGAGGACGCCATGACACTTTTCGGTTTTTCCTCAAAGGATGAGCGCACGATGTTCGACCGGCTCGTGTCTGTCTCGGGCGTTGGCCCGCGCCTGGCGCTCGCCGTGCTTTCCACCTATACCGTGGGGCAGCTGTATTCGCTGGTGATGGCCGAGGACGACAAGGGCATGGCCAAGGTACCCGGTGTGGGCAAAAAGACCGCCCAGCGCCTGATCCTGGAACTCAAGAGCACCTTTGCCAAGGATAAGGGCTTTGTGCCGGTCGACGTGATTCCCGGCCAGGTTGCGATGCCGGTTCCCGCCGCCGCTTCTTCGGCGATCGATGACGCCCGTGCGGCGCTCCTTTCCATGGGCTTTAGCCCGCAGGAGACCGATGTTGCCCTGAGCGGGTATGATGGGCAGAATATGCGTGTCGAGGATCTGCTCGGCGCGGCGCTTAAGCGACTCGGAATGGATGCGTGATGTGGGAAGCCGATGACTCTCAGGACCTGTGGGCGACGCCCGGCAACTCGCCGGCGGCATCCATGGCGCACGGCGAGCGCATGGTGGGCTCGGAGCTGACGGCCGAGGACCTCGATGTCGACCGCACTTTGCGCCCCCAGCGCCTGGACGACTACTGTGGCCAGGAGCACATCAAGCAGAGCCTGCGCGTGTTGATCGAAGCGGCGCAGAACCGTGGCGAGACGCTCGACCACGTGATTTTCTCGGGTCCTCCGGGCCTGGGCAAGACCACGCTGGCCACCGTTATCGCCAACGAGCTGGGCGCTCAAATCAAGACCACGAGTGGCCCCGCCATCGCGCGCACGGGCGACCTGGCGGCCATCCTTACTAACTTGCAGCCGGGTGATGTGCTGTTTATCGACGAGATCCACCGCCTCAACCGTTCGGTCGAGGAGGTCCTGTACCCCGCGATGGAGGACTTTGCCCTCGATATCGTGATTGGCAAGGGTCCGGCGGCGCGCTCGATTCGCCTGGATATTCCCAAGTTTACGCTGGTGGCGGCAACGACTCGCTCAGGCATGTTGACCGGCCCGTTGCGCGACCGCTTTGGCATTTCATATCGCCTGGATTACTACACGGTCGAGGAGCTCGCGCAGATTGTGACGCGCTCGGCGACTATCCTGGGCGTGACGATCGACCATCCCAGTGCACTCGAGATCGGCTCGCGTTCGCGCGGCACGCCACGTCTTGCCAACCGCCTGCTCAAGCGCGTGCGCGATTACGCACAGGTGCGCGGCAACGGCCCCATCGAGCTCGATGTCTGTCGCCAGGCGCTTGAGTTCTTCGAGATCGATGAACTCGGTCTGGACTGGATGGATATTCGCATTTTGGAGACGCTCGCTAAGACGTTCTCCGGTCGTGCCGTGGGACTTACGACCCTTGCCAGCGCGGTGGGCGAGGACCCGGGCACGCTCGAGGATGTCTATGAGCCCTATCTGCTGCAGTGCGGCTTGATGATTCGCACGCCTCAGGGTCGTCAGGCAACGCTTCGCACCTTTGAGCACCTGGGGATTGAACCTACCGTTTAGGGCGCTTTGTTTTGGCTAGTCTGTAGGCTATCGCTGAGCATCGGGTAAACATATCGCCATTCATCGGTTACGGGTGTTTTACTATTGCGCGCCCGTGCTATGCTGAATTGGTCTTTTTCTCATTCGGTAACGAAAGGACCGCCCATGCCTACTGACATCGAAATCGCACGTTCTGTCACGCCGCTGCCCATTACCGAGGTGGCTAAGAACGCCGGCGTCGACGTAAAGCACCTGATTCCGTACGGCTTCGACAAGGCTAAGGTTGACTATTCACTGCTCAACGAGCCGACCGATCACCAGGCCAAGCTCGTCCTCGTGACCGCTATCAACCCAACGCCTGCGGGCGAGGGCAAGACCACCACGACCATCGGTCTGGCCGATGGCCTGCGTCGTCGCGGCGTCAAGAGTGCCGTGGCCCTGCGCGAGCCTTCGCTCGGCCCCGTCTTTGGCGTTAAGGGCGGTGCTGCCGGCGGCGGCTGGGCTCAGGTCATCCCCATGGAGGATATCAACCTGCACTTTACCGGCGACTTCCACGCTATCGGTGCCGCCAATAACCTGCTGGCCGCCATGCTCGACAACCATATTCAGCAGGGCAACCAGCTCGGTATTGACGTTAAGCGCATCACTTGGAAGCGCGTCGTCGATATGAACGACCGTCAGCTGCGCCACGTCATCGACGGCATTGGCGGTAAGGCTCAGGGCGTGCCGCGCGAGGACGGCTTCGATATCACCGTCGCCTCCGAGGTCATGGCAATCCTGTGCCTGTCTACGAGCATCAGCGACCTCAAGGAACGCTTGGGTGAGATCGTCGTCGGCTACAGCTTTGCCGGCGAGCCCGTCCGTGCCCGCGACCTTAAGGCCCAGGGTGCCATGGCCGCGTTGCTTAAGGACGCGCTCAAGCCCAACCTGGTGCAAACGCTCGAGGGCACGCCCGCGTTTGTCCACGGCGGTCCCTTCGCCAACATTGCCCACGGCTGCAACTCTATCATGGCCACGCGTATGGCGATGCGCTTTGGCGATGTCGCCATTACCGAGGCCGGCTTCGGTGCCGATCTGGGTGCCGAGAAGTTCCTCGACATCAAGTGCCGCATGACGGGCGTTCGCCCCAGCGCTGTCGTGGTCGTCGCCACTGCCCGCGCGCTTAAGTACAACGGCGGTGTCGCCAAGGCCGACCTCAACGAGGAGAACCTCGAGGCCCTCAAGGCCGGCATGCCCAACCTGCTGCGCCACGTCGATAACATCCAGAATGTCTACGGTCTGCCTTGTGTGGTCGCCATCAACCGCTTCCCGACGGACACCGAGGCCGAGCTCGAGCTCATCGAGTCCGAGTGCCAGAAGCTCGGCGTCAACGTTAAGCTTTCCGAGGTCTGGGCCAAGGGCGGCGAGGGCGCGCTCGAGCTTGCCGATGAGGTCATGCGTCTGATTGAGCAGCCGAGCGAGCTCAAGTTTGCCTATGAGGACGGCGCTGATGTCGCTGATGCCCTCGAGGCCGTTGCCACCAAGGTCTACCGCGCCGACGGCGTTGACTTTACGCCGGCCGCCAAGCGCCAGCTCGCCGAGCTGCGCGAGAATGGCTTTGGCAACCTGCCGGTGTGCGTCGCCAAGACGCAGTACAGCTTTAGCGACAACGCCAAGGCCTTGGGCGCTCCCGAGAACTTCCGCATCACCGTGCGTGAGCTCAAGGTTTCTGCCGGCGCCCACTTTGTGGTCGCGCTGACCGGCAGTGTTCTGACCATGCCTGGTCTACCCAAGGTGCCCGCGGCCGAAAACATCGACGTCGACAACGACGGCAACATCACCGGCCTGTTCTAAGCCTGCTGTCCATAGCTGCTAGCCCGCCCCGCCGCGCCCACAAGGCACGGCGGGGCTTTTTGATCCTTAGGCCCGCGCATGTCTTGTAGATACCGACAAGACACTGCCCGTCATAGGCTTTTGCGCGGGTAGAATGCATGGATAACTTGATGCTCACGCGCGACGGAAAGGAATCGTTGCATGGATCAGGACAAGACAACCTTGATGGGCGGCTACGGTTCCGCGCGGGCTGGCGATAGCGCCGATGCGACCCGCGTTGTTCCCAACCCCGGTTATACCGACCCCGCCGCGACGCAGCCTTCTGCCGAGCCCACCCGGGTTATGGGCTATGGCGACACGGCGCAGGATTCTTACGCTACATCTTCGCAAGGCCCCTATGGCAACGCAGCTCCGGATCCGTTTGATTACGCACCGCAGGATTCTTATGCTGCCTCGACGCCGAATCCCTATGACAACCTGCCGCAGAATCCCATTCCGCAGCCTCAGCAGACGACGTATATGCCTCGCACGGCGCAGCCTCGCTACGAGTCGCACGAGCCGTATCGCGAGTACCCCAAGTCGATTCCGCAATATGGCGAGGACGAGGAGAAGAGACCGTCGCGTTCGTCGAGCGTGATCAAGAAGATCCTCATCGTGCTGGCGATTTTCTTTGCGCTGTCGGTTGTGTTTGCCATCGTGTCGGGCATGCTCAACAAGCGAGGGAGTTCAACGGCCGATACCGCTGCCGAACAAACCGAGTTCGCCTCGTCTAGCACCGTCGATCTGACCGATATCCCGGGACAGTACTGGTCCAACGCCAAGAAGCTCCTCAAGTCGCGCGGAGCCGACCTTTCGAACGCCGTGATCCTGGCCGACGATGGCTCAACGCCCGTCATCGATTCCAACTGGGTTGTTACGAATGCCTACTATAACGACAACGGCAACCTGGAGATTCAGCTCACGCACAAGAACAGCTATGGCAATTCGTCCGGTGGCCAAAGCGGTACCGACAGCTCGAGCTCCAACACGCTGGAGGACCTGAGCAACAAGGCGCAGGAATTGGGAGACAAGGCGCAAGAGCTGGGCGATACAGCCCAAAACCTCGGCGATACTGCTCAGAATCTGGGCGGCATGGCGACGGATGCCTGGAACGCCCTGCAAAACGGCATCTCGGGCGCGCAGGGAAACTAGCTGTTAAGTGGGCTACAGCTGCTCGGCCGGACGGTCGGGCGAGCTAAAGCCCGAATCAAACGTGACGACGCACGAGACATCGGGCCGGCGCTCGTGCACGATGCGCGTGACGAGCTCCAGCAGCTCCTCGTCGGATATGTCAAAGCCGTCGGGACGCACCAGGTCAAACGAAACGAACCCGTCGTGCTCGTGCAGGTCGTGGATGGAGAGCGCGGGATCGATCTGCATGACGCCGCGCTTGACCCAGCCGCGCAGGTCGTCGCCGGTGGTGGCGATGGGGTCGCAGTGCAGCGTGATACCAATGCCCATCTGGCGCTTGATGTCGTGCTCGATGGTGTCCAGAATCTCGTGGTGCTCAAACGCGTCGCCCTCGCCGGGCATCTCCACGTGGGCGCTGGCAAACTGACGACCGGGGCCGTAGTCGTGCACCATCAGGTCGTGTGTGCCCAAGACCTGCGGATAGGACATGATCTTGTCGCGGATTGCTTGGACGAGCTTGGGGTCGGGCGCTTGCCCCAGCAACGGGCTGATGGCGTCGCGCACTAGGCTCATGCCGCTGATGCAGATGAAGATGCCCACACCCAGGCCTGCCCAGCCATCGAGGTCAAAGCCGGTCGTCTGCGAAATAAGCGCCGCCACCAAGACCGAGCCCGAGGTGATGACGTCGTTTTTGGAGTCCTGCGCCGTGGCGATGAGCGTTTCGGAATCGATGCGGTTACCCAGCGTGCGGTTGAATGCCGCCATCCAGAGCTTAACGAGCATGGACAAGACGAGGGCGGCTAAGGAGAGCACCGAATATGCGGTGGGGGAAGGCTTGATGATCTTGGTGACCGACTCGAGGATCAGATTGATGCCGACGGCGCAAACCAGGACGGCGACGAACAGGCCGGCTAGGTACTCATAGCGACCGTGGCCATAGGGGTGGCCTTCGTCTGCCGGGCGGCTGGCAAGGCGGAACCCGAGCAGACTCACGATGTTGCTCGAGGCATCGGAGAGGTTGTTGAAAGCGTCGGCGATGAGGGAGACGGAGCCGGCGAGCAGGCCCGCGATGCCCTTGGCCAGGCACAGGGTGATGTTGAGGCCAATGCAGACGAGGCTTGCGGAAAAGCCCGCGTTGGTGCGGCAAGATGCATCGACCGGCTCGCTCTCGCTGCCGGGAACAAGCGTATGTACCAGCCGATTTACAAATAGCATAGCGGTCGTCCTCACAATCATGTTTAAGGGGATAGTGTAGCTCGCGCGGGGGCGCCGTGCACCGATGCTCAGAAAATGCAGCAATAGTCTGCCGGTGCTAACGAGCGAGCCTTCTCGTCTGCCTGGGTGGTCCATTTTGGGCCACATGGGTATGGGCATGTGCCTGCTTGCTCGACATACTTAATGTCGACAGCCCCTGTGCAAAGGAGGACGTTTCCATGGACGAGATGTTTGCCATTAAATGTCAAAACTGCGGCGGCCCTATGTACTCGCACCAGGCTAAGCGCAGCTTTGAGTGCGCCTATTGCGGCACGGTCGTTCCGTGGCAGGCTGATGCGGGGGAGCCCAAGAGCGCCCTGGGCATTCGCCATACGCCGCTAACGGTGGTGGATGGACTGCTCAAGCTCACGCATGTGTCGCAACTCGAGCGCCCGGAGGACCCGGACTGGTATTTCTTCAATGCGCACTGGTGCAATCAGTCAGTTCTGGAACATCTGCTGTGGGAGGATCGCGGCACGGCGCAGGAGTTCCAAGAGGCCACGCATGTGAGCATTCCTTGCCCCTTCTGTGGTGCGTCCTTTGAGGGCGAGTCGACCCAGCGCGTGTTTGAGTGCCCGTCCTGCGGCAACAAGATCGGCATTGCCGACCTGCTCAAGCCGGGGACGTTTAGCAAGCGCCTGACCATGGGCGTAGGTGCGGAGTATGTACCTGGGCAGGGTATTCCCTGCGAAATCTCGCCGCAGCAGGCACGTGCCAACGCGCTGCAGCTGGTGCGCCAGTATCCGGATGCCTTTGCCGGGCACGACGTGGAAGACGCGATCCAAAACGACATGATGCTCTTCTATTTCCCCATGGCGCTGGCGGACTTGCGCATGATGGCGAGCTTCCCGGGCAAGGGCCTGAGCAAGGAGGCCTTGGTGTACTACGAGGTGCTCGACTGGGCATACCCCAGGGCAAACTACCTGGACGTTCGCCTCATGGGCATTTTGGAGCCGTGGGACTTTGCCAAGGTCGGTCCGTTCGATCCCGCCATGCAGGAAGGTGACTTTCGCGTTGTCTCAGTCGATGCGTCTACCAAGGACCAGGTGGTCATTGATAAGTTGGCGCTCGACGTTGCGGGCAACGACGCCGAGGCTGTACTGGGGCTCAATAAAAAGAGCATTCGCATGTGGGCGCGCAAGGCCCGCAAACATAAGGACGGCCTGGTGATGGTGCCGGTCTACTTTGTCGATCGTCCGGCGACAGACGGCCGCGATGGCGAGCAGGTGCGCATTGCCGTAAACGGCCAGACGGGCCGCGCGGCCGCGGTGGTGTTTAGCGACAAGCGCGAAACGCATATCGTGGCGTCGCTCAGCCCGAGCCTGCATCTGTCCGGCGAGAGCACCGTGCACGCCACGCCCGTCGAGGTCAAATACGTTAAATCGCCCTTCCTGTACCAGATCGTGCGCCGTGGAGGCGGCGAGCAACCGCGCCAGGTTGCAGCGGTTGCCGAGGGTTCCTACCGAGAAGAAAAGCCCAAACGCCGCGGTCTGCTGGGTGCGCTATTTGGGAAGTAAGGAAGCGCAGCCGGTTGGCGCTGCGATGCGATAGTTAGAGGAACGGGGCAGTCCGCAGAAGTGCGGGCTGCCCCGTTTTTGTGTTGCGGGGAAGTGCTGGGCACTTCATTAAAGGTCTTCGCGCGGACTCGAATTCCAATGTCGCCGAGCGCTTTCGTGCAGGATTCCCGAAGTGACTAAAATGTGGCCATAGAGACAGTTTTAGCGAACCCCACGGGAGTGACGTGTATGGACAACAACACGCTGCTATTCCAGGACAAAGGTTCGGGTAGGTATAAAGACGTCAAGATCTACCCTAACCGCATTGAGGTACTCAAGAAGGGCACTTTTGGCGGCAAGCACACCGAGATTGTTTATCTTAAGGACATTACGGGCGTCAATAGAATCAAAGGCCGCGATGTTTTTCTGCGCAATCGTCTGTTGACCGCTTGCGTCTTTAGCCTGAACAGCCGTGCGAAGGCCCAGGAGTTTGTTAACGCGCTGAACATGGTGATGTAGCCGATAGCGGCGTTCGGGCCAAGGTAAAAATCGGGGGCACAGAACGGTGTTCTGCGCCCCCGATTGAGTCGATGTGTCTAAAAGGCCGGCTTGCCTATTCGACAACGTCCTCGTTGTTTTCACCGTCACTGGCAAGCATCGCCGCGCCGGCGACCGTTGTCGCCACGGCGGCGGCAGCGAGCCCGGCGGCAACGCCAGAGCTGTCGCCCGTGTCGGCGAGCTTTCCGCCCGAGCCCTTGCCCTTGTTGCCCTTACCGTTCTTATCAGCGCTGCCTGCGTTGGAACCCGTGCCGCTGCCGGTGCCGGCGCCGGCAGCACTGTCCGAGGCCGCTACGGTAAAGCTTGCGGCTCCGTCGCTGGCGAGCGTGTAGTTCTGCGCCGCGTTGCCCAAGAGACCGTTCACGCGCACCCAGTACGTTCCTGCGGCAAATGTTTCGCCCTCGGCCATTGCTGTGCCCGGAGCGCCGTTCGCGTCGTGCACAAACTCGAGCTGGGCCGTGCAGGCATCGGTTTCGAGCTTGCCCTCGAGTGATGCCGCAATCTTGGCGCGCACGTCTTCGCCGGCCTTAAGGCCTTCGAGTCCCTCAAAATGGGGCGTCAGCGCGCGTGGATCGATATCGATGGGCACAGAGCCCTGCAGCCCCGTAACGGTCTCGTTGCCCAGGGCGTCGACATCCACGTATTCAATGGCAAACGCATGGCCCGAAGCTGTCGCGTTGAGCGCGTTGCTGCTGTTGGCAAGGCGGAAATGACCCTCGCCAACGGTCTTGCCATCCTGGAATGAGGCATCGCTCAGCGAGTCGCCGTACGTCATGCGCATGCGGGTCGGGAGATAGTACGGGAGATAGTACGAAGCCGTCTGCTTGTGCTCCGTATCGTAATTGCGCTGGTAGATGCTCCGGGCCAGCGCCGCATCAACAAAGTTGGATGCGATGATGCCAATGTGCTTGAGGTAATCTGACTTTGTATCCTCGATGCCGCTGGGATTGATGTACGGGCTCTTATACAGATGCTCGTTGACTACTCGTGCCGAGGTAAAAGGATTGCCTCCGTGCGACAAGCCCGTGCAGCTGGTGTAGTTGATAGACCAGCAACGCTCCAGGACTTTCTCCTTGGCCCCGTTATCGTCCTCGACATCTACCTCGTTGCGCGTGCGCCCGGTCGTTTCCTTCAGCGCATTATCGACCCAGCTGAGCTTGTCGGTTCCCGTGAGTTTGTACTTGTCCTGGGCGTATACCTTGGTGCAATAGGGCTCTTTGTCGCCTGTTTCCCCCGCGGCTTCAAAGCCCTGCGCGTTTTGGACGAGGCACATGGAACTGCTGTCGGTGTGCGCTGCGATTTTGTTATCCCATTCGGTGAGGTCGAGTCCCCACGTGTGGCCGCTTACGCTGTCGCCGTCGAGTCCAAATCGACGTAGCAGGACGATCTTTCCGCGCACCTCGCCCAGTGTGGGAACGCGGCTCGACGTATAGAACAGTTTGGGGTTGTCGTCCAAAACCTTGGCGAAAGCCGTCGTAACACTTTCGTCGGTAGCCTCGTCGTTGCCTCGTGATACAAGCATGATGAGCGCTTCTGTCGGGTTTTCGTTCAAAAACGTTTTGAAGTACCCGATGACATCGGAGAGATGCAGATAGTTCCCGTCTTTTTTGAGTAGGTAGAAAATCCCGTGGTCGATGCCGGGGTCATCGCCCTTTCCGAGCCGGATATCAAAATAGCGAATGCCTTCGAGCAACTGCGTGGGAATGTAATCCTGCTGGCATTTTACTTGCGAGGATTGAGGCTCAGTGTCGTTGTCCACGCTACAGGTGCCCGAATCGTGCGTACCCGGGATGCTCAGCTCGTCGAGGAACTTGTTGTCGTCGACGTATTTCATCCAACATGGCCCATCGACGTAGCTGCTGTACGTGATCCAGTCGAGGCTGCTAACCGTGGCATCGTTCTTTTTCATGTCGTAACCGATAAGTTCGAGCTCCCACGGAATGCTCTTACTCTTATGGCAGATCTTATTGTTGTCCTGGTCTTCGCCGTTCGATTCTATTGTCAGGTACTTAATGTCTTTTTTCTCGGTTTCTTTCTCGACCGTGCGGTCTCGGATGATATAGGTTCCGTTTGATTGCCGCTCGAACGCAAAAGAGCGGCTGGGCTTGCCGTCATGCTCGCCACTCCATACGTGGATGACCTTTCCGTCTTTGTCCGAGTCGCCATCGACCGACCAAATGCTGTAGCCCGTCTTTTTATGCTCTTCGAAATTGAGCAAGGTGCGGATAGCATACCAGTTTGTATCGTCATTCTTGGTCGTTACGTTCTCAAGGATGAGCTTGCTGGACGTGCCGTCGTTAAACAGGTGGCAGACGTTGCCGCGAACGTTGCCGTCTTGGTTGACGCTCGCGGTGCGAAAATAGCCCGCGGGGCGAAGGCGAATGACGAAATTGTCGAGGCTGTCCGACGGTGCGGGTGTGTTGTCTGCAAATGCCGCTCGCAGGGGAATGCCCGGCGCTGCGGTTTCGGGCAGGCTTGCAAGTGGTGACAACGCCGCAAGCCCTAGGCCCAGCGTAAACGCTCGGCGGCTGATGGCATGGTGTTCGGTCATAACTTCTCCATTCGCAGAGTGCGGTTATGCGATAGTTTTGGTCACTATACTGCCCAGATGTTTAAAGATGCTGGTTTAATTGTCTGCGCGGCGCAATAAATCGGTGGGCGGACGTGTTGGGGTGTTTGTCGTTTTCGTACTGTTGCCACATTTGGGGCGGTTCCGGCGTCCGGCATCCTCGCGTTCGTCGGCTACCGGCATAAGAAAGGGAGGGTCGGTTTACCGGCCCTCCCTGGGTACGAAGCGCTGGGGTACCGTCGCTTGTTTGCACTGCGACCGTGTTTCCCGTTGCGCTCGCCAGTCGCTTAGCGCTTGATCTCGATATCGTCGAGCTTGACGTCCATGGCCTCGGTCTTGGCCTCGGCGATGTCGTCGGCAAATTCCAGAGACTTCATCATGGTCTCGACGGCGTCCTTGTGCTCCTCGACGTTGTCGATACGCACATACACACTGCCGCCGTCAACGTCGGTGAAGTATTCGGTCGTTACGCCGCCCGAGTGTGTATAGGAAGCGTTGCGCCAAGTCTTGCCGTTGTACTTGACGGGGTCATTCTCGGTCCACTCAAAGCTGGCATTCCACTTTGCCTCGTAGTCGAACAGTTCATCGGCGTTCTTGTCAGAGTCGAAGACGGGGATGAAGCGATCGCTGGCGTGCTCGCTCTCGGTGAACTTAAACTGGGCCCTGTCGGCGGTGTCGCCTGCGACGTCGGTGATCTCGACGGCCTCGGGGACCTCGACCTTAAACCAAATGAAGTCGGTCCTCATATCCACGGCTGGCTTTTCTGCTCCACCGCCACCGCCACTTCCGGTAGCGCCGCCGCTGCCACCGCAGCCCACCAGGGCAACTGCGGCAAAGAGGCTTATGCAGAGGGTGAGAATCGCAAAGGTCTTCTTTTTCATGGTCGTGTCCTCCTCGATCTGTAACCGCCCACGGATTACCTGCCTTTACTGTACGCGTGGACGGCTCGCTAGGGTGGGCCATGTGTCCCATTCTGGGGGCTGGAATTGCGCCGACAAGTGGCAATATGTGCGGTCGCAAAAGAGGGGAGGGCCGATGCTGTCGGCCCTCCCCGGGGTGAGGTGCCCGTTGATTTAATGGGGCGCGCGTGCGTGGGCGTTGCCCCAACAGGTTCCTTGTTTATAGATATGCCTCAGTTTTTGACGTCCGGAAGTCTCGAAAGGTGGGCCATGTGTCCCATGTTTGCGGTGGCATGGTCTATCGTTCGTCATAGAAATCCGCGATGGCCAGGTGCGCTGACGCTCATGTACTTATGGGCTAGACTTAGCACCATTATGTGATTGATGCGGTCGGTCGGCGGTTGCCACCCGACCGATGTATATGACTTGAAGGTGCGTGCGTATGAGCCAAGAGATGATGGATAAAACCTGTCGAGAGTTTGCCCAAGCGCTAGCTGCTCGCGAGCCGGTTCCCGGTGGCGGTAGTGCGAGCGCCTTTGTGGGCGCACTGGGCGCCTCGCTTTGCGGGATGGTCGCTCGTTATGGGGCAACTAATCCCGCGCTTGCCGATCGCGCAGACGATCTGACGCGCGCATTTGCCCAGGCAGACGAGTTGGTGCAGGAGCTTGTGGGCCTGGTTGCCGAGGATGTTCGTGCATACGGCCAGGTATCTGCGGCATACGGTATTCCTCGTGATGATCCGGCTCGACCTGCGGCGATTCAGGATGCGCTGCGCGTGGCTGCCATGCCTCCGTATCGGATCATGGACGCCTGCGGGCGCGCGCTGGCGCTGCTCGAGGTCATGGCGGACAAGGGCTCCCGACAGCTGCTGTCCGACGTGGCGTGCGGTGCCGTATTCTGCCGCGCCGCCATGCAGGGCGCGAGCCTGACGCTCTTTGCGAACACCACATCTATGAAGGATCGCGCTCGTGCTGAGGAGCTCGAGACGGCGTGTGATGAGTTGCTCGACACATGGTTGCCGCGCGCCGATGCGCTGGCGCGCCGCGCCTCCGACGCTGCAAGGAAAAGGGGATAGACATGGCTGAACTGCTGAAGGGTGCTCCCGTTGCTCGCGCTTTGACTGAGGAACTTGCTGCTCGCTGCGCAGCCCTGCGCGAGCGGGGCGTTGTTCCGACGTTGGCTATCGTGCGCGTGGGCGAGCGCGAGGACGACCTGTCCTATGAGCGTGGCGCTCTTAAACGCTGCGAAAAGGTTGGCATCGAGGCTCGTCGCGTTTTGCTTCCTGCCGACGTCTCGCAGGACGAGCTGCTGGCGGCTATCGAGGGCATTAATGCCGACTTGGCTGTTCATGGCTGTTTGATGTTCCGCCCGCTGCCCGCCGGCCTTGACGAGGATGCGTTTGCCGCGGCGCTCGATCCCGCCAAGGATGTTGACTCCATGACGCCGGCCTCGCTGCTTACCACGCTTTCGGGTCGTGGCGAGGGCTTTGCTCCCTGCACGGCCGAGGCCGTGTTGGCGTTGCTGGACCATTACAGTGTTGAGCTGGATGGGGCCAAGGTTGCGGTCGTCGGTCGGTCTCTGGTGATTGGTCGTCCCGTTGCCGCCATGCTTACGGCTCGCAATGCCACGGTGACGATGTGCCATACGCATACACGCGATCTTGCTGCCGAGTGCCGTTCTGCCGACATTGTGGTTGCCGCCGTTGGACGCGCGCGTACGATTGGCGTGGATGCCGTTCGCGAGGGCCAGACGATCATCGATGTTGGCATTAATTGGGACGAGGCCGCTGGCAAGCTGGTCGGGGACGTTGATTTTGATGCTGCAGAGCCGGTTGTTGACACCATCACGCCCGTGCCGGGCGGCGTGGGAGCTGTGACGACGGCGATCCTCGCCAAACACGTGATCGAAGCGGCCGAGCGCGCATTGAAATAGGCGTTTTGGGCTGTTTGAGGGGTTAGTTCTATACCCCGTGGACAAAAAATGCCAAATATGAGTACTGTTGCCAAGATAGTCACATATGTCTTACGTCTTTTTGGCTTCCTAACGGTATCCATTATCGTTAGGAAGCCTATTTTATTGAACTTATGGGGAATAACGTTGTCTTGCTTTTGGGCAAATGGGGATTTTCGGCACTCGTTACAGGGAAATTTGCTGCCACTAAATTGGTGACAGTACTCATATTTGGCATTTTTTGACCACGGGGGCTGCCGAGGCCGTGGTTTCGCCCTTTCTGCGCCGAAGCGATACACTGTTATCGTTTGATTTCTTCACTCAAGGAGGATGCGCATGCCGTGCACAACGATTCTGGTCGGTAAAAACGCAAGCTACGACGGGTCGACCCTGGTCGCGCGTAACGAGGACTCGTCCAACGGGGTGTTTGAGCCCAAGCGTATGCGCGTGGTGCATCCCGACGAGCAGCCGCGCGTCTACACGAGCGTCCTGAGTCACCTGACCGTTGAACTGCCCGATAACCCCATGCGCTACACGAGCGTCCCCGATGTTGTCCCGGGCCACGGCATCTGGGCCGAGGCCGGTTTCAACGAGCTCAATGTGGGCATGTCCGCAACCGAGACGCTCACCACCAACGAGCGCGTCCGCGGCGCCGACCCACTCGTGGACTACGTGCCCGCCAAGGGCAACGAGGGTGAGGACGGCTATGTGCCGGCGCAACCTGGTGGCCTGGGCGAGGAGGATATGGTGACCCTGGTCCTGCCCTACGCCAAGTCCGCCCGCGACGGCGTCCGTATCCTGGGCGACCTGCTCGAGCGCTACGGCACCTACGAGAACAACGGCATCGCCTTTAGTGATGTGGACGAGATCTGGTGGCTCGAGACCATCGGTGGTCACCACTGGATTGCCAAGCGTGTGCCCGATGACGCCTATGTGACCATGCCCAACCAGCTGGGTATCGACAGCTTTGACCTGGATGACGCCGAGGGCGCCCAGGCCGACCATATGTGCTCCGCCGACTTGCGCGCCTGGATGGCCGAGTGGCATCTGGACCTGACGCTGGGCGTCGAGGGCGACGGCCCGGCTGTGGTCTTTAACCCGCGCGAGGCCTTTGGCTCGCACAGCGACAGCGACCATGTCTACAACACGCCGCGCGCCTGGTACATGCAGCGCTGCCTCAACCCCAGCGACGTGTGGGATGGCCCCGACGCCGACTTCACGCCCGAGAGCGACGACATCCCTTGGAGCCGCGTGCCCGAGCGCAAGGTGACCATCGAGGACATTAAGTACGTGCTTTCGAGCCACTACCAGGGCACGGAGTACGACTGCTACGGCAGCAAGGGCACGCCCGCCACGCGCGGCGCCTATCGCCCCATCGGCATCAACCGCAACAGCCAGCTCGCCGTGTTGCAGCTGCGTTCCTATGCGCAGCCGGCCTATCGCGCCGTGCAGTGGATGGCCTTTGGCTCCAACTCGTTTAACGCGCTGGTTCCGCTGTACGCCAACGTCGAGACCATGCCCGAGTACTATGCCGACACGCAGGCTCGCGTGACGTCCGAAAACTTCTACTGGGCCAACCGCCTGATCGGTGCCCTGGCCGACGTCCGTTTCCATGAGTGCGGCCGCGCGGTCGAGGATTATCAGGAGAAGATCGGTGGCATGGGCCACAAGCAGATCCATGACGTCGACGCTGCCGTAGCCGCTCTGCCCGAGGCCGAGGTGCCTTCCGAGCTTACACGCGCCAACGAGGCCTTTGCCGAGCGTGTTCGCGTGGAGACCGATGCCCTGCTGGGCAAGGTGCTCTACACCACGAGCTGCGCCATGAAGAACTCTTTCGCGATGAACGACAACGTGAGGTAGGGATTTCCCGTCGATCGAATAGCGCTAAAACGCTTTGTCGCTTTCGCTCAATCTTGGGTACAAGAACGCCAATGCAGTTGTTTGTGATTGGAGACAACCATGGTTATGAAACTCGATCAGCTTGTTAACGGCGCCATTAACGTGGGCTTTGGCGCTGCCGCCGTTGCTGTCGAAGGCGGCAAGAAGGTCCTCGACGACCTTAACACCAAAGGCGAGCAGGTCCGCAAGGACACCGCCACCCCCGATATCGCCCGCAGCGTGTCCGACATGTTCGAGCAGGCCGGTGGCACCATCTCCGATCTGACCGAGCGCTTGGGCATACAGGGCGAGACTGCGGCCCAGCGCGTGCTCGACGAGCTCATCCTTGCCCGCGTCCGCGTTATGACCGCCCCTGAGCGCACGGCCTTCCTAGCCCATGTGCGCGACATCGTCGATTCGGTCGAGGACAACGTGACCTCGGTGCCCGTCGAGTCCGTTGAGCCCGACGATGCGAAGGATACCGAAGAGGCCGAGTAGCAGCGCAGATGGCAGATTCCACCACCGATTACAACAATCTAGATCCTTTGGGTGACGAGGCGGCGGTTGTCGATGAGGTCGATGCCGCCGTCTCGGGCGCTCGCAAAAAGCCGCGCGCTGTCGATATGGTGCCCGAAGAGCCCGACGCGATGGCGCCGGACGAGGAATACCAGCTCACGCCGGCGGGTCGTCGCGAACGCATCGGACAGATTGTTCGCCTGGTCAAAAAGTACCGCGTGTGGGATAACCTCACGCCGGTTCGTTTGCGCCGCCTGCTCGAGGAACTCGGCCCCATGTTCGTCAAGATGGGGCAGATTCTGGCCAACCGGTCCGAGATTCTGCCGCAACGCTTTTGCGACGAGCTGCGTCGTCTGCGCTCCGACGTGGAGCCGGTGCCGTACGAGGTCGTACTCAGTTGTCTGGAAGAAGAATACGGCCTGCGCCTGGGGGAGATGTTCGATGCGATCGATCCCAATCCGCTTGGTAGCGCATCGCTCGCGCAGGTGCACCGCGCTCGTCTGGTGACGGGCGAGGACGTGGCCGTCAAGGTGCAGCGCCCCGGTGCGCAGCAGGTTATGGCGCAGGACATCGATATCATCCGCTCGGTGGTGCGTATCGTTTCCAAGTTCGTCAACACCGATCAATTCGTTGACCTGCACGGCGTAGTCGAGGAGTTGTGGACCTCGTTTCGCGAGGAGACCAACTTTTTGGCCGAGGCCAAAAACCTCAACGACTTCTACGAGTTCCATAAGAGCGTTCATGGCGTGACGTGCCCTAAATCCTATCTGGACCTGTGCACCGAGCACGTGGTGGTTATGGACTACGTCGACGGCATTTCGATCGCCGATCCTGAACGCTTGGTGGCCGAGGGCTATGACTTGGAAAAGATCGGTGCCGCGATTGTCGAGGACTACTCGACGCAGGTGCTCGACGACGGCTTTTTCCATGCCGACCCGCATGCGGGAAACATCATTCTCAAGGACGGCATCGTTTACTTTATCGACTTGGGCATGGTCGGGCGTATGTCGAGTCACGACCGCGGTATCGTCAAGGACATGATTTTCGCCGTGGCCGAGGGTGACGTGCCCAAGCTCAAGGATTCGCTCATGCGCTTTGCCGTGACGCGTGGCGATTCGGCCGAGCTCGATCATTCAGCGTTTTTGTCCGACCTTGACTTTATCGTGGCTGACTTTGCGGGCCTTGACCTGAAGGATCTGGATATCGGCGAGTTTTTGACCTCGCTGTTAAACCTCGCGCGTAAGAATGATGTTGAGCTGCCGAGCGTGGTGACGATGTTCGCGCGCGGCATGGTGACGCTCGAGGGTTTGTTGACCGAGTACATGCCCAACGTCAACATGATCCAGATCATCCAAACGCACATTAAAAACGAGAAAAGCACCTATGCGCGCGTGCGTGATATGGGACGCGATCTTGCCGCGAGCAGCTATCGCGCGGCAAAAGGCTCGCTCGAGGCGGCCGAGTATCTGGGCTTGGCTTCGCGCATGCTTACGCGCGGCCAGCTTAAGGTAAACACGCAGATCATGAGCAGCGATAAGGCGCTGCGACAGCTAGGTGGGATTATCGACCGCATGTCGATGGCAATTGTGATCGCCGGTCTGTTTATCGGTTCGTCGGTGGTGTACTACGCGCGCATCGAGCCGGTTGTGTTTGGTATCCCGGTCATTGGCTTTATGGGCTACGTGAGCGCGCTGGTGCTGGCGCTTATGCTGGGCCGCAATATCTGGCTCAACAGTCACGGCGGCAGGCACTAGAGGCTGCGGCCGTCACCGCATTTTCCTATCGCAAACAATAGCTTTTACCTTGGGCTTCGCCTGCGTGCGAGGCCCTTTTGCGTGATACCATTTTAACGGTAATAATCGATGGCCTAGATGGTGGTGCGGAGACGCACGAATGCGCGGTTATCCTGCGCATTTGGGAGAATCGGGGTGCAAGTCCCCGGCTGTACCAGTAACCGTAATTCCTCTTGGCTCGGGATGCTCGCGTCGCAGATCGGACGACGTGCCCGGGTCGTTAAGGTTAAGTCGGATCGCCTCCCGTCTTGCATGCGGCTGCGGCTTTTGCCGCCGGTGTGCATAGGGCTCTGGAGGGAAGGGGGTCCCGATGGGGGAACTCGAGCGCAACATGCGCGATGACGTGGGGCAGTCTCAAGGCAACGCTCCAAGTACAGACAGTAGGAGACAAATGGATATGTTTGAGGACGAGCGCCAGCGCGTCTCGCATCGCCGTGGCGCGATTGCGCGCGATGTAGCCAAGCGCGGCCTGGTGGCATTCCTGGCCTTCGCGATGGCCTTTGGCACCACGCCGGCTCAGCTGTGGGCCGAGGGCGCTGAGGGCATTGCCGAGGCTGTGGCTCAGGCTGCGACGCCGGGCGAGGACGCAGCGCTTGCGGGCGGTACCGCTGAGCAGAGCGGCGCCGAGGTTTCGGATTCTGGGAGCGCGTCTGCAACTAGTGTCGCCACAACTGAGGCGGCAACTGGCGACGAAGGCTCGGCGACGGGGGAGAGCCCTGCCACGAGCGAGCAGTCTTCGACGGCATCCGCTGGCCAAGCAGGATCTGCCGCCGCGGCTGCCATCCAGACAGAGAACCCGACAGAAACCGGCGATGTCGCCAAGAAGCAGGTCGAGGTCTCGTTCTCGATTATCGGCACCGATGCCGACGGCAAGGCTCAGACCTGGGTGGCACCCACGCAGCTCAAGCTCGACGAGGGCGCGACGGCTGCGGATGCCTTCGTTAAGCTGCAGCAGAAGACGGGCTTCAAGGCAGACTACGATCCGAACACGGCATACGGTTTCTACCTCAAAAGCATCACATCCCCGAGCGATGGCCGTACGCTTGCCTTCGATCCGACGACTTATGCCTTCTGGCAGCTGTTCGTCGACGGCGCGTCTTCCTCGGTTGGCGCGAGCAGCGTCAAGCTCACCCAGGGGCAGAAGATTGAGTTTGCCTATACGGCTGGTAGCTCGTCCCCTGTCGTTAAAGACCAGGTTGCCGCAAATGTGACCGTCATTGGTCGCGATGCCCAGGGCAAGACTCAGACTTGGGTCGATAATGCGCAGTATGTGGTGACGTCCGGTTCGAGCGCGCTTGATCTTACGAAGGTCGCACTCGAGGCGAACGACATTGACGCCGTTGCTGCGGGCTCCTTCATTCTGAGCCTTAAGTACAACGGTGTTGAGCTGGGTACGCCCCAAGATTATTCGACCTATTGGCAGCTGTTCATCAACGGCAAGTCGAGTGACTATACGGCGGACAATGTCACCATCCATGCCGGCGATACCGTCACGTGGTTCTACGGTGGCTGGGGCGACCAGTTGCCGTCCGATTCTGTCCATGCTTCTGTTCAGGTTCTCGGTAAGGACAAGGACGGCAAGCAGCAGGTTTGGGCTTCGACGGGTCAGACGAGTCTCAAGGCAGGCTCCACTGCCAAGGATCTCCTTGAGCAGGTCGGCCTTACTCTCGATGCTGGCGAATCGTCTTGGGGCTGGTTCCTCAACGGCATTTATTCGCCCTTCGATGGTAAGTCCTATTGTGGCTATGATGCTGCGACCAATAGCTATTGGCGCTTCTACGTAAATGGCAAGTTCGCCGACGTTGGCGCCGGTGCCTACAAGCTCCAGGAGGGTGACGCCGTCACCTTTATGTATGGTGCTGACGCCGATGCCCTCCCCGGTCAGGTGCTTGGATCCGCCGATGTTATCGGTCCCGATGTCAACGGGAACAATACGCGTTGGGGCACGGCAAGCAATGTTTCTCTGCCCGAAGGCTCCACGGCCCAGAACCTTATTGAGGCAGTTCTGAAGGCCAAGGGCGTTGCGTACAACGGCTCCCAGAGTGGTGAGTACTGGTTCCTGAATTCCATTACTTCGCCGTTCGATCACAAGCCGTATGGTTGGGATGCTGCGACCAATAAATATTGGCATCTGTATATCAACGGAGAGCCCTCCTTACTCTGCGCCAATCAGATTACGCTCAAGAGCGGCGATAAGGTCACGCTTGCCTATACCACCGATAATTCTCCCATGCCCGATCCCGACAAGATTGTCGTGGATCCGAGCGCGACGACTCCTGATTGGGATGCCGAGTGGGCCGGCTACGGCAACAGTGGCAACGGTTCGACCGTAACGGATGCCAAGACGCCTGCGCAGGCCGCCGGTCTTAAGTGGGCCTTCGATTGGAAGGCCGAGTCTGGTCAGCAGTATGCCAACTGCAGCGAGCCTGTCATTGCTAACGGCTTTGTGTACATCGCGACCGAGAACGAGCTCATTAAGATCGATTCGTCCACGGGCAAAAAGGTTGCCTCTGCGCCGCTTGCCTCCAAGGTGAGCTATACCTCTCGTCCGATCTATACCAATGGCCTTATCATCGTTCCGCTCAACGGCGGTGCGGTCCAGGCGATTACTGCAGACAAGCTGATCTGCAAGTGGCTGACGCCTGGTTTGACGGACTTGACGCAGAGCTCCTGCACCGTCGTTTCGGACGGCGAGTACGTCTATGTAGGCTCGGTCGATATTTCGTATGACGAGAATTACAACGCGACCTACGGCAACGGCTCCTTTGCGCGCATTAAGATTGCCACGGGCGAAGTTTCTTGGCAGAACATCGACCCTGCCGAGGGCTATTACTGGACTGGTGCGGCTTTGACGGATAAGTATGCCATCGTTCCTACGAGCGCGGGTACGCTTAAGTGCATTGATAAGACGACGGGCGATGTCGTTTCGACCATGAAGCTCGGCGCTGTCGCAAATGCCGATTGCATTGCCGATCCGTCCAATGGTTCGACCTTCTATCAGATGACGCACGACGGAAAGCTCCATGTGATTTCGCTTTCGGCGAAGGGCGTGCTGAGTGAACAGAAGACGGTTGATCTGGGCCTTACGAATAATCTGAGCGCCCCTGCGGTGTCTGGTGACAATCTGATTGTCGGCGGACAGACGGCTACTGGCTCTGCTCTGGTTCTCTATAACCTGAAGACGGGTAAGACCACGATGGTCGCTGCTGCCGACGGCAAGGCGCTGCCGGCTGGCCTCAACGGTATTGCTGCTACTCCGCTGGTGAGTGTTCAGGGCGGCAAGACCTATGTGTACTTCACCGTTAACAGCGCGGATAGCAAGGATTACGTCAACTACTCTGCTGGTGGTGGCGTGTATCGCTATACGCTCGGCGATGCAGAGGCGACGCAGATTTATGATGCGGCTGGCCATTACCAGTACTGTGACTCTCCGGTCATTGCCGATGCTTCTGGCAATCTCTACTACATCAATGATTCGGGCACGCTGTTTAAACTTGGAGCTGTCGAGTCTTGGACGGTTGCCTTTAACTCCAACGGCGGGTCTGCTTGCGACACTAAGTTTGTTGCTACGGCCGATGGCAAGCTGGTCAAGCCGGCCGATCCGACGCGCGATGGCTACACTTTCGGCGGTTGGTATACCGATGAGGCTTGCACGCAGGCGTATGACTTTAGCACGCCGGTGACGGCCGATCTGACGCTGTATGCCAAGTGGACCAAGAATGCCGTTAACCCTGGCGGTAATGGCGGCGCTGGTTCGAATGGCGGCGGCGGTTCTGGTACCGGTACTGGTTCCGGCACTGGCGCTGGCACTGGCACGGGTTCCGGCTCCGGCTCGAAGGGCGGCGCTGTCGCCCCGGGTCATAAGCCGACGACCAAGACGACGGTGTCGACCAAGACCGAGACCAAGGACAACAAGTCCGACAAGAAGGACTCCGATAAGTCCGATAAGAAGGACGAGAAGAAGTCTGACAAGAAGTCTGACAAGAAGTCTGACAGGAAGGACGGCAAGTCCGACAAGAAGTCCGACAAGAAGTCCGATTCCAAGTCCGATACGGGTGCTGCTTCTACGACCACTGCTAAGAAGTCCTCTAGTGCTTCCGAGCAGGAGACTGGCACCAACCCGCTCGCCATTGTTGGCGTTGCCGCCGGCGTCATCGGTCTCGCCATCGTCGGCGTGTTCGTGTTCACCAAACGTCGGTAGGTGAGGGTTGTGTCCAATAAATCCAAGGACGCTGACCCCAAGCAACCAGATTCCTCGTTCATTCAGTTCGACGATGCAAAGCAACAGGGCGCCGCTTCGGCGGCGTCCGCCTCTCGTCGCAAGGCGCTCCTTGGCGTTCTTGCTGCCGCGTGCACCATTCTGATCGTCGTCTCGCTGGGCTTCGTCCATCCTTCCGAGAGCGGCGCCTGGTCCATTGACTGGATCGTTCAGACCGTGACGGGGGAGAGCGTCGTCGCCAAGGACACCAAGGGGTCTGGCTCGTCTGCCGCTTCGGGCGAGGCTAGTTCCAAGGATTCCAAATCTTCGAATGATGCAAAAGACGAGCCCAAGGGTTCGAACGACGCCAAGGACGATTCCGAGTCTTCAAACAAGGAATCGGACAAAAACTCGGATAGCAAGAAGTCCGAGGACCGGGGCGGCAAGAAGTCTGGCGATAAATCCGCTGCCCAAAATACGGGAGCCGGTGATACTTCCAATGCGTCTGGCGGTGCTTCTTCGGGCGGTGGCCAGTCGTCTGATGGAGCCTCATCCTCTAATGGTGGAAATGCCTCCTCGGGCAGCCAAAGCGGCTCACAGGAGTCCAACTACGTTACGGTGACGGTTTCGGTCACATCGAGCGCTGTGGGCAATCCCGTGTCCTCTGGCGGCACCTTTACCTTTAACGAAGGCGCCACCGTTTACGATGCCCTGTGCGCGCTGGGCCTTTCTGTCAACGCACATGGCTCGTCGTACGGTACGTATGTCTCCGCGATTGGTGGTTTGGCCGAGAAACAGTACGGCGGCACGAGCGGCTGGATGTACTCCGTCAACGGCGCAACGCCCATGACGGCCTGCAGTAACTACGTTCTCTCCAATGGCGACAACGTCGTTTGGTATTACGTAACGGGCTAGAGGCCTCGACATAGCGCGCCAGACGGGCGGTTCGGACCAACATCCGGACCGCCCGTTTTTCATGCGAATGGGACTGGGTCGCCGGGTCTCTCTGCAAACAAAAAACCGGTTGGAACGGTAATTCCAACCGGTTATACATTCAAGCAAATAGTGAATCGACTACGACCGTGCGCCCTCGAGGAAGAAGCGGCGACTGAAGTAGTTGTACCAGGTGACAAGGAACGTGGCGATGGCCTTCATGGCCTGGTAGCCGATGCTCAAAAACGTGACGCCCACAAACATGTACAGGTCGTTGAGGCCCAGGCCGATCACCGACAGGATGGTGAAGATCGTGAACTCGCGCTTGCGGCTCATGCCTTCGCGGTGGTCGAACACGTACTTCATGCTGAGCCAGTAGTTGACCACGACGGACGTGATAAACGAAACCGTGGTGCTCATCAAAAAGTCGAGGTGAAACAGCTCGACGAGCGCAATGAGCATGCCCCAGTCGATGCCAAAGGAGATAAGACCCACGACAGCAAACTTGAGGAACTGCTTGGTATGAGGTTGTGCCAGCGCCTTGCGCACGTAATCACATCCAATGCGTTGATGAATCGAGCAGGGGATACTTTAGATCTTTTGCAAGGGAAACGTAAGGTCTTTGCCAAGAACTATACGAACTCGTCAAATTTTCAAGAGCTAATCCGTAAACGTTGAAAATTTGCCCGTAAACGAGCGGCGCCCACGGACGATACTGCGCTGAGTGCGTGTCGTCCGTGGGCACCGTAATGCTGCGGGGGTGTCGAGCTACTTGGTCTCGTCGCCCTCCAGGAAGATCTTTCGGGTCACAAAGTTGTAGACCATGACAAGCGCGGTGGCGCAGATCTTGGCGATATTGGCCTCGAGCCCCAGACCGGCGTTGAGCGCCAGCACGATGCCGTCGTTGAGCACCAAACCGATCACGGACAGCACGACAAAGATGATGAACTCGCGGCGGCGGCTCATGCCTTCCTTGTGCGCAAACACGTACTTCATGCTTGCGAGGTAGTTAAAGATGAGTGAGATGATAAAGCCGCTGGTGTTGGCGATCAGGATGTTGAGGCCGAGACCGTAGTGGAGCAGATTCATAATGCCAAAGTCGATAACCGTGGCAATGACACCGACGACGCCAAATTTCATGATCTGCGCAAGGAGCTTTTGCATGGTACCTGCCTTAGGGTGGCGCGGGGACGCCGTGGGGATGATAAACTCAGCAAGTTTAGCCAATCCCCGCGGGTGGTGCTAGGCGCGCTCCTCGATAGCACCGTTTCTATATGCATCGAGCAGCTGACGCAGGTCTTGGATTTGGCTGCGGATCTTGGCGCCAGTATCGGTGTCGCTCACCATGCGGCGACGGTCCGCTTGGTCAAAACGGTTGGTCTCGCTTTCGATGTCCACGTTGCGCGTAAGTGCCTCGGCAACCGTCGTAAAGGCCCGGTGCGACTTGAGGCGGCAGCCGCGCGAGCTCGAGATGAGCGTATAGCCGGCGATACCCGTCTTGGGATGGTAAGCGCGGCAGAAGCCGCCATCGATGACCAGCAGCTTGCCCTCGGCGCGGATGGGCTGCTCACCCTTGGTGGTTTTAACGGGCGTGTGGCCGTTGATGATGTGTCCGGTCGGCGAACATGCCATGGGCGCGACGCCAAACTCGCGCATGATGTCATCGCAGACCGAGGGCGACTTGGTAAGCGTAAAGTACGGGTCCATCGGCTCGACCCAGGTGCTCCTATCGGCGATATAGGCGCGCTCAAAGGTACGCACTAAGCGTCCGCTGGCGGGTGAATTGAAGCCAATCCACAGGTACCACATCCAGTCGAGGGCGTCGCAGTCGCCCACGCGCCAGGCGCGGCGGGCGATGTGGTCGCAAAAATCGAGATAATCGCGGCCAGCGTGCCAGGTGCCCAGACAGTTCATGCTGCTAAAGGTGCCGTCTTCGTTGAGCGGAACGCAGCCATGGAACAGCAGGTTGCCGTTGGCGACCTTGTACATCGAGCCGTGGGAATAGAGGAAATCGATATGGCGATGCAGGTGATCGGCGGTGACAAACTCTGACACGAGCTTGTCGATGATGTGCTGCTCCTGAGACGTGAGCGTGTAGGGGTCCGCCGGGTCGACGGTGGGGAAGTCGTTGGTCGTGAGCGGCCACACGCTGCCGTCGGCGAGCGTGACTGTGCCGGTGTCGTGGTCGATCTTGTCGAGTAACAGGCGGTCGGTCATATCGAACTCGGGGTGGCGCTGGATAATCTGGCCCTCGAGCTTAAAGAGCAGCACGTTTATGGCCTTGATCAGCGGGGTGATGGACTCACCGGCGGTGTAGGTGGCATCGGCAAAGGCGACAAGCTCACGCAGCGAGATGCCGTAGTCGTTCTCCAGGATCTCGTAGTTGTCGTAGCGCAGGTTGTTGCGCAGCACCGTGGCGATGCAGGCGGGCTCACCGGCTGCAGCGCCCATCCACAGCAGGTCGTGGTTGCCCCACTGGATGTCGAGTGAATGGTAGGTGAGCAGTCGGTCCATAATCTTGGCAGCGCCGCCGCCACGGTCGAAGATATCGCCCACCAGGTGCAGGTGGTCGACGGCCAGGCGCTTGATGAGCGAGGCGAGCGACTCGATAAAGTCGTCGGCGCTTGCGGTCTCTAGGATGGACTCCACGATGCGCTCGTGATAACGCACACGATAGTTGTTCTCGTCCGGATGCGTGTGCAGCAGCTCGTCGATGATGTAGGCGTAATCGCGCGGGATGGCCTTACGCACCTTGGAGCGCGTATAGCGGCTCGAAAGCGAGCGGGCAACTATGATGAGCTGGTCGAGCATTGTCTTGTACCAGGTGGGGGAGTCCTCGCGCCGGCTGCGGACCAGCTCGATCTTCTCGCGCGGGTAGTAGATGAGCGTGCACAGCTCGCCCTTTTCGTCAAAGGAGAGCGTGTCGCCAAAGATCTCGTCGACATGTTCGCGCACGACACCCGAGCAGTTGTTGAGGATGTGCATAAAGGCTTCGTACTCGCCGTGCACGTCGCTCATAAAATGCTCGGTGCCTTTGGGCAGGTTGAGAATGGCCGAGAGATTGATGATCTCGGTAAACGCGGATTGTTCGGTGGGAAATTGTCTCGACAGCAGACGCAGATACTTAAAGTCTTGCGGATTGCGATCGAATGCGACCATGAAGCACCTTCCGATATGGTTGGTAAAACTGATAAAACAGCGTCAAGCGTTTACCAGTATGCGCCGGCTTTGTTTCGATTTTGCGCCGGCGGCTGAATTGTCAGCTGAACGGTTTGCTAAATCGATTTAGTTGAGGTTGATGTGTCGGTTAAGTGGAGACGAAGGGGGTGATTTTGCCCATGTTGGCCCATGGCGGGGATGGGGATGTTCATGATAAAGATATTCAATGCAAATGGTTCGAATTGGTAAATAGTGGACGTTTGTATCGTATTTAGGCTTGCTGTGCGATAATTTGCGCAGCAATACTTAAGGAGCCTCATATGAGTGATTTTGTCCTGACCTGTGAATCCGCCGCCGACCGAACCCGTGAGTTCTTTGCGTCGCGCAATATCCCTGTCGTGTGTTTTCATTACGAGATCGACGATGTTGTCTATACGGACGATCTGTATCAGTCGATTACGCCGGACGAGTTTTTTGCCCAGATTGCCGCGGGCGCCATGCCCAAGACGTCTCAGGTGAGCGTGGGTGAGTACGAGGAGTTTTGGGAGCCGTTTGTTGCCGAGGGTAAAGACGTGCTGCACCTGGCGTTGTCGTCGGGTATTTCGGGCACGTATGGATCGGCCTGCGTTGCGGCGCAGATGCTCGCGGATCGCTATCCTCAGGGCGGCAAGGTGCGCGTCATCGATTCGCTGGCGGCGTCTTCGGGCTTTGGCTTGCTGGCGGAATGTGCCGCCGACGTGCGCGATAGCGGCGCTTCGCTCGACGAGACGGCCGCTTGGATTGAGGAGCATAAACTCAACCTTCACCACTGGTTCTTCTCGACCGATCTGTCGAGCTACCTGCGCGGCGGTCGCATTTCGGCCGCGAGCGCGATCATCGGCACAGCGCTTAAGATTTGCCCACTTATGACGGTCGATTGCGAAGGCAAGCTGTCGCCACGTGAGAAGATCCGCACCAAGAAGCGCGCGATTTCCGAGATGGCTAAGACCATGATGAAACACGTGCAGGACGGTGCGGATTATTCGGGTAAGTGCGTCTTGTCCCATTCGGCGTGCCGCGAGGATGCCGAGGCCGTTGCGGCGCTGATTGAAGAACAGGTTCCGCAGCTCAAAGGCAAGATTGAGATTAATAGCATCGGTGCTCTGATCGGTTCGCACACCGGACCTGGTACGGTGGCGCTCTTCTTTATGGGCGACAAACGCGTGGATTAACTTGGCCCATCACGTCGCCGCATGATTGCTCAAACGAAAACGGCCCGCCTCACGTTTGTGAGGCGGGCCTTGCTGTTTGGGTTAGCGTTTCTTGCCGCGGAAGAAGAAGCCGTGGAGCGATGGCTTGAGGCCGCGGTTGGCGCGGCGCTCCTCGATATGATCGTGGATCGAAGCGACGCGCTCGATAACCTCGTCGGGAATCGGCACGTCGGGATTCATGTTCTCGACCTGACTGACCTCGGCGGCGGCAACCTGGTCGATAATGGGCACATCGTCGTGCGAGATGACGGGCGTGGCGTCTTCCTTCATCTTGCGGTAGCGCTGCATCATGTCGGTCTGTAGCTGCTGGGCCGAAGGCGGCGTCCAAATGATGGCGTTGGCGCCGGCGGCGATGGTCTCGCGGATGCTCTCGGGTGTTTTGCCGCCCGGTGCGATGAGCGGCAGGTTGGGATAGTGCTCGCGCAGTTCACGTAGGACCTGGGGCGTGTTTTTGCCGGCGGCGATGTTGAGAATCTTGGCTCCGGCGCGCACTTTGGCATGCGCATCATCGTCGCAACGTACGACTGTGGCGATGACGGGGATGTCGGCGATGTTGGTGATGTGCTCGACCATCTCGGCAGTGGCGGGGGAGTTGACCACACAGCCTGCCGCGCCCTGCATCTCGGAGACGGCTGCCATCTGTACGGAGCGCTTACCGGTCGTAGTTCCGCCGCCCACGCCTACAAAGACCGGGCACTCGGCGACAGTCAACAGCGCCTGCGTAATGGCAGGCTGTGGCGTGAAGGGGTAAACGGCAAAGACGGCATCGGCGTTGGAGTTGCGGATGACCGCCACGTCGGTGGTGTAGATAAGCGACTTGATGCGACGGCCGAAGAGCGTAAAGCCGCTGGCCTCCTCGATCTCGTCGGGCATGCGGAGGGCCGCCTTGCGCAGACGCCCGTCGATGGGCAGCGGCTCCATGGGGAGCAGTCCGTTGGGGGTCACGGCTACCTGGGGCTCAGTAAATTCGTCTGCAAGCTCAACCTCGGAGAAGTCGACCGAGGCGACGATGTCCTCGTGAACCTCGGCGGGAACATCGATGGGGGCTTGGTCGTTAGTCGCGGCAGGCGTCTCGAAGGAGCTGGTGCCGACAAAGGCGTCGACGCGCTCGTTCAAATCGTTGAGAGTATCCATGGGGGCTCGATTCTATGCGATGGTGGCTGGCAGGGTGCCGACAGCGTTGTACTTGCTAAATCGTTTGACGAGTTGATTTTTCCCCGCCGCGCCATCCGTTAGACCGAAGGACCGGCGAACGTGAAGGAGCTGTGGTGGCGGGTATTGAGGTGCTATCTTGAATGTCCCGTTTAAAAGAGAGGTGACGCGGTATGGAATTCACAGCAATGTTGGGCTCGATTGGCCTGTGTGTGGGCGCAATCGTTGCCGCCGCGATCATCTACTTGGTGGTCACGGCCATTAAGGGCAAAAGAGCCGAGCGCAAGGAACGCGAGGCGCTTAAGCAGCACCGTGACCAGCAGGACAAGCGCGCACAGAGATAGTTTGTTGAGTTTTGAATCCGTGCGCTAGCTGCGTTTTCGGATCAGGGCGATGTAGAAGCCCTCAAAGTCGCGGCTGGGCGGAATGGTCAGCGTGCCGGGCATTCCGTTGGCGACGGACGAGACGTGGCCGGCGGCGATGGCCTCGGTGAGGGCGTTGCACTCGACGCGCGGCTCTTCGCCAGCTTCCTGAGCACGGCGCGTTTCACTTTCGCTCGGCGTGCCGTCGAGGGGGATAAGCTCGCAGTCCATGTGCTTGTCGAGGGCCTCTTGCAGGGCGTCCTCGTTTTCCTGCGGCAAGATCGAACAAGTCGAATAGACGAGCGTGCCGCCCGGTTTGAGGGCTCCCATGGCGCGGTCCAGAAGTGCTCGCTGCGAGCGGGCGCACTTGCCGAGCAACTGCTCGGTGAGGCCGCGCAGACTCTTCTCGTTGCCGCTGATGACGGTGCCCGTGCCGGTGCAGGGAGCGTCGAGCAGGATGCGGTCAAAGCGGAAGAACTCGTCGAGCTCGCGTGCGTCGATGCGCATGACGGGCACGTTTTTTGCGCCTTGGCGGTGGAGGTTGGCTTCGAGCTTCTCGGCGCGGGGATTGCTCATCTCGCAGGCCGTGAGGTGTGCCTGGCCCTGGGTGAGGGCGGCGATCTGCGTCGTCTTGCCACCGGGGGCCGCGCACATGTCCAGGATGTCCTCGCCGGCTTGAGCGCCCAGGACCAACGGTGGCATCATGGACGACAGGCTCTGCAAGTAGATCTTGCCGTCGCGGTAGATGTCGAGGTCCCACAGGTCGGAAACCTGGGCCTCGGGCAGGATGAAGGCGTCCGGATACCAGGTAACGGTTTGGTGCGCGATGCCGGCCTCGTCGAGTGCGGCGGCGATGTCTTCGGCAGTCGCCTTGAGCGTGTTGGCGCGCAGCGTGACCGGGCGTGTGGCCGCAGCGCCAAAGCCTTCGATCATGAGCTCGGCATCGGAGGGGGCATAAGCACCGGCGACCGTGTCGACCATAAAGCGCGGCAGGTCGGCGGCGCAGGGAAGGGCGGCAAGCTGGTCGGAAAGCTCGGTAGCAGCAAACTGCCTAAGCTTGAGCTCGGCCTTGACCTGCTTTTTCTGCTTACGACGACGCGGCTTGGACATCCGTCTTTCCTTCCCATTCCATTACATGTCGAGTGTTGTTTTAGTACTGGCTCTCGTGCTTGCTGAAGAAGTCGAAGCGCGGGGGCAGCGGCTTCACGCGGTGCTCACCGGGCTTCTCGCCCAGGCTCTCCACGAACTCGTCCGTGGAGGCAAAGATGTTGTCCCAGCTAAAGAAGGCGACCGGATCGACGTCGAAGTACTCGCAGATGAGCTCGCAGCCGGCCGGGACGATGCCGTGCATGAGCACGGTCGCTACGCGCAGCTCGGTAAAGGCGTCGACGAGGGCCTGCGTCATGGCGGCGTTGGCTGGCTCGCCCTCGAGCTTGTTGGCGGCCTTGGAGGCGTCGCTCCAGCGCTTGTTGGCGGCGCGCAGGTAGTCGTCGCACACGGCGAGCGCTCGGTGCGTCTCGAACTTGTACATGGCCTGCTCAAAGGCGAGGGCTGCCTGCTGGGCGGCTTCGACCACGGTGTCAGAAGCGGCACCGGCGGGGATGCAACCGTTGCGATAGGGGCTCTCGTCGCCCTCCTTGATGGCGACGCCGTAGAAGCAGCTGCGGGCCAGGCGGTTGAAGACGCCGGTCAAAAGGGCGCTCTCCTTAAGGGCCGGATCGATGACGCGCTTGTCGTCGCAGGCGCGTACCTCGTTGCCGTCCTTGTCCTTGCCGGTCACGCGCGTGTCGTATGCCTTGGGGCTAAAGCTCACCGGCTTTTCGGACAGGCCGAGCGACAGCCAGTGCGCGCGCATCTGCTCGCAGGTGTAGTGGTTGAGCAGGTCGTCTGCCGGCGGGGGAGGCGTCTGCGAGGACGAGCTTGCCTTTTTGCCCATGTAGAGCAGGTGGTAGCAGGCGCTGACGGTGCTCTGAGTAAGGTCCCAGCCCAGGGCCTCCCACATGGCGGTCTGCGCGATGCAGTAGAAGTAGATGTTGTCCTGACCGATGAACTGGTAGATCTGTGCGTCATCCGAGCACCACCAGTCGCGCCAGTCGAGCGAGCTGTGCTGGTAGGTGGGCGCGGGGACCTGCGTGGAATCGGCGGCGGGCTCGCCCATGAGGGCGGCATCCTGGGCGGCGACACCCTCGGTCACGCCGGCGGCGCGGGCGTCGCGCGCGAGCACGGTGCGCGTATAGCTGATGGGCGCCCACAGGCTCTCGGGCCAGCACCAGCAGGTGACGTCGTTCACGCCGTCGACCTCGGGCACCGGAACGCCCCAGTCGATGTTGCCGGTGATACGGAAGGGCACGAGCGCCTTGCCGCTGCGGAAGCGCACGCCGCCGTTGGCGAGCACCGCGTGGGCGTCGTCGCGTTCCTTCCAGCTGGGGAAGGTGACGGTAAAGCTGCTCTTGTTGCCCTCGGGCTCCAGTACGGTGTGCTCGGGCAGCTGGTCCTCGACGGCGTCGAAGGCCTCGCGGAACTTGTTCTGGATGTAGAGCTGAGCCGGCAGCAGCCACTCCTCCATGGTCTTGGAGACCACGGAGCGAACCTGCGGGTTCTGGGCGAGCTTGGCGGTATAGGTCTTCATAAAGTCGAGGTAGGCCGGCAGGTCGAAGTAGAGGTTGTCGACCGGGCGCAGCTCGGGCACTTCGCCGGTGAGCTGGCTCTTGGGTGCGATGAGTTCCTCGGGCTCAAACTGGTGACCCAGGTCGCACTCGTCGGCATAAGCCTTTTCGGATTTGCAACCTTGGATGGGGCAGCGGCCGATGACCTGGCGACCGTTGAGGAACGTTCCGGCCTTGGCATCGTAGAACTGCAGGGTAGAGCGCTTGGAGATAGTGCCCTGCTCGTGCAGACGCTCGATAATCTCAGCGGTCACCTCATTATGGATCTTGGCCGCCGGCTCAAGGCCCGAGCCGCCGTAGATGTCGCAGCTGATGTTGTAGTTGTTGAGGGTCGCGGCCTGGCGGGAGTGATTGGACTCGACGTACTCGCTAATGGACTTGTCGTAGCCCTCGTTCTCCTTGAGCTTGCGGTAGCTCTCCATGATGGGCGAGCCGTAGCAGTCGGTGCCCGAGGTGAAGATGACGTTCTCGCGGCCCAGGCGGTCGCGCAGGAAACGGGCGAAGAAGTCGGCCGGGACAAAGACGCCGCCGACGTGGCCAAAGTGCAGGCCCTTGTTGCCGTAGGGCTCGCCGGCGGTAACGATGGCGCGGCGCGGCCAGCTGGGACGGTCGTTCATGGAGTATTTGGATGCCATGGGACTCCTTCGCATATGGTGAGGGCGCGGCCGGGCGCAAGGCCTGGCGGCGCGGTGGTCAATTCGTGCATATCGTTCGACATTATCGCACATGCGGACGGGTACGTGGCAGGGGCGCTATCCTAAGATGCTATGAATGAGATTTCCAACATACATGCGTTTGAAGACGAGGATTTTCTGCACGCTTGCTTCGTGTGGGGGATGGTCGTGCTTGGCGTGTTTGCCGTGTGCCTGGTGCCGGTGTTTATGCTGCTGGGCGGACCTGCAGACTTGGATGCGGCTGACGCGGGCGGCTGGATGGCGGTCTTGGGCTGGATAGTCGGCTTGGCTGCGGTTTCGGCGGCGTCATTTGCCGTGCACGAGCTGGTGCACGCGGTGTTCTTTAAACTGTTTGCGCCCGCCGGCGCTCGGGTGACCTTTGGGGCAAATCTCGAAACCTGCATGATTTACGCCTGCGCCGAGGGCGTGGTGTATTCGCGTGCGCGGTACATGGCGGTTTGCCTGGCACCGACGGTTGTTGTGACGACAGCGTTTGCCCTGGGGTTTGCGTCCTCGGGCTATCCGCTGCTGTGCTACCTGGCGGCTGGCTTGCATTTGTCGGGTTGCGTGGGCGATTGGTATTACGTGCGGACCATCCTGCGCGACCGCCGTATTGTCGCCTGCGAGGACACATCCTTTGGCGTGCGCTTTTTCGCAAGGTAGTCATTTTGGGATGATTTTTTGGGACGGGGAATGTTGATGAAGCCGTTGCTGCTGCATGCTTGCTGTGCGCCGTGCTCGCTGGAGCCGGTTCGCTTGCTGCGCGAGGAGGGGTTTGAGCCCACGATTTGCTGGACCAACCCCAATATTCAGCCGCGCGATGAATGGCAGCGCCGCCTGGTCGAGCTGCGCCGGTGGTGTGCCGACGGCAGCATCGAGCTTATCGAGGCGGGGGAGGACCGCGAGCGCTGGGAGGTCGGTGTGGCCCCGTTGGGCGCCGATCGACCCCGCCGCTGTCGCGCGTGCTATGCCCTGCGCCTGGCCGAGGCATGCCGTGTGGCCCAGGAGCGCGGGTTCGAATATGTGGGCACGACGCTCGCCGTCTCGCCGTATCAGCTGTTCGAGACCTGCAATGATGTGCTGGAGCGTCTGGCTGCCGCTCGCGGTCTCACTCCGGTGATTCGCGATTTTCGCCCGTATTACCCCGAGGCGACTCGCCGTTCGCGCGAGCTGGGCATGTACCGACAGAATTACTGCGGCTGTCGATTTTCGGCCGTCGAGGCGGCCATGGACCGCGCCCGCATTCGCGACGAGCGCAAAGCGTCCAAAAAGTAGTTCTTTTGAGTGGGCAGCCTGCTAGGATGTAGAGCGGACTTTAGCTATATAAGGAGTATCCGACGTGTCTATGCGTACCGATGATTTTGATTACAACCTTCCTGAGGAACTGATTGCCCAGGCTCCTGCCGAGCCGCGCGACTCCTGCCGCCTGCTGGTGGTTGACCGCAAGGGCTCCCAGGCGGGAACGCCGCTGGAGCATGGCGGCACCGTTGAGCACCGCATTTTCCGCGACATCATCGACTATATCGAGCCGGGCGACGTGCTCGTCATCAACCAGACGCGCGTGATGCCGGCCCGTCTTATCGGTCGCAAGACGAGCTCGGGCGGCGTGGTCGAGACGCTGCTGCTCAAGCGCCGCGAGGATGTTGACCCGCTGGGTCATGTTTGGGAGTGCCTGGTCAAGCCGGGCAAGCGTCTGAAGCCCGGTGCTCAGATTGAGTATCGCGCCGGTGGCGCCCATGCGCCCGAGGGCGCGCCTGTGGTGCTGACGGCCGAGGTCGTCGACTTTGTCACCGATAGCCGCGGCGGCCGCCTGGTGCGTTTTGAGCCGGCCGGTTGCAATGCCGCCGGCGAGCCGCGCACGCTCGATGAGGCCATTCACGCCGCCGGCCATGTGCCGCTGCCGCCCTACATTACCGATTACGAGGGCGACCCCGAGAAGTACCAGACCGTCTATGCCATGAAGGAGGAGCATTCGGCCGCTGCTCCCACGGCGGGCCTGCACTTCACGCCCGAGCTTATGGCTGCTATTGAGGCCAAGGGTGCCAAGTTTGCCGCCGTCGAGCTCGAGGTCGGTATCGATACCTTCCGTCTGGTGGAGGAGGACGACCCTACGCAGCACGTGATGCACACCGAGCGCTACCACGTATCGCAGGAGGTGGTCGATGCCGTGCATAAGGCGAAGGCCGAGGGGCATCGCGTGATCGCCGTCGGCACCACTGCGGTGCGCTCGCTTGAGAGTGCGTTTGACGCGGACGCGCCGGTGTCCGATCCGGCCGTGACTGCGCGCTATTTTGAGGGCCGTGAGGACGGCGCCGACACGCTCGGCCGCGGTGACATCGTGGTGCGCGAGAACGCGACGACGCAGCTTTACCTCATGCCTGGCTCGACCTATCACGTGGTCGACGCGCTGATCACGAACTTCCACGTGCCGCGCTCTACGCTCATGATGCTCGTGAGCGCGCTTGCCTCCCGCGATCAGATCATGGATGCCTACGCCGCCGCCATCGAAGAACGTTATCGCTTCTTCAGCTTTGGCGACGCAATGCTCATTCAGTAGGTTACGGCGTTTTCCAAACGCCGTAACCGGCCGACGCTGCAAACGCCCCTAAGCGGCAATCTGACGTTCAATCGTCGGGCATGACCAGAAGGTCAATGCCCTCCTCTTTCACGTCACCTTGCTCGCTTAGGGGCGTTTTCGCTGACTTCGCCAAAACATTGGCGTTGCCGTGGTTGTTGCTGTAGTCGTTGGGGACGTTCTTGAATGACTAGTCGTTTAAGAACGTCCCCAACGACTACCTTGCATCAATCTAATAAGTTGCGGTGAGATAGTTCTTGAATTGGCCTTTTTGAGGGCTAAACAGGAACTATCTCACCGCAACTGCGTTGGGTGTTTTTGGCAGCTGGTTTACTTGCTCGCGAACAGCCAGATCAGGATGATCACCAGAATCGCGGCGATGATGCAGGCGATGGCTCCGGTGAATTTGATGCGTGAGTCGCGGGTTCGCTTGCGCACGTCGTCTTCGGCGGCCTCGAGTTGGGCAACTTCGCGCTCGGTCTCGGTATGCTCGGCCTTGTCGCGTGCCAAGGACCCGGCGAGCGATTCGGTGATCTCGGGATGGTCATGCACCTCGGTCGCCTGCTCGATAATCGACTGCGCATGCGCGGCATCTGCCCGGGCGTTTGCGATGGCCTGCTCTTGCTCGCGGCGTGCCTTGTCCTGCGTGGCGATCTTTTCGCGCAGCTCGCGCTGGCGCGTCGCGGCGGTAGTTTTTGCGGACTGCAGCTCGTCGCGCGCGGCATCTGCCTCAGCCGTTACGGCCTGGTGCGCGCGTTTAGCGTCGGCGATGGGGGCCTGTGCCTGCTCGACGGCCTGCTCGGCGGCGGCAAGTGAATGCTCAAGATCGGCAGTCACGCGCGGAATATCTTCCTCGGCCTTGCGGAGGGCGTCGGCAGCGTCGGAGATTTGCATAGACAACTCGTTGGTGCGTACGGTGTAATTGGCGGGATTTGCCGAAGGGTTGCGCTGCAGCTCGGCATACTCGCGACGCAAGGTCTCGAGCTGTGCGCGCGTAGCATCGGCAGTTTGTCGTGCGGTGGCGACACCGGCATCGCGCTCAGCCTTCACTTTGTCGCGGATACGCTTGGAATCCTCAAGACGTCGAACGAGGCGGTTGCCGGTCTCGCGAGAGCTCGCCTCGCAGGCCTCCACGGCGTCGAGCGCGGCCTTCAGGCGGAGCTCAGTCGCGTCATCCTCTGTCTTCATTTGTTCGAACTGACCCTTGAGCTCTGTCGCTTTGGCGGCGTGGGCATCACGGTCAATCTCGGCTGCCGCAGCTGTCTTTTGCGCTGTGGCGATCGCCTGACGCTGGTCGGCGACGATCTGGTCGTAGCGGCCTGCGATATCCTGGCGCGTCTCGAGTTCCTCGGCCTGATCGGCAATGCGCTGCTCAAGTTCGGCCAGGTGGGCGCGGGCATCGGCAAGTGCCTTTTTCGCGGCGTTCATCTCGCGCATGGCCGAGGCACCCTGGGCGATAAAGGTGCCCACGGCGTTCGCAGTGTTCGAGACGGCGGTCCCCAGATCGCGGCTCGCGGCGGGGGAGTGCAGGGCGGTCGGTCGAGCGGTGTCGGCAGCGTCCGCATCGGCAGCCTGCGGCACGGCGATATTGCCGGTACCGCCCTCAATCACAGAAAAGCCTGCTGCGTGCGGATCGACCGCATCGGCGCCAATTGTGGGATGCTCGAGCTGCAGAAACGAGGGCATGGTACTGCCTTGGTCGGCAACCGGAGTCTCGCCGGGCACAAAGGTCGAGGCCGCCTCGGCGGCCTCCTCTTCTTCGGCATCAATATCGGCATCGGCCACGGCGTCTTTCATCGCTTTGACAGCATCCATCATGGAGTCCATGACGGCATCGAGCTCTTCTTCCGAAGAGACCTCGATGGGGCCCGCTGCTTGCGGGGCGTCGTCCTGTACGGGGGCGTCGTCCTGAGCGGGCGCATCGTCGTTTTGCTCATCGGCGTTTTCTGTTTCGGGGGTTTCCGCCGTAGCGCTTTCGTCCAAGATGGGGTCGTCGATGTCGATACCATCGCAGGTCACAGCGTCAGTATCTGCGGTGACGTCTGCGGGATCATCAATATGCTGTTGAGTCTGGGGGTCCAGCTCGTCTGTCATAGGCATGTGCTCCTCATCGTTGTTTGTCACCCTATGATAAAGTCTCGCGCCGACTTCCCGCGCGCCGCAGCAAAGTTTCAAAACGTGTTCGATGGCTCGCGTCGATAGCAAAAACTCGGCCACTCTATCCAATTTTTACTTGACATTCCCTTCGCCGAACGACGTGGTGCCGTTCGCCTACCGCGGTCTTTTATTTTCGCTTGAACACGCTAAAGTTGCATCTCAGCTTTTGGCGCGTGAAGTTGGATACGCGCAGTCGGCGGGCGTGCTCGTCGCGATTTGAAAGGACTATGTATGGGACTTTTCACTGGTAAGACCGTGATCGTCACCGGCGGCGGCAAGGCCACGCTTAAGGACGGCTCCGCTGGCTCCATCGGTTACGGCATCGATATCGCTTTTGCCAAGGAGGGCGCGAACCTCGTTATCACCGGCCGCAACGTCGCCAAGCTCGAGGCCGCCAAGGAGTCCCTCGAGGCCGAGTACGGTGTCAAGGTTCTGCCTGTTCAGGCCGATGTTTCGGCTGGTCAGGACAACGAGGCTGTCGTCCAGAACGTTATCGACAAGGCCATTGAGGAGTTCGGCCGCATCGACGCCGTCGTCAACAATGCTCAGGCCAGCGCCTCGGGTGTGACCATCGCCGACCACACCATGGATCAGTTTAACCTGGCCATTTATTCCGGTCTGTATGCCACCTATCTGTACATGCAGAAGGCCTATCCGCACCTGAAGGAGACCAAGGGCTCCGTTGTCAACTTTGCCTCGGGCGCCGGCCTGTTTGGCAACTACGGCCAGTGCAGCTATGCCGCTGCCAAGGAGGGCATCCGCGGTCTGACTCGCGTTGCCGCCAACGAGTGGGGCAAGGACGGCATCAACGTCAACATCGTGTGCCCGCTTGCCTGGACTGCCGCGCTCGAGAACTTCCAGGATGCTTACCCCGAGGCGTTCAAGGCCAACGTTCACATGCCGCCGGCGGGCCACTACGGCGACGTCGAGAAGGAAATCGGCCGCGTGGTCGTTCAGCTCTGCGGTCCCGACTTTAAGTACATGAACGGCGAGACCGTCACCCTCGAGGGTGGCATGGGCCAGCGGCCGTAGGGGTTACGGCGTTTTACCAAACGCCGTAACGGGCCGACGCTGCGCGGCCGCCAGGGCGACAACTTGTCATTCAAAGAGGGCGGCATGACCAGAAGGTCTATGCTGCCCTCTTTTCATGCCAATTTGTTCGCCCTGGCGACCGCTCGCTGGCATTGCCAGAGCATCGGCGTTGCCTTGGCTGTTGGAGATGATCTCGTAGTCGTTGGGGACGTTCTTAAATGACTAGCTATAAGGGACACTCTTGCCGGCACTTGGGGACAGTCCCTAAGTGCCGGCAGATTGGGACACTTCTTTGCAAGATGGCGCTGAAGATTGTCCTCGACGACTAGTCGTTTAATGCATCAGTTTCTGTCGAGTCGGTGCGGTTTGCTGGTTGCCCGTATAATGGTCTGCGTATGAACCGCAACCAAGGAGTTCCAGTTTATGGACCAGAACCTTTTTAAATTCGACCTGATCGCCGAGGACCCGACGACGCATGCGCGTGCCGGCGTGCTGCACACCCCGCACGGCGACATCGAGACGCCAATCTTCATGCCCGTGGGCACCAAGGCAAACGTCAAGGGCATTCCTACCGAGACCGTCAAACAGCTCGGCGCCCAGATCGTGCTTGCCAATACCTATCATCTGTCCATGCGTCCCGGCGAGGACACTATCGCCGAGCTGGGCGGCCTGCACAAGTTTATGAACTGGCACGGTCCTATCCTCACCGACTCGGGCGGTTTCCAGGTGTTCAGCCACAACGACGCCGTCAAGCTCACCGACGAGGGCGTGCGCTTTATCGTCAACGATTACGACGGTCGCCACGTGTTCTGGACGCCCGAGGACAACATGGAAATCGCCATGAAGCTCGGCTCCGACATCTGCATGCAGCTTGATCAGTGCCCGGGCTATCCCGCCACGCGCGCCTACGTTGAGCGCGCCGTTGAGCTGTCGAGTATGTGGGCCGAGCGCTGCTATAAGGCGCATAACCGCGACGACCAGGCGCTCTTTGGCATTGTTCAGGGCGGCATGCACCTAGATCTGCGCCTGCGCTCGCTGCGCCATCTGGAGGAGTGCGGCGACTTCCCCGGTTACGGCATTGGCGGCTACTCGGTGGGCGAGGACCACGAGACCATGTTCGAGACCCTGGCACCGCTCGTAAGCGAGTACATGCCCAAGCACAAGCCGCGCTACCTGATGGGCGTCGGCAACCCTACCACGCTCGTGCGCGGCGTTGGCGTGGGCATCGACATGTTCGACTGCGTGCTGCCGACGCGTACCGGCCGCATGGGCACAGCGTTTTCGAGCGAGGGTCGCCTCAACTTCCGTAACGCGCGCTTTGCGCACGACGACGGTCCCATCGATCCCACCTGCACCTGCCCGGTGTGCACGGGCGGCTACAGCCGTGCGCTCATCCGTCACATGGTCACGCAGAAGGAGATGCTCGGCGGCATTCTGCTGTCGATGCACAACATCTACTACCTGCTCAACCTTATGCAGCGTGCCCGCCAGGCCATTATCGAGGGCCGCTACGGTGCGTTCGTGAGCGACTGGATGAACAGCCCTGCGGCGGTGGATTACTAAGAGCTGCGGACGCGCTTGCGAGGCGTGAGCAACGGTAAAGGCCAAGCGGCGATCGGTCGTCGCGTTCACTAACACCGTCTGCGCGACCGCTGACCGATAGCTTGCAAGCACTTTATGCATCGTGGGTACCATACCGAATAGTTGATGTTCGGGCGGGTGTTTGGCGCATGGCGTCGATCCCGCCCGTTTCTATTTTCGATAGGAGCACCCATGATTAAGAATGAGAACGTCGAGGGCGAGCCCGCCTACGACGAGACGTACCGCCGCGGCCCCGTGGTCATGCGCGGCCCCATGATTCCTAAGGACAACACCTACGCCAACCTGCTGGCGCCCGAAGATTCAACCGACTGGTTGCATGCCGATCCGTGGCGCGTCCTTCGTATTCAGGCAGAATTCGTCGATGGCTTTGGCGCGCTTGCCGAGCTCGGGCCCGCGGTGACCATCTTCGGCAGTGCCCGCACGCCCAAGACCGATCCGCTCTACAAGGCGGCGCGCACGGTCGGCCGCAAGATCGCGCAGCGCGGCGTGGCGGTTATCACCGGCGGCGGCCCCGGCATTATGGAGGCGGCCAACAGGGGGGCGGCGAGTGCCAACGGCAAGTCGGTCGGCTTGGGTATCGAGCTTCCGCACGAGCAGGGGCTCAACAAATACGTGAACCTGGGTATGGACTTCCGCTACTTCTTTGTGCGTAAGACCATGTTCGTTAAGTACAGCTCGGGTGCCATCGTGTTCCCCGGCGGTTTCGGTACGCTCGACGAGATGTTCGAGGTGCTCACGCTGGTGCAGACGCACAAGGTCAAGCGCATGCCGCTCGTACTGGTGGGCAGCGAGTACTGGCAAGGCCTGTTCGACTGGCTCAACGGCCCGGTGATGGATGCCGGCATGATTAGCCCGCTCGATCCAGACCTCGTCCACATCACCGACGACCTCAACGAGGCCGTCGACATCGCCCTGAGCGGGTTGATATAGGGCGAGCGTGCCTGTCGTTGTAGTATTGTGAATGGCAGACTGATGCTATTTAACATCAGTCTGCCATCTAAATTGGGTATACTGATGCAAAAGACGAGGCGAGGAGGTCGCGTATGTCCACTGCAACGGTTAAGCCTACGACGGTTCGCATCGAAGAGGGGCTCAAGGAGCAGGCGACTGAGTTCTTGGATACGGTTGGTCTAAGTCTCAATTCGTATCTCAACCTTGCTGTTCGGCAGCTGGTAAATCAGCGAAAGATTCCTTTTGAGATCGTAGGAAGGGCAGAGGTGCCCAACGAGGCGACGAGACGCGCCATGGTGATCGCCGAGGCTCATGAGTTGGGGATTTTGACGGACGACAGCCCGTCATTCAATAACGCTGATGAGCTTATATCGTTCCTCGATGAGGACTAGCGATGTTTGAGATTAAAGTCGAGGCTCAGTTTAAGGCGGATTACAAACGGACGATGCGCATCCATCCGCAGCTAAAAACCGAGTTTAGGGCGGCGGTCGCAGAGCTTGCAGCTCACGGCTCGCTTCCCGCGGAATATGGCGCCCATGAGCTTTCAAACCCGGGCGGCAACTACAACGGCCACATCGATTTCCATCTATCCGATGGCTTGGTCGACGTGGTCGTTCTCTACTTGCCGCATAAGACTAATCCTGTGATCCGGCTGGTCAGAATGGGCTCTCATGAGGAGCTGTTCCAGGGTCCGCAGGGCTGATTGCCGATTTCTAAGTTGCGGTGGAATAGGGATTGATTGGCGGCTAATAAGCCAAAAACAGTCCCTATTCCACCGCAACTGATGTGGGCGTCCCTAGTGAGTTGGCTGGTAGCGGGGGCAGTAGCTGATGGCGATGGCGTCGACGCCTACGTGGGTGGCAATGGTGCAGCCGATGGGGCCGGTGCCGGCGTCTACGTAGTCTTGGCCCGCGAGCGCTTGGTTGACGAGTTCCTGCTCCTCGGCGGCGCCGGTCGTGAGCACGCGCACGCTGGAGCCCGGGTGCTCGGCCAAAAATGCGAGGCAATCGGCTATGGTGTTGGCGACGATGCGCTTGGCGCCGCGGCCCTTTTTGATGGCCTTGATCTCGCCCGATTTCCACTCCGGCGAAACGGCCAGGCGAATGTTGAGCATCTGGGTGAGCTGGCCGGCGAGTTTAGGTGCGCGGCCGTTCTTAACGAGGTTCTCGAGCGTGCGGGGAATCAGCAGCAGGTGGGCGTCGGGCAGCGTCGCGCGGATCTGCGCCTCGGTCTCGTCCAGGCTGTGGCCGTCCTCGCGCATGGCCAGCGCGTACTCCACCAGCAGGCCCTCGGCACCCGAGCCGGTGCGCGAGTCGATGCAGCGCACGTCGAGCTCGTGTGTTTCGGCCGTCAGGCTGGCGTTGGCATAGCAGGCGGACCACTCGCTGCACAGTGAGATAAAGATGGCGCTATCATGGCCGTCGGCGAGCACGCGGTCAAAGAGTGCCTTGAACTCGCCGGCGCTCGGCTGCGAGGTGTGCGGCAGTTGCTCGGAGCCGGCCATGCGCGCGACGTATTCCTCGGCGGTAATCTGCACCTGGTCGAGCAGGTCCTCGCCCTCGATAATCACATGCAGCGGAATCACGTAAATGCCGAGCTCTTGAGCACGGGCGGGGGAGATGTCCGATGTGGAGTCGGTTATGATGGCAAAAGACATAATTGCACCTTTCGTTGGGGCGCTTGCGCGCCGCCTTCTGAGAGCAAAGTGCGACAAGTATAGTGGAGTCGTTCCACATTTCTAGGTTCAATTGTTGAATAGTCAACAGTTTGAAGTGTCGGTGTGGAAATCGTCAACTGGGGAAGAGGGATGCCGATGGAGGCGCTGGAGATATGCAAGCGGCCGGTCGTGCTGTTTGATTTTGATGGCACGGTGGCCGATACGGGTCGGGCGGTGATGACCTCGACGCGCAAGACGCTGGCTGCACGCGGGTTTTCGGAGGCGCAGATGGGTGACCTGCGTCGCATGATCGGGCCGCCCCTGTGGAAGAGTTTTCACGACTTTTATGGCTTCTCCCGCGAGGAGTCGCTTGTGGTGGCCGACGAGTACCGCGCCTTTTTTGACGAGCTGGGACCGGAGGAGTATCCCGTGTTTGACGGGATCCCCGAGCTGCTGGATGGGTTGGTCGCCCAGGGCAAGCGCTTGGCCGTGGCGACGTCGCGCATGGAGGCAAAGTGCGTTGACATGGTGGGAGAGCTGGGACTTTCTCAGTTTGAGGCGGTGGTTGGCATGAATCCGCCGCAGGGGCGCGAGACCAAGGCCGATTCGGTCCGCGACGCGTTGGCGGCCTTGGGTGCGGCCGCGGGCGATGCCGTGATGATCGGCGATCGCTTTAACGACGTCGAGGGCGCGCACGCGATGAGCGTGCCGTGCATTGGTATCTATTCGGGCGCGGCGGCGCCGGGCGAGCACGAGGCGGCGGGTGCCGATGCAGTGGTGCACTCGGTGGCCGAGCTTGCTAAACTTTTCGCTATATAAGTATTTGATGTGAGGGGCGGGCACGCTCGCCGCTCATTGGTAAGGAGGTCGTCCATGAATCAGGTGGAGCAGAGCGTTGCCGAGTATGTCGACGAGGTCTGGGAGGATGTCGTCGCCGATATCGAGCAGCTGGTGAGTTATCCGTCCGTGGCAGTTTCTGCCGATGCGGAGCCCGGCGCGCCGTTTGGCCGCCCGGTCCGTGACGCGCTCGATTGCGCGCTCGGCATCGCGCAGAAGCTCGGCTATCAGACGAGCGACGACGAGGGCTATGTGGGAATCGCCGATATCCCGGGCCGCGGCGACAAACAGCTCGCGACTATCTGCCACGTGGACGTGGTTCCCGCCGGCCCTGGCTGGAACACCGACCCGTTCACCATGGAGCGCCGCGAGGGCTGGCTGCTCGGTCGCGGCGTGATTGACGACAAGGGCCCGGCGGTATTGTCACTCTACGCCGGCGCCTACTTGCTCAAGCACGGCATTGTTCCGCGCTACACCTTCCGCGCGCTGCTGGGCTGCGATGAGGAAGTGGGCATGTCCGACGTTCACCATTATCTGGAGAACCACGCGAACCCCGACTTTCTGTTTACGCCCGATGCCGAGTTCCCGGTCTGCAATGCCGAGAAGGGCCAGTTTGGAGCGACGTTTGTTAGCCCCAAGATCGACGGCGGGCGCATCGTGTCGTGGAGCGGCGCCGAGGCGAGCAATGCCATTCCGTCGCAGTCCATCTGCGAACTTGCGATTGCCGCCGATGAACTGCCGGCGCCGGTCGAGAACGCCGACCGCCTGGAGATCACGGCACTCGATAACGGGCATGCGCAGATTTTTGCCCACGGCATTGGCGGTCATGCCTCGATGCCCGAGGGAACGATCAATGCCGTCGGCCTGGTTGTGGCGTATCTGCGCGAGGCCGAGGACGCGTTTGGTGCCCGTGACGAGCGCCTGCTGACGCCTGCCGAGCACGAGTTCGTCAAGTTTTTGGCCTTTGTGCATGCAGACGCCTATGGCCGCGGCCTGGGTATCGATGCGACGAGCCCGGCGTTTGGCCCGCTCACCTGCAATCCCGGCGTCATCCGTGTGGCGGATGGTCACATTGAGCAGGTCATCGACGTGCGCTTCCCCGATAGCACCAGTGCCGATACCATCCGCGAGCAGCTCGAGCCGCTCGTCGGCCGCTTTGGCGTGACGTGCCAGCTGGGTCGCGCGAAGGTGCCGTTCTCGGTATCTGCCGATGATCCGGCCGTGAGGGCGCTCATCGATACCTATAACGAGTTCACCGGCAAGCATGCTGAGCCCTTTGCCATGGGCGGCGGCACGTACGCGCGCAACTTTGCCCGCGCCGTCTCGTTTGGCCCCGAGGAGACCGGCCTGGAGCTGCCCGCATGGGGCGGCCAGATGCACGGTCCCAACGAGTGCGCCAACGAAGAGCAGCTCAAGCAAGCACTCAAGATCTATATTGCTGCGATCCTCCGTTTGAATGAATTAGAGCTTTAAGGTTTCGCGGTTTCCCAATCTAAGTTGCGGTGGAATAGTTCCTAGAATGGGCCATTTGATGGCCAAGCAGGAACTATTTCACCGCAACTTTGTTTTTATTGGTGTAAAAGGTGCGCCATGTTTGGCGCTGGATTGTTATCCGTTTGTAAAGGCTGGGCAGAGCTTGCGGTAAGGGTCTATCAAATGACCGTAAGAAACCGCAGTTGGCGCGGGCGCTGCCCGATCGAGGCCGTATCTTTCCAAACAGCAAAGCGGGCAGGGTGCCCGCGAGTCGCATGTATGAAAGGAAGATCATGCTCGATCAGGCTTATTCTCGTCGTCAGTTCCTCGGCCTCGCTGGTGGTCTTGCCGGCATCGTCGGTCTCGGTCTCGTTGGTTGCGGCGGCGCAGGCGCATCCAACACCGCCGACAAGGGTAGCGCCGCTGCCGCCGAGTCCGTCTCCGGCGAGGTGACCTACGACGGTGCCTCCTCGTTCCAGGCTCTCGTCGAGGCCGCTGCCGAGAAGTTCATGGATGCCAACCCCGATGTCTCCGTCTCCGGCTCGGGTAACGGTTCGGGCAAGGGTCTGACCGCTGTCGCCGCCGGCACCGTTACCATCGGTAACTCCGACGTCTTCGCCGAGACCAAGCTCGAGGCCGACCAGGTCAAGAACCTCGTCGACCACGAGGTCGCCGTCGTGGGCATGGGCCCCGTCGTCTCCAAGAACGTCAAGGTCGACGACCTGTCCCTCGAGCAGCTCAAGGGCATCTTCTCCGGCCAGATCACCAACTGGAAGGAGGTCGGCGGCGACGACGCTACCATCGTCGTTCTCAACCGCAAGGCCGGCTCCGGCACCCGCGCCACCTTCGAGGCCGCCGTCTTTGGCGACGAGGCCGTCGACTTTAAGGGCGACGCCGAGCTCGACAAGTCCGGCGACGTCCAGACTCAGATGGGCAGCACCGACAACGCCATCTCCTACCTGGACTTCTCGCACTTCGATGATTCCAAGTTCAACGCCATTAAGGTCGAGGGCGTGGAGCCCAAGAGTGCAAACGTCACCGACGACTCCTTTAAGATCTGGGCTACCGAGCACATGTACTGCGCAAAGGACGCCGACGAGGCCACCAAGGCCTTCCTGGAGTTCATGCTTTCCGACGACGTCCAGGGCAAGCTCGTCGAGGAACAGGGCTTTATCCCCGTCTCTGCCATGAAGGTCGTCAAGGACGCCAGCGGCAAGGTCTCTGCTAAATAAGTAATCGCCCCGGAAAGGTTTGCAATGGCAAAGCAACTGCCAAAGCGCGACCTTGAGAACGTGGGCCTGGGCGTCACGGGCGCGTGCGTAGCGCTCGTGACGCTTGTCGTTGCCGCGCTCATCTTTATGGTCGCCCAAAAGGGCCTCTCGGCTTTTCTCAAGGACGGCGTTTCGGTCGTCGAGTTTTTCACCGGCACCAAGTGGGATCTGGCCAACACGGCTAAAAACGGCCTGCCCTACACCGGCGCCCTGCCCCTGATCGTCACCTCGTTTGCGGTCATGGTGCTCTCCACGCTTATCGCGCTGCCCATCGCCATCGGCTCTGCCATCTTTGCGGTCGAGATTCAACCCAAATTTGGCTCCAAGGTCTTTCAGCCGCTTATTGAGCTTTTGACCGGCATTCCCTCGGTCGTCTTTGGCCTGATCGGCTTTCACGTGGTCGTCGGCCTTATGAAGAGCGTTTTCCACGTGAGCACGGGTCTGGGCATCTTGCCCGGCGCCATCGTGCTGGCCGTCATGATCCTGCCGACCATGACCACGCTTTCGGTCGATGGCCTGCGCGCCGTGCCCGATAGCTACCGCCAGGGCTCGCTCGCGCTGGGCTACACCCGCTGGCAGACCATCTGGCACGTGGTACTCAAGTCTGCCATGCCGTCGCTCATGACCGCGGTCATCCTTGGCATGACCCGCGCCTTTGGCGAGACGCTCGCCGTGCGCATGGTTATCGGCGGCATCGAAGCCATGCCGGCGTCGCTGCTGTCGCCGGCCTCGACCATCACCACCACGCTTACCACGTCTATGGCGGTCTATGCCGAGGGCTCGGCCCAGGACGATGTTCTGTGGGCACTCGGCCTGCTGCTGATGGGCATGAGCCTCATCTTCATCCTGATCATCCACCTTATCGGCCGCAAGGGGGCGAAGGCTCGTGGCTAGCACGCGCATCCACATCGACGAGGCGAGACTCGGGCGTGTCCAAAGGCAGGACCGCATCGCCACGGGCGTGCTAACGGCAATCGTCGCCATCGTCATGCTTATCGTCATCTCCATGGTGGCCTATATCCTGCTCGAGGGCGTCTCGACGCTGTTCCAGCCGGGCTTTCTCACGCAGCCCGCGCGCGCCAACGGAACCCAGGGCGGCGTGCTCTACCAGCTGTTCGACTCGTTCTACCTGCTGCTGATCACTCTGATCATCTCGGTGCCCATCAGCCTAGGCGGAGCGGTCTTCCTGGTTGAGTACGCGCCGAACGGCCCTATCCGCGACATCGCCTCTACCGCCATCGAGACGCTGTCCTCGCTGCCTTCCATCGTCGTCGGCATGTTCGGCTTTCTGGTGTTCTCGGTGCAGCTGGGCTGGAAGTACTCCATCATCTCCGGCGCCGTCGCGCTCACCATGTTCAACATCCCCATCCTGGTGCGCGTGATCCAGCAGGCGCTCGAGGACGTGCCGCAGGCCCAGCGCGATGCGTGCCTGGCCATGGGCCTCACTCGCTGGGAGGCCACGCTGCACATCCTGATCCCCGAGGCCATGCCCGCTATCGTGACCGGCATCGTGCTTTCGGCCGGCCGTGTGTTTGGCGAGGCCGCAGCACTGCTCTTTACCTCGGGCATGAGCTCGCCGGTTCGCCTGAACTTCTTGAGCTTTAACCTGTCGAGCCCCACCTGCGCCTGGAACGTGTTCCGCCCCGGCGAGTCGCTCGCCGTGCACATCTACAAGATCTATGGCGAAGGCAGCCCCGAGGCCCAGCAGATCGTCTGGGGCACCGCGGCGCTGCTGATGATTTGCGTGCTGCTGTTTAACGTAATCGCCCGCATTGTGGGCAAGCAACTGGCAAGGAAGATGACGGCCGAATGAGCGAGATAAATGCAACGCCCGCAACCGAAGCGGCCGCGTCCGACACCCAGGACTTTCTATCGAGTGTGGGGGAGAGCGAGAAGCGCGTGCGCGTGAGCGGCAAGGCCGTGAGCGACGAGGTCGTGCTCTCCACCAAGGACGTCAACGTGTACTATGGCGACCACCATGCCCTGCACGACACGTCGCTCGACTTTCACAAGGGCGAGATCGCGGCGCTCATCGGGCCTTCGGGCTGCGGTAAGTCGACCTTCTTGCGTAGCCTCAACCTTATGAATCGCGAGATTCGCGGCTGCCGCGTGGAGGGCGAGATCAACTATCGCGGGCGCAACGTGAACACCAAGACCGAGAACACCTACGAGTTGCGTCGCTCCATTGGCATGGTGTTCCAGCAGCCCAACCCGTTTCGCAAGTCCATTCGCGACAACATCACGTTTGCGCCTAGGCGCCACGGCATCACCGACCGCGACGAACTCGACCGCATGGTCGAGGAGAGCCTGCGCGGCGCGGCGCTGTGGGACGAGGTCAAGGACAAGCTCGACAAGAGCGCCTATGCGCTTTCGGGCGGTCAGCAGCAGCGCCTGTGCATCGCGCGCACGCTGGCGCTCAACCCCGACGTGATCTTGTTCGACGAGCCCTGCTCGGCGCTCGACCCCATCTCGACGCTGGCGATCGAGGACCTGATGTCATCGATCGTTGCCGACCGCGCCATCGTCATCGTGACGCACAACATGGAGCAGGCGTCGCGTGTGTCCAACCGCACGGCGTTCTTCTACATGGGCGATATGGTCGAGTACGACGAGACTGACGAGATTTTCCAACGGCCCAAGGATAAGCGGCTGAATGATTACCTCACCGGCATGTTCTCCTAGTCCGGGACATGCTTGAGGCCCGCGGCGGCCACGGTTGCCACGGGACTGATTGGAGAGGCGGGTCATCTCTTTTGGGAGATGGCCCGCCTTTTTGTGTCGTGTGCGGCCCGCCTTTTCGCTGCTATTATGGACAACGTTGAATTTCTACGAAGGAGCAGGGCATATGGCGATTCTTTTGGGATGCGATTCCGTCAGCCTAGAGTTTCCCACCAAGCATATTTTCGATAGCGTGACGCTCGGCGTGGGCGAGGGCGACCGTATTGGTATTGTCGGTAAAAACGGCGACGGCAAGTCGACGCTGCTGAGCGTGCTCGCCGGCACGCTGGAGCCCGACGACGGCCGCGTGACGCATCGTCGCGGCACCACGATCGGCCTGCTCGGCCAAAAGGACCAGCTTGTCGACACCGACACCGTGCACCATGCCGTCGTGGGCGACACGCCCGAGTATGAGTGGGCGTCGAGCCCCCGCACGCGCCAGATCCTCGCCGGTCTCATTAGCGATGTGCCCTGGGAGGGCACGGTGGGCGAGCTTTCGGGTGGCCAGCGCCGCCGCGTGGACCTCGCGCGCCTGTTGATCGGCGACTACGACGTGCTCATGCTCGACGAGCCCACTAACCATCTGGACATGCGCACCATCAACTGGCTTGCACGCCATCTTAAGGCTCGCTGGCAGCGCGGTCAGGGCGCCATGCTCGTGGTCACGCACGATCGCTGGTTCTTGGACGAGGTCTGCACCAGCATGTGGGAGGTCCACGACGGCCAGGTCGATCCCTTCGAGGGCGGCTACTCTGCATATATCCTGCAGCGCGTGGAGCGCGACCGCATGGCCGCGGTTACCGAGGAACGCCGTCGCAACATGGCGCGCAAGGAGCTCGCGTGGCTGAGCCGCGGCGCCCAGGCGCGTTCCACCAAGCCCAAGTTTCGCGTTGATGCCGCTCGCGAGCTGATCGCCGACGTGCCGCCCGTGCGTGACGAGCTGGAGCTCAAGCGCCTCGCCGTGAGCCGCCTGGGCAAGCAGGTTATCGATGTGGTCGACGTGGACGCCGGCTATGCGGATACCGATGGCGCGCCCAAGCAGGTGCTCTCTGACGTGACCTGGCTCATTGGTGCGGGCGACCGCTATGGCCTGCTGGGCGAGAACGGTGCCGGCAAGTCGACGCTGCTCGACGTGATCCAGGGCAAGATTGAACCCACGCGCGGCCGCGTGAAGATTGGCCAGACAGTGCGCTTTGGCGTGCTGTCGCAGCAGCTCGAGGAGCTCGAACCCTACATGGGCGACACGATCCGCGAGGTGCTCGGCAACTATAAGAAGTACTACGTCATCGACGGCAAGGAGACTTCGCCCGAGAAGCTCTGCGAGCGTCTGGGCTTTACGACGCAGCAGCTCTGGAGCCGCATCGGCGATCTTTCGGGCGGCCAGCGCCGTCGCCTGTCGCTGTTGCTGACGATTCTGGACGAGCCCAACGTGCTCATCCTGGACGAGCCGGGCAACGACCTGGATACCGACATGCTCGCGATTGTCGAGGACCTGCTGGACGGCTGGCCCGGCACGCTGATCCTGGTGACACACGATCGCTTTTTGATGGAGCGCGTGACCGACCAACAGTGGGCACTGCTCGATGGCCATCTGACGCATATGCCCGGCGGCGTGGACCAGTACCTGCGCCTGTGCAACGCTACCGCCGAGGGCGAGCCCGTGGGCGCGCCGAGCGCTAAGACCGGCACGTTCGACACCGGTGCGGCGGCTGCTGCCGACAAGCCCAAGTCGAGCGGTCAGCCCAACGGCCTTTCCAACGCCGAGCGTCAGAAGCTCCGCCGCGAGGTGAGCTCGCTCGAGCGCAAGATGGAGACGCAGCGCGCCCGCGTGGAGGAGGCCGAGGCCGCCATGGCCCAGGTCGATCCCACCAACTACACGGCGCTCGGCGAGCAGCAGGCAAAGATCGACGAGGCTCACGCCGCCATGGACGAGCTGGAGATGGCGTGGCTCGAGGCGAGCGAAAAGCTCGAGGGCGAGGAGTAGGCGAGAATGATCAAAGCCGCGTTTTTCGATATCGACGGTACGCTGCTGAGCTTTAAGACCCACCGGATTCCGGCGTCGGCGCAGCAGGTGCTCGACAGCTTTCGCGAGCAGGGGATTGCGTGCGTGATCGCCACGGGCCGTCCGACCTACCAGATGCCGGACTGGCTGTTCGACCTGGGCTGGGATGCGTACATTACGCTTTCGGGCCAGCACTGTTTTGATGCCAAGGGCGTCTACCGCAGCTGCCCGATCGATCCGGACGACGTTGCGGTGATTGTGGACCAGGTGGCGCAGGGGCGCTACGACTCACTGTGCATGCAGGGCGAGAACTCGTTTGTGAACCGCCTGTCCGAGCGCGTGGTGACGGCTGGCAGCAACGCGGGAATCGTCTACCACGAGGAGCCGTTTGAGCATGCCTTTGACGCGCCGGTCTATCAGTTCTGTGCCTTTGTTGACCCAGTTGACGAGCATATCGTGACCGATGCCGTGTCGCATTCGCTCACCACGCGCTGGTGCGACCTGTTCTGCGACATTATTCCGGCCAACGGCGGCAAGGACCTGGGTGTGGCGGCGACGCTGGAGCGCCTGGGCATCGACGCGAGTGAAGCGATTGCCTTTGGCGACGGCGAGAACGACCTGTCGATGTTCTCGGCCGTGGGCACAAGTGTGGCCATGGGCAACGCGCAGGACACGGTGAAAGCTGCGGCGACCTATGTGACGACTGCCGTGGACGACGACGGCATCTACAACGCTGCGAAGCACTTTGGCCTCGTGTAGCTACGACCCGGCACCTGGCACCTGGGGACACTCCTTACGGGGCGTCCCCATTTTGTTTTCGTCCCGCACGTTTTGTGAAACACGGCTAACTTTTAGGCAAAGTAGTAAGACATGGGCAACTTTTGCGGTAAAGTTAGCCTTTGGAAAGTATCCAAAGGCTAACTAGAAGCCATCGCGAAAGGCGGCCCATGGCCCTGCGTGAATCCGGAGAAGACTATCTCGAATCGATCTACGTTCTGTCGGAACGTCAGGGCATCGTGCGCTCGATCGACGTTGCGGAGTACCTCGGCGTAACCAAGGCGAGCGTTTCCAAGGCCATGGCGACGCTGGAAAGCAACGGCTATGTCGAAATGGGCAAGCGCGACGTTCATCTGACGGAGCGTGGTCTGGAGGTCGCTCGCCAAATGTGGGAGCGTCACTGCTTTTTCGTGGGGCTGCTGGAGGATGCGGGTGTTTCGGCTGAGGTCGCGTCGCAAGAGGGCTGCCACATGGAGCATTGCCTGAGTGAGGAGAGCTTCGAGAAACTGAGGGCGATGCTGAACCGGGGCGAGGCGACGGGCCAAGCGGCGGAATCCTAACGAACCCCCAGTAGCGCGGAGTTCGCGCAAAGCGCGAACCAGCGACCGGGACCAGCGGCCCTTTCGGCCAAGTCCATTTCAGCAAAGGAACCCCGCCAGCAAGCGATGCCCAAGAACTGCCAGCTACGTCACCGCAGGCCGGGGCCGGGTTTGGTTTTGAAAACATTCCACAGCGCGAGGCCCGCCTTTCCGTTGCTCCGCAGGAGCAGGAAAGACGGGCCTCATGCGCGAGGACGTTTTCAAAACCAAGCCCGGTCCCGGCCGGACAGCCCACGAACGCTACAGGTTCTTGACACCCATCGCGCGCATGGCATTCAGGATGGCGATAATCGCCACGCCTACGTCGCCGAACACGGCAAGCCACATATTGGCGATGCCCAGCGCCGCGAGCACCAGAATCAGCAGCTTAACGCCCAGCGCAAAGATGATGTTCTGCCAGACGATCGTCATGGTCTTGCGCGCCACGCGGATCGCGCGGGAGATGTTGGAAGGCTTGTCGTCCGTCAGCACCACGTCGGCGGCCTCAATTGCGGCGTCGGAACCCATGGCGCCCATGGCAATGCCAACGTCTGCACGGGTGAGCACGGGCGCATCGTTGATGCCGTCGCCTACAAAGGCGAGCTTGCCCTTGCCCGATTCTGCTGCAAGCAGCGCCTCGACACGCTCGACCTTATCACCCGGTAACAGCTGCGCGTGGAACTCGTCGAGACCGAGTTGCTTGGCTACAGACGCCGCAACCTCCTCACGGTCGCCCGTGAGCATGACGGTGCGCTTGACGCCGGCGGCGTGCAGGTCGCGAATCGTTTGCTCGGCATCGGTCTTTATGGTGTCGGCAATTACGATGTGGCCGGCGTACGTATCATCGACCAGCACGTGGAGGATGGTGCCGACGATCTCGCAATTGGGCGCTTCGATACCGGCCACAGCAAGCATCTTGGCATTGCCGACGATGACGCGCTTGCCGTCGATAATCGCCGTCACGCCATGGCCCGCGTCGTTGGTGGAGTCGCTTACGCGCTTGGGGTCGACCTCGCCCTGGTAGGCGACACGCACGGACTGCGCGATGGGGTGATCGGAGAACGACTCCGCAAGGGCTGCGACCTCGAGCAACGACTGCTCGGTATAGCCAGCCTCGGGGTGCACCGCGACCACCGAGAACGTGCCGTTGGTGAGCGTGCCGGTCTTGTCAAAGACGACGGTGTCCACATCGGCGAGCGTCTCGAGGTAGTTAGAACCCTTGATGAGGACGCCCAGCTTGGATGCGCCGCCAATGCCGCCAAAGAAGCTGAGCGGGACGCTAATCACGAGCGCGCACGGGCAGCTGACGACCAGGAAGGTCAGGCCGCGCAGGATCCAGTCGGACCAGGCGCCGGTGATCAAGCCGCCGCCGAGCGCGAGTACCGCGGCCGCGCCGGTGACGGCGGGAGTGTAGACGCGGGCGAAGCGCGTGATGAAGTTCTCGGTGCGCGCCTTCTTTTCGCTGGCATTCTCCACGAGCTCCAGGACGCGCGCGACGGTGGACTCGCCAAATGGCTTGGTGGTGCGCACGTGGATGAGCCCCGTCATGTTGATGCAGCCACTGATGATATCGTCGCCGGACTTGGCGGGGCGGGGAACTGACTCGCCCGTGAGTGCGGCGGTGTCGAGCTGGGTTTCGCCTTCGACGATGACGCCGTCGATAGGCACGCGCTCGCCGGGCTTGACCACGATCACGGTGCCGACGGCGATGTCATCGGGGAAGACCTGCTCGAGTGTGCCATCGGGTTGCTCGACGTTAGCGTAGTCGGGCGCGATGTCCATCATGGCGCTGATCGACTTGCGGCTCTTGCCCACGGCGTATGCCTGGAACAGCTCGCCGACCTGGTAGAACAGCATGACGGCGGCGCCTTCGGCCATGTGCGGATCGGTGTCGGGGAAGAGCACCATGGCAAACGCGCCGATGGTCGCGACGGCCATGAGGAAGCTCTCGTCGAACGCCTTGCCGCGGCGGATGTTGTTGTATGCCTTTTGGAGCACGTCGTAGCCGGCAATCAAAAACGGCACGAGGAACAGTGCGAAGCTGGCGTAGATGTCGCCCGGGGTGCCGAATGCGGCAGTGAGGGTGCCGAGCTCATCGAGGGCGTACACCACGGCAAAAATGCCCAGCGCTACCAGGATGCGGTTGCGCTTATGCTCGAGTGACTCTTTTTTCTTGCGCTTCTTCTTTTTCTTCTTGGGGTCGGCGGTGGCCATGACTCGTATCCTCCCATTTGAATGTATGAACACTCGCTCATATAATTTCGCGAGCAAAGGCCGCGGCAAGCGCGGCCTTGCAGGTTGGCGTAAGCTTGGGCTAGAGAATGATCTCGCAGTCCGGCTCGGCGTCGGCCGTAAACTCTACAACGCGGTTGAGCACCTCGTCGAACTCGGCGTCATCGGCCTCGATCGTCAACTTCTGGGTCATAAAGTTGACGGACACGGATTTGACGCCCTCGAGCTTGGCCAGCTCGTCCTGAAGCTCGCGCGCACAGTTGGCGCAGTCGATCTCGTCGAGCTTAAACTGCTTTTTCATGGTGGGTTCCTTTCTCTGTATTTGCGGCTTGGGTGCAGCCCGCGCTGGTACCGTGGTTGGTTGCTATTCGCAGATATGACTCATGCCCTGGTTGAGCATGGTGTAGACGTGATCGTCGGCAAGCGAGTAGAGGATGTTGCGGCCGTCGCGGCGGAACTTGACCAGGTGCGACTGCTTAAGTGTGCGCAGCTGGTGCGATACTGCCGACTGCGAGGTTTCGGTCGCTTCGGCGATGTCTGCCACGCAGAGCTCGCGGCCCATGAGGGCATAGAGGATCTTGATGCGCGTGGTGTCGCTGAAGACCTTGAACAGGTCGGCGAGGTCGTAGAGAAGCTCCTCGTCGGGAAGGTCCTCGGGCGAGCAGGTGGTGGGGATCGCGGGTTCGGTGGCCTCGATGTCGGGTTTCGTTTCATCAACGCGGATGCTCATTGCAATATCCTTTCATATGAACATGCGCTCATATAACTTGCTTCCAATTATATGAGTGTATGTTCATATGTCAATGACGTTCAGGTAATTCGTTGCACAAAATGATGGGGAATAGTGGACGAGATCCCGGAGTGAGCGGTTTTGATAGCCGATGCCGGGGTGGGTGCCCCTGAGCCGTGCAAAAATTGGAGTATTCTGTAACGATAGGGGGTCCGTTAATTTATTGCAGGCCATATAATGCAGTTCAAGAGTTATCTTAGGGTGTTAATCCGATGAGTTCTTCCTCAAATGTTGCCTAACGCTCTCACGCAAGAGTGATTTCGCTTCACATTTGGATCCACTCGAGGGTGATAGACACCCGGCTCTGCTGAATACTCGCAATTTTGCACGTCGCTAAGGTGCCCACCTTGTTAGCCGGTCTAGCTTCCGGCCCCGAAGATCCTGCCCTCGGGCGCGAGGCTGCTTGTTTGGGCAAATGATGGGCTGTCGGATTCGACTGTCTGCATGTCATCGATTGCCGGAACTTCATTAATTGTCGGGTCATCCAGCGTGATGCCTTCGAGTGTTGCTTTTTCGAGGTCGATTCGTTGACGATCTTCGGAATCCTGGCGGAGCTGCTTCTGAATTCGCTTTTTCTCTTCTATAAGCCTTCTGAGTACAAACTGTCTCAGGTCCTCTTGCATGATTTGAAAGTCTTTTGGCAGACGCGAGGGGCGTACGCCCTCTTTCCGCTGGATTGCTTCCATGACCCTAACAAAAGAGCTGGCATGCATAAAGGAATAACGGCTGACGGTGATGATTCCGTACCCCATGGACGCAAGTGCATTCTTGCGCTCCTCATCGATGGCGCGGTCTTCTTCCGCGTCATGATAAAAACCGTTGTATTCAATGTCTGTGCGAGATTTCTTTAGATACGCATCCATAAAGAACTTCTTACGTCTCGTGAGATTCTTTGCGGCAGCGGTGACCTGCACCTCGTAATCGGTCTCAATTCCCTTAATACCAAGCCCTCCTTCGCTTTTGGGCAGCGTTAGCATCATGACAAATGCCGTTTCCATGGGAGACCGGCATCCGTCGCGTACACATTGGATCGCCTTTCGGGCAAGGGCCAAACCGTCGCATCTGGTAATGGAATTAAAGAACTGCTTTAACCTCTCGGTCGAAGTGAGCGCGAAACGCTCGGTATAGGAGGTGGAAGAGTCGGTTCCAAGGGAATAAGCGCCGCACAGTTCAAAGTAGTACTCCACTAGTTCGCGAAAAGAAAGATAGGTGGCGGCCTGAAGTGCGCAAAGCTCAACGCCAACAACGAAGATGCCATCTTTGAGCTCTATAAAGCGTGAGTTCGAGAATCGTTTTGAAGAAACGTGGCATTGACAGTTCATTGCATAGCGCGCATTCCTGCGATCAAACACCATCACCTCGAGGGAATCATTTGCGCCGAGGGAAACATCATGTTTGGTGAGCCATTCTGCGGCTGCGTCAAGAAGCGTTCCGGTGGGACATGATCCGTAAATCTCGGCAGGGTTACAGGACTCGATACCTTTCGCAGACACCGAATGCGCGGCCTGGTAGACCGCTTTTGCCGTGGTATGTGACAATACGATACTCATGGTATATATCGTGCCAGCTAATGCCGTGTTGATGGCGCTGAGTGGAAAAGTCGTTTTAGAGGTCTAACCAAATGCTGTCAAAAAGCTTGACGCAATTATGGGTTGGTAGGCCCTAAATAAAAGTTTTCGCAGCTTAGCCCTAGCATATAACTACTCAATTGCCGCACATTTGATAGTGATGCATCACCATCCGACAACGAATTACGTGTCGGGAATTGGTCGAAATCGTTCAAAATGAGGGTTCAGAATTTGTGATGGCAGATCTATCTGTGGAACGTAGGGCGGTCCCGCTGCGGGGTTTCCCGCTGCGAGGCCGCTCGTGATCTACGCCGGAGTTTGTCGTAGACGTTTCTACTTGGCAAACAGGTTCTTGAGGTTAAACTCGGCCTGCACCGTGCGGAGCATGAGGTCGGTGTCGTCGAGGCCCAGGTGCTGCTCGTTGGCGTCGGCGGCGAGGGTGCCACGGCGGCGCGCCCAGTTCTCGAGCGCGGCGGGTGCGGACTCGCGGGGAAGCGAGCGCACGTCGGCGTCCAGGCTGCGGCAGATCTGGCGCGAGTCGATGACGATAATCTTACCGGCGCGGCGTGCCTCGGCGTAACCGTCCAGATGAATTTTGAACCAGCTGTCCTCGAACGCGGCGTTATGCGCCATGTACGGGTATTTCTTCATAAGCTTGAGCAGCTGCTTCTGCAATTCCTTGTTCTCGCGGAACGGCTTTTTGCCGTCAATGTCGTCCCAGGTGATGTGGTGGATATTCGACAACGGCACATCCTCGCCGCGGTAGATGTCGGGCAGGCCACAGTAGTGTGCCTCGGCGTCATGCGGCACGGCGTCGCTGGTGAGATCCATGATCTCCCAGCCCACGTTGATGATATAGCCGCGCTCGGGTGCACGGCCGGTGGTCTCGATGTCGATACCGAGCACGGTGCCCTGGATGGGCTTGCGGGCGTAGGCCACGCCGAGCGCGTCGCGGTCGCCGCGGATCTCGCGCATGACCGACGCGGCGGTGCGCTTTTGCATCTTACCGATGGCGGCGCAGGTGTCGGCATCGGACAGGCCGCGCGAAAGCGTCGCGGGCGTCACGTTGCGCAGGCGTGCCTCGCCAATCTGGTCGCACAGGTCGCGGTTGCGGTCAGCCAGGTCGCGCACGGTGGCAAAGTCGAAGCTGGGGTCGCCCTCGGCGGTAAAGTACTCGGTTTCGAGCACCTTAAGGGCCTCCTCGCCCTTCTGGCGCTCGGACTCCATGGCGCCGTGATCGCCATAGATAAACATGGGAATAAACGGCTGGCGCTCGTATTCGAGTGCTTGTGAAACGTTCATATAACTGCTCCTTGGACGGGCCGCACCGCGCGGCTCGGGTTCATTGAGATGTGGCGAGATGATAGTTTACCATGGGCAACTATTGGCATCGCGCCTAGGACAACTACAATACCCTAGTTGACCGCTAGGACTTTTACAATGCTGCCGAAAGACATGAAAGGTTCCATCCGTCATGGATTTGCTGATTGATATTCTGCTCGACGCCGGCAAGGACACGCTCTCGCTGGCGCCGTTTTTGTTGGTGACGTATCTTGCTCTCGAGACACTTGAGCACGTTGCGGGCGACCGCGTCAACGGCGCTATCAAGCGCGCCGGCGCTGCGGGTCCCGTGGCTGGCTCGCTGCTGGGCATTGTGCCGCAGTGCGGATTTTCGGCCATGGCAGCAACGCTGTACGCCGGTCGTGTCGTGACCTTGGGCACGTTGGTGGCGGTGTTCCTTTCGACCTCCGATGAGATGCTGCCGCTGTTGCTCGCCGAGCAGGTGCCCGTGCAGACCATGGCGATGCTTTTGGCTTCGAAGGCACTGATCGCGCTGGTCACGGGCTTTATCGTGGACGCGGCTATCCGCGGCCTTCGTCGTAATGCCCGCGCGCATGCGGCGATTCGCCGTACCGTGCTGGGGACCGCTGCCAATCCGGCTCATGTGAACTGCGCGCACGACGACCATACCGGGGGCGACATCATTGATGAAGTGGCCGAGGCGGGCGTGAGCGCCGACCACATCCACGAGTTGTGCGAGCGCGACCATTGCGGTTGCGATGATGATGAAGATGAACACGAGCGCGACCACGGACACAGCCATGACCACGGTCACGCAGGCGAGCATGAGCACCACCACGGCCATGGGCACGACCACGGTCACTCCCACGAAGGTGCGCCCGTCCTGTCGATTATCCGCAGCGCGATCTCGCACACCGTGCAGGTTTCGGTTTTTATTTTCCTGGTGACGCTGATTCTAGTTGCCGTGCTCGAGACCTTCGGAGAGTCCGCGATCGAGCAGTTCCTGCGTGGCAACGAGACGCTCGCCGTCTTGGGCTCGGCACTCGTCGGCCTGATCCCCAACTGCTCGGCCAGCGTGGTCATTACGCAGCTGTACCTGGAGGGCGCGCTACAGCTGGCGCCGATGCTCGCCGGCACGCTCATTTCCGCCGGCGTGGGCTATCTTGTCCTGTTCCGCACCAACCGCAGCGCTCGTGAAAACGCCGTGTTCCTGGTCATGATGTACGTCATCGGCGCCGGCTGGGGCCTTATCCTATCCGCCTTCGGCCTCTAAGTAGGCCTAAAAAATGGGCTTCAAATAGCCATGCTCGGCGCCTGCGCAATGCGGCGACGCATGGCATTTTGAAGCCCGTTTTTTGTTGAGCCATGGATTCCGAGCGCTCACACCGCTCAAAACAAAAAGGTAGATTTCCGGGCATGTCCCGAAAATCTACCTTGGTTAGCGCAGCAGCTCGGTGAGGTTGCGCTTAAAGCGGGCCCGGTCTTCGCTGGTAAATGCCGCCGGACCGCGAGTGCGACCGCCGGCGCGGCGCACCTTCTTTTCCTCGTGGCGAATAAACAGTTGCATGTCGATGGTCGCCTTATCGTAGACGCGCCCGCGCACGCCGATGGCGGCGGCATCGCGCCCGAGCACCATGCTCGCCAAGCCAATGTCCTGCGTCACGACTACGTCGCCCGCCTGCAGGCGTTCGACAATGGCAAAGTCGGCGCTGTCGGCGCCCACGCTCACATCGAGCGTCGTGACCCAAAATCCGCGTCGCGCATGCTCGACGTCGCGCGGATCGTCGCGGCGAATGTGGCGTTCCAGGTTCTGTGTGCTGTTGCCGGCGATAACGACGGCGACGCCCGCCCGCCGCGCGCAGTCAATTGACTCGCGCGTGACCGGGCAGGCGTCTGCATCAATAAAGAGCGTTCGCGGCATCTAGTGCACCAGTTTGCCAAATTGAATAGCGCGAACAATCAGCGTTACGCCAAACACCAGCAGTGCGGCGCCGCTAAAGATGACGAGCATCTTGGCCGACCACAGCGGATAGATAAACACGAACATGCCGGCGATGATGGAGAGCGCGCCGCTCAGGATGGCGAGGGCACGGTTGGACGAAAGCTCGGACTCCAGAATGGACATGACACCTTCGACGATCCAGCCAAAGCCGGCCACGATAACCACCATCGTGGTGAGCGTCGCGGTCGAGAAGGCCTGGTTGCGCAGGATTATGACGCCGCCCAAGATAATGAGTAGGTTGGAGATGATGCTCGTCACGCGCCAGCCGGTGGGCAGCAGTGGCTCGAAAACAGCGGTAAACAGCCTGATCGCGGCCGTGATCACAAAGTAGAAGCCCAAGACGGTCGTTAAGAAGACGAGGGACTTGGCGGGCGCAAACAGCAGTGCGATGCCGGCGACGAGCGCCAAGACGCCCGTGATGGCGTAAATCCAGCGCACGGCCTTGACGGCCTTGCCTGCCATGCTTTTCTCGTCAAATCCAAACTGGCTCGATTTTTGGTCATCATTCTTAAAGATGCCCATAATGTCTCCTTTCCGTGCGGCGTAAGCCTTGATCGTTACGACCAGTATCGCCTAAAGGCGCTGACGTATGGGTCGGGGAGGGTGAAACGTAACCCAAAGGCCCCGAATTGTTTCCGTTGTTCCCCACGTCGCGATTTTCTATTCAACAGGTGTAGAACATTGCAGCCCTGTTCGTTATTGCCTACGTTTTAGGTTAGATTTTCCTAAGAACAATTGCCCGAAATTGGGGGTCCCTATGAACGAAACAGTTCCCGCGGCGCCGGTAAGCGCTGAGTCGATGGCGAAGCAAGGTTGCGAAAAGCTCGGCCTGGACACGTTTGACGCGCTGGTCCGCCGCGCCCGCACGTGCCGCCGATTTGACGAGTCCATGCGCGTGCCGCGCGAGTTTTTGCTCGAGCTGGCGGAACTGGCGCACCTGGCTCCGTGTGGTGCCAATGCTCAGCGTCTTCGTTTTCATGTGGTGAGCGGTGCAGAGGACTGCGCGCGCGTATTTGATGAGCTTGCGTGGGCCGGCGCGCTTAAGGATTGGCCGGGTCCTGCCGAGGGCGAGCGCCCGACCGGCTACATCGCGATTCTGGCCGAGCGCGCCGTTCCGGGCAAGCCCGCCGCTCCCATTACCGAGGTCGACACGGGTATTGCCGCGCAGACGATGATGCTCGCCGCCCGCAGCGCCACGCCCGAGGTGGCTGCCTGCATGTTCAAGGCCTTTACGCCCCACGCGATCGATGCCATGGGGCTCGATAACGACAAGTATGAGCTCAAGCTGATCATGGCGTTTGGCGTTCCGGCCGAGACGCAGGTGATCGATGCGATCGATTCCAACCCCGACGGCTCAATTAATTACTGGCGTGACGAGGCGCAGGTGCACCACGTGCCCAAGCGTTCGCTCGCCGACGTGCTGGTGTAGTTGAGCGTCACCGCGGTGTGATCCGGCGGTAAACCACCACAAAGGTACCTGTCCCCTTTGCGGTGGTGCGAGGGGAGGGCGTGTGGCAGATTTGTATTTGGTGCGGCATGGGCAGACTGAGCTCAATGTGCAGAGCATTTTGCAGGGCTGGCACGATTCGCCGCTTACGGCGCGCGGGCGCGAGCAGGCGCTGACGGCGCGTACGGCGTTTGCGGCGCGTGGTGTGGCCTTTGATCATGTGTATTCCTCGCCGTTGGGCCGGGCGCGGCATACGGCCGAGCTTATCGTTGGCGAGGGCCGTTCCATTGAGCTGGTCGATGACCTGCGTGAGTGGCATTTTGGCTCGCTGGAGGGCACATCAAATCGCGAGATGCCGCCGCAGCCCTGGGGCGATTATCCGGTGGCCTTTGGTGGCGAGTCTGAAGTGCAGCTCCAGTCGCGCATGGTCGCGGCGCTGTCCCGCATCATGGCCAGGCCGCAGCACGACTGCGTGCTGGCGGTTTCCCACGGCTCAGCCTGCCAAGAGTTTCTTGAGTATGTGACTGGCGGGGGAGAGCTACCCGACAACGGTGCCGTGCTTCATTTTGGCTATTGCGACGGGGCGTTTTCGCTCTTGGGTTGGTAACGAACGAAAGGACCCCTATGAATAAAGATCTGTATCTGGTCCGTCATGGACAGACGATATTCAACCTTAAGCGTATCATTCAGGGGTGGAGTGACTCGCCGCTTACGCAGTTGGGATGCGACCAGGCGGCGCGCGCCGGCATGTTTTTACGTGCGCGCGGCATTGAGCCCGATCATGCCTACACCTCCACGCTTCATCGCACCGAGCAGACTATCGCCAACTTGTGGCCGGGCTTGGCGTACGAGCGCCTGGACGGCCTGCGTGAGTGGTTCTTTGGCGACTTTGAGGCTGAGCGCGTGATGCTCATGCCCGAGCGCCCATGGCGCGACTTCTATCGCCAGTTTGGCGGCGAGGGCCAGATGCAGGTGCGCGAGCGCATGGTGGCGACGTTGACCGAGCTTATGCAGCGTCCGGACCATACGTGCGTGCTCGCGGTAAGCCATGGCTCGGCCGTCAAGGAGTTTTTGGATCACGTGAGGGGAGCGGCGGCCGATGAACGCGATCGCGTTCCGGGCAACTGCTCGGTGCTGCATTTCGTGTTTGACGACGAGGCCGGTACGTTTGAGCTGATTGAGATTTTTACGCAGGAAGATTATGCGCGCGAGCTGGGGCTTGAACCGCTTGTGGCTACTGCAGGTCCGCAGCGCGGATAACGCGAGCGTGGCGGCACGGGTCGCCGGCATAACTTCTCGACGCAAAAGGGGCGGAGATGCATGTACCTGCTGCATCTCCGCCCCCTGTTTGTTGAGCTGCCGATTTATGTGCTGGGCGGTCTGGTCTTGCTAGAACCGCGCGACCTGGTGCGTGAGCAGACCTGTCGGAACCTGCGGCGCGGCGCCGCTGACCTGCGCGGCGGGGAAGAGCACGGCAACGGTAAAGTTGAACGGCTCCTTGCCGGTGTACGTTCCGGCGGCACGGGTCTCATCGGCCAGCAGCTGCGACGCCCCGGTCAGAGCGGCGGCGTAGGCGGGGTCGTCGGCCAGTGCCGGCTCCGGTGCTTGGTCGAGCATAGCGCGGATGGCCCCGACGGCGTCCTCGCGCTTGACCTCCCACGCGCGGTGCGTAATGCCCGCGGGGTCGGTGACGGCGTAGAGCGACGCGCCCTCTTTGGCGGCGCCCAGGATGATATCCATGACGGGCGAGGCCTCGTAGGCGAGCGACACGGGGCGCGGCTGCACCTTGAGCTCGGCGATCGCGCGCGCGGCGGCGGCCACGTCGGCGCTGGCATCGCCCTTGCCGCCCGCAAGTACACTCGTCGGGCAGATCGCCACGACACCCGTCACACGTCCCGGCTCGCCCGAGCATTCGTACACGTAATACGCCGCACCCGGGTCCTTGAGCATCAGACCATCGGCAATGGCTCCGCGCAGAGCATCGTTGCCGCTCAGGATGCTGCCCATTGCAGGCAGCGCCTCGAGCACGCGGTCCTGAGTCGGGCGGATGCAGGGAAACGGAAGTGCTTTCATGGGCGGTCCTAACGCACGAATCGGTTTGTTCGCGGCTTATTATGCCCCAACTTGGCAGCTCTCGTCCCGGAGCACGTTATCGGCGAGCGCGATTAGCACCTGCTGACAACGAACGATATCGGCGTGGGGCACATATTCGTTGGGCTTGTGCGCGAGCGCGAGCGACCCGGGACCGTAGCTCATGCAATTGCGGTTGTCTGTCTTGCCGGCAATGACGGCGGTGTCGGTGTAGCCGGTAAAGAAGCCGACGGTCGTGTCCGCGTCCGTCACGTCATCGGCGGCACGCTTGAGCGCTGCTAGAAGGGGAGAGTTCGGGTCGCGCTCGATGGCGGGGCGGTCGCCCGTCACGGTGTAGCTGCCATGGCAACCGGGAACGGCGGCTTCGGCGACGGCGATGGCCTGCCCTACCATGCGCGTCGCGGCGGCCGTATCGGTCGGCGGGGTCAGGCGCATGTCGACCCAGACTTTGGCGCGGTCGGGTACGACGTAGGGGCGATATCCGCCCTCGATTTGGCCAAACGTGATGGTCGAAGGCCCCAGCTCATCGTGCGCGGGCAGCGCCACAAACGCGCGACGGAGCGAACACACGACCTCGGCCATGGCGGCGACGGCATCCGCGCCCTTCCAAGGCTGGCTCGCATGCGCCGTGACGCCGGTCATCTCGATCTCGAACCACGTGCGACCCTTGTGCGCCACCTGGATCTGTCCGTCGGTGGGCTCGGTGTCCAGCACCCATTCACGCGAGCCGACCCAGCCAGCATCGATGGCTGCCTCTGAGCCGCGCATAAAATCTTCCTCGTCGACCGAGCAGATGAGCGAAAAGCCGCGGCGGGGCAACGCGCCATCCGCCGCCACGCGCTCGAGCGTATGGACCAGTGCGGCAATGGCGCAGGCCAGGCCACCCTTCATATCGCAGGCGCCACGGCCATAGAGTTTGTCGTTACGCACAACCGTCCCGAGCGGCGGCGTGTCCGCGTCCCAGCCATCGCCCAGCGTAACGGTATCCATATGGCAGATATAGACGAGTCGTGGCTCGTCGCTCAGTCCCGGCACGGTGACCATAAGGTTGCGGCGCCCGGGCAGCACCTCGAGTTCCTCAACCTGCACGGCATGGAGTACCGGATGGCTCAGCTGCGCCAACCGTTCCTCAACCAACGCTTTGATATAGCGCTCAATCTCGTCCTCATACGCACCCGGGTCTGAGCTGTCGATCCGCACGAGTCCTTGCGTAAGCCGCCAAGCAAAATCTGTATCAACCATAGGCACCTCACAGATAGTTAGGTCAACATACAGATTGTATGCCAAGAAGCGGCTCAGTGCATTTAATGGAGCGCTCACAAAAATGGGGGCGCCTCTCGTGCGAAAGGCGCCCCCGCGGGCATTCAATGTCAGCGACGGGCAGGCCACATGGGGAACTGCCCGTCAGGTCAGTCGGCGCTACTTGATCACGCGCACGCGATACATCGACGGAATCTGCTTGAGCGCCTCGATGGTGCTGCTGTCTAGGTGTTCGTCGGTGTCGAACATGGTGTAGGCGTTCTCGCCGGCGGACTCGTTGGTCATACGCTGCACGTTGGCGTTGTCCTTGGCCAGGATGGCCGTGATCTGGCCGATCATGTTGGGCACGTTGGCATGCAGGCAGGCAATGCGGCTTGCAGCGCGCGCCTTGCCCATGCTGCAGGCGGGGTAGTTGACGCTGTGTGCGATGTTGCCGTTCTCCAGGTAATCCTTGAGCTCGCTGATGGCCATGTCGGCGCAGTTGGCCTCGGCCTCGCCGGTGCCGGCGCCCGAGTGCGTGGTGATAAACGTATTGGGCATCTTGACCGTCTTGGGCGTGGCGAAGTCGCAGCTAAACCAGCTGAGCTTGCCCTCGCGCAGGGCGGCGTCGACGGCGTCCTCGTCAATGATGGTTTCGCGCGCGTAGTTGATGAGCACGGCGTCCGGTGCCAGCAGGTTAATCTGTTCGGTGCTGATCATGCCGATGGTGTCGGCCTTGCTGGGCACGTGCACGGTGAGGTAGTCGCAGCCGCGGCAGAGATCCTCGAGCGTGCCCACGCGCTGCACCTCGCGGCTCAGCACCCACGCGTGCTCGACGGAAATGAACGGGTCGTAGCCGTAAACGTCCATGCCCAGGTCGACGCAGGCGTTGGCGACCTTGGAACCTACGTTGCCCAGGCCGATGACGCCGATGCGCTTGCCCTTGAGCTCGCGGCCCACAAAGGCCTTCTTGGCCTTCTCGGCATCGACCTGAATCTCGGGATCGTCGGCGTTGTCGCGCACCCAGTTCATCGATTGCACCACGCCGCGGCTCGAGAGCACCAGCATGCCCAGGACGAGCTCCTTGACGGCGTTGCTGTTGGCGCCGGGGGAGTTAAAGACGACGACGCCCTTCTTGGCGTACTCCTCGACGGGGATGTTGTTGACGCCGGCGCCGCAGCGGGCGATGGCGCGGATGCCCTCGGGCAGCTCGTAACCGTGCAGGTCGGTCGAGCGCATCAGGATCGCGTCGGCCTCCTCGGCGGTGCCCACAAACTCGTAGCCCTCGCCAAACTCGACTTTGCCGTCTTTAGTGATGTCGTCGATGGTCTTAATCTTACGCATGGAAAAACTCCTTAGCAGGTTTTGATCTAAGCAGGGTGGTTTGAAGTGGCTGGTCGGCCCGCGCGTTGCGGGCTAGTTAGATCGCGGGCTCAAACTATGCTGCGCTTCGAAGTCCTTCATGTACGAGGCCAGCGCCTGCACGTCCTCCATGGTGACGGCGTTGTACACGCTGGCGCGCATGCCGCCGACGAGGCGATGGCCCTTGACGTTTTGGATCTGGTGATCGGCCGCACCTGCGACAAAGGCGGCGTCGAGGTCGGCATCGCCGGTACGGAAGGTGACGTTGGCGATGGAACGGCTGTCGGCCTGCGTGGTGCCATGGAACAGCTCGCTGTTCTCGAGCAGGTCGTAGAGCAGGTTGGCCTTGGCCCAGTTGCGCTCGGCCATGGCGGCAAGTCCGCCGGTCTGCTCCACCCAACGGAACACCTTGCCGCACACGTAGATGCCAAAGGTGTTGGGCGTGTTGAGCATGGAACCCTTGGCGGCCTGGGTCTTAAGGTCCAGGTACTGCGGCGTCTGCGCAAAGGCGGGGCCATCTGCGATGAGGTCGTCGCGCACGATGGCCACGGTCACGCCCGCGGCGCCGGCGTTTTTCTGCGCTCCGGCGTAAATGAGCCCGTAGCGCTCAACGTCGAGCGGCTGCGACAGGAAGCAGCTCGAGACATCGGCGACCAGCGGCACATCGCCACAACTGGGCAGCTCGTGGTACATGGTGCCAAAGATGGTGTTGTTCTGGCAGATGTAGACGTAGTCGAGCCCGTCGCCTGCGGCCTCGGCGGCAATGCGCGCATTGATGTCGGCCATGTCGGGGATGCGGTCGAAGTTGGTGTCCTCGGAGCTCGCGAGCAGCACGGCCTCACCGTACTTGGCGGCTTCTTTGTATGCCTTGTTGGCAAAGTTGCCGGTCACGATGTAGCCGGCGCGGCCGCGGTGCATGAGGTTCATGGGGATGCCCGCAAACTGCAGCGTGGCACCGCCCTGTAAAAACAGGACACGGTAGTTGTCCGGGATGCTCAGCAGACGGCGCAGGGTTGCCTCGGCGTCGTCGATAATCTGCTGGTACATGCTAGATCGATGGCTCATCTCGAGCACGGACATGCCGCAACCGCGGTAGTCCATCATCTCGTCGGCGATCTCGGCGAGCACGCTTGTAGGCAGCGCGGCCGGGCCAGCTGAGAAGTTGTGCACACGTGCCATCTTCTAGTCTCCCTCGTAGTCGTTTGAACGTTCGGGATACTTTAGCACAGTGGAGCGCTAGGCGCGACCGCATCACGGTAAAACTCGACTACGCCGCTATGATTTACAGGATGGTTACATGGGGGAGGGGTGCTTTACTCCTCAGGCAAATCCAAATCTGCGAGCGAAGGCATGAGGTTCTCTAGGCGCTTGATCTCTTCGTCGCAAATTAGCTACCTCCTGGTCACTACGACGCCAGTGTGGCAATGACGGCTTCGTCGCCGGCATATATTAGGGTGTTGCCGTCGGGGATGATCGTTTGGCCGTCGCGCTTGAGCATCACCACGATAAAGGGGTGCTTGCCCTGCGGCACATCGCGAAGACGCTGGCCGGCCAGGCGACCGTGGGGGGTCACGGTGACCTCGCGCAGCGTAACCTCGGCACGCTCTTCAAACGTTGGCGCGGCCATCACCAGCAGGTCACCTTCCTCGATGACGGTATCGCCGTTGGGCAGCACCGGGTGCGCACCGTCGCGCAGCACCAAGACCACCAGCATGTCCGTCGCGCTGCCAATGTCCGCGAGCGAGCGTCCGGCAAACGGATGTCCAGCGCCCACCTTGAGCTTTACAAACGACATGCCGTCCTCGTCGCGGTAGTCGTTAAAGGTGCGGCGCACGTCGCCGGTCGCATCGATCATATCGAGCTTCTTCGCCACCGCCGGCAGCAGCGAGCCCTGCACCACAATGCTCGACACGGCAATCACAAACACCAGGTCAAATAGGTCGTGTCCGCCGGGAACGCCGGCCACCACGGCAAAGAGACTAAAGACGACCGAAGCTGCTCCGCGCAGGCCCGCCCAGCTTACGAGCGCGACCTGGCGGGGGCTCGTCTTAAAGGGCGCCAACAGCATTCCCACGGCGATGGGGCGGCTCACAAAGAGCATAAACGCCATGAGCGCCAGGCCCGGCAGCAGCATCTGCGGCAGGCGCGCGGGCGTCACGAGCAGGCCGAGCAAGAAGAAGATCGTCATCTCGGCCATCTCGGTGAGGGTGTCAAAGAAGTGCGCCATCTCGACTTTGCCGGTGATGTCGCTGGCACCCAGCACAATGCCGGCCAGGTATACAGCCAAAAAGCCGTTGCCGCCCAGATAGCTCGGCAGCGCGTAGGCGACGATCGCCACGGCAAACAAAAAGATAGTCTGCGCGCCTTCGGCTGTTGCGTGCGCGCGTTCAATCAGGCGGTTCGATGCCCAGCCAATGACAATGCCGAGGCCCACGCCCAGGATAATCTGCTTGGCCAGTAGTGCGGGAATGTTGATGTCGCCGCCGGCCGCGAGTGTGGCGAGCACGGCGGTGAGCATGTAGGCGACGGGGTCGTTGGAGCCCGATTCGACCTCGAGTAGCGAGTCAGTCCCGCCCCTCAGCGAAAGGCTGTGCTCGCGCAGCACGCTAAAGACGCTGGCCGCATCGGTGGATGCTACGACCGAGCCCAGCAGCAGACCGCCGATCCAGTCGAAGCCCAGCACAAAGTGGGCGAACACGCCGGTGATGCCGGCAGTGATGACGACGCCGAGCGTGCTCAGCAACACCGCGGGCACGGAGACGGGTTTGGCACGGTCGATATTGGTGTTAAAGCCGCCGTAGAACATGATGAACAGCAGCGCCGTGCTGCAGACGGTTTCGGTAAGCGCATAGTCGCTAAAGTCGATATGCGCCGGGCCGTTGACACCCAACAGCATGCCGAGCGCGATAAAGATGAGCAGGGTGGGGAAGGGGAGCTTTTTGCCGACGGGTTTGATGGTCAGGCACAAAATGATGACGAGGCCGATAAAGAGAAGGATCTGGTTCATAGATGGTGTCCGCTCCTGGGTGGTTGGCGTGGCACGGTCAGTTGCCTGCGGTTATTTGTACCCAAAGATGGTGGGTTTATGGGGTTGGATTGCGGGCGCGCGCGATATCGTCATAGACGGCTGCCGTCTTTGCCTCTGCTCGGAAACCCTTTCCAGCTTTATTGCAACGGAGTACAATGGGTAACGTTTAAGTTCAACTTGAAGTTTTAGTTGCGGCTTCGAGCTTCGGCTGCAATGCAAGGAGAGGCGTACCATGGCGATCTATGTGACATCTGATGCTCACGGGCACGTGCGTGCGCTTGACGAGGCCCTGTCTAAGATCTCGTTGACGTCCGACGACACGCTGTACGTGCTGGGCGACATGATCGATCGCGGGCCCGATCCGGTCGGCGTTATTAAGCTCGTGCGCTCGCTGCCCAACGCCCGCGTGCTCAAGGGTAATCACGAGCAGATCATGCTCGATGCCATCATTGGCCAGGATCCGCTCGATGCCGAGACCTGGGATATCAACGGTGGCTGGACGACGCGCGAGCAGCTCAACGACATGGAATTTGAGGCATACGAGGAGCTCGTGCGATGGATGGCCGCGCTGCCGCTCTACGCGGTGGTCGAGACCGAGGAGCGCCCGTATCTGCTGGTACATGCTGGAATCGAGATGAAGGCGGCGCACGCGTTTTTGCTTGAGCATGGCGTCGATTGTGCCGATGGCGTCGGAGCGGTGAGTGCCGATCGCGAGCTGCTGCAGCAGATGCTCGCAGTGCAGTCGTCCGATGACCTGCTGTGGATTCGTCACGGCTATTGGGATGTGCCGACCGGGCTGCTTTCTGCCGAGGGCAAGGGCCCGGTCGTGGTGAGCGGTCACACGCCCACGGTATCGCTTGGGCGCTATTGCGAGGTCGGTGGTCTGGCGGGACTCGATGAGGAATCGGGACGCGGGCAGATCGTGCGCTTGGGCGGCGAGGACACTGCCGGTGTGCCCGATCGCATCGACATCGACTGCGCTGCCGCCACCGGTTCCGAGTTCGGTCGCGTGGGCATCCTGCGCCTGGACGACGGGGCGGAGTTCTACGCGAACATCAACCCGGGCGAATAACCTTGTTCCGCCGATCTACCGTAGCTAATTTGGGACGGGGCTTTTTTGACTACTTTCGGAGAGTAGCGCCTTCTTGCTCGGTAAGCGCTAGAAATGAGGAGCGTCTGCGTCCTCGACAGCGCGAAAATGCTCGAAAAACCGTCGCAACGGAGTCAAACGACGTCGCGGCGGTTCTTTTTTGGCTGCCCGCTTGCTAAGTGAGTAGACTTTTTTGGAAATGCCGAGCACCCAACATATTTGCCTCAATAAAACCGCAGGTCACAGACTTGTGCTCTGTTGGTGTGGTCGGGGATTCGGTAAAAGTCTACTCACTTAGTTTTGCGTGATGAATATTGTCCGCAACGAGACCCCAGACGGGGTGATTCCATCGCAAATTCCGGTGACCGGGCAGCTAATTAGGCGCCGTATGGGTTGCGGTCGCGTTCGATGCGTTGGCGGATGCGGCGGTACTCGATTATCAGCAGCACCAGGAGTAGGGCCATGATGGCTAGGTAGCTCACTACAGCGCCCATCAGACCCAGCAGCTTAATCGGGATCACCGGCAGCACCACGCTTACGGCGAAGCAGATCAGGTAGATCTTGGTGACGTCTCTAGCGTGGCGTAGCACCGTGATGATGGCGTAGATAAAGTCGATGGCCGCGGTGACGCCGCCGGCGACGACCATCAGCAGCGCCAGCGTACGGTAGCGCTCAAAGCTGAGGCCGTACATAAAGCTCATGAGGGGAATACCGGGACCTGCCATAAATGCGGCGCACATGCCGGTGATGACCACGATCAGCGCCATAACGGCAACAATAATCAGGTCAAAGCGACGACGCTTGCGAGGATTAGCCCAAATGTTCGACAAGCGCAGGAGCTGCGGTTTATAGATAAATCCAATGCTCAGCAAAATAGCCTGCGCAGGAAAGAACAGGGCATTAAAGTACAGCTGATATTTGTATGCCAGCGTGCCTTCCATCACAAACTTGGGCATGCTCTCGATAAGGTTGAACAGGAACAGTGCACCAAAGAGCGGGGCGCACTGGACAAACAGGTGGCCGACCTCGCGCAGGCTCACGCGGCGCGATTTTTCGGTCTCGAGCAGGGCGAGCGGCGCGGTGACCAGCACGAGCGAGGCGATCGCGGTGACACCCATGTCCATGGCCGCGATGGGCATGCTGCGCGTGAGGAACAGCGCCACGCTGAAGACCGCGATGACGCCGACGGAGCGTAGCGTTTGGCTCATTCCAGCCAAGTAGAGTTTGTCGGCCTGCTGCAGGCGGCCTTCGTACACGTCGGCGACGCCGTCGATGACCTTATACAGGTAGACGCCCAGGCCGATCGTCGCCATCTGCGCGTCATAGCCGCGGGCGCTGCTATACATGAGGCCGCAGCCTAGGGCGAGCGCTCCGCAGATCCAACGATTGAGCTGGTAGGAGGCGAAGGACGTCTTTTCGTCGATGTCCGAGACCTGGAAATTGCGCACGCCGTAGTTGCACGCGATCATGATGAGCGTGCCGGTGACAAAGGCGATGGAGAACTTGCCGGCTTCTTCGGCGCCCACGAGCTGCGTAGACACGATGGTGAGCAGCGGAAACGCCAAGCCCCACACGGCGGTGCCGAGAGCGTTCCAAAGGTAATCGCGGCGGGTGGCGTGCTCCTCGTATTCCGCTTCCTGCATGGAGAACCCGCCGCCGTAGACGGCGCCGAGCAGACGGTTCCACCAAGCGTTGACCATGCGGCGGACGGGGCCGGGCTCCCGATCGCGTTCGCGCCGGCGACGTGTGGCTTGGCTGCTATCGGGCCCGCCGGCGTTGCGCTGACTCAGCTCTTGGATGCGTGCGAGTTCCTCGGCAGTGTGCGAGGCAGGGAAGAGGCCGTTCTCGATGCGGCCGCCCTGGGCCTTCGCGGCGCCGTCCTTCGATGCAGCGGGGTTGGAGGTGCCGTTGCGGCGGGCGATGGCGCGGCGAATGCTATCGAGGGGCGTGATACTCAAAGCGGAGTCCTTTCTATTGCTGCGCTTTAGTATAGACGCGACGGTGTTCGCTCGTGTTTTTGAACGGATTGTTCAATAATTTCGGCGGGCGGCCCTTGATTATCGACTTCATCCGAACACCTCCCACATTCATCCGCACATGTACGGATGAATGTGGGAACCCGATACCCTGAGGGCCGGATCGGCCGGCCCCGGGAGATCGGAGGACGGCATGTCCGGAAAGAAGAAGAGTGGCTCCGCAAGGGCGGTCCCGAGGGCCTACGGAAGGCTCACGAGGCACGAGCGGGACACGGTCCAGAGGATGCTGGAGCGCGGGGCGTCGTGCAGGCAGATCGCGAGGGAGCTGGGCAGGTCGCCCTCGACGGTGAGCGCCGAGGTGGCGTCGCACAGGTTCGTGACGGCGCCGAGGGCCAGGCGCGGCGAGCGCGTGGACGCCTCCGCCGACCTGTCGGCGGCCTGCCCGCGCCTGGCGGCGTGGCCGCGATGCTGCAACGGCTGCGGCCGGTACCGCGCGATCGGCTGCAAGCGCCGCCCCCACGTCTTCTACGA
>DBFANS010000024.1:0-51745 GCA_048233475.1 Collinsella aerofaciens | reverse complement strand
TGCAGGGCCAGGAGGTCATGATCAAGCAGATCGAGACCCCCGACGAGGACCCGACAGACGCTGCCCCCGACGGCCTATCCGATGCCCCCGATGCCGTCGACGCCGCCAACCCCCTCCACATCGCCTAACTTAGTCGTTGGGGACGTTCTTAAACGACTAGTCATTAAAGAACGTCCCTAACGACTACTTTGCTAGATCATATTTCTTACCATTAGTCAAGCACCATCTGTTTAAACGAAATAGCCTCAACGCGAGCACATTTGTGTCTGTTTAAAACCGGCAATAATGAACAGCGTGCTCAATTCGGTCATGTAAATAGATCAGCTATCAATCCTCAGCAGCAAATCAGCCAAAATACTGGAATGTAATCAGCTTGTAACAAAACAAGACGTTTAAACAAATAATGCTACCTTTTGCAGTTTTTCAAACAATTCTGCTGTATTTGCAGCTATACTCCATAACTGTCGTGTAGGAATTACGTAGACAAAAAGGAGGTTATGTGATGGTAAGTATTGTTCTTGCTAGCCATGGTGACTTGGCGGCTGGAATCAAGCAGACGGGCTCGATGGTCTTTGGCGATCAGCCGTCTGTTGCCGTGGTCTCGCTCGAGCCGAGCATGGGCCCCGACGACTTCCGTGCCAAGGTCGAGGAGGCAATCGCTTCCTTCGAGGACCAGGAGCAGGTGCTCTTCCTCGTTGATCTGTGGGGCGGCACGCCGTTCAACCAGATCAGCGGGCTCATCGAGGGCCACGATTCCTGGGCTATCGTCACCGGTGTCAACCTGCCTATGCTCATCGAGGCATATTCGCAGCGCTTTGACGCAAAGAACACTGCACATGCGATCGCAAAACATCTCGTGACTGAGGCTAAGGCCGGCGTGCGCGTCAAGCCCGAGTCTCTGGAGCCCGAGGAGAAGAAGCCGGCTGCGGCCGCCGCTGCTCCTGCGGGTGCCATTCCTCCGGGAACGGTGATCGGCGACGGGCACATCAAGATCGCCCACGTCCGTATCGACACGCGCCTGCTGCATGGTCAGGTGGCCACCACGTGGACCAAGCAGATCAACCCCAACCGCATCATCGTGGTCTCCGACGGCGTTGCTCACGACGAGCTCCGCAAGACCATGATCGAGCAGGCTGCCCCTCCGGGAGTCCACGCCAACGTCGTGCCTATCAAGAAGATGGCCGAGGTCGTCAAGGACACGCGCTTTGGCGACACCAAGGCGATGCTGCTGTTCGAGAACCCGCAGGATCTGCTCAGGGCCATCGAGGCCGGCGTCGACATCAAGGAAGCCAACATCGGTTCCATGGCCCACTCCAAGGGCAAGGTCGTCGTCACTAACGCCGTCGCCATGGGCGATGACGATGTCAAGACCATCGAGGCTCTCAAGGCCAAGGGCGTCAAGTTCGAGGTCCGCAAGGTTCCTTCGGATTCCTCCGAGGATCTCGACGCCATGTTGAAGAAAGCTAAGGCCGAACTGGCCGCTCAAGCATAGTAAAGGAGGGTCCGATACATGTCTGCAATCACTATTCTGCTTGTTGCGATTGTCGCGTTGCTTGCCGGTATGGAAGGCGTTCTGGATGAGTTCCAGTTCCATCAGCCGCTCGTGGCATGCACGCTTATCGGTCTCGTAACCGGTCACCTTCAGGAGGGCATCCTCCTGGGCGGTTCGCTCCAGATGATGGCCCTTGGCTGGGCTAACGTCGGCGCCGCCGTCGCGCCTGACGCCGCTCTGGCCTCGGTCGCTTCTTCGATCATCATGGTGCTCGCCCTCAACGGTGGCGCCACCGATTCGGCCAAGGCCGTTACCGCCGCCATCGCCGTCGCCGTCCCGCTGTCGGTCGCTGGTCTGTTCCTGACCATGATCTGCCGTACCCTGGCTACCGCTATGGTTCACGCCATGGACGCCTGCGCCGAGAAGGGCGACTTCGCCGGCATCGAGCGTTGGCAGTACGCCGGCATCCTCATGCAGGGTGTTCGTATCGCCATCCCGGCAGTACTTCTGTGCATCATCCCGGCCGAGGCCGTTACCAACGCGCTTAACGCTATGCCCGATTGGCTGTCCGGCGGCATGGCTGTCGGCGGCGGCATGGTCGCTTCCGTCGGTTACGCCATGGTCATCAACATGATGGCCACCAAGGAGACCTGGCCGTTCTTCATCCTCGGCTTTGTCCTTGCTGCCATCCCTCAGCTCACGCTGATCGCCCTTGGCCTCATCGGCATCTCCCTTGCCCTCATCTACCTTGGCCTTAAGGATCTGGCCAAGCAGGGTGGCGGCATGGGCGGTGGCTCCGGTGACCCGCTCGGCGACATTCTGAACGATTACGAGTAGGAGGGGAGTGATACATATGGCAGAGAACAAGATTCAGCTCACCAAGGCTGACCGTAAGAAGGTTTGCTTCCGTCATCAGTTCCTTCAGGGCTCGTGGAACTACGAGCGTATGCAGAACGGCGGCTGGTGCTTCGCAATGATCCCTGCGATCAAGAAGCTCTACACCAGCAAGGATGACCAGATTGCCGCTCTTAAGCGCCACCTGGAGTTCTATAACACCCACCCCTATGTTTCCGCCCCCGTCATTGGCGTTACCCTCGCCCTCGAGGAGGAGCGCGCCAACGGTGCTCCGATTGACGACGTCGCCATTCAGGGCGTCAAGGTCGGTATGATGGGCCCGCTCGCCGGCGTCGGCGACCCCGCCTTCTGGTTCACCCTTCGCCCGATTCTGGGTGCACTGGGCGCTTCCCTGGCCCTGTCCGGCAGCATCGCCGGTCCGCTGCTGTTCTTCTTCGCGTGGAACATCATCCGTTACGCCTTCCTGTGGTACACGCAGGAGTTTGGCTACAAGGTCGGCTCCTCCATCGCCAAGGACCTCTCCGGCGGTCTGATGGGCAAGGTCACCGAGGGTGCTTCCATCCTGGGTATGTTCATCATCGGCGCCCTGGTCGAGCGCTGGGTGTCCATCTCCTTCACCCCGGTCGTCTCCAAGGTCACGCAGTCCGCTGGCGCCTATATCGACTGGGCCAACCTGCCCGCCGGTTCTGAGGGCATCAAGCAGGCATTGACGATGTACAGCTCTGTCGGTGCCAACGCACTCGACCCGGTGAAGGTCACCACGCTTCAGGCCAACCTCGATCAGCTCATCCCCGGCCTTGCCGCCGTGTGCCTGACCCTTCTGGTCTGCAAGCTCCTCAAGAAGAAGGTCAGCCCGATCGTCATCATCCTGGCTCTCTTCGCCGTCGGCATCATCGGTCGCGTCTGCGGCTTCATGTAAGCACGCTTCGGCTTAAGACCGAGAGTTGCTAGGCAAGGGCTTTTGAGCCATTGAAACGGACCGCACCCGGTGGGTACACTGGATGCGGTCCGATTGTTTTATTTGGAGGGCGAGGCGCGTATGGCGCAATCTCAGAACAGCACGGTCGATCTGGCAACGCCGGCAACCTGCCTGATGGGGCTTACCAGTCACGGTAACGTGATGGTGGGCAATAAGGCGTTTGAGTACTATAACGAGCGTAATCCCGAGGATTATATCCAAATCCCGTGGGACGAGGTCGACTATATTGCCGCCGAGGTTTTGCGCGGCACCAAGAAGATTACGCGTTTTGCTATCTTCACCAAGGACAACGGCCACTTTACGTTTTCGACGCGCGACGATAAAGAGACGCTTCGCGCGGTCCGTAAGTACGTCGACGAGGATAAGCTCGTGCGTTCGCCCGACTTTATCGATGTGACGGCCAAGGGCGCCAAGAGCATCCCCTCCGTTATCAAAAACCTTTTCCACAAAGGCAAGTAGTCATTAAAGAGCGCCCCCTCAAAGTGGGGCGCAGTCTCCCATGTGGCTCGATCGGGAAAGTGCATCCCAGTTCGAGCGTCGATTCCGGGATGTAGTTTCCGGAACGGGGTCGTTTGGGAAACCGTGTCCCGTTTCGAGCCGAAATTCTGGGTCACAGTTTCCCAGCGAAGTCTCATGGGGAAAGTCTGACCCAGAATTTGCCTGGATAGTGGGACGCACTTTCCGGAGGGCTGTTCCACCGCAACTTCGAAGAGTGGCTATACGTTGCATTACAGCGGCGTAAATCTGCTACACTAGTACAGCATGCCTCCGTAGCTCAGGGGATAGAGCACCGCTCTCCTAAAGCGGGTGTCGACGGTTCGAATCCGCCCGGGGGCACCAGAGATTTGTCGAGCCCGGTACACCGCCACGGTACCGGGCTCTTCTGGTTCATGTCATGTCAAAAACGAAGCGCCCGCTTGCTGGGGGAGCAAGCGGGCGCCTGTGAGCGAATATGTTTGCGGCGGGAGCCGTAATGGGCGGTGGGGCGGCGACTAGTTGGTCGTACCAGAATCGTCGCCCGTGCTCGTGCCCGAGCCAGAGCCCGAACCCGAGCCAGAAATCGAAACCGTCAGCGTAATCGTGTTGTCGGTGGACTGCTTGCCGGTGGGGGAGACGCCCGTAACGGTGGCGTTTTCGTTGCCGCTCACGGGGTTGCCGTTCTGGTCGCAGAACGCGATGTTGTAGAACCCGGCGTTGTTGAGCGCGGTGACGGCGGCGGAGATGCTCTTGCCGTACAGGTTACCCGGAACGCTGGCCTTGCCGGACTTCTTGGCAATGACGACGGTAATCGTGGCGCCGGGCTTCTGCTTGCCGCTGGGGTTCCAGCTGATCACGGTTCCCTCGGTAACTGAGTCGTTCTCCTGGTAGCTCACGTCGACGCCAAAGCCTGCCATATCGAGGGCGTTGCGCGCCTGGGCCTCGGTCATGTCGGTCAGGTCGGGGACGGACGTGGTATCCGGGCCGCTGGAGACCTTGTACGAGATGGTCGTGCCCTTCGCGACTTCCTTACCGGCTTCGGTGCCCTGCTCAAAGACCTGGCCCTCATCGGCCTCGTTGGCCTCCTCGGAGGCGTTGCCCTTCAGGCCAACGCTTGCCAGCGCGGCTTCTGCCTGGTCCTTGGTCAGGCCGACAAGCCGGGGAACCTCAACCTTCTCGGAGGGCTTGGGGCCCTTGGAGATTACCAGGTTCACCTTAGTGCCCTTGGCCTTCTTGGTGTTGCCGTTGGGCGTCTGCTCGGCGACCTTGCCCTCGTCGACATCGTCGTTGTAGCTTTGGTCGATGGTGCCGACCTCGAGGCCGGCTTCCTTGATCAGTTCGACGGCAGTCTGCTGGTCCTTGCCCAGTACATCGGGAACGGTGACCTGCTCGCCGCCAAAGAGTCCTGTGGCAAAGGCCACCACGATGCCGATGACGGCAACGGCTGCCACCACGGCGGCGATGATCTTGTTCTTGTTGGATTTGGGCTTTTCGACCTCGTAGGAGCCGGTGGAATCCGAAACCGAGCTACGGGCGGTATTCTGGCCGCTCACGCCCGAGACGGGACGCACCATGGCGCGCGTCTGATCGGAAAGCTCGCGAGTCTTGGTGGCGCCCAGCTCGCCGGGGGCACCGATGATGCGCGTGGGCTCCGAGATGTTGACGGCACGACCGGACAGGTAGCTGTTGAGCACCTGACGCAGCTCGTCAGCGGTCTGGAAGCGGTTTGCCGGGTCCTTCTCCATGCACTTGAGGATGATGCGCTCAAGGTCGGCGTCGACACCGGAGTTGATCTGGCTCGGCGGAATAGGCAGCTCGTTGACCTGCTTGAGTGCGACCGAGATGGCGTCATCACCGTCAAAGGGCACGCGGCCGGTGGCGCACTCGTACATCACGACGCCCAGCGAGTAGATATCCGAGGTGGGGCCGAGGTCCTGACCGCGGGTCTGCTCGGGGCTGACGTAGTGGGCGGTTCCCAGCACGTTGTTGTCTTGCGTGAGGTGGCTGTTCTTGGCGCGCGCGATGCCAAAGTCCATCACCTTGATGTTGCCGTCGGGCAGCACCATGATGTTCTGCGGCTTAATGTCGCGGTGGATGATCTCATGCTTGTGAGCGACCGAAAGCGCGGAGCTGATCTGCGAGCCGATCTGGGCGACCTTCTTGGGGTCGAGGGCGCCGTGGCTCTTGATGCCGCTCTTAAGGTCGGTACCGCGCAGGTACTCCATGACGATGTAATAGGTGTCGCCGTCCTTGCCCCAATCGTAGACGCCCACGATATAGGGGGAGGAGAGACCGGCTGCTGCCTGGGCCTCCTGCTTAAAGCGTGCGGCGAAGGTTGCGTCGCCAGCATACTGCGGTAGCATGATCTTGACGGCAACCGTGCGGTCGAGGACCTGGTCCTGTGCACGGTAGACGGTCGCCATGCCGCCTGTCCCCACCTTATCCTTGAGGAGGTATCTTCCCCCGAGGACCCTCTGTTCCATTCCTGCTCCTAACATAACTATTCGCTCAACGATGTGTGTAGTACCTACGATGTGGCCGCTGGGGCCGTGTGGCGCGTTGCCGCTAACTCTTCGGCCGCGGCGCGCCTCGGGTGTCCGATTCGATCATGGGCATCACGCTCCCTGTGCGGCGAGCGCCGCGGTCAGGACGATGCCGGCAATCTTGGCCGCCTTGACGTCGTGTTTGTCGTAATCCTCCAAGGCCACCGAGATGGCGACCGTGGGTGAATCGTAAGGTGCAAAGCCAACGAACATCGAGTTGACGTTGGTGCCGCCGATCTCGGCCGAGCCGGTCTTGCCGGCGACCTTGACGCCGGGGACCTGGGTATCGGTGCCGGTACCGGACTGGACGACGGCGAGCATGGCCTGCTTGACCTGGTCGGCCGTGGCGGAGCTGACGGCCTGACCCAGCGAGCGGGACTGCGTGGTCTTGACCACAGTTCCGTCCGGGGCGAGTACCTGGGCTACAAAGTACGGGTCCATGACCACGCCACTGTTAGCGATGGCGGCGGCAATCACGGCGTTTTGCATGACGGTGGTCTGCGGCCCGGGCGTGTGGTCCATGCCGACAGGCTGGCCGGCGCCGGCCCAGGCGGTCTCCCACTCGGTCATGAGCGACGGGTCGGCCATGATGGAGGCCGCGGAGGTCAGGTCCTGGCCGAGCTTTTGGCCGTAGCCAAAGGCGTTAGCAAACTGCACGAGCGTGTTTGCGCCAACTTCGTTTGCCACCTGGCCAAAGACGACGTTGGAGGACACGGCAAAGGCCTGCTGCAGGCTGATGGTGCCGTAGCTCTCGTTGGCATCGTTGGTGACCGGTGCGTTGCCGATGTCCATGGAGCCGGGCGCCTGGTAGGTGCTGGTAAGGCTGGCGGTACCGGTCTCGAGTGCCGCGGAAAGCGTAACGACCTTAAACGTGGAGCCCGGCGTGTACAGCGCGTCCATGGCGCGATTGTACATGGAGCCGTCCTCGCCGCCGCCCGCCTGCAGCAGGGCGTCGATGTTGGTGTTGTCGTAGGTGGGCGAGCTGGCACATGCGAGTACCGCGCCGGTACGCGGGTCGATGACCACTACAGCGCCCTTAAAGCCCTTGAGTGCCTGCTCGGCCGCCGTCTGGATACGCGAGTCGATGGTGAGCTTGGCGGTGTTGCCCGGCTGGGTCTGGCCCGCGAGCGACGCGATGGCGTTGTTCCAGCTGGAGTAGTCCTTAGAACCGGTGAGCGTGTCGTTCATGACGCTCTCGATGGCGGTGGTGCCATACTGCTGGCTCACGTAGCCAACCACGTGCGCTGCCAGGTTACCGTTGGGGTAGGAGCGTACGTAGGTGCCGTCCTCCTGCTGCAGCGACTCGGCCAGCGTCACGCCGTCGGACGTGATGATGGAGCCGCGCTGGATGTACTTGGAGCGGGCGATGGTGTGGTTGTTGGTCGGCATGTCCTGATAGTCCTTGGCCTTAATGACCTGGACATAGGTGAGGTTGCCGATAAGGATGGCGAACAGCGCCGTAAAGGCGAGCACCGCACGGGTTAGACGGTTGGCGAGCGCAACGCGGCCGAGCACACCGGATTCAGGCGTGTCGAGCAGGCGACGGCGCATGCGCGAGCCGACGGAATGGCTGCCGCTGCCGTAGGAAGACGAGGTGGAAAAGCGCGTGCCCGTCGGGGCGGCGGCAGATGCGACCTGATCATCGGTGATGGCGGCCATGGTGCCGGTGCCGGTAAGCTCGGCCTCGCGTCCGGTCGCCTCGTCACCGGCGCGCAGCAGGAGCGCGACGATGATAAAGCTTGCCAGCAGCGAGGAGCCGCCCTGGCTCATAAAGGGCAGGGTGACGCCGGTCAGCGGGATCAGGCGGGTTACGCCGCCAACGATCAAGAAGGCCTGGAAGCTGATGGCTGCCGTAAGACCGGTGGCGCTAAAGGCGGCAAGGTCGGATTTAGCGCGGGCAGCCGTGGTGAGGCCACGCACGGCAAAAAGCATAAACAGGATGAGCACGGCGCCGCCGCCCAAAAGGCCCATCTCCTCGCCGATAGCCGAAAAGATAAAGTCGGACTCGACGACGGGGATGTTGTTGGCCATGCCGTTGCCGATGCCAACACCGACCAGGCCGCCATCGGCAAGCGAGAAGAGCGACTGGACGATCTGGTAGCCCTGGCCCTGGGCGTCCTTAAACGGATCGACCCAAACCTGGAAACGCACCTGAACGTGAGACAGGAACTTGTAGGCGCCCACAGCTCCAACGGCTAAGAGCGCAAGGCCGATAACGACATACGAAAAGCGCCCCGTGGCAACGTAGAGCATCAGCAAGAAGATGGTGTAGAACAGCACGGCCGAACCCAGGTCGCGTTCGAAGACGACGACGAGCAGGCACACACCCCACACGGCAAACAGCGGCAGCAGCAGTCGCAGGCGAGGGATCTTAAAGCCCAGGATCTTGCGGTTGGAGATGGAGAGCAGCTCGCGGTTCTCGGCCAGGTACCCGGCCAGGAACAGCACGATAAAGACCTTGGCGAACTCGCCAGGCTGGATGGTAAAGCCCGCGATGCGAATCCACAGCTTGGAGCCCGAGATCGTGGTGCCGATAAAGATGGGCAGCATCAGCAGGATGATGCCGATGATGCCAAAGGTGTACTTGTAGCGCATGACCACGTCGAGGTTTTTGACCAGTGCGAGCGTTCCCACCATCAGGGCCACCGAGACAAACAGGATGATGAGCTGTGAGATGGCGAGAGCGGGGGCGAGGCGTGTCACGAACGTGATGCCGATGCCCGAAAGTATAAATACGATGGGTAGGATGGCGGGGTCGGCGCCGGGCGCCAAGATGCGCACGGCGATATGTGCCGCGGCGAAGGCGGCAAAGAGGCCGATCGGCACGGCGAGCGTCTCAAAGGAGATGGCGGCGCCCGCGGTGAGCACGTACATCGCATACAGCAGGATGACGGGGAACGCCGAGGCGATGAGCAAGAGCAGTTCGGTGTTGCGGCGACTCATAAGCGGCACTCCCTTTCTAATTCTTATCGGAGGCTTCGGCCTCGGCGGACTGTTCGGCGGTTTTCTCGGAATCTGATTCGGAGGTCGATCTCTGGTCGGTGTTGTCGCGAATCGTTTGCGCGTCGATCACCTGGCGGGTCTGCTCCTCGTCGATCTGGTGGCGGTACTTGGATATCGTGTCCTGCGCATCGTCGACACTTGTTTGCGGAATACCCGCCTTGAGGCGGTTTTGCGTGTCTTCGGGCAGGTCGGACAGCTTGATACTGGTTTCGCTTTCGAGCCAGTGAAGCTTGAGTCCGAGCGGCTTGCCGGGAAGGCCGCGCCAAACGGCGACATTGCCCTGGTAGGTACCCAGGTAGTACGAGCCGGTGACACCCGTGTAGGCCCAGATGGCAGCCGCCAGCACCAAGACGAGACCTAAGACGACGCCGATGGTGACGTTGCGGCGACGCACGCGTTGCGCCTCGCGCATAACGCCATCGTCAACCAGGTCAACGACTACTACGGTCACGTTGTCGTGGCCGCCGGCGGCAAGCGCCGCGTCCACTAGGTTGTCAACGCAGATTTGCGCGGTTGAGGACTGCGTGGCGATGTTCTCGATATCGCTATCGGGAATCATGCTCGAAAGGCCGTCAGAGCACAGTATCAGGCGGTCGCCTTCCTCGATATGCAGAGTGAAGTGGTCGGCATACATGGCGGGGTCTGAGCCCAGCGCACGGGTGATGACCGAACGGTTGGGGTGGACGCGAGCCTCGTCTGCCGTGATCTCGCCGGCGTCCACGAGCTCCTCCACGTAGGAGTGGTCGCGGGTCACGCGGATGAGCGTGCCCTCGTGGAGCAGGTAGGCGCGAGAGTCGCCCACGTGGGCGATGGCGAGCGTGTCGTTTTCGATATAGGCGCAAGTGGCTGTGCAGCCCATGCCGGGCTTGCCTAGGCCGTTCAGGGCCGCCTCGATTACGGCGGCGTTAGCTGCCTCGACGGCTGCCGCCAGGCGTGCTGCGTCGGCGGACTGCGGGGCCGTCTTGGCAATAGTCTCGACGGCGATGGAAGAGGCTACCTCGCCGGCGGCGTGACCGCCCATGCCGTCGCATACGCAAAAGAGCGGCGACTGCACCAGGTAGGAATCCTCATTGTGCGGGCGCACACAGCCAACGTCGGAGCGGGCACCCCACATGAGTTGCGTGGTGGTGCCGGCATCATAGGTCGAGTCGGTCTCGATGCGCTCCTCGGTCAGGGGCTCAAAGCTCATGGTCGAGCCGGGGTCTTTGAGCTTGGCTTCAACGGCGGCTACGTCGATCTCGGCTGTGTCACCGGGAGAGATGGTGTCGGTCTCGGCGTTTGATTCGGAATCGCCGGTGTCCGGGGAGTCGGGCTCCTCGGACACGCGGGCGGTCGACTCGTCGTCTTGCGGGCTGACGTCTATAGGCTCGGGCGCCGGCGTAGACACGGGCGCAACCTCGGATGCCGGGGCTATGGGAAACGCCGGCGCGGCGGGCTCGGGTGCCGCAAACACCGCAGCGCTCTCGTTGATTGCCGCGGCGACAGGCTCTGCAAAGTGAGCTGGCGCCGGGGTTGCTTCGGGCGCTGTGGGCTGTTCCGCGGCATGTGCGCCGATGGGCGCCGCTACGGTATCCTCTTCGTCCTCGTTATCGGCGAGATCCGAAATATCATGCGTTACATGCGAAAGAGGCAGGGAGAACACGGTGTCCTCGGGTTCCACGGGTGCGGAGCCCGCCGGAGCGGCGTGGGCCGGCGCAGCTGTGGCGGCAGCCGGTGCCTCGGTCATAGTCGCGGACTTGTTCTCCTCGTCGATCATCGACGGTTCACCTTCATGACCACGTCGCCAATCTGGACTTCGTCGCCCTCGCGCAGCGTTGCGGGCTCCACAAGCTGGCGGCCGTTGACGAGCGTGCCGTTAAGCGAGTTGAGGTCTTCGATGATGAGCGCCGGGCCCTGCAGCGAAAAGCGCGCATGCGAGGCCGAGACGAACGGTTCGTTGATGCAGATGTCCGAAGATGGCGAGCGACCGACGATGACGGGGCCGAGCATGTCTACGTGGATGCCGCGGATACCGCGCGGACCCTTGTCCACATCGATCGTCCAGATAGCCGAGTCGCGGCGCTGTCCGCGCACAAGTCCCACGCCGGTCTTCATGACGGCGAACAGGAAGATATAGAGCAGGGCGACCAGGACGATGCGGCCTGCAAAAAGGACGATATCGATGTTCATAAGAGACTATCCCCTAAATTCAAAGGTGCTCAGGCCAAACGTCAGCAGATCGCCGTTGCGCAGCGGGCAGCGCGTAATGCGGCGGTTGTTGACGAGCGTGCCGTTGGTGGAATTGAGGTCCTCGATCGACCAATCCGAGCCCGTAAAGGTGAGCTGGGCGTGGCGGCGCGACACGTTGGGGTCGCGCAGGGCAATATCGGAAACCGAGCGCTCGCGACCGATAGTCACCTGTGCGGAGGTGATGCTATGGCTCTCGCCGCTCACGACGTCGACGAGCTGGGCGAGCGGGCGCTGCGGGGCGCGAGTGCTCGCCATGTTGGAGGCGATGCCGGCTGCGGCGCCTAGGCCCACGGCGGCACCGGTCGCGGCGGCTCCGCCCATGCCGGCAAGCGCGTCGCGCGAGACGGTCTGCGGCACCGGGATGGGTGCTGCGGCGGGGTCGGGGACGCTAGGCGCGAAGGGGTCTGCCACGGCAAGCGGGTCGGGAGCGGCGGCGCGAGGCGTCGGCTGCTGCTGGGGCATGGCGGCGGGGCGCTGCTGCTGCGGGGCAGCAAACTGCTGCTGGCCGGCGCGCGGGGCGCTGGCGGCACGGCTTGCCGCGGAGTTGTTTTGGCCCAGACCGTTTTGATAGGCGCGCTCTTCTTCGTACAGGCGGCCGAGCGTGGGGGCATCGACGTTCTCGGCAAAGACCGAGAACTTGCCGGCGCGCAGCTGCGGATCGATCATAAAGCGCACGAGGGGCTCGCCGACAAAGACATAGCGGCGCTTTTCGGCCTGCGCCTTCACAAACTCGCGGACCTCGCGCGAAAGCTCGGGGTAGAACGGGGCGAGCATGGGATCGTCGTCGGCAGCGATCAGGATGGTATAGAGTGCCGGCGCGGTGTTGACGCCGTTGATCACCAGAGTCTGATCCTCCATGTCGCGAGCGGCCTGCTTGGCAAGCTTCTTAAAGGAGAACGGGGCACGGGTGGCACCGAAGATGCCGGCCACGTGGTCCTCGAAGATGTTCAGGAAGTTCACGAAAGATCACTCTCCGTATAGGTTCTTTGGTATCCGAGCAAATATAGGCATATCCCAACGATTATAGAGGATAGGGTTCCCGCAACCGCCGCCTTGACGACGACCGCGGCCGCAAGGCTGGCAATTTCCATATGGTGTGCAAGACAGAGCGACGCCGCGGAGCCTATTCCGCAGCCGGCGATGGCAGCGATCGCAGCCAGGTTCGAGCCCTGCTCGGCACGCTTGGCATGGGCGTTGAGCAGCAGAGATGTCAGTGCGGCTGTCGCCGCGACGAGCACGACGGCAGCCCAGAAGAGCATGTCTCCCAGCGCTGCGGCAACATTGCCGAGCCCCAGCACGCCTCCGGCGGAAAGCGCAACCGTAGCCAGGCGGCCAAAAAGCGCGCCCATTCCCGTGGCGGCCGCGGCGCTTGCCGGGCCGAGCCAAAAGGCCGCGATGCCGGTGGCGACTCCGGCGGCAAGGAGGACGTCGCCCGTTAGACAGCCAAGTGCCACCGCGCAGGTGAGTGCGGCGCTCGCGGCGGCCTCGGTGCGGCCCCAGGCGATCCACCAACCGGACATGGCGGCGGCAAAGAGCACCGCGACGGGCAGCATCGACAGGATGCCCTGCGCCTGCATGGTGGCGTTGGCCATAAGTACCAAAAAACCCACGGCCGAGATAGCCGAGCCAATCTGCGGGGCCAGGCCGGCGGCCGCTCCAATCGCGATGGCCGCGGCAATAAGTCCGGGAAGCGCCGCGACGCCAGCCGTCTGCATGATCAAAAAGCTAAAGGCACCACACGTTAGCGCCGAGATGACGCGCATGGTGTAATCGCGCGCGTGGCTCCAGCGCGTGCCGGCCCAGCCGAGTGCGGGGTCGACCTCGATGGTGTCGTCCTCATAGGGCAACGATTCGATATCATCTGCCGCGCGCTCGTCATCCGACAGCTCGCCCACCATCTGCTCTAGGCTGCGACGGCCTTCGCGCACGCTGCCCAAGCCGGCGAGCAGCTGGTCGCAAAATGCCTCGATGCTGCTGGGGCGGTCTTGCGGCATGGGGGAGAGGGCGCTCATGAGCGCAGCCTCGGCTCCCGGGGGAAAGTGCGGGATGAGCTCGCTGGGGTAGGTGGCACCACCGATGATGCGGCCGAGCGAGTCGCCGGGCGTGGCGGCCATAAAGGGAGCGCTGCCGCACAGGCCCTCGTAGATCACGCAGGCGAGGGCAAAGACATCGGCGCGCTCGTCAACCGTGCCAGTCTCGATGTCGAGCTGCTCGGGTGGCATGTAGCCGATGGTACCGCCGCGCGAGCCGCCAAAGCCGCCGGCAGACGACAGCCGCGCCATGCCAAAGTCGGTGAGCTTTACATTGCCCGAGTGGTCGATGAGCACGTTGGCGGGCTTGATATCCAGGTGGAGCACGCCGTTGCTATGGGCGAAGGTGAGCGCCTGGCCCAGCGCGTCGGCAATTGCCGCGGCCTCGTCAAAGGTGAGCGAATGGCCGTCCACGCGATGCAAAAAGTCGGCGAGCGACATGCCGTCGACATATTCCATGACGAGGTAGGCATAGGCGGTATCGTGCGTAAAGTCGATAACCTGCACGATATTGGGATGTTGAAGCATGGCAGCGGTGTGTGCCTCGCGCAGGACATCCATGATGTCGCTGGCGGGCATGCCGGCACCGCTTGTGAGGGGGATGCGCTTAATGGCGACGCGACGGCGCAGGTGCGTGTCGCGGCAAATCTCGATGGAGCCAAAACCGCCGGTCGCGAGCGTTTCGAGCGGCTGGAACCGCTTGAGCAGCTCGCGAGAGCTGGTGCCCTCCAAGGGAACGTCCGGAGAGAACCGGGCGGTATGTTGCGAGAAAAGCGGCATGGCCAACCCTCGTGCGTTTAAAGTTCGTTTGCGAGCGGCGGGCGCGGGCGCGGCCCGTTCCGGCGTTCGCGGTGGCATAGATGCTACTAGTTTAGCACGCTCGGGCGTATGGTGAAGGTAGCGGGGCGAGGTGGCCTGTCTGACTTGGCCTTAGCGCTTCTTCTTCTGCTTACGCTGCTTGGGAGCGTCCTTTTTGGGCTGGTCGCCCTGCTTGGCCTTGGCAGCGGCCTTTTCGGCCTTCATCTTCTTGCGTTTGGTCTCGATGCGCAGCTTTTTGTTGATGCGCGCCTTGAGGAAGGAGCCAAACTGCTCGGCATCGCCACGCACAAAGGTGTCCTTAGGGATCGTCACGCCCTGGTCGGCGAACATGGCCACAAAGATGCGCTCGCCGTCGAGTACGTGGTCGAGCTTCTCAAACGGGAAGAACTGCGACTTGCCGCTCTTGCCCCAGACCATCAGGCCGTCCTCGTTGGCGGCGACGCGGCGGTAGCGGCCGCCCATGGACTCGTCTGCCTCGACGGCTTCGATAAAGTCGCGGGCGAGCGTATGGTGCAGATTTTTGCTCCACCAGGCCAAAAAGGCGCCGAATACAATCAGGACGACGCCGAACTTGATCCAGTTGCCGCCGGCCACCAGCATGCCGATGCCGATGAGCGCGGCAATCGCAGCGGCGACGTACAGGGAGCCGCGGCGCCTGGGCGAGGCAACCAAGCGGGCGAAATCGGTGACGAGGTCGTTTTCGTACTGATACTCGTTGAGGTACAGGATGCCGTCATCGGCTGCTGCCTGCGTCTCGAGCGCGACCTCGACCTGGTCGGCTGCTTCGGAGGGAACGAGGTTGCTCTCTGCGTCTGCCATGCTCTTTGGACTCCTATCGCGGCGGGCTCGCCGTACGGGTTATTATGAATGCAGTATGCCGTGCGACCGCATGGCCGCCGCGGCAACAAGACTCAGTATACCCGGGGGAGCACCCATGGAATCGTTGTACCGAAAGTATCGCCCGCTCACCTTCGACTCCGTGGTGGGCCAGCAGCATATCGTCTCGACGCTCGAGCACGCCATTACCGAGGGGCGCCTGTCCCACGCGTACCTGTTCTGCGGACCGCGCGGCACGGGCAAGACCACCATGGCGCGCATTTTGGCCAAGGCGCTGCTGTGCCGCAATGCCGAGGCGGCGCGCGCCGAGGGTGCGAGCGGCTGCATGCCCGATGGCACCTGCGAGGAGTGCGAGCTCATCGCCGAAGGCAACCACCCCGATGTCTACGAGCTCGATGCCGCAAGCCGTACCGGCGTAGACAACGTGCGCGAGGAGATCATCAACTCCGTTAACTTTGCCCCGGTGCGTGGCAAGTACAAGATCTATATCATCGACGAGGTTCACATGCTCACGACGGCGGCGTTTAACGCGCTGCTCAAGACGCTCGAGGAGCCGCCGGCGCACGTGATCTTTGTGCTGTGCACCACCGACCCGCAAAAGATTCTGGAGACCATCCTTTCGCGCTGTCAGCGCTTCGATTTCCACCGCATCGGTAACGAGGATATCGAGCGCCGCCTGGCATACGTGTGCGAGCGGGAGGGCTTCGACTACGACGACGAGGCGCTTGCCATCGTGGCGCGCCATGCCAAGGGCGGCATGCGCGATGCGCTCTCCACGCTGGAGCAGCTGAGCGTCTTCGGCAACGGCACCGTGCATGCGGACGATGCCCGCTCACTTTTGGGCGAAGTTTCGGACCAGATTCTGGGAGAGTTTACGCGCGCCATTGCCGATCGTGATGTCGCCGAGCTCTATGGGCTTATTCGCGCGCAGGTCGAGGAAGGTAACGATCTGCTGGAACTGACGCGCGACCTGGTGGCGCACGTGCGCGACGTGTATGTTGCCTGCGTTGCCGGTGCCCGTGCTGAGTTGTTTGAGGGCGGTGTCGAGCAGGCCGAGGCGCTTGCAGCCGAGGCCGCTGCCTTTGGCGAGCATCCTGCCGATCGTCTGGCTCGCGTGCTGACGGTGCTCGACGATGCCGCCTTGGAGATGAGGGGTGCGAGCGACGTGCGCCTGGTGCTCGAGATCGCCTGCACGCGCCTGACGCGTCCCGAGGCCGATTTAACGATTGAGGCATTGGCCGAGCGCGTGGCTCGCTTGGAGGCCATGGTTGCCAACGCCGCCGTTCCGGCGAGCGTGGCTGCTGCTCGAGCGAGTGCGCCTGCTGCATCCGCACCCGCTGTCCAGCAGCCGACGCTGATCTCGGGTGCCCGAGCTGCTACTCCTGCGGCGACCGCCGCCCCCGCTGCTACGTCTGCGCATCAGGGTGGCATGCCTTGGGACCGCGGCGCTGCTGTTCCGGCTGCCCAGCCTGCGCCCAAGTCCGCGGCTCCGGCTCCCACGCCCAAACCTGTAACGCCTGCACCTCAACCCGTTGCGGCTCCGGCTCCCGCGCCCACTGCATCGACCGTGCCGGCGTCCAAGCCCAACAACGCCGCCCAGGTTGCCGCCGCCGGTGCTGCCGAGACCCCCGCGGTCGAGGACGCCGGCGAGCTCCAGCGCAAATGGGCCGAGGTCGTCGAGCGCGTCAAGGCTCGTCAGGCTTCCTATGCAGGCCTTTTGCTCAACGCCCGCGCCACGGCCGACGACGGCTCCAAGCTCACGGTCTCGTTCCCCGCGGGCTCGACCTTTGCCATCAAGATGCTCGGTCGCGCCGACACGCAATCGGTGGTCCTGCCGACGGTCTGCGCGGTCTTCGGCCGTCGCACCGTCGACTACGTCCTGGATGGAGGTGGCACGCCGGCTCCTCAACATGAGGAGCATTCTCCATCTGCACGGGCTGCGGTATCTGCGGACCCGCAACCCGTGTCCTCGGCGGCCCCTGTATCCTCGAGCGCCAGCGCTCCGCAGCAGCAAGCGACGCCGGTGATGGCACCGACCCCGTCGGCGCCTAAGCCCGCCACGCCCAAATCTGCTGCTCCGGCACCCGCGCCCAAGTCATCCGACCTGGCTAAGGCCCCCTGGCTGCGCTCCGACAACCCTGCCGGCGCTCCTGCCACGGGCAAGCTCCCGACCGAGCCCGCGCCCCGTGCGCCCGAGCGCGCGTCCGCTCCCATGGCTCAGCCTGCCGCGTCGTCTGCGCCGTGGGAATCCGAGCAGGTTCCCTACGACGATGCCATGGTCGGCGGTTTTGCTGCCGATGCCGGCGGGGACGATCTGCCGCCGTTCGACGTGCCGGGTGCGGCGTCCGCGCCCAAGCCCGCTGCAGCTGCCCCCAAAGAGGAGGACGCCCCCGCTGCCCCTTGGGAGTCCAACCCAGGCGCGGGCAGCCCCTTCGGCCATCAGGGCGCAGCCCCGAGCATCCCGCAGACCGAGGACGAGGCCAAAGCCCTCATCCGCAGCGTCTTCGGCCAGGCCACCATCTTCAAGCCGGTGGAGTAGCTGCGCGGGCGGGCATACTGCTCAAGAAGAGAACTCTTTGTCCGGGCGCATCTGTATTTCGGACATGTGTAATGTGGTGCCGCGTATATCGCATTCGAGTAGACAGGTACGTGACGGTCGGCCTAGGATGCTGAGGTCGATACGATACGTTGCATGGCTGTCCGCGTACTCGACTTGCTCGGCGCTGACGGTTGCTCCGATTGTCGAGAAAACGCCTAGTTCGGCATCGACAATCTTGGAGTTCTTTATCTTGACCTTGAACTCTTGGTAGAGGGATGGGCTGTTGTAGTAAACGGTTCGGGTTCCGTCGGTGCACTCATCGGTCGCTTCCCATTTGACGACGGGCTGGCCCGAGCTGGCTATTAGCAGTTCTGCTCCAAAGGATATAGCATGGGTGATGGCAACCAACAATGCCCAGCCGACAAAGAGATAGAGAACAAAATATGCAGCGGGGTGTTTTGAGCGGATGTTTTGGAGCGCGTCGGGGGCATTCATGGGGTACCTCCAAATTGCTATCTATGGCAATCAAATTATACCCCACCGTCATGAGCGCCACCTCGAGTGGTGGCTCGGCATTTAGCCATTTAGTGGTACGCATTAAATGTCGGATTCCGGCTCTACAAGATTTAGCTTTCAATCTTATGCAGATGCGAATTATGCAACTTTGCATAATCATTGGGTGCGGTCTGCACTCAGGACATGTATATCGACTGAGGGAGCGTGTCCGCCCCGCTTGCTTGCCCCGCGCCGTGGTACGATTTTTGAGTTTGAAAGTCCCGCCGCGCTCCGGCTGCCCTTGCAGCTTGGCGTGCGGCCGCACGTAAAGGAGCCATTATGGCCGGTATGAACATGCAGCAGATGATGAAGCAGGCCCGCAAGATGCAGGAGCAGCTTGCCGCCGCGCAGGAGAACCTCAAGTCCCAGACCGTCGACGCCTCTGCCGGCGGCGGTATGGTCAAGGTGACCGTTAACGGCGAGATGGAGCTCGTCAACCTCACCATCGATCCCGATGCCCTCGATCCCGAGGATGTCGATATGCTGCAGGACATGATCATGGCTGCTGTCAACGAGGCCGTCCGCGGCGTCAACGAACTCGCCAACAAGCAGATGGGCGCCATCACCGGCGGCCTCAACATCCCGGGCATGCCGTTCTAAGACACGCATATATATGAGCGCGAATCACAGTCTGCAAAAATTGCTCGATGAGCTGGGTCGTCTGCCGGGCATTGGTCCCAAGTCGGCCCAGCGCATCGCCTATTACCTGCTCGAGGCCGATGCCGAGGAGGCCCGCCGCCTGGCCGAGGCCATCCTGGAGGTCAAGCAGGAGGTCCACTTTTGCAGCCGTTGCTTTAACTACGCCACGGCCGACGAGTGCTCCATCTGCCAGGACCCGATGCGCGATACCACTCGCATTTGCGTGGTGGGCGAGCCTCGCGACGTCCAGGCAATCGAGCGCACGGGCAGCTACCATGGCCTGTACCATGTGCTGGGCGGCGTGATCAGCCCCATGGACAAGATCGGCCCCGAGCAACTGCATATCCGCGAGCTGCTGGCGCGCCTGGGCCACGAGGACATCCACGAGGTCATTATCGCCACCAACCCCAACATTGAGGGCGAGACCACGGCGAGCTACCTGGCTCGCACCATCAAGCCATTGGGTGTTGAGGTGTCGCGTCTTGCGAGCGGCCTTCCCGTGGGCGGCGACTTGGAATATGCCGACGAGCTTACGCTTGGCCGCGCTATCGAGGCCCGCCGCGCGATCTAGGCGGCGTCAGCTCCGCGGCACGTCCCGTCGGCCTGCCGCACGGTGCGCTCATAATTGGGAGCGCGTCCATGCATTTGTTGCGCAACAAACCTGCTTTTCATCCGCTTATCGCGTGGATGGGTCCGCCCGCACCTCGTATTTGCCCATTCGTTGCGCAACCTTTTAGGTTCGCTGATACACTCAAATGTGGATATGAAAGAATGCGCCGCTTTTACGCGGCGTGTTTTTGTTGAAGGAGAACGCATGCGGCCCGGGGGCACTCAGACAAAGCATGGCGCTGTGGTGCGCATGCGACGCCGGCTGGGCCTGGCGCCACGGGCATGCGTGCTGCTTTCCTGCTCGCTGGCGCTGGTCATAGCCGGTGTTTCGGCTTATGGCATGACGGTGCCGTCCATGGTGCAGGCGCATGCTGCGCGTGAGCTGCATATTGGGCGCAAGGCCAAAAGCGACTTGGGAACGACAGCCGGATATACGTGGGCGAGTGTGGTCTCGCACGTTGTGTTCGGTGGCGACGATGCGGACAGTCCCGAAACATCGGACAACGAGGTTACGCTGGCAAACGGCAAGACCATCGTGCTCACCAACACCAAGATCATCACGAAGCTTTCCAACAACAGTGTGGCATCCGTCATAAATAAGGCCGAGCAGCAGAAGGGGCAGGACGCCCAACAGACAGGCAAGCCCGGCGGTTCGGGTTCGTCTGGCTCCAGCTCCGATTCGTCGGGCGGCGGTTCCGGTTCGGGCTCCGCCTCTGGCGGTGGATCTTCGGGTGATGGCTCGACGGACGGCGGTACCGGCGGGGACGCGGGCTCGGGTGGCCTCTCGGCTGCCGAGGAGGAGAGTATTCACAGCTGGCTCGTGACCAAATACAACATGCTCGATGGCTATGTCGCCCGCGCCAATAGCGTGGTTTCGATCTATAACGCCACGGGCGATACCGGACCGTGCGACACCCTGGCGAATGACATGTTTGTTATCCGTGCCGAGTTCGGTCGACAAAGGTTCTCGACCAAATCTAAGTGGTATCGGCAGTACGCCAATCTGTGGGGCTGCTACACCAACCTGTGCCAATGGGTTGGGCACTACGGCGACGACGACGTCGCGCTCAACAACTTCAATACCAACGTGGCGGCGATCGCCCTATGACGAACGACCTCGCTTCTACGGCAGCCCAGTCGCCCAACCGTGATCTCATGGTGGGCCTGCGCCTGGCGCGCGTCGACGGGTTTGAGCCGGCCGTCGCCCTGGGCACGGACGAGCTTCCCGCCTACCTGCGCCGTTTTACGATGCTGTTCGCCGACGACGCCACCATGCGCCGTGGCGGTATCGGCCGCGTGACGCGTGCCGTAAACGCGCAGGGCGAGGCCGTGGCACTCAAGCAGCTCATCTTGCCAACGCGCGACGAATTTGATGACGATATCGCCCACGAGGCGCTGGTCACCAAGTTCAAAGCGGCGTTTCGCGAGGAATATGAATGCCATCGTGCCCTTTCGGGCCTTAAGGGCTTTCCCCGCTTATATGGGTGGGGCGAGGTCGACGGCGTGCCCGCGATTGTCATGGAGTGGGTCGAGGGCGAGACGCTCGTCCGCCTGCGCTCGCGCTTTGCCGTGGACGATGCCGGGCGTCTGTCGCCGCTCGTGGCGGCGCGCCTGGGTCGCGACCTGTTCGATCTGCTCTGCCGCATGAGCTTGGTAGGCGAGGGGTTCGTCCATCGCGATATCTCGCCCGCTAATATTATGGTGCGCACGGCGCGTCTGCCGCTCGATCGACAGCTTGCCGAGGGCACCTTCGACCTGTGCTTGATCGATTTTGGCTCGTCGCTGGCGCTCGAGCCCGCCTCTGCGGTGGCCGGTACCGGCGGCAAGGCGTCGTTTACGGAGCGCTATGCCACGCTGCGCCGTGCGACGGTTGCCTACGCCCCGCCCGAGATGCTCACCGATGACATTCCCGACTTACGCACGCTCCGCATGTCGCCGGCAATCGATGTATATGCTGCAGCGAGCACGGTCTACGAGCTCATTGCCGGTGTCGCGCCGTACGAAGTAGCGCCGGGTGCATCGGGTACTTCGGGCTCGCGCAAAAAGACGCGCGATATCGCCAGCCCTTATCGCCTCAAGATGGATACGCTGCCCGACTATCCCGTCGGCGCCCACGCGCCCGGCTGCGACTTGACGCAGCTGCTGCGACGCGAGCCCGATGTGGCACTTGCCGCGGCCGAACAGGCTCAGCAGCTGGGGCTCGATCCAAATTCCGAGGATCTGCGCGATGCGCTGGAGTTTGTCGACGCTCAGCTGTTCGATGTGGTGATGGCCTGCCTGTCCTGCCATCAGGAAGATCGTCCCGAGCCGGCTGCGGTGGAGGCGGCGCTCTCGGCATTTTGCGACCACTATGCGCAAAATGTTGCCCGCTCGCTTCGCGCCGAGCCGCTCATGCCGTGCCCGATGGAGGTATCGGGGCACACAGTCCGGCGTGCGGCGATGGTTGGTGCGACGGCGGTATGCGGCGTGCTTTGGGCTGTGGTCGTGGTATCAGCGGCGCTGTTGGCGTCGGGCGCCCATGTGACGCTCGCCGCGGGGCCTCTTATGTGGTCCGGAAAGTTGCCAGGCATCGTCGCTGTGCTGGCGTTGGCACTGCCGGGCATGGCGGGCATCGCTGCCGGGGCCTTGGCGCGCGACCGCCGTGCGGGATTCCTGCAGGGCGTGTTGGCCCTTTCCGCCTGCGAGGTTCCGGCTCTGGTCGCACTCGCATGTGCCGTGTTTTCCCAGCATGCCGTGGCGGGTGGCCTGGTGGCCGCCATAATTGCAACCTATGCGCTTACGTGGTTTTTGCTGGCGATGGGGTTTGCCTTTGAGCTTCCCGTCGTGTCAGCACGACGTGCGAAAATTCCCATGGCGACGCCGCTTGCCGGCGGAGCCGCGGCTGTCCGCGCCTTTGGCGGGCCGACCGAAGTATCCGACACGATCTCTGCGACCAAGGAGGGCTAAGCCATGGCTTCTCAAGCTGAGCTCACCCCGTGCGGGGCAATGTTTGACATCTTTAAGCGCGCAGCGCACCTGAGCCATATCGAACTGTGCGGCCTGGTGCTCTCGAGCCGCCCGCTCGCCGACGGCCGTAGTCCGCAGAGTCGTGCCGCCGATCGTTCCTGGGTTTCGCGCTTCATCGTGCGCGCGCCGGTCGGCACGCTGCAGGAACGTTATTTTGCCGATTACGGCACCTCGGCCGCGCGCATTATGTCGCAGCTGGCCCTGCGCCGTCGCAATCCCATGGACGCCGCGGCCGTGACCAATATGGTGTGCGGCCCCGCTGGCGAGCCCATGGTGCGGGCACTCGAGGAATGCCATCAGGACACGAATCTCTATCACAATGCGCTCGAGCGCCTGTCGCAGGCGGCTGAACTCATGCCCGCCGAGCGCGCCGAGGCCATCCTGGTGCTGTTTGTCGCCGTGGGTTGCTCGGCAGATGTCCGCTCGTCGGTGACCTATGCCATCGACTACGCTCATGCGACCTGTGGCGGCGCCACGTCGACGCCACGCTCGCTGAGCACATCTTCGGTCGCGGGCGAGCACGAGGTCGCGCCGGCGCATCCGCTGGGACTGCTGCGCGTGCAAAACGGCTACGTGGTGAGCGCCCCGCGCTGGATTCAGCCGAGTGAGGAGGGCGTCGAGATCGGCGCGCTGGCAACGGGGGAGGGCGACATCACCGATGTCGGTGACGACGTCTCGGCCTGCCATGCCCATATCTGGTGCGACGATTCTGGCACATGGTTTGTCGAGGACCTGTCGTCCACGAACGGCACCGTGGTGGTAAACGGGGCCACGAGCGTGTGTATTCAAGTAGAGCCCGGCCGCTCCGCCCGGCTCAGCCCCGGCGACGAGCTCAAACTCGGCGAATCCACCACCTATGCCATCCTCCTCGGCGCCCTCTAGCTCATCCCCCCCATGAGTTGCGGTGAAATAGGGACTGATTAAGGCCGTTAACAGCAAAAACAGTCCCTATTTCACCGCAACTGCTGTGGGGTTCCAGGGGACTGTGCCCGTCGGTGCCGGGCGCACAATAGTCACCCGAGGTAAACCTTTACCGCCCACCTATATTTGCCGAAATATGGCCTGACGGCGGGGTACAATAAACCCGCATGCGGATTTCCGTTGCGGGCGCTTCCCATCGCCGGGGCGTGCCCGGGAGCATCCGGCATGCGGCCTTTGCGGCGCTCGGTCATGTGCAAGACGGGCGGTCGGGTCTGTGGGGCGCATCAACTGTCCCTCGCCTCGGCATGTCTTCTCTCCACGCCACGTACCTGCTGCTGAGCCTGCCTGCCAGATGATTGGAAGCAACAGCGTAAATCCCATCACGCCAACATCCCGGCGATCGCCGGGGCCTGTATACCTATATGAGAGGAGAGGGGTATATGGCGCGTAAGTTTAAGTCTATGGACGGCAACGAGGCGGCCGCATATGTTTCGTATGCGTACACCGAGGTAGCGGGAATTTATCCCATTACGCCGTCCAGCCCGATGGCCGACCATGTCGACCAGTGGGCGGCCCAGGGTCGCAAGAACATCTTCGGCACCCCGGTCAAGGTCGTCGAGATGGAGTCTGAGGCGGGTGCAGCCGGTACCGTTCACGGTTCGCTGGGTGCCGGTGCTCTGACCACCACCTACACGGCTTCTCAGGGTCTGCTCCTGATGATCCCGAACATGTACAAGATTGCGGGCGAGCAGCTCCCGGGCGTCTTCCACGTCTCCGCGCGTTGCGTCGCTTCGCATGCCCTGAACATCTTCGGTGATCACTCCGACGTCATGGCCTGCCGTCAGACCGGCTTCGCCATGCTCGCCGAGGGCAACGTCCAGGAGGTCATGGACCTCTCGCCGGTGGCTCACCTTGCCGCCATCGAGGGTAAGACCCCGTTCCTTAACTTCTTCGACGGCTTCCGCACCAGCCACGAGATCCAGAAGGTCGCCATGTGGGACTACAAGGATCTGGCAGAGATGTGCGACATGGACGCCGTCCAGGCTTTCCGCGACCACGCGCTCAACCCTGAGCACCCGCACACCCGCGGCAGCCACGAGAACGGCGATATCTTCTTCCAGAACCGTGAGGCCTGCAACAAGGTCTACGACGAGCTTCCCGCCGTCGTCGAGGGCTACATGAAGAAGATCAACGAGAAGCTCGGCACCGATTACGGCCTGTTCAACTACTACGGCGCTCCCGATGCCGATCGCGTCGTCGTGTGCATGGGCTCCTTCTGCGACGTGCTCGAGGAAGTCATCGACTACCTCAACGCTCACGGCGAGAAGGTCGGCCTGGTCAAGGTTCGTCTGTTCCGTCCGTTCTCCATCAAGCACTTCGTCGACGTTCTCCCCGAGACCGTCCAGAAGATCGCCGTCATGGACCGTACCAAGGAGCCGGGTTCCATCGGCGAGCCGCTCTACCAGGACGTCGTCTCCGCTCTCTACGAGGCCGGCAAGACGGGCATCAAGGTCGTCGGCGGCCGTTATGGCCTGGGCAGCAAGGACACGCCTCCCGCGTCCGCGTTCGCTGTCTTCGAGGAGCTCAAGAAGGACGAGCCCAAGCGCGAGTTCACCATCGGCATTGTCGATGACGTGACCAACCTGAGCCTGCCCGAGGCCGAGGATGCGCCCAACACCGCAGCCCCCGGCACCATCGAGTGCAAGTTCTGGGGTCTGGGTGGCGACGGTACCGTCGGCGCCAACAAGAACTCGATCAAGATCATCGGCGACCACACCGACAAGTACGTCCAGGCCTACTTCCAGTACGACTCCAAGAAGACCGGCGGCGTCACCGTCTCGCACCTGCGCTTTGGTGATTCCCCGATCCGCTCGCCGTACTACGTGACCAAGGCCGACTTTGTCGCTTGCCACAACCCCAGCTACATCGTTAAGGGCTTCAAGATGGTCCGCGACGTCAAGCCGGGCGGCACCTTCCTGGTCAACTGCCAGTGGAGCGACGAGGAGTTCGCCGAGCACATGCCCGCCGTGGCCAAGCGCTATATCGCGAACAACAACGTCAACGTCTACCTGATCGACGCTATCGACCTGGCCGCCAAGGTCGGCATGGGCAAGCGCACCAACACGGTGCTCCAGTCCGCCTTCTTCGCGCTGGCCAAGGTCTTGCCCGCCGAGGACGCCCTGCAGTACATGAAGGACGCGGCCACCAAGTCCTACATGAAGAAGGGCCAGGCCATCGTCGACGCCAACCATAAGGCCATCGATGCCGGTGCTACCGCCTTCCGTAAGTTCGAGGTTCCGGCCGACTGGGCAACCGCCGAGGATGCCGCTCCCGTCGAGCTCTCCGAGGAGACCAAGTCCGCCATCGCCCAGCAGGTCAAGAACCTGCTCGAGCCCATCGATCGCATGGATGGCGACAGCCTGCCCGTTTCCGCCTTCGTCGGTTGCGCCGACGGCCAGTTTGAGCTGGGCGCCTCCGCATACGAGAAGCGCGGCGTCGCCGTCGTCGTTCCCCACTGGGACGAGACCAAGTGCATCCAGTGCAACCAGTGCGCCTATGTGTGCCCGCATGCCACCATCCGTCCGTTCGCGATGACCGAGGACGAGGCTGCCGCCGCGCCCGAGGCTACCCGCACGCTCGACGCTATGGGCCCCAAGGCCAAGGGCATGAAGTTCACCATGGCCGTGTCCCCGCTCGACTGCATGGGCTGCACCAACTGCGTCAAGGTCTGCCCCAAGGGTGCTCTCGAGATGGTTCCCACCGAGCAGGAGATGGACCAGCAGCCTGTTTGGGACTATATGGTCGAGAACGTCTCCGAGAAGAAGGAGCTCATCGCGGCCAACGTCAAGGGCAGCCAGTTTAAGCAGCCCTACCTGGAGTTCTCCGGCTCCTGCGCCGGCTGCGCCGAGACCGCCTATGCACGTCTGGTGACCCAGGTCGCCGGCGACCGCATGTTCATCTCCAACGCCACCGGCTGCTCCTCCATTTGGGGCAACCCCGCTGCCACCGCTCCTTACTGCAAGGACAAGGACGGTCACGGCCCGGCGTGGAACAACTCCCTGTTCGAGGACAATGCCGAGCACGGTCTGGGCATGGCTGTTGGCTATGAGGCCGTTCAGCACAAGCTGATCGCCGCTACCCAGGACATCATCGCTGCCGATGGTCCGTCCGATGAGCTCAAGGCTGCCGGTCAGGCTTGGATCGACTCCGTCAACGACGCCGAGGCCTCCAAGACCGCTGCCGCTGCCTACGTTGCCGAGCTCGAGAAGTGCGGCTGTGACGCTTCCAAGGCGATCCTCGCCGACAAGGCTTACCTCACCAAGAAGTCCTTCTGGATCTTCGGCGGCGACGGCTGGGCCTACGACATCGGCTTCGGTGGCCTGGACCACGTCCTGGCTTCCGGCCACAACGTCAACGTCTTCGTCTTCGACACCGAGGTTTACTCCAACACCGGTGGTCAGGCCTCTAAGGCCTCGAACCTGGGCCAGGTCGCTCAGTTCGCCGCTGCCGGTAAGGTGACCAAGAAGAAGTCCCTGGCCGAGATTGCCATGAGCTATGGCTACGTCTACGTGGCGCAGGTCGCCATGGGCGCCAACCCGGCTCAGACCCTCAAGGCCATCCACGAGGCCGAGGCCTACGACGGCCCGTCCCTCATCATCGGCTACAGCCCCTGCGAGATGCACTCCATCAAGAAGGGCGGCATGCAGAACTGCCAGGCCGAGATGAAGAAGGCTGTCGAGTGCGGTTACTGGAACCTCTTCCGCTTCAACCCCGAGGCTGCTGCCGGCAAGAAGTTCTCTCTCGATTCCAAGGAGCCCGCGGGCGGTTATCAGGAGTTCCTGATGAACGAGGCCCGTTACGCTTCGCTGACGCGTTCCTTCCCCGAGCGCGCCGAGGAGCTCTTCAAGGAGAACGAGCAGGCCGCCATGGACCGCTACGCTCACCTGCTGAAGCTCAAGACGGTGTACAACGAGGCCTAGGTCTCTCACCGCAGGATCTGAGGGCTGACCTTCGCGGACGTCCTCGGACATGAAAGAACCCCCGCTGCGCACTACGTGCGGCGGGGGTTCTTTCGTCCTGCGGAGTGTCCGCGAAGGTCAGCCCTCAGATCCTGCTGCGACTACGTCCTCGGATTGTGTGGGCGGATGAAGGACGTAGTTGGTCGGGTATTCCGTCCCCTTCGCTGTTTCGCGGCTTTACCGCGAAAGGCGCGTTACTTTGGGGATGGATGGGGGGGCGTGGCTGTTGCAACGCCTTATCCCTTTGCTTTTTCGCGCCTTTGGCGCGAAACGCGCAGCACCTTGGGAAATGCATTGATGTGTGGACGGGGCTGGATTGCGGATTCAAATGGCTAGAGAGATATGGGTGCGAACGAGAAATCGTTATTGGGGTCATCCTTTTCCATAAACTCATCGAGACAAAACGTCATGTAGATTGGAACGTACAGAACCTTGCCCTCTTTGCTGAGATTCTCGTGGCTTAGTACAACGGCTTCGGGAATTTTGTACTCGCCCACACTCATCAGACGATCGAGGGCCGCGTGCGCTCGAACTTTCTTGCCCGATTTGACCTCGATTGGGACAACATGACCGTGGACGCCTTCGATCACAAAGTCAACTTCACCGACCTCACGCGTTTGGTAGTACCATGCATCCGCCCCGAGGGCAACGAGTTCCTGCGCGACCACGTTCTCATAGAGACCACCAAGGTTGGGAGTTTTCATATCAAGATAGACAGCGCGTGCGGTGCTGCCGGGGTATCGCGATGCGAGCATGCCTGTATCAGACTCGTATAGTTTGAAGGCTGTCGTTTTCTCCGTCCTCTTGAGAGGACTCCGTGGCTCCGTCACCCTGGCGACCATCAATCCAACACCTGCGTTAACAAGCCACAGGAAATCCTGCTCATATTTTTTAAGGCGAGCTCCCTCACCCAGAGACGAAACAACAAAGCGATGAGACTCCGCCTCAAGCTGAACGGGAATTTGCTCAAAAATCGACCGAACGTTAAACGCTCGAGTCGATGCATATTTTGAGATATCGCTTTTGTACTGATCGACCAGCTGAGTTTGAAGCTCACGTGTGCTCACGAGCGAATAACCCGAATCAATATAATTCTGAACGACCTCCGGCATGCCGCCGCAAACGATATAGGCTCTATAGTTCTTGAGCATCGCCTCATGAATATAGTTTTCGACAGGATGTTTCTCGACAAGGCAGCTGCGAATGCCTGCAAGCACATTCTCGCTTACGCTGTTTGCCCAACAAAACTCTTCAAAATCCATCGGGCGCATAACAATGTGCTCTACATACCCCACCGGAAAAGAAGAGATCCCCTTAAACTCAGTCCCAAGCATAGACCCCGAGAAGACATAGCTAAAGCGCCCATCCTCGACCAACGCCTTCATGAGTGTAACGATCTGCGGATACTCCTGAATCTCATCGACAAAGACAAGCGTATCGCCCTCAACAAGCGGCGCATCCGCAAGAAGGGCTACGCGGTTGATAAAGTCAACGGAGTTCTTTGCGCCAACAAGTGCATTCCTTGCTTCGACATCGAGTAGTAAATTGACCTCAAAATACGAAGCGTAGTTGCTTTTTCCAAACGCGCGAATCGCATAGCTCTTGCCAATCTGACGCGCACCAGTAACGAGTAATGCCTTATTGGAGTTATTCTTCCAGCTCAAAAGCCTATCAGTGACCTTACGGCGTAGCATTAAACCCCCAAATGACAAAAATTGACAGATAGAATCGCCTAAAATCATACAAAAATTGGCAGATAATATTGTCGTAAATATACAAAAATTGGGAGATAGCAAAGGTTCGAATAGGCCTCAAAGCCACTGAAACAGTGCTCTACTTTGCGAAGGGGCTGGGGACGCTGTTGGGTGCGTCTCCAGCCCTCTGATTCTTACTTTGGATCCCGATGGTGGGGTGTTGTCGGTGCTGCTTGCTTGGTTACCTTGTCTCGCCGGACTCCGTGCGTAGGCGGTAGCCGTGGACGAGGTCGCTAATGGCCGGCCAGGGAATCTGGCGGTCGACCCAAAATTGGAGCTGGACCAGATAGCGCTCGGTGGCGCGGGTGAGGGCTGCAAACTGTTCGTGAGTCTCTACCTGGGCGTAGAGGTCGCGGCTGTGGGCGAGGATTGCCGTGGTGTCATCCATTTTGCCGGTGACGTCGAAGGCGCCCGAGAACCAGTCGCACAGGCGCGCGGCGCTGTTGTTGATCGTTGCGAGGTCGGCGGTGCCGTCGTTGGCGTTTTCGTTGGCCTGGGCTCGCAGGAGGGAGAGGGCGTCGGCCGCGTTCATGCAGTAGCCGACGGTGAAGTTCCAGACGGCGAATTCGCGGCCTGTGTCAAGCTTGCGGCGGCGCATGTAGTCGATATCGCGCGGTTCCTCGAGCGTCATTTGGTCGGCGAGGGCCTCAAGTGCAGTGGTGTACTCGGCAAGGTCGAGTGCGAGCAGGGTGTTGATATCCATCATCTTTAGGCCTCCGCTTCGATCTCGACGATTTCGTTTTTGGTGCACATGCCCTGGTTGTCCCAGACATTGCGGCAGGCGGCGGCAAAGCGCTCGCGGTCGGCTTCGCAGATGCGGGCGAACATGTTGCAGGTGCCAAAGGGCTCGCACACGTCAAAGAAGATGCAGATTGACGACCATCCGCCATACCAGCTCACGGCGCCCGCCGGCTCGTGAAAAACGGGGTTCTCGATGTGCTCATAATTGGCAATGGGGCCCGATACGGGATAGGTTACCTCGGCATCGCAGATCTTGGCCGAAAAGATACGTGACTCGACCGGACAGGACGATTCGAACAGCTTGCATGTCTCGGGAGCCTTGTCCCAGAGCATATCGGCGAGAAACGTCTCGCCATTCAGCGTGATCTTGAGCATTTTTGTCATAGTAAGGACCTCCTCAATCCGTCGCTCAAGGGGTTCGCTGGCGGATAAGGAGAAGACAGCGGCGGGGTCGCCGAACCCAAACTTCACGACAGATCTCTGTCGCCCCAGCCCGCGCTGTTCTTCGCTAAAGTACCATGCCGCAATTGCGCGCGCAATATCAGTTTTTGATTTTCTGGAAGCGGCAATCGACGAGACGGCTCGCCGGCTGCCGGCCGACGCGCGGCAAAGGCACTCGTCTATTCCTTAAGTTGGATGAAAAACGCCATGTTATTGCAGGGCTGCATACTCGTCCAATAAGTGCATAGAATCTCGTATAGTGCGAGTAAGATTTTGCGCTGTCTGTTTTATGTTTAGCAAAGATATAGTTTGCATAATCTGGTCTAATCCCTGCTCTATTAAAATAAAGTTGCACGTAAATGACGTAGATATGCTTGAGCTGGGTTTCTTTACGCTGAGCGGGTAAAAGCGACCGTTCACCGTTCAACTATTTTCAAAATGAATAAAATGAGCGATAAAGAGAATATAAACCTTAATAAACTCGCGTATCGCACGGGCGCGGGTTATTAATGGGTTGTAGGCCTTTTACAGAAAGGATTCCAGCAATGTCTAAGCCTCTTGGCAAGCCCGATCGTATCGTCGTCGCCCTTGGCGGCAACGCCCTCGGCAACAACCCCGTTGAGCAGATCGAGGCCGTGAGCAACACCGCTCACGCTCTCCTCGGCCTGATCGAGCAGGGCAACGAGATCATCATCACCCACGGCAACGGTCCGCAGGTCGGCATGATCCAGAACGCCTTCGCCGCTGCCCACGACGCCATCGGCACCCCCGAGATGCCGCTGCCCGAGTGCGGCGCCATGTCCCAGGGCTACATTGGCTATCACCTGCAGCAGGGCATTGGCCGCGAGATGCACAAGCGCTATAAGCGTTGGCACGCCGCCACCGTCGTCACCCAGATCGAGTGCGACCCGGACGATCCCGCGTTCAAGAACCCGACCAAGCCGATCGGCCCCTTCTACACTGAGGAGCAGGCCAAGGAGTTCATGGCCGAGGATCCCTCCAAGGTCTTCGTCGAGGATTCCGGTCGCGGCTGGCGTCGCGTCGTCGCTTCCCCCGATCCCAAGAAGATCGTCGAGGCCGACTCCATCCTCAACCTGCTCGACAACGAGTTCATCGTCATCGCCTGCGGTGGCGGCGGCATCCCCGTCGTCCGCGACTATGAGAACAAGGGCTGCTACAAGGGCGTCCCCGCCGTCATCGACAAGGACCTGGGCGGCGAGCTGCTGGCCGAGGACTGCGACGCTGACGTTCTGTTCCTGCTGACCGCCGTTGAGCATGTCGCCATCAACTTTGGCAAGCCCAACCAGGAGGAGCTCGAGGACATCACCGCCGACGAGGCCGAGCGCCTGGCCGACGAGGGCCAGTTCGGCAAGGGTTCCATGGAGCCCAAGGTCCGCGCCGCCATCAAGTTCGCCCGTTCCCGCAAGGGCCGCACCTGCATCATCGGCGCCCTGGACAAGGCCGCCGAGACCATGGCCGGCCTCTCCGGTACCCGCATCCACGAGTAGCCTCTACTCCATTGCCTCTCTCGTGGGCGCCAGGCAAGGCGCCCACAAACTAGCCTCTCTTCATGAGCCCCGCAGTCCGCTCCGACTGCGGGGCTTTTGCTATTTACCTAGTCCCCGATGGGTGGGTAGTCATTGGGGACGTTCTTAAACGACTAGTCAAACAAGAACGTCCTCAATGACTACTAATTTAAATCTGTCCCCAATGACTGCGGAAAGCGCATCTCACACCGACGCATTGCTTTCGGGCCCTCTCTCCGTGCTCCCTATAAGTTCAGCTGGACTCCCCGCAACCTGTTCCGCGTTGGCGGAACGAGCGCGACGTGGAGTGTCATTCTTTACCGCGTTAGACTAGACGCAGGGAAAGGAGGAGGACATGGATGCTCGCGTCAAGCAGCTTGTAAATATGATCGAGGACGCTCAGCCTGTCGCTGTCGCGGTGCTTGCCAAGCGTCTCGAGGTAAGCGAGCGCGCCGTGAGAAACTATATCCATCGCGCAAACGACAAGCTTGCGGGGGTTGCACGCATCGTTGGCAGCAAAGGGCAATATCGTATCGATGTTGCACATGCAGATGAGCTTGCTCGCTTGCTAGACAGTGCGGCTCTGGCCCATCCGGGCATTCCTGATACGCGCGACGGCCGTGTGTCCTTCCTTCTTAACGACCTTCTCATGCGGTCCCAGTGGGTGACGATTGAGGAGTATGCGGATTTACTCTACGTTTCGGCGCGAACTCTGTCCAATGACATGCGTCTGGTAGAGCAGAAACTCGCCCAATTTGACTTGACGCTCGAAAAGCGCCCTCGCTACGGAATCCGCGTTGCGGGTGGGGAGTCGCAACGGCGTCTGTGTCTGGCCTCGCTGGTGAGGCCCGTGTTGCCCGACACCGACGATGCAGAGCTCGCCGAGCGCCTGCGGGCCATCGCCGCATGTGTGGACGATGCCCTGACTGCCTCGCCCGTCACGGTGAGCTCGCTGGCATCCCGCAATCTCATCATGCATCTTTACATCGCTCTTGGCCGCATCGAGCAGGGCTGCTATGTCCCGGCTGCAGAATCGGACGTTTTAAAGCTGGAGGGAACGCGCGAATACGCTGCGGCTTTCCAGATTGCCGCAAACATCAAGGATGCCCTGGGCGTGAGCATGCCCCGAGAAGAGGTTGCCTTTATCGCAATCCATTTGCTCGGCAGGGGCACGGGCGTGCCCGAGAAGGGCTCGGCCGTTATCTCGGACGAGATGTGGGAGATCGCTTCCGAGATGGTATGTGCGGTCAACGATGAGTTTAGGTTTGACTTTAGCAGCGATCTTGAACTTCGCATGAACCTTGCTCGGCATATTGGCCCTCTGGGCTATCGCCTTGAATATCACATGCATATGGATAACCCCATGCTGCCCGATATCAAGACGAGGTTTCCGTTGGCCTATTCGATGGCGGCCGGCACCTCGCAGGTACTCGAGCGTCATTTTGGCAGCCAGCCCTCTGATGAGGAGCTCGGCTACATCGCCATGGCATTTGCCCTGGCCCTCGAGCAGCAAGCCGACCAGCCGCGTCGCAAACGCATCCTGATCGTGTGCGCCTCGGGAGCGGGAAGCGCCCGTATGCTCGAGCACCAGTACCGCAAGCAGTCTGGTATGTATATCGAGTCGATTGAGACATGCGACGTCGCCCGCGTGGGAACGCTCGACTTTTCGCACATCGACTACGTGTTCACAACGGTGCCGCTCAACGTCAAGTTGCCCGTGCCCGTCCGCGAGGCCGATTTCTTCTTGGAGACGAGCGATGTCAACGCTATCCGCAAGGTGCTGAGTGATGACGCTGCGCAATCGGACTCCCTGAGCGCTTTCTTTAGCCGTGCCCTGTTCTTCAACCGCGTTGAGGCGTCGTCGAAGCAGGCCGTTCTCCGATATCTCTCCGAGCGCGCCGTCGAGAGCGGCCGTGTCGATGCCCAGTTTGCCCAAGAGGTTGCCGAGCGCGAGAGCGCGAGTGCCACCTCGTTTGGCAATGGGGTGGCCATGCCCCATGGGATGCATCCTTTGAGCGCCGAGGCCTTTGTTACCGTGGGCCTGCTCGAACATCCCATTCTTTGGGACGAATACGGCCATGAGGTCGATATCGTCTTTATGGTGTCGTTTGCCCGGTCGGGCGGCGATGAGGCGCGGATCTTGAGCTCGCTGCTCGCTGAGATCTTTATGGACCGCCAGGGGGTCGAGCGCTTACGCGAGCGCCGGTCCTGGCATGAGCTGATGGCGCTTGTGCAAGCGCATACGGCTTAAGGCTTCTTTTGTCGAAAACCCTGCCTGCCTGCAATAAACCTCGAGGATTGCGGGTGGGAGATAGGCGTTTCGAATATTCAAGTACAAACCAAACATCACGGGAGAGGAGACCGTTATGGACGATCAGGGAACCGAGATGGTTTCGTTTCAGCTGGTCGCTGCAGCGGGAGAGGCGCGCAGCCTTGCCTTCGAAGCCCTTGAAAAGGCAAAGGCGGGGGATTTTGACGCTGCCGCCAAACTCATGAAGCAGTCAAAGGATGCGGGAATCAAAGCTCACCACATCCAAACGCAGCTGCTTTCGACCGAGGCGGCGGGCGAGCATCTGTCGGTGGATGTGTTGCTGGTCCATGCTCAGGACCACCTCATGTGCTCCATGCTTGCTCAGGAGCTCGTGCAGGAGCTGATCTGCCTGTATGAGCGCACTGCAGCCAAGAACGCCTAACGGCGTGCGGCGACTATCCAACCAATCAATGCGAAGGGAACCCCTTATGAAGATCCTTCTTGTTTGCGCAGCTGGCCTGTCTACAAGCATTCTGATGAAGAAACTCGAGAAATACGCGGAGCAAAACGGCATCGAGCTCGATATCGATGCGGTGGGTATCGGCGAGTATCAGGAGACCTGCGCCGATTATGACGTGCTGCTCTTGGGGCCGCAGGTGTCCTACCAGCTCAACACCGTCAAGCAGGGGAGCGGTAAGCCGACCGCGGTCATCCCCGCACAGGACTACGGCATGGGCAACGCCGCCAACGTGCTGGCACTCGCCCAGTCGCTGTTGGGCTAGGAGGCGACCATGGAAAAGTTCATGACCCTGCTTCAGGAAAAACTGACCCCTATTGCCAATTTCTGCGGCGCCGAGCGCCACTTTGCCTCCATGCAAAAGGGCTTTATGAGCGCGATCAGCTTCATCTTGGTCTCTGCCGTCTTTATGATCATCGCCAACCCGCCGGTCACGGCCGACCTGGTGGCGCGGGGCGGGTTCTGGTCCGTCTTTGGCCCTTGGCTCGATTTTGCCACGGCCAATAAGCTCACGCTGCTCATCCCGTTCAACATGACGATGGGCATACTGTCGGTGATCGTGACGTTCGCAATCGCCTATAACCTGGCGGGCACCTACAAGATGCCCAAGCTTAACGCCGGTATGACCTCGCTGGTGATGTTCCTGATCGCCGCGGCGCCGTCGTCCTACTACCAGCTTGCTGATGAGTCCGTGCTCCAGGCGGTCCCCTGCACCTATCTGGGTGCGCAGGGCCTGTTTACCGCCATCATCGTTGCCCTGGTCTCCGTCGAGGTCGCGCACTTCTGCCAGACCAAGGGCATCACCATCAAGATGCCCGATGGCGTGCCGCCGTTTTTGTCCGAAACCTTTGGCGCCATCGTGCCTATGCTCGCCAACATCCTCATCTTCTTTGGTGGCAACCTGCTGATCCAGATGATCGATCCCACGCTGTCCATCCCCTCGGTTATCGAGAAGCTGCTCGCTGCCCCGCTTTCCGTCGCAGTTGACTCTGTGCCCGGCGCACTGCTTATCTGCTTCATGACGCTGCTGTTTTGGTGCTTTGGCGTCCACGGCAACATGATCGTGATGCCCATCACCGCCCCGGTCACGCTTGCCGCCTTTGCTGCCAACGCCTCGCTCTACGCTGCTGGGCAGCCGCTTGAGTTCCACCCGGTACTCATGTCGATGGTCATCAACCTCATCGGCGGCACGGGCAATACGTTCTCTTTTGTGGCGCTCTGCGCGTTTAGGGCAAAGTCGCAGCAGCTTAAGGCATTTGGCAAGGCATCGATCGTGCCGAGCTTCTTCCGTATCTCCGAGCCCGCGATCTTTGGCGCACCCATCATCTTCAACCCGATCCTCATGATTCCGTTTGTGCTGGGCGGTATGATTTCGGCCCTGCTGTATTGGGGTGCAATCTCACTGGGTCTTGTCTCTAACTTCTACATCTTGGTGAGCGGCACGTTCCCCATCTTCGTTCAGGGCTTTATCCAGTGCCTCGACCCGCGCATCTGGGTATTTACGATCGTTTTGATCGTGGTCATGGCTGTGGTCTGGTACCCGTTCTTTAAGGTGTACGACAACCAGCTCCTGGCACAGGAGCAGGAGAACGCCGCGGCAGCTTCTGCCAAGGATACTGAGTAGCATGGGTTACTTTGACAGAACGTCTGCTGCCGGTATGCCCGAGGGCTTTTTGTGGGGCGGCGCGCTCGCTGCCAACCAGGCCGAAGGGGGCTGGAACGAGGGCGGCCGCGGTATGTCGCACTCCGACCTGATTCCACAGGGTCCCGACCGCTGGGATGTGATGGTTGGCAGGCAAAAGCCCGTGGATGATCCGGACAGGCTGTATCCATGCCGTTGGGGCAACGACTTCTTCCATCATTGGCGCGAGGACGTCGAGCTCTTTGCCGAGATGGGCTTTAAGTGCCTGCGTCTTTCAATTTGTTGGAGCCGTATTTTTCCCACAGGGATGGAGGCCGAGCCCAACAGTGAGGGCTTGGAGTTTTACCGTCAGGTATTCGAGGCGCTGCGCGAGCACGGAATCGAGCCGCTCGTGACGCTGTCGCACTACGACTATCCGTTGGCTCTGGTCGAGCACTATGGTGGATGGCAAAGCCGAGAGATGATCGAGCGGTATGCGCACTACGTCGAGACCGTCGGACGTGCGTACCAGGGCCTCGTGCGTTATTGGCTCACCTTCAACGAGATCAACAGCGTGGCGCTGTCCTATCTCAACGCGGGCGTCACGCTCGAGGATGAGCGTGACCGTGCAGCCGTGACCGCGGCGTTCTCGCACCATATGTTTATGGCGAGCGCTCGCGCCGTCGAGATCCTGCACAAGATCGATCCCGCAAACAAGGTGGGTTGCATGATCGCTGCCGGTGCGACCTATCCGTACCGTTGTGCGCCCGAGGACGTATGGCTTGCGTATGAGGAGGACCGCGGCCGCTACTTCTACACTGACGTGATGGCTGCGGGCGCCTATCCTACTTGGAAGCTGCGTGCGCTCGAGAAAGAGGGTGTTTACGTGCCCTTTGAGCCGGGCGATACGGAGTGTCTGGCCGAGCATACCGTCGACTTCATCTCGTTCTCGTACTATTGCTCGCGCTTGGTGTGCGCCGATGACCAGGTGATCGCTGAGAAGGCGGAGGGCAACGTGTTCCCGACGCTGCGCAATCCGTACCTCAAGGATAAAGAGACTGCCTGGAAATGGCAGATCGATGCGCTGGGTTTGCGCGTGACGCTTGCCGGCTACCACGATCGTTACCATCTTCCGCTCTTTATCGCTGAGAACGGTGTGGGCGGACTCGATGCGCTGGAAGACGGCAAAGTCCACGATGCGTATCATATTGATTACCTGCGCAGGCATATTCTTGCGCTACGCGATGCAATTGTCGAGGACGGTGTTGACCTGATGGGATACACGCCGTGGGGCTGTATCGATCTGGTATCGGCCTCGACGGGGCAGATGAAGAAGCGCTATGGCTTTGTTTATGTCGATGCCGATGATACGGGCAAAGGCACGTTCGATCGCTACCGAAAGGACAGCTTCTGCTGGTATCAAAAGGTCATTGCATCAAATGGCGAGGACTTGAGTTAACCCTTGCAAGCCTGCTGCCCCCGCGGCCCGTTTCGGCCGCGGGGGCTTTTGCTATTTACCTAGTCCCCGATGAGACCCTCATTCTGTGGGTAGTCATTGGGGACGTTCCTAAACGACTAGTCATTTAAGTCTGTCCCCAATGACTGCGGAAACCCGGCACTTGGGGACGTTCCTTTTCTGCCGGCAGCTTGGAACAGTCCTTAAAGCCCGCATCAATCAACTGCGGAAAGCGCATCCCAGAATGAGCGTCCAACATGGGACATGGTTTCCCTTGAGGGCCTCAACCGGAAAATGCATCCCGGAATGTTGCCGGAAAGTGGAACGTAGTTTCCCAAACAGGCCGTGCGCGGAAAGTGCATCCCGCTATCGAACTTCAAAGCGGGATGCATTTTCCGTGCCAGCAGTTCCGGGCAGCCAACGACCACTCATTTAAGTCTGTCCCCAATGACTAGTAGTAGGCCCACATGGCTTCGACTTCGTTAAGGACTTCTACGACGCCCCAGCGGCGGACGCTGCGGCTGGCCGAGTTGGGGTCGTAGACGCCAATCTGGTCGGCGTCGTCAATACCGTAAAGCACAATGTAGTGGCCCACGTTGGTAAAGGTGCCCGGCCGAACGGCGGCGATGATGGGCGCTCCCGAACGCAGCGCCTGAGTCATCGAGTCGCGATCGTTATGGAGCTCCGTTCCGTTAAGTCCCAACTGCCACGCGCCGCTCGTCATAAACGACCATTCGGTTGCACCAGTGGGGGCGTAATTGCCCGCCTCAGAAAGCGCGCACATATCGACGGGGGTCATATCGGTGCGTCCCGTCTTAAAGATATAGACCATGGTGAGGCACGTAGGCCCGCAGGCATTTTGGCGGATGGTGCCGCCGGCGTAAGACAGCTCCGACCACGCAGGGTCGATCTGATAGATATGGGGCATCGTGCCGGCTTGCCATTGCGGGCGCGGGGTCGAAAAGGCGAAAGAATAACCGGGCGCGACGGGGGCCTTGAGCAGCTTGTCCTCGGCGGTGGGCTCGAGACCGGCCGAGCCGTGGGACATACAGGAGCTCATAAACACAAAGACCAGACAGGTGAGGATAGAGCACAGTGCGAGGCGAAGTCGACGAGCCGGCAGGGCGGGGGCATTCACGTGCGATGTCGAGCGGTAGGGCTTGCCGTCGCGTCCACCTTGGGGATGCGAAAAGAAGCGGTTGATATGGATGCCGGGCTGACGTGCGCCGTTGCGGCGCAGTTGCGGAACCTCGGCTTGATGCTGTCGAGTGCGCGCGCCTAAGCGGCTGTCTTGCTGCGCGCTTGTGCCCGTGCGCGGACGGCCACTTTGCCGTGTTTTGCTTGCCTGCTGCCGAGACGAAGGCCTGGGTTGCTCTTGAGGACGTTGCGGATTGCTGCTTGTGGCACTTCCGGGCGTCGGCGTGGTACGGCCAGCAAGGCGAACGCTTTGTCGCCGTTGATCACCGTCGTTGTATCCGTATGCCATTCGTACCGCCTTGTCTCATGTATAACCTGTCTATCCTACAAAAAAGATGTGCAACAAATGGGTCTGCGCGTCAAAAGCTCGGTAAACGGTACGAAAGGCGCAAAACACACGGCCTCAAAAACATCTCTATATGCGTCCGATGAACGTACGCCCGTCGGACGGGCGGCAACAATGAACGGCAAACCGTGCCGTTCGTCCCAAAAACGGCGCCGCTCATATGCGAGTTCGGCCTTCGGTCGAGCCATGGGCGGCCATGCTGCGCCAAGGCCGTATCTTAAAGCCACGAAATAAAAGAGCGCGGCAAAACAGACCGCGCAAGGGGTGACGTCAAGGGGCGTCAAAAAGGAAAGGAGGGGAACAATGGCGGACAAGAACGCAGAAGTTGCAGTCGAGGATAACGGCGGTATGAAGAAAACGCTTTCGCTCTGGAACTTCTTCACCATCGGTTTCGGTGCCATCATCGGCACCGGTTGGGTTCTGCAGGTCGGCGACTGGATGGTCGTGGGCGGCGGTCCCGTTCCCGCTATGATCGCATTCCTCTTGGGTGCAATCTTCCTCGTGCCCGTCGGAGCTGTTTTCGGTGAGCTCACGGCCGCTATCCCCATCTCGGGCGGCATCGTCGAGTATGTCGATCGTAGCTTTGGCCGTACGCTGAGCTACATCACCGGATGGCTTTTGGCTCTGGGCAACGGCATCCTGTGCCCGTGGGAGGCCATCGCCATTTCGACCCTAGTGTCCGAGATGTTCGGCAGCCTGCCCGGCCTTGAGTGGCTGCGCGCCGTCAAGCTCTACACCATCCTGGGCGCCGACGTTTACCTGTTCCCGACGCTGATCGCGCTCGGCTTCGCAGTCTACGTCATCTTCCTCAACTTCCGCGGTGCCAGCTCGGCCGCCAAGCTCCAGGCCTTCCTGACCAAGGCTCTGCTCTGCGGCATGCTGCTCGCCATGGGCGTCTCGCTGTTCACCGGCTCGCCGGACAATGCCATGCCCGTGTTCTCCCAGGTCACCGGCGCTGGCGGCGGCAAGGCCGCTACCGAGGGCGCCAGCCTGTTCGCCGGCATCGTGTCGGTCCTGGTTCTGACCCCGTTCTTCTACGCCGGTTTCGACACCATTCCTCAGCAGGCTGAGGAAGCAGCCGAGGGCCTCAACTGGAACAAGTTCGGCAAGATTATCTCCCTGGCCCTGCTGGCCGCCGGCGGCTTCTACATGGTCTGCATCTACTCGTTCGGCACCATCCTCGACTGGCATGAGTTTGTTAAGAGCCCGGTTCCCGCGCTTGCCTGCCTCAAGGGTATCAACATGCTCCTGTACCTGGCCATGCTCGTCATCGCCACGCTTGGACCCATGGGCCCGATGAACTCCTTCTACGGCGCCACGAGCCGCATCATGCTCGCCATGGGCCGCAAGGGCCAACTGCCCGAGAAGTTCGCCGAGGTCGACCCCAAGTCCGGCGCTCCCAAGCTCGCCTGCGTCGTTCTGGGCGTTATCACCGTCATCGGTCCGTTCCTGGGCAAGAACATGCTCATTCCTCTGACCAACGTGTCGGCTCTCGCCTTCATCTTCTCCTGCGGTATGGTCGCCCTCGCCTGCCTGCGCATGCGCTTCACCGAGCCCGACCTGCCTCGTCCCTACGAGGTGCCCGGCGGCAAGTTTGGCATCGGCCTCGCTATCGCTGCCTGCGCCATCATCATCGGCCTGCTCGTGATCCCGTTCTCTCCCGCCTCCCTCAACATGGTGGAGTGGAGCATCGTGATCGGCTGGTTGGCTATTGGCCTGGCCCTCATGGCTTTCACCAATTCCCGCAAAAAGTAACGCCTAGTCGGGGCGGACCAGGTACGCGGGGCCCTCTCTTCCGCGCACCGAACCCGGCATCACCTGGGTAGCTTTGTGAGGCCGCGACCCAACACGGCCTCGCCCACATATATGGATCCATAAGGAGGAACCATGTCCACTAAGTATGCAATCGTTGGCGGCAAGCTCATCGACGGTACCGGTGCCGAGCCGGTCGAGAACTCCCTCGTTCTCGTCGACGACAACGGCAAGATCGAGTACGCCGGCACTATGCAGGACCTTCCCGAGGGCGTTGAGGTTATCGATGCCGCCGGCAAGACCGTCCTTCCCGGCCTGATCGACACCCACCTGCACTTCTCGGGCAACCTGACCGACGATGACACCGATTGGGTCATGCAGCCGCTCCTCGAGAAGCAGGCCGTCGCCGTCAAGCAGGCCTACGACTGCCTCACCCACGGCCTCACCACCGTCTGCGAGATCGGCCGCTTTGGTATCCAGATCCGTGACTGCATCGACAAGGGCGTCTTTAAGGGCCCGCGCGTTCTGGCCACCGGCCTCGGCTTCTGCCGCGTTGCCGGCCACGGTGACTCCCACCACTGCACCCAGGAGCTCAACAAGGAATCCCATCCCTGGGGCGACCAGGTCGACGGTCCTTGGGATCTGCGCAAGGCCGTCCGTCGTCGCCTGCGCGAGAACCCCGATGCCATCAAGATCTGGGCTACCGGTGGCGGCATCTGGCGCTGGGACTCCGGTCGCGACCAGCACTACTGCTCCGAGGAGATCCAGGCCGTGGTCGACGAGGCAAAGATGGTCGGCATCCCCGTGTGGAGCCACTGCTACAACAACCACGCCGCTGCCTACGATTCCGTTCGCTTTGGCTGCGAGCAGCTGATTCACGGTTTCGATATCGATGAGCGCACCATGGACCTCATGGCCGAGCAGGGCACCTTCTTCACCCCGACGATCGCCTTCCTGCCCACCTGGTACGCCACCTATCCGCCCGTCTACGTCCCCGAGCTGCACGACAAGTACGAGGGCACCCTGGTCGAGAAGGAGCTGCAGCGCAACTACGACTGCCTGCGCGAGGCCAAGAAGCGCGGCGTCGTCATGACGATCGGCTCCGACTCCTTCTCCTTCGTCACCCCGTACGGCACCTGCTCCATCGAGGAGATGTACGAGTTCGTCGACAAGATCGGCTTCACCCCGGTCGAGACCATCACCTGCGCCACCCTCAACGGTGCCAAGATGTGCCACATCGAGGACGAGACCGGTTCCATCGAGGCCGGCAAGTGCGCCGACCTGCTGGTCGTCAACGGTGACGTCGCTGCCGATATCCACGTGCTCAACACCGACAACATGGACGTCATCATGAAGGACGGCTGGATCGTCGAGGCTGGCACCTTTGGCGAGGCCAACAAATACAGCGCCTAAGATACCGTTTGTCGATGGCTGGATGTAAAACACAGTTTTTGATTGCATAATGCAATGGAGAGGGTCGCTTGCGGCCCTCTTTATTGCTATGGGTGCTACGGACAAAAGGGGATGACGGTGGATTTAAACAGGCTGATTCTGGGCAAGAGCTACAACTCTACCAAGGTCTTTCGCACGGCACAGCACGTGGTCCAGGCCATCCTGCTCGGTGTTGTCGTTCCGGCGCTTATCCTGCTGCTTATCTGGGATTTAACCGATAATCCCAATCCCGTTCCGGGCGTTGTCGTTATTGCCGGCCTGGTCATGCTGTGCTTCTTTTTCTCGTATGTCTTTGTGGTCCCCGACGACCTCACATCGAGCGCAACCGACCGTACGCTCGCCATCGCATCAAAAATATTCGCCTACACGTCGCGCGGCCTTACGCCCGAAGCGGCCCTGGGTGCCTCTAAAATCATCCTGTCCGAGACCATCGCCTCTGCCATCTGCTTTACCGATGGCAAACAGGTGTTGGCAAGCTGGGGCGAGGACTCGGCAAAGTGCCCGGCCGGCACCCCGGTCGTGCTCAAGACCACGCTCAGTGTGATTGAGACGGGCGAGCAAAGCGTGTTTTCGCGTGACACCTCCCATGAGACGGGCGGCTATTTTCCCCGCCTGCGCGCCGGCATTGTCGCGCCGCTTACCGTGCGCGGGCATTGCGTGGGTACGCTCGAGCTGTACTACCCCCGCCTGAGCAGCATCGATATGCGCCAGACGGCCCTTGCCTCGGGCTTTGCCGATCTCATCTCCACGCAGCTCGCGAGCTTTGAGCTCGAGCGCCAAGACGAGCTCACGGCTCGCGTTGAGCTTCGCGCCCTGCAGTCGCAGGTCGACCCACATTTTCTATTCAATACCATTAGCACGATCGTGTCGCTCGTTCGAACCGAGCCCGACAAGGCGCGATCGCTGCTGATCGACTTTTCCAATTACTATCGTCAGACGCTTTCTGACTCCGATACGCTCACCACGCTCGAGCACGAGGTGGAACAGGGCACTCGTTATATCAATCTTATGCAGGCCCGGTATGGCGACGGCCGTCTGCGCGTTTCGGTCGACATCGACTTTGAGGTGCGCGACAGCCTGGTACCGCCGTTTATCTTGCAGCCGCTGCTCGAAAACTGCATCAAGCATGCGCAGCGCGAGATCGAGCCGCTTTCTATTCGTGTTAGGGCTTTTGAGACCGATGACGGCTTGGAGATCATCGTCGAAGATGACGGCATCGGGATGAGCGAAGAAGTCTGCGCGCATCTGTTTGAGCAGCATCGCCGAGAGGAGCCCGAGAGCATTACCGCCGACGGCTCCGTCAAGCGAGGTTGCGGCCTGGCGCTCTTCAACGTGCTTCAGCGCATCCATTTCTTTTACGGAGAAGATTCTGGCATGCGCGTGAAGTCCCAGGAGGGCGTGGGAACGCAGGTCATCGTTGAGTTGAACGGCGAGCCGCATGAGCCGGCGCCGTTAACGGTGTAGCACGCGGTTGGATTGAGAGAGAAAAGAGGGGAAGCGCATATGTCCGAAGGCTGGAACATCCTGGTGGTTGATGACGAGCCTCCCATTAGGGCTGAGCTACGCTATCTGTTGGAAAAGGATACGCGTGTGGGTCAGATTGCCGAGGCGGGCAATGTCACCGAAGCCGTGGAGTCGATTCTGTCGAACAAGCCCGACGTGCTGTTTTTAGACATTACCATGCCCGGTCGCTCGGGAATTGAGCTTGCCGAGACGTTGCAGAACCTAAAGACGCCGCCGGTCGTGGTGTTTGTGACGGCATTTGCCGAGTATGCGGCCGATGCCTATAACCTCGATGCTGTCGATTACATCGTCAAGCCGGTCGAGGATGCCCGCTTGTCAAAGGCGCTCGACAAGATCGAGACTGCCCTGGGCGCTCGCCGTGTCGTCCATGCTCCGCGCCAGCCTTTGCGCCTGACGGTGGATCGCGGGGGCAAAAAGGTGTTCATTCCCGTGGCGGATGTCTGCTACTTTGAGGCGCGCGCCGATTTTTGCAACGCCGTCTGCGCCGAGGGGACGTACCTGATCAATGAGTCGATTTCCTCGCTCGAGCGTCGCCTGGCCTCCGAGGGCTTTATCCGCGTCCACCGCAGCTATCTGGTTAATTTGGAAGACGTACATAATGTCGAGATCGGCTCCACGGGCCTGATGGAGCTCAGGCTCGATCGCGTAACCTCGACGGTGCCCGTGTCCCGCCGTCGCGCTGCCGAGGTCAAATCGCACTTGGGGCTTGCGTAAGGGTCGGTGTGCCATCGTTTGCCGTTACAGGTTTGGCATGACTGTGCGGTGGGCATAATGGGTTGCATCGAATGAAATCGAAAGGATTATTATGCCCGCGCTCATTACGCATCATCTGTTTGGCGAGGAAAGCATCGACCGTCTTCCGCAGGGCGTTATTACGTCCGACGAGGAGCGCATCGCCTTTATCCTGGGCAACCAGGGTCCCGACCCGTTTTTCTTCCACATGCTCACGCCGCGCATCTCCGACTGTATGTCGCTTGCTCAGGTCATGCACCGCTCGCGCATGTCGCGCCAGTTCTCGTGCCTGCGCGACGGCGTGTCGCACCTACAGCCGCGCGATGCCAATCTGGGCCGCGCCTTTGCGCTGGGCCTGCTGTCGCACTATGTGCTCGATCGCAATGCCCATCCCTTTGTCTACGAGCAGCAGTTTGGCATTGTCGAGTCCGATCCCGAGCTCGAGGCTTCGGGCAGTCAAGTTCATGCCGTGCTCGAAAGCGACCTGGACGTGCTGATGCTGCAGCTCAAGCGCGATGGGGCAACGGTCGAGGATTATCCGCCGGCGGGCGAGATCGTCACTACCGACCGCATCAATCGCGTTGCCGGCGTGCTGATGAGCTATGTTGCCGGACGCGTGTACGGCATCGATATCCCGGTGGGGGAGTACGGCGGCGCCGTAGCCGACATGCAGCTGCTCTACCGCACTATCGAGCCGGCCGGTTCGGCCAAGACGCGCGCGATTGCCCTGCTCGAGGGCTTGGTGCACGATTATTCGCTGCTCGACGGCCTTGCGCACCGCGTGACGACCGAGCTGCCCGAGCGTACCGGCAACCTGGGCCACTTGGCATGGAAAAGCCCCTTTACCGATGAAATCTCGACCGAGAGCTTCCCCGAGGTCTTTGACCGCGCACTGCTCGATTACGAGCTCACCGTCGCCCGCTTTATCGAGACCGGCGATATGGAAGCCGTGACCAACCACGTCAATTACAGCGGTCGCGTGCTCGGCGCCGACGAAGAGTTCGACCGCGAGGAGTAGCAAGCTGCCTCGCCCATACTCTCCAATAAGTTGCGGTGGAATAGTTCCTGAATGAAGCCCCCGGAGGGCTAAGCGTGAACTATTTCACCGCAACTGCGTTGATGGGATGGCGTTTCGCCCTGCGTGTCCGTATGACCGCTCCTGTCCCTTTGCCGAATCCTTACCGGCGCTTCTGGACAATTGGGGTACGATGAACTAACTGCATATCGGGCGAATACGAAGGGGCCCTGTCCATGAAATACACCAAGCTCGAGCGTAACTGGGTTATGTACGATGTGGGCAACTCGGCCCTCGTGCTGCTCAATACCTCGGTGGTGCCCATCTACTTCAATGCAATCAATACCGGTGCTTCTTCGGCAGACCTGGTGGTCGCTTGGGGCAACGCGCAGACGATCGCCTCGCTGGTCATTGCCATGCTCATGCCCATTCTGGGCGCGCTTGCCGATTACGCCGGCAACAAGATCAAGTTCTTCTTGGGCTTCTTCCTCACGGGCCTGATTCTTTGCCTGGCGCAGGCTATCCCCATGTCCGCCATGGCATTTTTGACCGTGTACGTGCTGTGCACTATCGGCCTTAACTCTTCTATGACGTTCTACGACGCCATGCTGCCCGACATTACCACCGACGAGCGCATGGACGCCGTGTCCAGCTCGGGCTATGCCTGGGGCTACATCGGTTCTACCGTGCCGTTCATCATCTGCCTGGCGCTTATCATGGGTGGCCCCGCTCTTGGCGTCCCCACCATGCTGGCAACGCGTCTGTCGTTTGTCATCACCGGTGCCTGGTGGCTCATCTTTACCTTGCCACTCATTCGCACCTATAAGCAAAAGTACGGTCGCGAGCGCGGTCCCCAGGACACCATCGGCCACATCGTGGGCGGCGTGTTCTCCGAGGTCGGACACACCATGCGCGAGATCGCCCACAACAAGCCCGTGCTGGTCTACATGATCGCGTTCTTCTTCTACATCGATGGCGTCCATACGGTCATCTCCATGGCAACCAGCTACGGCTCGGCTTTGGGCATCGATTCGACCCAGCTGGTGCTGGCGCTGCTCGTTACGCAGTTCGTCGCTTTCCCGTCCGCCATCATCTACGGCAAGCTCGCCGGTCGCGTGGGCACGCTCAACATGATCATGGTGGCCGTCGCCGCCTACATGGGCATCGTGCTCTTTGCCGCGTTTTTCTTAAAGACTGCCTTTGAGTTTTGGGTGCTCGCCATTTTGGTCGGCTTGTTCCAAGGTGGCGTGCAGGCGCTCAGCCGCAGCTATTTTGGCCGCATCATCCCCAAAGAAAAGTCCAACGAGTACTATGGCTTCTTTGATATCTTTGGCCGCTACGCAAGCGTGATGGGCACCTTCCTGGTGTCGGTCGTCACCTCGCTGACCGGCAACCCGTCGCTGGGTGTCCTTTCCATCGGCGTGCTGCTGGTGCTTGGCTTTGTGCTGCTGGTCCGTCTGTCCCGCATGGCTCAGACGGCGGCGTAAGGCAACTGGGCCCAGTACGGCAATTGTGCCTATCCGCAGCACTCTTTTGGAAGTAGCCGCATAAATCATTCTGACTTCCGAACAATGTTTAGCCCAAGTGGGTATGATGGAATCAGCTAGGTCGCGGGGCGTCGCCTGTGTTTGGCGGCGCCCCGTTTTTGTGTTGCAAGGAGGGTAAAGGTATGAACGCCACGGTTGTGATCCCAACATATTGGGCGGGCGATGATACCCAAGCAAACGCTCCCGGCACCTACGATCACTCGACGTCGCTCAATGCCGCCAACCCGGAACTCGATCGCTGCCTGACTTCGCTCGAACAGGTGCGCGACATTCCGCGCATCATTCTCTTGGTGGTCTGTCCGGTTTCTGCCACGGCCGACGTATCCCATCGCGTGCACGAAATCGTTAATGCGCATCCCACGCTTAAGGTCACCATCGTTACCAATACTCAGGCTTCGCGTGTTGCCGACCGCGTGGCACAGATTGCGCCCAAAGGTTCGGGCGAGTGCGTGAGCCTGCGCGGCTACGGCGCCATCCGCAACATGGGTCTTGCCTGCGCGGCGGTGCTGGGGCACGACGCGGTTGTGTTTTTGGATGACGACGAGACCGTCATCGATGCCGACTTTATGAAGCGTGCGACCTATGCACTGGGTCAACAGACGCGTCAGGGCCTGCCGATTTTAGTCAAGAGCGGATACTTTTACGATCGCGACGGGTCGCCGCTGGCTCCCACGGACAAAGTGGGCATTTGCCATCGCTGGTGGACCAAGCGTATCGAGTTCAATCGCTGGATGAAAAAGGCGCTCTCGGGCACCCGCATCTCGCGTTCCAATTACGTGTGCGGCGGCCTGATGGCCCTGCACGCCCGCGCCTTTACGCGCGTGGCCTTCGACCCGTTTATCACCCGCGGCGAGGATCTGGACTATCTCTTTAACATGCGCATGTTTGGCTACGACGTGTGGTTCGACAACGAGTGGACCGTACGCCACCTGCCGCCCGAGTCCGAGAAGCGCTCACCGCGCTTTATGCAGGACGTGTACCGTTGGTACTACGAGCGGGCCAAGCTGACGTTCGCTGCGCACCAAAAGGAGCTCATTCCGGTTACGGCCGCATCACTCATGCCCTATCCGGGTCCGTGGATCTCGCGCGAGCTCGACGACCGCGTGCGCAAGACCGCCATGGTTCGCAGCATGTTTACCCGCGAGCACGAGGGGTATCTGCGCATCTGGCGTCATGGTATTGACGAGGCCAAGACCTATGCCCGCCAAAACGCCGCAAGCTACCTGCGTTTTCAGAGTTTCTGGCCCAAGATCATGGACGAACTTTGGCGCGACGCACAACTGATTAGCATCCTGGAGGGGGCTGAATGATCGACCGCCGCGCCCAGCGCGATAATTCAATTTCAATCTTTCGCATCATCGCCGTTGTCTGCGCCGTTTGCGTGTTGGTGTACTTTATCTTTGCCCTGGCGACTGGCATTGAGCCGATTGCCACGGTGATCGCCTGTGCGCTGCTGTGCATCTTCCTGTGCATCTTTATCTATTTGACGCTCAATCCCGATTCGGTGCGCTCCCAGTACACCGAGGAGACGCTCTCGGTTGCCTCGGCCATGCTCGAGGACATTAAGGGCGGCCTGACGCAGGAATCGGCGCTTTTGGTGTGCCGGCGTATTCTGCCCGAGACACGTGCCATGACCGTTGCCATCACCGATGAGAGCAACGTGCTGGCCTGCGCGGGCGAGTTCGAGGAAAAGCTGCTGCCCGATTCGCCCATCCATACGCTTGCCACGCGCTACGTCATTGAGCACGGCATCGTGCAGTCGTTCAACCGCGTGGTGGACGTGGTGGGTTCGGATGGCTCGCACAACCATGTTCCCGCCGGTATCATCGCGCCCATCAAGGTGGGCGACCGCACCGTCGGCACGCTCAAGTTCTACTACAAGACCCCGCGTGCCGTCGACCGTACCCAGTATGCGCTCGCCTCGGGTTTTGCCGAGATCCTGTCCACGCAGCTCGCCATCCACGAGCTCGAGGTGCAAAAGGAACTGACGGCCCGTGCCGAGGTGCGTGCTCTGCAGGCGCAGATCAACCCGCACTTTCTGTTCAACACGCTCAACACCATCGCGTCGTTTACGCGTACCGACCCGCTGCGTGCCCGCGAGCTGCTGCGTGAGTTTTCCTCGTTTTATCGCGCCACGCTCGACAACTCGGGGTCGCTTATCCCGGTCTCGCGCGAGGTTGCCCAGACCAAGCGCTACCTGACGTTTGAGAAGGCGCGCTTTGGCGAGGACCGCGTACTGGCGACCTTCGATGTCTCCGAGGATGTCGAGGACACGTTGGTCCCGGCCTTTGTAATCCAGCCCATTGTCGAGAACGCCGTGCGGCATGGCATGGGCGATGGCGATGCCCTGCAGATCGATGTGACCGTCCATCAAGACGGCGACGACGCAATCCTGATTGCCGTGGCCGACAACGGCGTGGGCATGGACGAGGGCACCGCCGCCAGGCTGTTTGATGAGCGCTCCGCCCGCCCCGATGCCAGTTCCCCGCAAGGCGGCGGCGCCGGCGTGGCCATGCACAATATTTCTGAGCGCATCCATCGCTTTTATGGACCGCACTCTTATACGCGCGTCGAATCGGCGCCGGGCAAGGGCACCAAAGTGCTCCTGCATCTTGATTTGTCAGAGAGCATCTTTGACATTCAAGAGTAAAATAAAAGGCTATGGGCTCAACGCCGAGCGGCGGATGCCCAGCGTAGTTTGTTGACGAAAGGTTTAATCCCTATGCTGCGTGCGATGATTGTGGATGATGAGGCCCCGGCCCGTTCGGAACTTCGCTTCTTGCTCGAGCAGACGGGCAAGATCGGCACGATCACTGAGGCGTCGAGCGTCCGCTCCGCCATTGAGATGCTGATGGAAAGCCGCGTCGATGTCGTCTTTCTCGATATCTCGATGCCCGGCGCTTCTGGTCTGCAGCTTGCCGAGGCGCTGCATAAGCTTAAGAATCCGCCGGCGATTGTATTTGTGACCGCGTATAGCGATCATGCCGTCGAGGCGTTCGACGTAGATGCCGTCGATTACCTAATGAAGCCGGTTGAGGAGGCACGCCTGGATCGCGCGATCGAGAAGGTCATGCAGCACGCCAAGCCCGTCACGGACAGCAAAGCCACCATCGAGCGCATTCCGGTGGAAAAGGGCGGCCGTAAGGTCCTCATCCCCGTGGATGACATTCGCTTCATCATGGCCAAGGACGATTACTCCTGTATCTATACCGTCGATGATCGTTTTCTATCGACGACTTCGTTGGCGCAGTTCGAGGCCAAGCTTTGCGACTTTGGCTTCTTTCGCGTTCATCGTCGCTATATCGTCAACTTGGCGTGCGTCACGGATGTCGAGACGGTGCCCTCGGGCGCTATCCAACTGGGTATTACGGGCGTCGACGAACGCGTGCCGGTTTCGCGCCGCCGCGTCGTACCGCTCAAGAAGGCCCTGAGCCTCTAGCACACTGGCCCCGCAGCCCTGTAGACCAATTGTCTGCGGAGCCGTGGGGCTTTTTGTATATACGTCGAATCGGTTTTGCAGAAGGGATCCCATGAACAGTGCAAGCGCCAAGCGCATCGACATCATCTCGGACACCCACGGCTATCTTTCGCCCGCGCTTCTGGACGAGCTCAAGGGCGCAGATTTGATCATCCACGCCGGAGACCTCGCCTCAGAGATGGATTACGAGCATCTATGCACCATCGCCCCCGTGCGAGCGGTCCTAGGAAACAACGACTACTACCGCGACTACGGCCCGGATGTAGACCGTCTGGCCCTCTTCACCTACGAAGGCCTCAAATTTGCCGTAGCCCACTACCGCGAAGACCTTCCGGTGGGATCCGTAGACGTAGCCATCAACGGTCACACCCACGTAACCAAAGAAGCCCAAGTGGGCCGTTGTTTAGTCCTCAACCCGGGCAGCGCCAGCTACCCCAGAGGCACCCGAGGCCCCACCATGGCCAGAATGCTCGTCAAGGACGGCAAGATCCTGAGCACCAAATTTATTGACTTGGAGTAACCGCAACAAAAACGGGGATGCACAACGCATCCCCGCTTCCATTTGGGCCAAAGGCGGTAGTTCAACAAGATCCATCAGACCAACCCCGCCGAGGAGAACGGGGGTCCCGAGCCGCGAAGCGGCGAGCAACAAAGTTTTCGAACAATGTGACGGCAGGGAGGGTCTCCGGGGCCGGCTGGCGCGGGTTAAGTTTGTCGCGAGTTCCGCACGCAAAGGAAAGCACTTAATGTGCTTTCCGTCTTGCGCAGGACTGTAGAGCAGCAAACATAACCCGCGCCAGCCGACCCCGGAGACCCACCCCGAAGGCCCAAAAAATATTTTCA
>DBFANS010000023.1:0-131957 GCA_048233475.1 Collinsella aerofaciens | reverse complement strand
TGCAGGGCCAGGAGGTCATGATCAAGCAGATCGAGACCCCCGACGAGGACCCGACAGACGCTGCCCCCGACGGCCTATCCGATGCCCCCGATGCCGTCGACGCCGCCAACCCCCTCCACATCGCCTAACTTAGTCGTTGGGTGTTCCTATAGTTTTGTCAACCGTCGGGGCTACTCCCGGTAGGGCACCCGGTCGCGCATCACGGCGTATATCGCCCTGAGCCGCTTCCTCGCGACGGCCTTGAGCGCCCGCCCGTGCCCCATGCCCCGCGCCCTGCAGGCCCGGTAGTACTCGCCGTAGCGCCCCGAGGACCTCACCAGGCTGTTGCACGAGAAGATCAGCAGGGACTTGAGCCTCGCGTCGCCGCGCCTGGACGCCCTGACCGACCTCACCGACGTGCCGGAGCTCCTCACCCTCGGGGCTATGCCGCAGTACGAGGCCAGGTGGTCGTGGTCCGGGAACCTCCCGATATCGACCGACACCGCGAGCTGCGCCGCGGTCCTCGGGCCGATGCCGGGCACGGTGAGCAGGCACGCGTAGGTCTCGTCGCCCTCGAGCAGCGCCGCCGTCTCGGCCTCGAGGGCCCCGGCCTCGTCGAGGGCCTCCGATATCCGGGCGGCCAGGAACCTGACCTGCCTGTTCTCGGCCTCGACGAGCGCCGGCGGGGGCGCGGTGGAGGCGGCCGCGGCCTCCCCGGCGGCCTCGGCCCGCGGGCCCCCGGCCCCGGAGCGGGCGATCCCCCACGCCCCGCCGAACCCGGCGAGCAGCTCCAGCCACCGCCGGTCCGACAGGTCGACCGCGGCCTCGAGGGCCGGGCAGGACTCGAGCAGCACCGCGCGCAGGCGGTTCTTGTCCCTGGTCGCGCAGGCGACGACGTGGTCGCGCTGCGACGAGAGGGCGCGGGCGGCCTCGAGGGCCTCGCCGCGGCCCGGGACCCCCGACAGGGAGTCCGGCACGCCCAGGGCGGTCCGCGCGATCACCGCGGCGTCGCGCTCGTCGGTCTTGGCCTCGCCGGCGAACAGGCCGGCGGCGCGGCTGGCGGCGAGCCCGGGCAGGTAGGCGACCCCGAGCCCCGCGGCGCGGGCCCGCCTCACGGCGAGGGACCCTATGTTGCGGAACTGGTCGACGACGACGAGCGTGCCGGCGGGCGCGGAGGCGAACAGCGCGTCGAGCTCGGCCTCCCTGTTGCGGACGGGGGCGCTGGCCAGCACCTCCCCGTCGCGGTCGATCAGGCAGGCCCAGTGCGATGACTTGCCGACGTCCAGGCCGAGCACGGCCGCGGGTCTGGTGGATGGCGCTTTCACGGTGGTATCCTTCCGGTAGTCGTTCGACCGGATGGCCTTCCCCTCGGCACTCACATTACCAGCCGCGGCACCTGCCCGGCACTTTCCTATCAGCCGTCGGGGGCGGCGCGTCCCGCGCCGGCAGCACCCAACTGGCCCTCTCGGGGGCAGGGACGTTCGGCCGTGCGCGGGCGCCCGGTCGGCGGCCCGTTCTGGGCGCGCCTCAATCGTAGCCCGAGACGGTCCCGGGCTGACAATTTCGACTGTAATGGACGTTCTTGAATGACTAGTTAGAAGAGATAAGGAGTGTCCCCAGCTGCCGGCAGAGACGATATGAGCAGGACATAAAAACATTGAGAGCCCCTGCTGCATGAAAGACCGCGGATTAGGCCGACAATGGTGAGTGTCTAATCCAACCGTGGCGGCCACGCCGCATTCATGGAAGGGGCTCCCATGCTCGATACTACCACCTTCGTCGGCCTCGACGTCCACGCCCGCTCGATAAAGGCCGTCTCCCTCGACGTCATGACCGGGGAGGTACGTGCCGCGACCTTCGGCTACGACGCCGGCGCCGTCGCGGAGTGGGTCCGTTCCGTGGACCCCAGGGCCAGGTGCGTGTACGAATCCGGGGTCACGGGGTTCGACCTGCAGAAGAGGCTCTCCGGCCTCGGGGTCGACTGCGTGGTCGGCGCCGTCTCGAAGATGATCAAGCCCAGCGCGGACAGGCGCAGGAAGAACGACCGCAACGACGCCGAGTTCCTCGCCCGCATGCTGTCGGTCGGCAACGTGGTCGAGGTGTGGGTCCCCGACGACGAGTGCGAGGCCGCCCGCGACCTGACCAGGGCGCTCGAGGACGCGAGGGACGACCTCTCGCGCTCGAAGCAGCGGCTCTCCAAGTTCCTGCTCAGGCACGGGCTCGTCTTCGACGAGAGGACGCCCACCGGCCGCAGGAAGGGCAACTGGACCCGGGCGCACTGGTCCTGGATCGAGTCGATAAGGTTCGCGGAGAGGGCCGACAACGACGTGCTCGCCTACTACGTCGACGCGGTCAGGCGGGCGGCGGAGGAGAAGGCGAGGCTCGAGGGGCTCGTCGAGGCCGAGGCCCGCAAGCCCAGATGGAGGAGGAGGGTCGACTCCCTCCGCTGCCTCAAGGGCGTAGACACCGCGTCCGCCGCCGACCTCGTGTTCGAGGCCGGCGAGTTCTCGAGGTTCAGGAACGCCCGCTCGTTCGCGGCGTGGGTCGGCCTGACGCCCTCCGAGCACTCCAGCGGGGAGAGCGACCGCAGGGGCGCGATCACCAAGGCCGGCAACAAGCACCTGAGGAAGACACTGGTCGAGGCCGCGTGGCACTACCTGACGTGCTCGGGGCGGCCGAAGGACCTCGCCAAGGGCCAGGCCCCGGACCGGGGCGCCCGGAGGCATGCCGCCAAGGGCGTGCGGAGGCTGGTCGAGAGGCGGGAGGCGCTGCTCGCGCGCGGGGTCCACGGCAACAAGGCGAACGTGGCCACGGCGCGCGAGCTCGCCTGCTGGGTATGGGCGGTCGGCCTCATGGCCGAGGAGGCGTAGGGGGGCGGTCCCCCGCACATAAGCCAGTCACCCCGGAAGCGGTTCGATCCGAAGCCGTTGAGGCGAACCTCAGGTCCCTTTTCTGCGAGCGCCCAGGGCGCCACACGCGTGCACAGACTGTCGGTTCGACGTAGAAGCCTCAGCCGTAGCAACGGATTGCCCAGCGAGAGATCGCCGCGGGCGGATATTAAACTGCAAAGACGAGCGTCGGTAAGACACGCCGAGGTCGCCGCGGACGGGCTGATATAGGGAGAGGGCCTGACCCCATATCGTTGGGGCCAGGCCCGATTTTGCCTCTTGACAATGTCCTGCTCATATTAAAAGGAACGTCCCTACGTGCCGACTGGTTGCATTAGGAGTATCATCATCTGCGCAAATAAGCACGAAAGAGCATATTAGAGATTGAGAGCATATGGCTGACACCGTATCTAAGCACATTGACATGACCACCGGCTCGCTGTGGCGCAATATCCCCCTGTTCGCCTTCCCCGTGGCCGCCACGAGCATCTTGGAGCAGCTGTCGAACCTCATCGCCACGGTCATTATCGGTAACTTCTCGGGCGACCAGGGAACCCTCGCCATGGCGGCGGTCGGCTCCAATGTTCCGCTTACCAGTCTTATGCTCAACCTGTTTATTGGCATGTCGCTTGGCTCCAACGTGGTCATCGCCAACGCTATCGGCCGCAACGACCAAAACATGGTCAAACGCGCCGTCCATACCTCGATTTTAATGGCGCTCGTGGGCTTTGTCGTCATCGCGCTGGGCGAGATCTTTGCCGAGCCCATGCTCGCCGCCCTCAACGTTCCCTCCGAAACCATGCCACTCGCTTCGCTCTACCTGCGCGTTTTTTTGCTCAGCCTGCCCTCAATCTTGCTCTACAACTTTGAGGCCGCGATCTTCCGCTCCGTCGGCATCACCCGCATGCCGCTGCAGGCGCTTGCCGTGTCCACCGTCCTCAACATTGGCCTGGACCTCATCTTTGTCCCCGTACTCCACTGGGGCGTCGCGGGCGTCGCCATCGCCACCGCCATCGCCTACACCGTCAGCGCCGCTACGCTCTTTATCCGCCTGCTCAAGACCGACTCCGTCGTCCGCGTCACCCTACGCGACCTGGCTATCGACCCCGTCGCCCTCAAGCGCATCGTCAAGATCGGCCTGCCCGCCGGCATCCAAAGCGCCGTCTTTGCCGTCGCCAACATCATCATCCAGTCTGCCATCAACAGCCTGGGCACCGAAGTCATGGCGGCATCGAGCGCCGCCATGAGCCTGGAGTACGTGTGCTACAACCTGCTCAACAGCTTTAGCCAGGCTTGCACCACCTTTGTAGGACAAAATCACGGCGCCCGCCAGATCGACCGCTGCACCAAGACGCTCAAGGTCTGCCTGGTCGAAGGCGGTATCGTTGCACTCACCACGATCATCGTTATTGTCGGCCTAGGACGCGAGATCTTGTCGCTCTTTAACAGCGATCCCAACATCGTCTCGATCGGCTATATCCGCGTGTGTTCGATCTTCCCGGCGTACGCCTTTAGCATGTTCTACGAAAACATGTCAGGCTACCTGCGCGGCTTTGGCATCTCGCTCACGCCCGCCCTCATCACCATGATCTGCGTCTGCGGCATCCGCTTCTATTGGGTGTTCTGCGTGTTCCCGCACTTTCGCACCTTTGCGAACATCATGATGGTCTACCCCATCAGCCTGGGCACCACGGCGTTCTTTATGGTCGTGGCGGTGCTACTCTGCCACCCGGCACGCACCTATCGTGTCACCCAAGCCAAAGCGACAGCCCGCTAAACACAGCACTCAACGCCACGCCAGTCATTAATTGACAATATGCGAGCTCATATAGTCGATAAAGCGCCTCGTGGCGATGGGCATGGTGTCCCAGCTGCGCCAGGCAGCCACCACATCGCGTGAGGGAGCATGCACGATGGGCCGCACACGAATATCGGCTTGCATGCCCTCTACAGTACGACGGTAGAGCATGCTCACGCCCAGGCCCTCCTCCACCATCGCCATGATGGTGTAGTCGTCGGTCACCTCACTCGTCACGTGCGGCGACAGGCCATACGCCGCGAATGCATCGAGCACCAGGCTCTGTTCGCCCTCATCCAGCAGCACAAACGGCTCGGACGCTAGGTCGGCGAGTGTCACCTTTTCCTTTGCCGTCAGCGGATGCGCGGCCGGCAACAATGCTACCAACTCGTCGTGATAGACCACACGCTTCTCGAGCCCAGCGGTAAATCCGCGCGCCGTAAAGCAAAAGTCAACCACGCCATCGTGCACCCATTAAGCGTTGCGCGTGTAATCGCCCTGCTTGAGGGTAAAGCGTACGCCCGGGTGCAGCGCACCAAAGTCGCGAATCACGCGCGGCAATACGGTGCGGCTCACGTTGGTAAACGTCGCGATACGAATATCCGTCGAGGAGAGCCCCAGCAACTCCTGACGTTTGCCCTCAAGCTCGGCCTCGGCAGTTACGATCTGTCGCAGATACGGCAGGTACTGCTTGCCGTCGCGCGTAAGCGACACGCCCTGCTTGCCGCGCTCGATAATCGTAGTGCCCAGCTCGCGCTCGAGTGCCTTGACGGCCTGGCTCACCGCACTTTGTGTATAGCCCAGCTCATCGGCCGCGCCCTTAAGGCTGCCGCGATCGACTACCATACAAACAATCTGATACCGCGATGCCATCGTGCCTCCACATCGATGTAGCTATAAAACGTTTTGCCAGGGCTTTTTCTGCCAACATTAGTATTTCTTAATCATACTGAAGATACATTCGCTTTACTACATCCACATCTGGGAGCAGAATCCTTGTTACGAAACCGTTCCGTAACAAAAGGAGTCCCATGGATCGCAAAAAAGCAATCGCGCTCTCATTTTCCGTTCCCGTCGCATGGGGCTTTTCGTATCCCCTCATGAAGATCGGCATGGACAGCATGAACGCCACGAGCATCGTCGCGCTACGCTGCATCATCGCCTTTGTGGCCTGCCTGCTGCTCTTCCACAAACGCGCGTTCCGCATCAACCGCGACCTTATGGTTCGCGCCGCTATCATCGGCGCCATCATGGCAACCGAGCTCACCTGCATGTGCCTGGGCTCCAGCCTCACCTCTGCCTCCACTGCCGGCTTTTTGCAGAGCCTGACGGTCGTAATCGTGCCGTTTGCCAACGCCGCCCTGCTGCGCCGCGCCCCCGAGCGCAAAGTGCTCGTCGGCACCGCCATCGTCACCTGCGGTATGTTGCTGCTCTCGGGCGCCGACTTCACTAGCCTGAACCCGGGCGCGCTCATCATGCTGCTCTCCGCCTTTGTCTACGCCGGACACATCATTGTCGCCAAGCGGTTTGTCGAAGAAGTCGATCCGCTGTCCCTGGGCGTTTGGCAGCTGGGCTTTGGCGGCCTGTTCTCGGGCATTGCCGCATGCGTCTTTGGCGGTTTCACACTTCCCAGTACGCCCAGCGAGATCGTGGTCGTCGTTGCCCTCGCGCTCATCTGCTCTGCCTACGGCTTTATCACCCAAACGCTCGTGCAGCCCCACGTGCCCGCCGAGACCACCGGCTTTGCCTTCTCGCTCGAGCCGGTCTGCTCCGCTGTCTTCTCGTTCTTCCTGGTCGGCGAGGTCCTGAGCCCCATCGCCTTCCTGGGTGCAGCTCTCATCCTCACCGGCGTCATGGTGGCAACCGTCGAGCTTCCGCGCCTTCGCGCGCATGGACAGGCTCGCATGGCAGGAGCGCCCGAGCACGTCTCGTAGACCCCGCTCTTCATACAGCCGTGGCATAAAGGCAACCGGTGCGCCTTTACAATAGATGCAAACAGAGCATCTGACGTAAAGGAGCCCCATGGACGCCGCAACCCGCGACCGCAACATAGCAACTTGGTTGGGCGATGCACCGCAGCCGGTACGTGACACTACGAACCAGCTGCTCGAGCGCATCGCCCTTTTGCGTGCCGAGCAGACTATCTACCCGGCACAAGACGACATCCTCAATGCCCTCGCCTACACGCCGGCCGACCAGGTCAAGGTTGTCATCTTGGGTCAGGACCCCTATCACGGACCCAACCAGGCAATGGGGCTGTCGTTCTCGGTCCCCGCGACGCAAACCAAGTTGCCGCCGAGCCTGCGCAACATCTATAAGGAACTCAAAGCCGATCTGGGTTGCCCCATTCCCGCCACGGGAGACCTAACCCCATGGGCACAACAGGGCGTCCTGCTCCTCAACACTACGCTCACCGTGCGCGAGCATGCCGCGAACTCGCACGCCAAACTGGGCTGGAGCACGCTCACCGACTACGTTATCGAACGCTGCTGTCAGCTGCCCCAGCCGGTAGTCTTTTTGGCATGGGGCCGCTTTGCCCAGCAGATGGTCGAAGGCAAGCTCGCCGCTACCGGCGCGGGCAAGGCAACCGGCAAGTTCTGCCTGGCCTCTACGCACCCCTCGCCGCTTTCGGCCAGCCGTGCCACGGCAGAACTCCCCGCTTTTATGGGGTCGCGCCCCTTCTCTGCCGCCAATCGGCTACTCGAACAGCACGGCTCGACCCCCGTCAACTGGACTTGCCTCGGCTAAAAATCGATACATCAAAAAACGCGCCCGACGGCGATCTTGCCATCGGGCGCGTTTCCTATTCGGGCCAAATAAATTGTGTGCGGCCGGCCTCGCCGCCATCGATCAGCAGGCTCTGCCCAGTCATAAACCGGTTGGTCACGCCCACAAAATAGATCCACTCGGCGATCTCTTGGGCGGTTGCCCAGCGTTTAAGCGGCGTGAGCTCCATAATCTGGCTCCACAGGTGCTCGTCTTCCATCACGCAACGGTTGAGCGGCGTGATAACGCCGCCCGGGTCCACACTGTTGGCGATGGCCTGCGGTGCCAGGCGGTTTGCAAGGTTCTTGGTGTAGGCGATAACGCCGCCCTTGCTGGCGGCATAGGCGGGAAACTCCGATCCAGTATGCCCGCTCGCCGACCCCACATTGACCACGGATTTGATAGCCGGCGCAGGCTTGGCGGCGAGCCCCTCCCCCACAAAGGCGTAGCGCTCGGTCACGTTGATGGTGCCACACAGGTTGGCGGCGATGTCGTCGGCCGAATCCTGCGTACCGGCGACGTTCACGATTACCTGAGGCTCAAGGTCGCTTGGAAACGAGTCCGGCTTGCGGACATCAACGATCAGATGGCGGTAGCGCTCGTGTTCGATCGCCGGCGACAGCAGATCAAAGCCCACGACCTCGTGACCCTCATCCAAAAAGCGCTGCACGCACGCGGCTCCGATACCGCCCGAAGCGCCCGTGATCAAAACCCGCATACTTGCTCCTTAGGCGGTTGCGTGGCGCTCGAGGTACTCGGAACCCACATTCTCGCGCTCCCAGCCGCGCACGACCTTGTAGCCCACGGGGCTCAGGAAGACCTCGCACAGCAGCTCGGCAACAGCGCCGGTCAGCGAGCACATGAGGACCTGCACCCAGGTCCAACCAAAGAACGTGTGGCTCACCACGATGGCGAAGACCAGGTTGTCGATAAACTGGCCAACACCCGTGGACACATAGGAACGGAAGGCAAAGCTCGCAAAGTTATTCTTCTTGAGCATACGGCCGAGCGACTGGTTGAGCGTGGAGTTAACCACGGCAGAAACGAGCATTGCCAGCGAAGAGCCCAGCACCACGTACCAGGTGCCGCCGATGGTGGCGTTAAGGGCGGTGTTGACCTCGATCATGCCCGTGTCGTAGTAGGCGCCCCACATGCCGGGCGTGAGCGAACATGCCCAAAAGCACAAGCTCACGGCCAGGTTGACCAGCAGCGCGAGGATAGAGATTTTGATGGATGCCTTGGCGCCAAAGCGCTTGCAGATCATGTCCTGGCACAAAAACGAGACCCAGCTCACCACAAAGCCGCAATCGAGTGCCAGATACGGCAGGCTGATGAGCTCTTTGTTGGCCAGCAGGTTCATCATGATGACACTCACGAAAAACAGCGAAACCGTTGCCGCGGGAATGCTCCGCAACAGGACCTTGTAGTCCTCCATGACCTTCTTGATCATTATGTACTCCTTTGGTTTTAGGTTTAACGAGCAGGATATCGGACCCGAACTGCTCGGACGCCCCGGTCTTGAGACGACGGTGGGTATGATAGCCGCTCGCGCGGCATAAGGCAAACAAACGGCGCGGCAGCCCCACAGGACCACCGCGCCAATGCGTTAAAAGGCTACGTTGCCAAACTCCGACAGGATCAGGTCGGGGTTGTGGTCGGTTGCCCAATCCACGTTCCACGGGCTCGTGAACAGCAGCAGCTTACCGCCGCGCATGTCCTCGACACGCAGCGTGTCGCGCGTGAGCGAAAGGCCCGGGATATCGATAGTGTCGGGGTCGTTCTGGATCCAGCGGATGTCCGTATAGGGCAGCGGCTGGCGACGAACCTCAACACGGTACTCGGCCTTGAGACGGCGCTCGAGTACCTCAAACTGCAGCACGCCGACCACGCCCACGATGACGCTCTCCATGCCGGCACCCAGTTCGCGGAAGATCTGGATGGCACCCTCCTGGGCAAGCTCCTCCATACCCTTGACGAACTGCTTGCGCTTGAGCGTGTCGACCTGCGTAATGCGAGCGAACATCTCGGGGGCAAACGTCGGGATCTGCGGATACTGCACGTGGCGCTTGCCGGAGCACACGGTGTCGCCGATGCTAAAGATACCCGGGTCGAACAGGCCCACGATATCGCCCGCGTACGCCTCGTCCACGATGGCGCGATCGTCGGCCATCATCGACGTGCCCGTGGCGAGCTTAAGCTTGCGGTTGCCCTGCACGTGAAAGGCATCCATGCCGCGCTCGAACTTACCCGAGCAAATGCGCACAAAGGCGATGCGGTCGCGGTGGTTCTTGTCCATGTTGGCCTGGATCTTAAACACGAAGCCGCTAAAGTCGTCGCGGCAGGGATCGACCGGTTCGTTGGTGAGCGTATCGGTATAGGCGCGCGGCGTCGGGGCCAGACGCAAGAACTCCTTGAGGAAGGGCTCCACGCCAAAGTTGGTGAGCGCCGAGCCAAAGAACGCCGGGCTCAGCTTGCCGCAGGCCACGGCATCCAAGTCGAGCTCATCGCCGGCGCCATCGAGCAGCTCGATGTCGTCCATCAGGTTCTTATGGTTTTCCTCGCCGATGAGCTCGTCCATAGAAGGATCGCCCAGCTCGGCCTCGACCTCGGCGACCTTCTTGGTGGCGTTGGCGTGGCCATCGCCCTCAAAGGCAATGACACGACGGGTCTGACGGTCGAACACGCCGCGGAAGTTGCGGCCGCTGCCGATCGGCCAATTCATGGGATACGTATTGATGCCCAGAACGTTCTCGATCTCTTCCATGAGCTCAAACGGATCGCGAGCCTCGTGGTCGAGCTTGTTCACAAAGGTGAAGATGGGGATGTGACGCAGTGTGCAGACCTTAAAGAGCTTTTTGGTCTGGGCCTCGACGCCCTTGGCGCCGTCGATGACCATGACCGCAGCGTCGGCGGCCATAAGGGTACGGTAGGTATCCTCCGAGAAGTCCTGGTGGCCGGGGGTATCGAGAATGTTGACACAGGCGCCGTTATAGGTGAACTGCAGCACCGAGGAGGTGACGGAGATGCCGCGCTCCTTCTCGATGTCCATCCAGTCCGAGACAGCATGCTTGGCCGAGCTCTTGCCCTTGACCGAGCCGGCAGTCTGGATGCTGCCGGTATAGAGCAGCAGCTTCTCGGTAAGCGTGGTCTTACCGGCGTCCGGGTGGCTGATGATCGCGAATGTGCGGCGCGACGAGATTTCATCCGACAGGCTTGCCATGCGGATCCTTTCTTGCGTTCTATATGCATTACGTCGATGTAACTGCCCTATTGTAGCCGTGAAACCTCGCCATAGGGCACCTATCAGGACAAATTCATCAGTTGGGGTCTGGGTAGCCGGCTTAATCCGAATTTGTCTCTTGCGTAACTGTGCATAGTGTATATATACTGTGCCTACCGGTTATATACACGTGTAGCCCAACAGCTAAGGAGCCGCTGTGGACATTATCCTATCCAATTCGAGCGACAAGCCCATCTACGAGCAGATATCCTCGCAGGTCAAAGCTCAAATCCTTTCGGGCACGCTCGCTGCGGGAGCCAAACTCCCCAGCATCCGCGCACTCGCGAGCGACCTGGGCGTGAGCGTCATCACCACCAAGCGCGCCTACGCCGATCTGGAGCAGCTCGGGTTTATCTGTACCGTGCAGGGCAAGGGCTGCTTTGTTGCCGACGGCAACCAAGAACTCTTGCGTGAAAACCAGCTCTGCCATATCGAAGAGCTGCTTACGCAGGCGGCAGAACAAGCCGAAGCCCTGAGCGTCACGCGCGACAAACTGCACGAGATGCTCGACCTGGTAGCCCCCGAAACCATGCAGTAGCCATCTGCAAGAAAGGCTATACCATGCAAAACTTGTTAGAACTCAAAGGTGTCTCACGCCGCGTGAGCGACCGTTTTTCGCTGCGTGATGTCATGCTCGCCGTGGAGCCCGGCCAGATTGTTGGCTTTGTGGGCGCTAACGGTGCCGGCAAGACAACGACCATTCGCGCCGCGCTCGGGCTTATCAAGCTCGATGCCGGCGAGGTGCGCCTGTTTGGGCAGCGCTGTGGCGCCGACGCGCCCGATGAGACACAGCGCTGCCTGCGCTCCCGCGTCGGTCTCGTCCTGGACACGTGCCCCTTCCCTTCAACGCTCAAGGTGGGCCAGATCGAGGCACTCGTAGGTCAGGCGTACCCCACGTGGGACCGCAAAACGTTCGCCGGATTCATCGACCGATTTGGCCTCGATCCCAAGACAAAGGTCAAGAACCTCTCCCGCGGCATGGGCATGAAACTGCAGCTTGCCTGTGCACTCAGCCATAATGCCAAGCTACTCCTTTTGGACGAAGCCACCGCGGGCCTCGATCCCATGGCGCGCGAGGAACTGCTCGATGAGCTGCTTGCTTTTGTCGCCGACGGCCAGCACAGCGTGCTGCTCTCGAGCCACATTACGTCCGACCTCGATCGCGCCGCCGACCGCGTCATCTGCATCGATAACGGCTCGATTGTGTTTGACCTGCCGCGCGAGGACATTACCGACCGAGCCGGCATCGCCCACTGCACCCAAGCGCAGGCCGCCGAGCTTATGGCTTGCGTCAAAGGTGCCCATGCCGCCCGCCACGCCTACAGCGTGGACGTGCTCGTGCCCAACCGTCGCGAAACGCTCGAGGCCTTTCCCGAGATTCCCTGCGATCGGGTAACCATTGACGACTATCTTCGCCTCACGCTGAAAGGGGCTTCAAAATGAAACGCGCCTTTATGTCCGAGCTCGCCATCGCTCGCACGCTCATCCCGAGCATTGCGGGCGTCGGCCTGTTCATCTTCGTCGTGCTAACCCTTGCCAACGCATCGGACGGCGATTCCGGTATGAGCGCCGGCGCCTGCGCGGTCAGCGCCATGTCACCCATCATAATCATGAACTCACTGGCTGGCTACGATAACCAAAACGGTTGGGAGCGCTATCGGGCAACGCTGCCGTTCTCGCGCAAAGACATCATCTGCGCACGCTACCTGTGCATTATTGCTTTCTCGGCCGTCATGGCATGCGCCGCCGTGCTTTTGAACATCATCGCCCTTCCGTTCTTCGGTCACACGGGCATTCCCTCGACGGGACAGACCGTCTTTGAGATCACAATAGCCTCCGCCGCATCGATGCTCATCTCCCTCATGATGGTGTTTTTGGCACAGCCGCTGTTCTTTCGATTTGGACACATGGAGGCGCTGCGCCTTTCCGTCGGCCTGTTTGCCCTGATGGGCTGCGGTACCATGGCAATGCTGAGCTCTTCCAACCCCATTAGCAACTGGCTCATGTCGATTGCCGGAGCGAATCCCGATCCTGCCGTCCTTGGCGGTCTGTGCGCAGGAATTGCCGTACTGGCCCTCGCGCTATGTGCAATCAGCTGCACCGTCAGCACCAAGGTCTATCGAGCACGCGATCTGTAATCGACAGCTAAAGGACTTGGGCGGCACCCCACCTCATTTACTAGATAAGACGAAGCAGCAACAACGCCGCCGCCCTTCGAAGCATGCCGTTTAGATCTTGGAAACCAAAGAGAAGTCGACAGCATATCGACAATTCGAGCCTTCACCAAATGGCTCCCCGGAACATAACCCCCGTCTCGCCGCGGCCATATCAAACCTTCATGGCGGGGCGGTATCCTCATGTCCATAAAACTCGCAGGATAAACCCATTATCCAAGGAGGCACCGCACCCGTGTCGTGGGTTGTCGCAGCATTTGCGTCAGCATTCTTTGCCGGCATCACATCCATCTTGGCCAAATGCGGCATCAAGCAGACCGACTCCGATGTCGCGACGGCCATTCGCACCTGCGTGGTGCTCGTTTTCGCCTGGGTAATGGCGGGCATTTCTGGATCCATTGGAACCATTGGCAGCATCGAACCCAGATCCTGGCTCTTTCTCGTCCTCTCGGGACTCGCTACCGGTGCTTCGTGGATCTGTTACTTTAAGGCGTTGAGCATCGGAAATGTCAATAAGGTCGTACCGGTCGACAAGATGAGCACCGTGCTCGCCGCGCTGGTCGCCATCGCGCTTTTTGACGAGACGAGCAACCTTGCGGTTAAGCTCGTGGGAACCGCTGTCATCACCCTCGGCACGTTTTTAATGATCGAGAAGAAGCAGTCCGCCGAACCCGAGCAGCAGCAAGACCGAACCTGGCTCGCTTACGCCCTCGGCGCCGCCGTGTTCGCGGCACTCACCTCCGTCCTCGCCAAGATCGGCATCGAAGGCGTCGAGTCAAACCTGGCCACGGCAATCCGCACCTGCGTGGTACTGGTTATGGCATGGGCAATCGTGGCAGCCAAGGGAAAACTGGAGCAGGTCGCGCACGTTGACCGGCGCGAACTCACATTTCTCGCAACATCGGGCATCGCGACTGGAGCATCGTGGCTGCTCTATTACTATGCCATCGCTGCAGGCCAGGTGAGTGTCGTGGTGCAGATCGACAAACTATCGATTGTCGTATCGGTGCTATTTGTGCGCCTGGCATTCAACGAAAAACTCTCCCGCCGCAGCGCCATCGGTCTCGTCCTCATCGTACTGGGCACCGCCGCGCTTGCAATTTGGAAGTAGCGCCGATACCGAACGAAATCCAGTCCACCCGCAAATCCGTGACACAGCGCCCGCACCGGACTTGAGATGTTTGTACTGACCGCGCGCTGCCGCGCTACTTGCGCAGCGGCTTGGGCAGTGGAATGCCAGCGGCAATGGCTGCGGCGATGATCATGCAGACGATACCCTTGAGTGGGAAACACATAAGCAGCAGGCCCACAACCATGACAGGCTGGCGCATGACGGCGCCCATCGTCGATGCCGTACAGACGGCGACGCAAAAGACCGGATCTGCGCCGGTGAGGATGGCAAGGCCATAGCCCAGGCTTACGCCCGAGAAGATAACGGGGAAGAAGTGGCCGCCGCGCCAACCAAGGTTGATGAGGGCGGGCGTCAGCATGGCCTTAACAAGACCGGTCGCGATAAGCACGCCGGCGGGAATGGTGAGGTAGGTCTCCATAAGTACATCGGCCTGGGTCTCGCCGGCAAACATGGTGTAGGGCAAGACCGTGCCGCAGATGGCGAGCGCCAGACCGGCCAGCATGGCCTTGACGACAGGACGCTCCCCTATTGCATGGGACAGCGCCTCGCTCGCGTGCTCCGAGACAAAGTACAGCCAGCCGCAAACGGTGCCAACCAACGCCAGCGGGATGAGCCAGGCAAGCTCCAGGTTGCCCACCTCGGCGGCCTCGAACCTGGGCATGCCCATGCCGCCGCCCATAACCTGGCCGAGCAGCAGGTAGGTGCCCAGACCGCCAGCGATCGCGATACCGTAGACCACCGTCTTCTGTGCCTTGGGCAGCTTGATGGTGATCTCGCCGGACGCGGACCCATCGCCGGCGTCTTCGCCCTGGCCGTCGGCGCTACCGGCGAGCGGCGCCACAAAGCCAAAGACGGGCGCGGTAAAGAGCGCCGTCAGCGCGGCCTGGGTGCCCAACAGCGTGAGCTCCCTGAACTCGGCGCCAAAGCGGCGCATGCGGTCGCCGACCCAGCTGCACAGACCCGCGATAACGCCGGTCAGGCCGGCCTCCGGTCCAATACTTCCGCCAAACAGCAGCGGCAGCAATGCCGCGAGCGAAAGCTTGCCCAGGTTGTCGTACGGGTAGCGCCCGTCTTGCTTAACCTTAGCCATCACTTGGTTGAGGTCGTCGGTCTTGGTGCCCGTAAGCTTTTCGTACAGGCCGATCAGCAGGCCGCCCAGCAGGCAGACGAAAAACGGATACGGCAGAAAACCGAACGGGCCGCTGGCGAGTTCGGGCGACGCCGCGCCCAGCATGTGGGGGATCTCGGTCCACAGATAGTCGATACCGTGCTCCATCGCAAAAAAGAACAGCCAGACCGCGGCACCTGCGAACGCACCGGTCACGGCAACGCTAACTAAAAACAGCACGCGGTTTGTGGGTTTGGCAAGGTTGTCCATCGGGTCCTCCCGCGGTCAAAGTCGACATAGTTATGTTTTATTGTAGAGCGAGCGTTGCCCAGACAAGCCAACCATCTGCGCCACAAACGGCACCATTGGGAGTCATAGTGGGGCAGGCTCAAGACTTATCCGTTGATAATCGAGACAATCTCGCGCAAATCGTCGGCAAAGTAGATGCCGTGCTGGCGCCTCGGGCTCGAAAGCCCCTTATCAATCATGTGCCCGAGCAGCGCCTTGAGGTCGTTGTAGTAACCGTCAAGGTTATACAGGATGCACGGAGCACTCAGGTGCCCCAACGACACCGCGGACATGACCTCGGCAATCTCCTCGAGCGTGCCCGTCCCGCCGGGAAAGGCGATGAACGCATCACCGAGCTCAATCATCTTGGCTTTGCGCTCGGCCATATCGCTCGTCACGATGAGGTCATCGATGCCGTCGTGCTGAAACTCGGCCTCTATAAAAAAGCTCGGCTCAACGCCCGTCACGTGTCCACCTGCCTCGAGTACGCTATCGGCGAGCGCGCCCATCAGGCCCGATTTGGACCCGCCGTATACCAGCGCGTGCCCGTTGGAGCCAATCCAGTTGCCCAGCTCTTGCACCGCAGGCAGAAACGCCGGGTCATTGCCGACGCTGGCGCCCAGGTATACCGTGATATTCATATTCAGTCCCCCTCGTCGTGACGCGCGGCGCCCGTTCTAGCGTTGGCGTCGGCGATATTCGCGCACACGGCGCGACAGGTCGGCGAGCTCGTCACGATCGAGCTCTTCCAAATGCTCCAGATCGTCCATAAAGCGCGCCATGGTGTCCTTTTGGCGCAGCTTGATGAGCGTATTGCAGTAGTTCACCGCCACACCCGTGAGCATGGCAATGTAGAAGATGCTGATGACGCTCAGGACGACGGTAATAGCACGGGCGACCGGCGTTTCGGCCGGGATATCGCCAAAGCCGATGGTCGAGACGGTCTCAAAGCTAAACCAGAGACCATCGCCAAACGTAAGGGTCGTGGGCTCGGACAGCCAGACAGCCGTCGAGCACAGCAGATAGAAGACGAGGAACAGGCCCGTGATACGCACGAAACCGGCCTGGCGCAAAACATCGGCAAGCGTCCTCAGCTTTTTCATCGCGACCCCTTTTCCCCAGACGCCCAATCACGTTTGCTCGGTATTGTCCCACAACCGGCAGTTAGGCAACCGGCAGTTAGGGACGTTCCTTTTGTGCCGGCAGAAAGGGACTGTCCCCAACTGCCGGACGGGACCGTTTAGCGGTGCGGCGGCCGACTGGGCAGGCTGAGCTGGTATCCTTATGCGGTATTGTCTCGATTCGTTAGGATTGCACGTGAGAGCTTCCGCTGTCCTTCGTTCAGTTATATGTCGCACCCTGGCCGTCGCGCTTGCTGCGTTCGCCGTGCTGAGCGCCGTCATACCCGTCCCCGCCTTTGCCGCCGACTCTGACCAGCAGGTCAAGACGGTCCGCGTTGGCTGGCTTATCAACAACGAAGGCTTCCAGGACGGCACCCCCGGCGAGCGTCTCTCGGGCTGGGGTTATGACTACCTGCAGACGCTGTCATACTACACGCCGGGCTGGCAATACGAATACGTCTCCGGCACCTTCACCGAGCTTATGGACATGCTCGAGGCGGGCGAAATCGACCTCATGCCCAACATCTCCTACTCCGAGGAACGCGCCCAAAAGCTGCTCTTCTCCTCGAACCCCGAGGGCGCCGAGCGCTACTACATCTACGCCAAGCCCGATCGCGACGACCTGGCCAAGGGTGACCCCCAAGCGCTCCAGGGCCTTACCATCGGTTGCAACTCCGGTGTTATGCAAACCTTCGTTGGCCAGCAGTGGCTCGCCAACGAAGGAATCACCTGCACATACAGGGAGTATGACGGAGGCTCCATGCTCTTTGACGCACTCGCAAACGACGAAGTCGACGCCGTCATCATGAACGACACCATCTCGTCGCCCGATGCGTCGCCCATGTTCTACGTTGGCTCGAGTGACTACTATTTTGCCGTCCCCAAAAGCCGCCCCGACCTGATGAACGATATCAATGCCGCCATGACGGCAATCGCCCGCGTCAACCCACGCTATAACGACGAGGTCAAGGCGAATTACTCGGCCCAAAACAGCGGCTCATCATCGCTCACCGGCCCCGAGCGCTCCTGGCTCAAAGCAAACGACAACACCATCACGATCGGCTATCTTAAAAACAAACTCCCCTACTGCACGCAAAATGACGACGGCGAAATGGAAGGGTCGCTCGCCTCGCTTGCAACGACGTTGCACGACAAGTTTGGCATTACGGTTGCAACAGTAGCGTTCTCGAACAACGAGCAAATGACCAAAGCCCTTTCCACAGGGACCATCGATGTCGCCCTACCGTTGTTTCGCGACTACTGGCTTGCCGAGCAGGCAGGGGTCATCCTGTCAAACCCGATGGGAACGGTTTCCCTAGCCGCCATTCACAGCAGCAGCAACCTGAACAGTGACCTTAAGAACATCGCTTGCACAGCAGACGCGATCGTCAACCGTTTTGAGCTCGCAAACCTATTCCCCGACGCAAAGGTAACCGAGTATCCGAATGACAACGAGGCACGCGAAGCCCTCAATAAGGGGGAGGCAAGTTGCATCATTGTCCCCAGCACGCGCTTGAAAACCATCCGCGACACCTACGATATCGAGGATTTCCAAACACAGGAGCTCACCGACACGGCACAGCTATCGTGTTTGATTTCGCGCGGCAAGCCCGTGCTGTTGGGAATCATTAATAAGGGCATCGTCAATGCTGGCGAATCGCTCTCTGCAAGCAGTTATTCCCCCACATCGTACTCGGCGCAAGAATCGGATGCGTTTCGACTTCTCTACCGCAACCGCATCGTCATTGCGGCAGTCGTCATCTGCATTTTGCTCACCGGCATCGTCATCCTTGTCTGGTCGCTTCACCGCGCGCAGAAAGAACAGCAGAAAGCCGATGCCGCCAACGCCGCTAAGACGGCATTCCTCACGCGCATGAGCCACGACATCCGTACGCCACTCAACGGCATCCTGGGTCTTATCGAAATTGAGGAATTGAAAGACGGCGACATGCAGGCCGCCCGCGAAAGCCGCGCCAAGGCGCGTGTTGCCGCCAATCACCTACTCTCGCTGATCAACGACATCCTCGAGATGGGCAAAATCGAAGACCGCAAGCTAACTCTGGAACATGCGCCTTTTAACCTCAAAGAGCTCTGTGACGATACGCTGGTGCTGTGCAAGCTCCGCGCATCCGATAACGGCATCACAATGCAGGACAATAGTCTGCCGTACGCCACGGGGCCATACATGATCGGCAGTCCCACCCATATCCGACAGATCATAATCAACCTGTTAGACAACAGCATCAAGTACAACAAGCGCGGCGGCTCCGTCACCTTTAGTTCAAAGACCAAGCCACTCGATGATGGGCGCGCGCTCTTTTGCTTTAGCGTTTCGGATACCGGCATTGGCATGGCTCCCGAGTTTTTAAAGCATATCTATGAACCGTTTGCCCAAGAAGGTGACGATGCGCGCAGTAAGTTCCAAGGAACCGGCATGGGCATGCCAATCGTCAAGTCGCTTATTGAACTGATGGGCGGTACGATTGAGATTTCGAGTGAGATTGGCGTGGGGAGTACGTTCAACGTCCAGATTCCGCTCGATATCGACAAGAACCCTCAGGCTAGAGAGGATGCGAGCAGGCAGACAAACAGCTGCTCGCTTGCCGGCATGAACGTCCTTTTGGCAGAAGACAACGAGCTCAATGCCGAGATTGCCCAGACTCTACTCGAAAGCGAGGGCATCGTCGTAACTCGCGCCGCCGACGGCAACGAAACGGTCGACCTATACGCTGGTCGTCCCGCCGGCAGCTTCGATGCGATTCTGATGGACATCATGATGCCGGGCATGGACGGCTATGAGGCAACCCGCGCGATTCGTCTGAGCGAGAAGGTCGATGCAGCCGATATCCCCATCATCGCGCTCACCGCCAACGCCTTTGCCGAGGACGCCAAGGCGGCACACGATGCCGGCATGAACGCCCATCTGTCCAAACCGCTCGACTTTAACAAGCTCAAAAACATACTCGCGCGCATCAAGAAAAACGGATCCGTTTCGCTATAGTTTGTGCTCAACCACCACGCACGACCAGAAAGGAAGCCAACGATGTTTAGGCCCTTACGTCGAAAGAAACGCGCCATCACCGACGAGGAAGCGCGCGAACTGCTCGCTACCTGCAAGCGCGGCGTCTTTGCCGTCAACGGCGACGATGGCTACCCGTACGCCATTCCCGTCAACTACTTCTTTGACGCCGAGCACGACAAGATTTATTTCCATGGCGCCAAGGCTGGCCACAAGGTCGATTCACTCAAGCGCGATGACAAGGTCTGCTTTACCGTTTACGGCAACGAGTGGTACAAGGACGGTGACTGGGCTCCCTACGTTATGAGTACCGTGGTCTTTGGCCGCTGTCGCCTGGCGAATGACACCCCTGCTTTTATCGAAGATAAAGTTCGCCAGCTCGCGCTTAAGTACTACCCTTCTGCCGAAGAAGTCGAAGAGGAAATCGCCAAGGACATTAAGGGCGTCCAGCTCTACGAGATTACAATTGAGCATCTTTGCGGCAAGCAGATTCAAGAAAAGTAAGCCTCTCAGCAGGTCTGCGCCCAATGGTTACAGATGCCTTACCACACGGGGCCTTCTAGCCAACTTGGCAGAAGGCCCCACATGCAGCGCACGCTTACCGTGCATTAAAAACGTAGCGGTCCAGGCGGTCGCACGCTTCCCTCACGCGCGAAAGCGGCAGCGCCAGATTCACGCGAATGTGGCAGGGCCCGTGGAACGGGCGGCCGTCCTGATACCCCACGCCCACGCGCGCCCCCTCGTCGAGCAACCACTGAATATCGCGGCCATGCTCGCGGCACCACTCGGTGCAGTCCAGAAACACCATGTACGTGCCCTGCGGACGTGAAAACGCGACGCCCTTCCAGTGCTTTTCTGCATACGTGCAGAAGTACTCGATATTGCCGGCAAGTACCTGGTTGAGCTCGTCCACCCACTCGTAGCCCTGCGGCTGATAGGCACCGATAAGCGCATGCATGGAGAGGACATTCATCTCGTTGTAGTGAGTCTTGTCGGACACGGCGCACATGCGGTCACGCAGCGTCTCGTTGTAGACAATGTGGTAGCTGCCGACCAGGCCCGCCAGGTTGAACGTCTTGCTGGGCGCGTAGAGGGCAACCGTACGCATGCGGGCATCCTCGCTCACCGACTGCGTCGGGATATGCTTGTGCCCCGGCAGGATGATATCGGACCAAATCTCGTCCGAGATCACCACGCAATCGTGCTGGCGATAGATGTCCATGGCGCGCTCGATCTCGTCGCGCTCCCATACGCGGCCGCAGGGATTGTGCGGCGAGCAGAACACCGCGGCATGGATGTGGTTTTGGGCGAGCTTGTGCTCCATGTCCTCAAAGTCCATACGCCACACGCCTTGATCGTCGAGCTTAAGCGGGCTGTGGACAATACGATAGCCCGCGGCTTCGATGGATTTGGTAAAGCCGATGTAGGTGGGGCTATGGACCAGCACCGCATCGCCCGGCTGGACATACGCGCGCAACGTCGACACGACACCGCCCAGCACGCCGTTTTCGTAGCCGATATGTTCAGGGCGCAGGCCCTCGACGCCATTGCGGCGGCTCTGCCATTCGATGATGCGGTCGAAGTACTCGGCGCGCGGGTTAAAGTAGCCAAACATGGGATGCTGAGCGCGCTGAATGATATGCTCCTGGACCGTGGGCACCGTGGCAAAATTCATGTCGGCCACCCACATGGGAATGCGGTCGAAGCCCTCGTCGGGTGCGTTCGGAGCCATGCCGGGGATCTCGCCCCAGGAGTCAACGGCGATGGAGTCCATGCCGTGGCGGTCGATAAGCGAGCTAAAGTCGTATTTCATGCTGAGCTCCCGTGCAAAGTAGACTGTTTCGATAGGCGTTATTGTCCACCAGCGTGGGCGGTTTTGGCGCGGGGTTTGGCGCTTAATTTGACGGGTGCGGACGAATGGCTGCTTAGTCTTGCGCGTCGTTGACGGCGATTACGGTTAGCTGGGTTTCGTCGACCGAAAACGATATGTCAAGCCCGGCGTAAGCCAGGTGATAGACGCGGTTTGGCTCGTGCTTGCTGCCCGCGCGGCGCGGATCTTGGCGTAGAACCTCGACCAAGCCAGAAATCTTTGCGGGCGGGACCATATCCTGCAGAGCTTGCGGAAACTCAACATCGAGCTCTTGCCACGGAGCATCCTCAATCCAGCCGCCCGTCGCATCCGGGTGACAGTCGGCAAATGGAATGTAAGGCTTGATATCGTAGATGGGCGTGCCATCGCGCAGGTCGGCCCCCAGCACATGGATGATGGGGCCATCGTCGGTGAGCTCGACACGATTAAGCTTGACGCAGGTGAGCCCGATGGGATTAGGGCGAAACGGACTGCGCGTGGCAAAGACGCCCACACGCTCGGCCCCGCCTAGACGCGGCGGGCGCACGGTCTTCGACCACTTGGCATTGGTGCCGGACCTGTCCTGCGTTTTGGCATCGGCGGCTATGTCCTTAGCCGTGCCGCCGGGCGTTCCGTTTTCGAAGCGCCACAACAGCCATAGGTGAGAGAAGGAGTCCAGGCCCTCAACCGCTGCGTTGGAGGCAAATTCCGGCTCAAAGACGATGCGTCCCTGCAGATGAGGCGCCAAAAAGCTGTTGCGCGGAATGCCGAACTTCTGCGGCAGGTCGGTATGTATGTGTGCGATAGGTTCCATGCCGGTCATTGTACGGCATGGAGGCGTGGGGCGTTGCGCGCAATTCTTCGCCGCGGTCCTCCGTCGTGCAACCAACGGTTGCTTGGAAGGGCACCTGCTGCCGCGTATGCTTAAGCCATCAACCAGCAGAAAGGAGCCGCTATGGCCTTTGCAGAAAAGCTCATCGCCGTCCGTCGCGCCCATCACCTTACCCAGGAGCAGCTCGCCGCCAAGCTCTTCGTCACACGCCAAGCCGTCAGCCGTTGGGAGCGTGGCGAGGTCACACCGGGCATCGACATGATGAAGCTCATTGCAGCCGTAACCGGAGAACCCCTGTCTCACCTGCTCGAAATGCCCGAGCACTATTGCCAGAGCTGCGGCATGACACTCACGCCCGACGACTGCGGCACCGATGCTGCGGGCACCGCGACCGACCATTACTGCAAGTGGTGCTACGACCACGGCAAGTACACCTACGAGACCACGATGGAGGCGATGATCGAGGACTGTGCCCCACGGCTGGCGCAAAACACCGGCATGTCGCTCGACGAAGCCGTCTCGCTCATGGGCGCCGTCCTGCCGCAACTGGAGCGCTGGCGCACCGTGCAGGAAAACGAGGAGCGCTACGGTGCCGAAGCCCGGAAGCGCTACGGCGACGAGGCGATCGACGCAGCAAACGAAGCACTGCTGGACATGGACCCTCAGACATGGAGCGACATGAAAGAACTTGAACGCGCTATTCTGGGTCAGCTCTCGATTGCCATGGGCGATGGCGATGCGAATGGAAGCGAGGCTCGCAAGCTCGTCGCGATGCATCGTCGTTGGATTGGTCTCAACTGGGGACACGAGCCCCAAGACGAAGCATACCTGGGCCTCGCCCACGGCTATCTTGCCGACCAGCGCTTTGTTGACTACTACGACAAGCCCTGCGGCACCGGAGCCACGGCGTTTCTGGTACAGGCCATTGAGTCGTCGTTGACGCGTGCATAGACCGCGGCGGCTTTGGGTATTTCAATCAAAACCGCAACCGATTGGAGACCTATGACTACTGATCATGAGCTCGTGCTCTACGTTATGACCGGCTGCCCGTATTGCATAAAGGTCAAGCGATTCCTTGCCGATAACGGTGTGACCATCCCCGAGCGCAATATCTCGATCGACGGCGATGCTGAGCAGGCACTCATCGCCGTCGGCGGAAAACGCCAGGTTCCCTGTCTGTTCATCGACGGCAAGCCACTCTACGAATCGAGCGACATCATCGCGTGGGTACAGAAGAACCTGCTCTAGCGTTCTATTGCGGTCGGCTGGCCCCAACCCATACGACCCAAACATGTACACCAGCATCCAAAATCGACATTTTTCGACATCTTTGGATGCTGGTGTACAGTTTTTTGCATGGGTAGTCATTGGGGACGTTCTTAAATGACTGGTTGTTTGAGACGACCTTTGGATTATGGCTGTTTGAGGCCATCTGACATCTCTGGAAAGGGCTCCTTAGAGGACCGTGTTCAAAAAATGGCAAATATGAGTACTGCTACTTGTTTAGTAACAGCGATTTTAATCATTTCAGGGATCATTCAACGCCCCAAGCGCCCGCAGACGGCGTTATTCCTCCCCATATGTTCAATAAAAGAGACGCCTAATGGTATTAAATCTCATCAGGGACCTCATTTTTGAAAAAAATAAATGCAACCATAATGGCAACAGTACTCATATTTGCCCTTTTTTGCACACAGCCCTCCAGAATAGTCGTTAGGGACGACTCAAAATGGCAATTCTGGCACTTAGACACTCTTTTCTTGAATGACTAGTTGTTAAAGAACACTCAGCGACTACTCCAATTCGCGACACACTGTGTCGCGAATTGAGCTGTTCTCACCACCGAAGACCGGTGAAAGCTCCTGACCAGAATCTCGATAGTTTGTTAAAGTGCCCCCTCTGCAGGTTCAATGAGCGCTCATGTTCCAGACTGGAAAGCGAAGAAATATCGAAGCCATCGATGCTCATTTCCTATCGAAAAAACTAGTCAATACACGCTAATTAGCTTGATAAACTGCTTGTATTTTTGTCTACAAAACTGTATACAAAAAGAGATTCCGAGAACCAGCGCTCGACATTATGTCAATCGATAGGGGGCGCTATGGACGCTAAGCAGCTCGAAAAGATGATGGGGTTTGCCCCCCGGAGAGTTGGAGAAAGCCGCGGAGGCATACGAAAAAGATAAGTGGCCGAAGGGTCGCACCATCAAGCTGGGAAGACCGCCGATCTCTGATGAGCCAAGCATTGTTTTATCGGCACGTGTGGGTGAGTCGGTTCTTGATGCGTTTGACGCAAAAGCAAAGCGCCATGGGCAGACACGCACAGAGCGACTCAGGGAGCTCATCACGATCGATGCAATGATTGCCTAGTTATCCACCGAGCCCAAAGACGTACGCCAGCATCCAAAGTCGACATTTTTCGACATCTTTGGATGCTGGCGTACGGTATTTTGCAACATAGTCATTCGGGACGTTCTTTTAAATGACTAGTCGTTAAAGTGCGTCCCCAACGACTAACTAGCCGTGGAAGCGTGCTATGGGCGCAAGTGGCTGTTCGCGAAAGACGCGCTCGACGGCGGCGCGGTATTCGTCGACCTTTTTGGTCTTGCGTACGAGCTTGTGAACGGTAGCGGGGTCGGCGAAGGCGCATTTGGCGTAGAACCACCACTCCTTCATGCGAAAGACCGCATTGCCGCCAATCTCTTCTGCATAGGCCGCAAACAGCGTGTCGTGGAAGCGCTGCAGCTCAGCAGCCGTTGCAGCAGGGCCACCCTTGACCATGCGAGCGAGCGCGGGATTCGCAAGCAAGCCACGCCCCAGCATTACATGGCGCGTGCCGGGATAGGCCTCCACCAGCGCGTCCATATCCTCAAGATCGAAAATGTCACCGTTATAGGCCACGGGGAACGGCGCGCGTTCCAGCGTCTCGCCGTAAAACTCCTTGCGCGGCGATCCCGTATAGCGGTCCTTTTGCACGCGCGGGTGCACGATCAGCTCTGCCAACGGCATGCGGCAATACAGATCGAGCACACGCTCGTATTCGTCGTCGCTCTCAAGCCCCAGCCTGGTCTTGACCGATACCGGCAACGGTGACCGCTCGCACACATCGCTCAAGAACACCTCGAGCTCGTCGAGGTTGCGCAGAAAGCCCGATCCTTTACCCTTGGCAACAACCGTACCCGAGGGGCAGCCAAGGTTGAGATTGACCTCGCGGTAGCCCATGTCGGCGAGCACCTGTGCCGCCCATACAAACTCGTCCGCGTTCTTAGACATCAGCTGAGGCACTACGTTGAGCCCCTGGTTATTGGCAGGATCGATCTCCTTAAACGCCTTGCCGCCAAAGCGGTTTCCCACCCGCGGCGGCGGCAAAAACGGCGTGTAGTAGCAGTCGAGCGCACCAAAGCACTCCGCATGCACGCGGCGGAACACATGCCCAGTAATCCCCTCCATAGGGGCCAACGATAGAATCATCAACATCTACTCTCAGATCAATGCGGTAAAGGGACTGCCCCCTTGTCACATGCATTATGCCTTGTGCTTCAGATGATTCACAAGGCAGAGGTAGCTACTTGACGATAATCACCCTTCCATCCGTCGCCTCACGCAACGAAGGTGAATGCTTTTCCGCGAAGTGAACGAGTAAAATCGGACCCCCGAAGCATCGACACTTTTGGAAGACCAATTCCTGCGGTTTTATCACTCAAATCCTGCGGTTTTTGCATCCAAAAGTGCGAATGCTTCAGAGGTCCAGAATAGGTCGTTCACTTCTCGGGAAACCATTCACCTTCGATTTGCTGGCGCTCACAAACAGCGAGAGGCTGTCCCGCGACAGCCCCCTTGCGCGTCATTCGCCCCATGACAGCGGCTCCATGCTCCAAAAACGACGTTCATGATCACGACGACCGCCAACAGCACGCTGTTGACCGCTATGTCTGAACAACAGACACCCTCCACTCATCTATACTCAAGAGCATGTGCGCATCGCCCAAAAACGATGAGAGTCGAGGCCCCATGCAGCAGCTCACCGAACAAGAAAAGAAACGCATCCAGCGGTACTGCACATACCCCAAGATCGCAGCGACCGCACTCGTCATGTCGTTCGTGGCATGCCTGTTGATGTTGCCGCTCCAAATGATCAACGATATCGCGTTCCACCAAAAGGAATTCCAACCCGCGGGCATATGTACCGCCATCGCACTCACCGCAATCGAACTCGCCATCTTTTGCTATTGCGCTCTTGCGCCGCGCTTTGGAATGCAGGGCAAACAGTGGAAGGAGCTGCAGAGCAGGCTTGCGGTAGCCCAGACTAACAAGGACCGTTCCGCGGAGGTCGCCGGCGTGCTTTCCGCGCAAGCTGCCGGCCGCATGCTCAAGAACAGCGATAACGATCTCGCGCGCGACCTGGGCGGTGCCGCCGAGGTCGCCGGCGCCGTAGGGGCAGTCGCCACGGCGGCAGACGTGCTAGCCGAAACCTCGAGCAATGCCGAGGCCATGGCAAACGCATACGGCGTGACGATTCCAAGCGTCAAGAAGCAGGTCATAGCTCTCGCAGTGGTGCCCGTCATTGTGCTGCTTGGCGTCTACATCCCGCAGTTTATCCAGGGAAATAACGAGCTTCAGGCAAGAAAGGCTGCAGCCGCCGAGCAGCTCGCCATCGCGCAAGATGCCTTGGAGCCCGTGTGCGAACGCGTCGCAGCAGACGACCCATACGTGTCATATCACGACTACGGCTACCGCATAATCGGCTATCTACGCGATAATGACCTCGGCGCTCAAGCAGCCTATGTCTACCTTTCTTTTGATGCAGACAGCATGCTCACGGACGTCGATTACACCAGTCAGATCGACCCCGAGGAAAGCCTTGCAGACAACCTCGCCCGCGCCGAGCAGGATATCGCGACGCTCTGCGCCCCGCTCAACGGGTTGGACATTTCCGTTGCCACACCGGGCCTCCTCACGCCATGCAGCCTGTCGGATGAATTTAAACAGGCATTTTTAGCCGGATCCCTATATGAAGAAATCAGCATCAAGACGGAGGACGAATCTATCAAGTCGTACTACACCTTTGACACCGAGCCCAAGGAAGAGTTCGACGAATACACCCATCCGGAAATTAGACTCATGCTCTCTGCAAAGAAGAACTAAAAGCTTACGCTCTAATTGCCGCTCGCAAACATCATCTATATCTCGAGGTCTAATACTTTTCCGAGAAGTGAACGGCTGTATTTGGACCCCCGAAGCATCGACATTTTTAGACGTCAAAACCGCAGGATTTGACTGGCAAAACCGCAGGAAATTGCATCTCAAAAGTGTCGACGCTTCGGGGGTCCATTTTGACTCGTTCACTTCTCGGAAAAGTATTAGACCCCGATTTACATGCCACTCAATGTGACAAAGTGGCTGCCCCTTTGTCACATTCGATGAAAAAGGGCACCGATGTTAGTCGATGCCCCAAAGCGGCTGTAGGTTAAGCCCTACAGCGTATGTCTAAGACGAATCGAACTATTCGTCCCAGGAGAGGTTCTTACCAGTCTTTTTTGCCAGCAGCAAGAACAGGCCGATAATAACGTTGCATGCGATGCAGAAGATGAAGACGCCCTGGAAGGAGCCGACAAGCTCATAGACCTTCATCATAACGGGCATGCCAAAGGCGCCGACGATATAGCCCACGGAGCAGATCAGCGCGAAGATGCGACCGAAATCGCGGGAGCCAAAGACGTCCATAACCAAAACGGTCAGGGCAGTGCCAGCGATGACGTACATTACGTCGTTCACGCCTGCTGCGAGGATGCTGAGCGTCGAGTTGCCGCTGCTCATCATGAGCATGACAAAGGAGAGGATGGAGACAGCGAGCCAGCCCAGAATAGCCTTCGTGCTGCCAAACTTATCGCAAGTGGTGCCGACGATCGGATTGAGGAACAGATCGAAGAGCGATGCAGCGGATACCATGAAGCCGCCCACCATGGGGCTAAAACCAACCTCGGAAGCATACGTCGGGAAGAGCTGGTTCATGCAGCAAGTGAGCTGAACGAGGCAGAGGAAGCCGATGCAGAAGAAGAAGGCAGGCGACTTAATGGCGCGCGCATAGCTAACGCCACGCGTGCTATCCTCGGTCGTCTCCTCGGTCTCGGCGTCCGGCTCGCCCTCGACGTAGCCATAGGGCAGCATGCCCTTGTCCTGAGGCTTATAGCGGATAATCAGGACGGAAGCGGGGAGAATGAGCACGGCGGAGACGCCAGCGAGCACCAGATAACCAGTCCTCCAGCCAGCGGCCTCGATGACAGAGGTGATGACGGGGCTCATGATGAGCATGTAAATCGAGTTCACTGCCCAGGCGAGACCAATTGCCAGGCCACCAGATTTTTTGAACCACTGGTCAATAACGTCGGACATGGCGACGCCGGTGGTGAAGGCGAAGCAAATGCCAATCAGGGCGCCAGCGGCGATGAACATCCAAACTTCGGTGTAGAAGGCCATGCCTGCGCCGGCGGCGAGCAGAATAAGCTCGACGACGGGGAGCCAAACCTTGCCAACAACCTTGGGGATAAGTTTTCCGACAAACGGAAGCGCCGCCGCAAGACCGATGAGCGTCGCGGTGAAGTAATACGAGAAGATTGAATAGTCAAACCCGAACTCCTCGCACACGGGCGCGACGAAGGAGCCGGCGATTACGCTATAGGATCCGGTCGTACCAGCAGACATGAGGCCAAGCGCGATTACGAGAACCCATGCGTAGACCTTGCTGCTCTTTAACTTTGCATTTTCCATTGATACAGCTCCTAGAGACCCAGAAGGGCACACATAACGGCCTTGATGGTGTGCTGACGGTTCTCTGCCTCACGGAAGATGACCGAAGCGTTGGCCTCAAAGCACTCGTCGGCAATCTCGAAGCCCTCGGTGATGATCTCGCGATGAAGGTCGTTCTTGCACTGGTCGAGGAGCATTTTGCCAACACGGTGATCTGCGTTATGGACAGAGGGAAGCTCATGCATGCAGAAGATGTCGGGATTGTTGGTGCGCTTGCACAGCTCGCTGGTGACGCGATAGGGGTACAAAGACTCGGCATCGCCCAGCCAGGAGTTGTAGTCGTCGGGATCCAGAACCTCTTCGCCGCACTCGGGGTTGATGTAGCGCCACTCCTCGGTAACGATAACGTCAACGCCATCCAGGGCATCGAGGTCAGAGGTGATGGTAAAGGTCCTATTGGGAGCGTACTTGGCGTAGCAGGCCTCCACCTCTTCGATCATTTCCTTGCACATCTGATGACGGAGGTCGTCGGGGCCGATGGCAAGGAAGTCCATGTCGAGCATAGCGCACAGACGGCCATACCACACCGGGGCGCCGGCGCAGTTGCCAACGAAAGCCATCTTCTTGCCGCGGCTCGTACGCAGACCGCCCCATTGCTCTTCCATCGTAAGAGCGTCAGCGAGCATCTGAGTCGGGTGATCGCCGAGAGTAAGGGCATTGATGACCGGGATGTCAACCAGGTCGGCGACGTCATAGAGGAACTGCTCGTCCTTCTGTGCGCGGTAGACGATGAGATCGTACATGCCGTTAAAGACGCGCATGGCATCCTTGACGGTCTCGCAGTCACCCATGTGGGAGTTGGTCAGATAAGTGAAGCCCATGCCCAAATCATTGCAGGAGGTCTCGAATGCGCAACGAGTACGGGTCGAACCCCACTCAAAGTTGGCGAGGACGTTTTTACCGGGGAAGTAGCGCTGGTCGACACCAGACTTCTTCTGAGCCTTAAGGTTCCAGGCAAGATCAATGAGATAGCGGAAATCCTCGGAGGAGAGATCATGGATGTTGATGTAGTCGCGACCGCGGAGGCTGTTGTTCATGCCTATTTCCTTTCCATTTAGTAATAGATGAATGTCGAATGTGTCCCCGAGGGAAACACGGATATCCCTCGGGGAGCAGTAAGTGTGGCGCCTAAATCAGACAGTGCAGGCTCAAAGGCTCGCTAGCAGCTGGCTGCCACGTCCTTGGTCCAGCAGTGCACGCCGCCGCCGGACAGGTTAAGCGCGAGAGAGTCAATCATGATGACTTTGCGATCGGGGAAGCAGCTCTCAAGAACGGCTTTGGCCTGCTCGTCCTTCTCCTTCACGACTTCGTTCATGCCCTCGTGGTAATAACGCTGACCAAGAACGACGCCATTGCAGATGAGGAAGTTGCAGTAGCTCGCTGCTGCGTAGAAGTGAACGGGACCCTCGGGCCAGGGAGTGCCATCCATAAACTTGCCGCCCATTTCGTCGATGAAGCCCTTATAGAGCTCGTAATCCTCATCGCCAGGGGCGATAACGACTTCAATCGGCTCGGCGGTGGGCATACGAACGATCTCGAAGGGCTTGCCCTCCCAGTCCGTTTCGTTGCTCAGGATCTCGTAGGCCGCCTCAATGCGGCGACGAGACTCTGCGCCAGCCTTGCTCGAAGCTGCCTCTTCATCGGACACCTCGGCAAGAAGAATCTTGTTCGGAGTGATAAAGCGACACATCTCATCAATGTGAGCCGCAAAGCTCATGCCAAAGACGGGAGTTCCGTCTTCCTTCTCGTCGAGGATGCCCAGTCGATAGTCGTCGTCCTCGAGCATAGGCTGCGGAAGCCAGATAACCTTGTTGAGGTTGTAGATGCGCTTATACTCGGCCTCAACTTCCTCTTTCGTGAACTCGGGGTTACGCTTGCGGCATTCCGTGTCCTCGATGGCGATCAGAGTGCCGTGACCGTCAAACTCGCGGTCGCCGCCCTCCGAAACCATTTCGGAATTGACGATATCGAAGCAACCGAGCGCAACCGCCATGTGAACGGCTGCCTTACGTGCGGACTGGCACTCCGGGGAGTTCTTGTCCCACACGCCGTAATAAGTCCAAGCAGGGTTGACCATATAAGAATGGCCCTTGTCGTCGACCATGATGCTGGGACCGTTGTCGCGGACATAGAAGTTGGAGTCTTCGAACTGCGTGATCTCGATGCGATCGAGATCAACCCCCTCCTCCTTCAGGCGCGAGCAAGCCTCCTCATAGGAGCCGGGGGTGCCGCAATTGAGGTTGACCGTAACGTCGCCATACTCGAGCAGAGCCTTGATCACGTCAACGCAGGGCTGGCGGTTATCGTAACCCTCTGCACGGATGTAATCGGGAAGCCATGTCACATAGACGTTGGAGCGCTTCTCGAACTCGCCCGGCATACGATAGTTCTCGTACATGGTTGGTCCTTCCGTCGGGTTTCCCGCGATGCTGTCCGGCCGCGACAATAGCGGGGTTTCACCTGCTATAGTACTACTATACCTACCGTTCGGTAGATAGTTTTGAATAATTTCCGCTCGCCTACTGATACATACCGTTCACCGTATATAGTGGTCATGTTTGGACACGAATTGATGTTCCGTTGCCATCCTTAATAATGTTGGTAGTGCGGAAATGATTTGCAATGGAGAAATGCAGCGTGAGCACAAGAAAAAAAATATTGGACGCAATGTACGATCTTGTGGCAGAAGTCGGTTATGACAAAGCGTCTATCGGAAAGATTTGCGACTTTGTCGGTATATCCAAGCCGTCGGTGTACTACTACTTTCCCTCTAAAGAGGAGATTTTCACTACGCTCTTGGACAGCATGTTTCCGACCATCGACTATCAGCGCGACTACTCGCTAATAGTCGATAGGGACGGGTTCAAGGCCGCGCTTATCGAGCTCGGCAATTCAGTTATAGGTGGTTATCGAAGCGATGAAAAGCGCCGGCGCGTGCTGGCCGAGGTTAGCGTTCAAGCAAATCGAATTCCTGCAGTTCAGGAACGTCAAGCGACGGCGACCAAACGAACCATGGATGCGCTTAAAGACATCCTTCTTCATGGTGCAGAGATTGGCGCGTTTTCCGATAGTGCCGACGTGATGCTCTACGTACAAATTCTTTATACCGTTCTGGAGGGAGCGAGCAATACGGTCGCTCAAGGTGAGGATATTGATGAAAAAGCGGTTTGGGCGGGAATAGTCGAGCTTATGTTCAAATAGGCCAGCCAAGCTGAAGCGCATGTTGGCACCCATGGTGCCTGCGGGCAACCTTTAAAACGAAAACAGGGGTTGACTCCAGTCTGGCTTGGAGTCGACCCCTGTTGCATGGCAATCTATGCCGATGCAATCGGCGCTTATTACTTTTCAGCAGCCTTACTGAGAAAGCCGGAAACGATAGCAAACGCAGCAATCATAAGGTTGCAGGCAATGCAGAAGATAAATACTCCCTGGAATGACCCTGCCATGCCGTAAACCTTCATCATGACCGGCATTCCAAAAGCACCGACGACATAGCCCGCTGAGCAAACGATTGAATAGATCCTTCCAAAATCGCGTGATCCAAAGAGCGAGAGGAGAAGCATCGGCATTGCGGTTCCAACAATGGCGAACATGACATCGTTTACGCCAGCTGCAATGATGGAAACGGTCTCATTGCTTCCGCCAATGATGAGAAGTAGGAATGAAAAAATGCTGACACCTGTCCACGCGACCGTTGCTTTAATAGCGCCGAGTTTGTCACATGTTTTGCCTACGAAGGGATTTAGGAAGATGTCGGAGAACGAAGCTGCCGAGACCATTAAGCTTCCTACGATGGGATTGAAACCGACCTCGCTTGCATAGGTTGGAAACAACTGGTTCATGCAGCAGGTGAGCTGCGCCACGCAAAGCAGGAGGACACAGAGAATAAAAGACGGCGTTTTCGTGGCATCACGGAGTGCCATGCCCGAGAGGGTATCTTCCCGCTCATCGACGCTGTGGCTCTCATGGGTTTCAGAGGTGGTCTCTCCGTACGGAAGCATGTTGCGATCAGAGGGTTTAAGGCGAATGATAAATGCACTCGCAGGTAAAATCATAGCTGCAGAAACGGCCGCAAGTACGATGTATCCCGTACGCCAGCCTTGTTGCTCGATGACCAGCGTAATGACAGGGCTCAACAACAGCGTACAGAGAGAATTAACGCCCCAAGCAAGGCCGATGGCAAGACCGGACGATTTACTGAACCATTGGTCAATAACATCGGACATGCAGACGCCCGTTGTGAACGAAAAGCAGATGCCGATCACCGCAGCGGAGACGATGAACATCCAGACTTCGGTGTAGAACGCCATTGCGGCGCCGGCGGCAATAAGGACAAGTTCAACGCAAATATGCCACGGTTTGCCTATTACTTTTGGAATGAAACGACTCAAAAGTGGAAGTCCAAGTGCAAGGCCAAGAAGAATCGCAGTGAAATAGAAAGAGAAAGAGGTGTACTCAAAGCCCAGGTCTTCACATACTGGAGCAACGAATGAGCCGGCAATAATGCTATATGTGCCAGTCGTTCCGGCGGACATTAAGCCGAGCGCAATAACGACAATCCAAGCAAATACGCTGCTCTCGCGAGGACGGTCTTTTTCGGCTGGTGCGGTGAGAGCCATGGTCACTCCATTTCTATCGGCATTACATCCTATATGCCTACCGATAGGTATATAAACCAGGGGACTCTCCGTCAAGCATTAAGCGGGGAAAGGGAGTTCTTAACGTGCCGAACGGTAATTGGGCCCTTGCAAAATCGAGGTCTAATACTTTTCCAAGAAGTGAACGACCGTTTTTGGACCCCCGAACCATCGACATTTTTAGACGACAAACCCGCAGGATTTGGCTGGCAAAACCGCAAGAAATTGCATCTCGAAAGTGCCGATACTTCGGGGGTCCGTTTTCACTCGTTCACTTCTCGGGAAAAGTATTAGACCTCGATTTACAAGCCACTCAATGTGACAAAGGGACTGTCCCTTTGTCACATTATTCGGAGCGCAGGGCCTCCACGGGGTCCTTTTTGGACGCGCTGCGAGCGGGCAGCAGGCCGGCAACGACCGTCAACAGCACCGAAATTGCAATGAGCACCAGCGCATCCTGCACGGGCAGACTCATCAGGTTGGGGACCTGTTTGGCCGCAAGCGCCCAGGCATTAACCGGAAAGCTCACAGCCACCACGACGACGATGGCAAAGACGCCGGCGATGAGGCCTTCGATAAAGGTCTCGGCATTGAATACGTTGGCCACGTTGCGCTTTGACGCGCCGATCGCGCGCAGGATGCCAATCTCCTTTTTGCGTTCCAGCACGCTGATGTAGGTGATGATACCGATCATGATGGAGCTCACCACCAGGCTGATACTCACGAATGCGATGAGCACCAAGCTGATGGTGTTCACGATGTCGGTCACCGACCCCATGATGATGCCCATGTAGTCGGTGTACGAGATTGCCCGCTCGTCGTGGCCGGCGGCTTTGACCTGCTTGTTGTACGCATCGATATGGTCGAGTACGCGCTCCTTGGCCTCAAAGTCGCGCGGGATAATTTTGACCGAGATGGGGTCTGCCTCGTCCGCATAACCCAACGTGGTCAGATTGTTGTCGTAGGTGAGCTTCGACGCCTTGGCATAGCTCATCATGAGCGAACTCAGGTCCTCGGCGTCCATGTTGAAATGGATGGCACGAGCAAAGGCACTCGCATCCACGTGCATGGCGCTCGCCAGGTTGGCAAAACTCGAAGACATCTGCGTCGCCATCTGGTCCATGAGCCCCGCCGCGCCTGCTTTAAGCTGGGACGATACCGTCGACGCTATCTGCTCGCTGATCGCCTTCATCACCTGATCCATAGCCTGCTGCAGATACGGAGCCAGCTGCTTTTGCACATAGTCGGTCATCGCCTGCTGCAGGCGCTCGGCCAGGGCATCGCCGCCGAGGGCCTTCAGCTGGGCCAGGATTTGCTGGGCTGCCGTATCACTCTCAAGATACGTCGAGAACGCGGTGGTAAGCTTTGACGCGTCCTTAAGATCATCGGGCGTCAGCGCCTTAAACTGATCAGACCGCAAAAAGCCCTCAAACAGCTGGTTGGCTAGTGTTCCCACCTGCTGCATTTGCTCGGGCGTGAGTTCCAGACCGTCAAAGATACCCGAGAAATCTGGGGTTGGCGCTTTGGCCATGATGTCGCTGAAGTCGATGTCCTTACCAACGCCAGAAAGGTCAATGTCCAGCCCGGACAAGTCGATGCCAGAAAGGTCCATACCGCCGGCAGCGCCCGAGAGCGCAGGCGTATCGAACGAGAACGCGCTCTTCAGCGCCGCCTCATCCACGCTGAACATACTGCCCAGATCCACGCCTTGTTTGGCCTCGCCCTGCAGCTCATCGAAAGACTTGCCCGTAAAGACATCCGTCTCGGGGTGGGCGAGTTGCTCCTGCACAATCTGCGAATCGGCGGCGCGCTCCATAAGCTGGCGAGTCAGCGCATGCGTGTAGGCAATGCCCGGGGACAACGCGCTCGCGTTGGCCGTCTCGTTGGGTCGCACCACGCCCACAATGTGCACGTCGATACCGTCGGCAACCTTGGCGGACATAAAGTCGGCGTCGCCAGACATATCGGTCCACATGCCGGTCTCTTCGTTTTTGCGATACGCATCGGCCGGCGACAGCACCTTAAACGTCGTGGACAGCGCATCGTCGTAGGTAAAGTCGGTGCCGGTCTCGGGCGTTTCGACCCCACCGTCGGCCGCCATGGCGCTGTTAACCAGGTCATTGAGCTCATCAATATCCAGCGCACCGATGCTGTAGAGCGTGTAATCGCCCACCGTGCCACGGCTCGAAAGCACCATCACGGCTTCGTTGGCGGACGTAGGCCAATGGCCAGCGACGACATCGTACTGGCTGTCGAGCAGGCTCTGATCGTCGATCATCTCGTTAAAGACCGAGGTTCCCATGGATTCCATGCTCACCGTTGCCGCCGAGCTCGCGCCTCCGCTCATGGCCTCGGTCATGGCGTTGGGCACCAGCCGGACAAGCTTCTCGTCGCCCCTACCCGCACGATAGACAACCGGCGTCACGCCATAGCCGTACTGGATGGCGTTGACTTCTTTATCGATGCCATCGCCACCGGCATCGAGCCATGCCTTAAAGCTCGTCATGTCGTTGGACTTAACGCTCGCAAACATATCCTTTACGGCCGTGACCACGGGAATCTTATCGGTTCCCTGAGCCTTGCCGTCGGTACCGTCGTCGGACGAATCCTCGCCGTTGGACGCCTCGTCATCCGTGGCCCCCTGTCCGCCCATCATGGACGACAGGTCGTAATCCTGCTTGGAAATGGTGAGCGGGTAGCTCGAGAGCGTATCCTCCTCGACCTTTTTGATGTAGCCGTTTACGCCGTTGGACAGCGCAAGAATCGCCGCGATGCCGATAATGCCAATCGACCCCGCAAAGGCCGTCATGGCCGTACGGCCCTTCTTGGTCATAAGGTTGCGGGCAGAAAGCCCCAGCGCCGTCACAAAGCTCATCGAGGTTTTGCGCGTAGGCTTGGCCTCGCGGCGCGTGGCGTCAGCGACATCGAAGGGATCGGAATCGTCGGTGATCTTGCCGTCCGCCAGGTTGACAATGCGCGTGGCATATTGGTACGCCAGCTCGGGATTGTGCGTGACCATGATAACCAGGCGGTCGCGCGCCACGTCTTTGAGCAAATCCATGACCTGCACGGATGTCGTTGAGTCCAAGGCGCCGGTCGGCTCGTCGGCAAGGACGATCTCGGGATCGTTGATTAGGGCGCGGGCGATGGCCACGCGCTGCATCTGTCCGCCCGAAAGCTGGCTCGGGCGCTTGTTAACATGCTCGCCCAGGCCGACTTTCTCCAACGCCTCGCGCGCACGCTGGCGGCGCTCGGCATGCCCCACGCCCGTGAGCGTAAGCGCCAACTCCACGTTTTCCAAGATGGTCTGATGTGGGATAAGGTTATAGCTCTGGAACACAAAGCCGATACGATTGTTACGATAGGCGTCCCAATCGCGGTCACGGAAGTCCTTGGTCGAAATACCGTCGATCAACAGGTCGCCGGAATCGAAATGATCGAGCCCGCCGATAACGTTGAGCATCGTAGTTTTGCCCGAGCCCGAGGGACCCAGAATGGCCACGAACTCGTTATCGCGAAAAGCCAGGCTTACGCTGTCGAGCGCCACCTGCGTAAACGACTGCGTAACGTACCTTTTGCAAATACCCTTGAGCTCCAGCATGGACGGCAACCTCTCCCACGCGAGCGCACTTGCCCGCTCTCCCCCGCCGTTCGTATTCGACGCGTTTGTCCTACTCTATCTTGTCATTGTCATACACGCCGCTCAAAAGGCCTTACTTTTCCAATCCACACGGCATCACGTTATCGCTACCGCGATGGTCTTTAGTCACAGCAGCAAAGAAGCGATAGCCACCCGAGAAGTTATAGCAGTCAAAACCGTACTGAGCGAGGATGCGGCAGCCAATGTAGCTGCGAAGACCACTTTGGCAAATAACATAAACAGGCTTTGTCACGTCAAGCTCCCCCAAGCGAGCACGCAAGTCATCGACGGGAATGTTCACAAAGCCGTCGATATGTCCGAGGTCATACTCGCCAACCATACGGACATCGAGCAGCTGCACACTACCATCGCGCGGCAGATCCGGTTCCTGCTCCCAATGCCACTGCTTGAGCATGCCCGAGCCCACGTTTTCGATCATAAAACCGGCCATGTTCACCGGGTCTTTCGCCGAAGAATATGGCGGCGCATAAGCCAAATCCAAATCCTTGAGCTTATCGGCCCGAATACCGGCCTGGATTGCCGTCGCCAGCACATCGATGCGCTTGTCCACGCCATCGATGCCCACAATCTGCGCGCCCAGCAGACGCAAGGTTTCCCTCTCAAACACAACTTTCATGGTCATGGGCGTGGCCCCGGGATAATAACCCGCATGCGATCCAGGTGACAGCACGACGCTCTCGTAATCGATTCCCGCCGCACGCGCTGCCTTCACAGAAAGACCCGTGCTCGCAGCTGTCAAGTCGAACACTTTGATTACCGAAGAACCCAGCGAGCCCTGATAGCGACTGTCTAAGCCACAAATCACGTCGGCGACGATACGTCCCTGCTTATTAGCGGGGCCTGCAAGGGAAATCACTGCGTCCTCGCCCGTCACCTGATGCTTGACCTGCACGGCATCGCCCACGGCATATACGTCGAGAGCAGATGTCTCCATGCGATCGTTCACCACAATGGAGCCCTTGATGCCCAGCTCGATGCCAGCTTCCTTTGCCAAATGGCTCTCGGGGACAACGCCGATAGCGAGCAGCACCATATCGGCCACGATAGAATCTTCGCCCGCCACATGAGTGACCACACGGCCATCGACCTCTTCAAAACCCGTCACGTCGGCACGAAGTCGCAGGTCAATGCCATGCTCGCGCACTTCCGTGTGAAGCAGCGTTGCCATATCGTAATCCATGTTGTTCATTAGTTGACGAGGGCGCTGCAGAAGCGTCACCGTAAGGCCCAGGTCGCGCAGGTTCTCGGCAGTCTCGATGCCGATAAAACCGCCGCCGATCACCACAGCGCTCTTCGGCCTATGCTCTTGTACGTAGTCATGGATATGCAGCGTGTCCTCGACCGTTCGCAAGCTGAAGATCTTATCCGAATCGATCCCCGGAAGCTCAGGGCGAATCGGGTGCGCGCCAGGCGAAAGAATCAGCTTGTCATATGTCTCGACAAATTCTTCGCCGGTGAGCAGGTTGCGGACGTCAACCGCATGCACATCGGGGTGAATGGCGATCACCTCATGACTCGTCTTCACGGCAATGCGGAATCGATTCCAAAATCCCTCGGGCGATTGCAGCGTGAGCGCGGACTCCTCCTCAATCACGCCGCCAATAAAGTATGGCAATCCGCAATTGGCATAGGACACATAGCCCGTGCGCTCGAAAACAACAATCTCCGCCTGCTCGTCAAGCCTGCGCAAGCGCGCCGCGGCCGATGCGCCGCCGGCAACGCCTCCCACGATAACCACCTTCATGGTTAACGCACCACCTTTCCACCGTAGCTATTGATTCCGCCAATGTTCTTCACGTTGCTGTAGCCTGCACGCTGGAGAAAACTCGTGGCACGACCGCTACGAGCACCACTCAAGCAATGTACAAACAGCGGGGCGTCCTTCTTTGGATATTCGGCAAGCACGCGGTCGATGCTATCGAGGGGAATGTTGACGGCCCCGGGGATATGCCCCTGCCGATACTCATCGGCGCCGCGTACATCAATCAATACCGCGCCTTCGGTCGCCTGGCACTCCTCAACACCTTTGTTGATATCCACCCCAGCAAATAAATCAAACAATCCCATGATGAGCTCCTTTGCTCGCTTGTCCTATCGCTTGATGCCAGTATGTCCGGAAGACATAGGCCGGTTCCGTGACCAAGTCACCATACGGGTGGTTTTCTTGAGAGCAAGCAGCGAGCAGCGGGCGGATAGGCACCACAGCAAAGTCATCGCTACGGCAGGCGCGCCAAACCGTCGACATCCAGAACAAGGATGCGCCCGCGCTTCACCTCGATAAGGCCCTCATCGGCAAGACGACGCAACACGCGTGTCACCGCCTCGCGAGCAGAATTGATATCACGCGCCAATTCGTCTTGAGTGATCCGGAGCTCCATCGACTCCGCTGCCCGGCATCGCTCAACCAGATAGTCGGCAACGCGCTGGTCAAGGCGCCTGAAGAGCATCTGCTGCAGCACGCGAACCACCTGGGAGTAGCGCTGCGCCTCTACTTCGAGCATGAAAACCTTGACGTGGATATTAACGTTGGCAAGATGCTCGCAAACACCAATAGGAACAACGAGGAGCGTGGATTCTCGTGTCGCAGTTACGAGCGTGTCGAATGAGATTTGCCGAATAACGCACGACGCGGTGGTGACGCAGCATTCTCCCTCACCGAGCCGAAACAGCGTAACCTCCTTGCCCTCCTCGGAAAGAAGGCTGACGCGGATATCGCCGTGGACAATGAGGAAGACGCCCGTGCAAGAGCTGTCGCTGCCGCCAATAAGCTGTCCGGCATCAAAGGTGCGCAAGGCGGATTGCCCTAAAACAAGAGCGCGTTCGTCGTCAGACAAATGCTCCCAAAACGGAAACTTCTTTACGATATCTTGCATCCCGTCCATTTGTGGCTCCTTTCCCCATTAGGTTTAATCTAGCAGGAAAGATGCAGGTGAAAAGGGACGGCGGCATATAAATGAGCTGCCTCCCATTTCTTGGAAACGAGAACATAACAAGAGCAGATTTGATCTCGAAGAATCGAAATCAAAGAGGCCCCGGGAATCCCGAGACCTCCTCAATATACATAGTTCAGCTTGTTTATTGCTCGCTATTCGCGATCGCCTGGTCAATAAGCTTGTCGAGTGCTGCGCGCTGCTCGGCGGAGCTGATGGCTCCCACGATTGGATCCCCTACGATGTTGCCATTCTGATCGATGACATACGTTGTCGGGAACGAGAACAAATTTGACGTGAACTTACCGGCCTCGCTATCCGACTTGAACCAGATGTTCTTATACGTCACGCCCTTCTTGCTCAGCACGTCCTTGGCATCTGCAATCTCGCCCTTGTTGCCATCGAGCGTAAAGGAATTGACACCCACGACCTGGCCGCCCTTCTTGGCAAGCTCCTTATTCAGGTCCTCAAGGTCGCCCAACTCGCCCACGCACGGCTTGCAAGTAGTGAACCAGAAGTTCATGACGGTGACCTTGTTCTTAGAGAACAGCTCGTCGCTGCTCACGTCGTTGCCATCCAGGTCCTTGCCCGTAAAGCTGGGGAACTTCGTCGCCTCGCTCGAAGCATTGGCACCAGCCGTCATGCCAGCGGTCGAAGCGTCGACGCTCTCGCCTGCACTCGGCGTGCTTCCACAGCCGGGGAACTCCTTCTCCAGGCTCTCGAGCTTGTCCTCGATCTCCTTGATCTGCTGTGCACCGGCCTTGAGTGTCTTAAGCTCATCCGCCGTGAACTCATCCTTGGCGCCGTCGATGGTCTTGAGCAGAAAATCGCCGTAATTGCTGCCACCCTCAATCATTGCCGAGTCTTTATTTGCCGCATTGAATACCTTTTCCCACAGCGCGTTATCACTCGAAAAGATCTCGTTCTCCTTCTGCATGAGCTTCGCATACAGCTCGGCGGCCTCGTCGGCATTGGCCGGCTTCTGCGCAGTGAGTTCTGCGATCTTAGGATCGGAGCTCGCAGATTCGCTCGCATTGCCACCGGGCGCCGAACATGCCACAAGGCACAAGGCCAATACCGGCACCATAAACAGGGCCGCAATCTTAGAAAGCTTCATAGTCATTCCTCCGTTTTGTCGAAGCTTGTTTACTTTTTATCGGCGGTCAAGGGGAGCTTTTCCGCCGACACATCCAGGCCATAGCGATAGCTGATGGCATCGACGGGACAGGCCCCGATGCACTTTCCGCACCGGATACATTCGGCATGATTGGGCGCGCGGACCACATCGACGTCCATCTGACAAACCTTTGAGCACTTGCCGCACGAGACGCATTTGCATGCATCGACCCGAATCCCCAGCAGGGACACCTTATTCATGAGCGCATAGAATGCGCCGAGCGGGCAAATCCATTTGCAGAAGGGGCGGTAGAACAAAACGCTCAGCACTACCACGGCAATGAGAACGGCAAGTTTCCAAGTAAAGAGATGTCCCAACGCAGATCGAATGCCGGCATTAGCAATGGCCAGCGGAATGGCGCCCTCGAGCACGCCCTGCGGACAGATGTACTTACAGAAGAACGGATCGCCCATCCCCACGTCGTTAACCACCAAGACGGGCAGCAGCACCACGGCAAACAGCAGCACGACGTACTTGATGTATGTGAGCGGCTTGAGCTTTTTCGTGGAGAACTTTTTGCCGGGAATCTTATGAAGCAGCTCCTGCAGCCAGCCAAACGGGCACAAAAACCCGCATACAAAGCGACCCAGCAGCACGCCGAGCAAAATGAGCGTACCGGTAACGTAGTAGGAGAAGTTGAACTTGGATGAACCTACCACCGACTGGAACGACCCGATGGGGCACGCACCCGATGCCGCGGGGCACGAATAGCAATTAAGTCCAGGTACGCAGACTGTTTTTCCCGCGCCCTGATAGATGCCGCCTTTGGCAAAGTTTGGCAGGTGAATGTTGGTGACCAGCGTCGCCGCCGCCTGAATGAATCCGCGAAATCGGGCCAAAACATGCGACGCGGTGTTTTCTCTTTTATCCAATTCCGATACACTCCAAGCACAGCCTAATCGCCTTGGCCAGCACGGCATCCGCCTCGCCACGCATAACGCCAAAGCACACCATGGCAATTCCGACGATCAACAAAGCGACCTGTACCATGGGTTTTACCGCCTTGAACAACTCGACCACTCCTTTCGTTACGCGACCATTGGACCATATCGACTATAAAATCCGTGTTAAGCGCGATTTGGAATGTGCAAGGAGACTGTTATGCGTATTTTGATCGTCGAGGACGAGCAGGCGCTGTGTGACGCAATCGCGCGCAGCTTGCGAAACTTGGCGTACAGCGTCGACTGCTGTCACGACGGACAGGAAGCGCTCGACCTACTGGACGTTGAGGCCTTCGACCTCGTGGTACTCGACCTCAACCTTCCCCGTATCGACGGCATGACCGTACTCAGGGAACTTAGGAAAACTGACTGCGAAACTAAGGTACTGATTCTGTCCGCACGTGGCGAAGTATCCGATAAAGTCGCCGGACTCGATGCCGGCGCCAACGATTACCTCACCAAGCCGTTTCATCTGGACGAGCTTGCGGCAAGGATTCGCAGCCTTACCCTAAGACGCTTTACACAAAGCGACATAGTTTTAACCTGCGGAAAGCTCAGCTTTGACACCAAGGCGCGCATCGCTTCTGTGGACAGCGAGGCTTTATCTCTTACGCGCAAGGAAACGGGAATCTTGGAATACCTGATGCTTAATCAGGGGCGTCCGATAAGTCAGGAGGAGCTTATCGAGCACGTTTGGGATAGCAGCGTGAACAGCTTTAGCAACGCAACCCGCGTTCATATCTCGTCACTCCGCAAAAAGCTACGCAGCGCTTTGGGATACGACCCGATTCGCAATCGGATTGGAGAGGGCTACGTTATGGAGGATGGCGAATGAAAAGGCTTTCGCTGCAATGGCGCATAACGATTATGACGGCACTGCTGACGTGTGCGGCGTGCGTGTTGACGAACTGCCTGGTCGGCTATACGGGCATGCGCTACATGGATGCCATCGGCAGTGACATCTCAGCCTTTAACGCAACCGGCGAAAATTCGCCCCAGGCGTTCGACCCGACGAAAGCGGTCCCCGATGACAAGGTCACGATCGTCGTAAACGACGCACAGGAGTCTTTTGGCACGACAACCTGGTGCATCACGGCTGGAGTCACGCTCCTTGGCGGCGTGCTGGCATACTTTGTGAGCGGCCGTGCGCTCAAACCGCTACGGGCTTTTGCAGCCCAGGTTGAGCGTGTGCAGCCTGACAACCTAAGCGAAATCAGACTCAGTGAAGATGTGCCCACCGAGCTACAACGATGCAGCGCCTCTTTCAACGACATGATCGCCCGTCTTGGCGAAGGGTTCTCTGCACAGCATCAGTTTACCGGCAACGCCGCACACGAGCTGCGCACCCCGCTCGCCCTTATGCAAGCACAGATTGAACTCTTCATCTCCGAGCACCCCGGTTTGCAACCCGAAACGGCCGAGCTGCTCGGCCTGCTACAAGAACAAACCGAGCGCATGTCTCGAATGGCCAAGGTATTGCTCGAGATGAGTGAGCTCCGCAGCGTTCCTTGCGAGGACGATGTGGAACTTGGTCCCTTGTCCGAAGAGGTCCTCGCCGACCTTGCGCCACTTGCCGAGAATAAGGACGTAACCCTCGATTGCGCCGGAGACGCTTTGACAATCGGAAGTGATACGCTCCTCTATCGGCTGGTGTTCAACCTGGTCGAAAACGCCATCCGCTATAGCCGCACCGACTCGAGCGTTACCGTCTCCATCTGCGACAACGACAGCCACGTGTTCCTGCGAGTCGAGGACCAGGGCCCGGGAATACCCAAGCAGTACCGTGAGAGCATCTTCCAACCGTTCTTTCGCCTGGATAAATCCCGCAGCAGGGCATACGGCGGCGCAGGACTCGGGCTAGCGCTTGTTTGGGAGAGTGCAGCGCTTCACGGTGGCACGGTAGAGGTCGAAGCAAGTTCCGAGAACGGGACTACCATGCTCGTAAGCCTTCCAAAACGATCTGCAGCGTTAACCGAACAGTAAAACTAGAACGAGGCCCAGTGGGTCCCGCCCTTACAAAACCCGAAGGCTTTCCATGTGTCTGTACTATGAGCCGTTGGGGAACCAGATGTCAACCAGCATGCCGAGCTCAGTCACCTCATCCTAGGGAAAGGAGCAAAGGGGCGTCACTGCTTTTGACGGTGCTCTTAGCTACAGTAGACCTTCCACGAAAGGTTTGAGCTTGTCGAGCATCGCGTCGCTTCTGATGACTGTACCTAAATCGAGGTGCTCACTCTTCTCCTTCGTAATCGTCTGAGTGATTACGCCCATGAACAGCAGCCTGGAGCCGATGGCAATTCCGTCGGTCGTGGGATAGCTGCCCTGGTTGAAGATGAAGGCGGGACTGCCGCTGGAGCCCTCGAATACAGATGCGTCAACGAGGAACTCGCGCTTACCCTTGTAGTCGTTCCAAGCGGGCGTGGAAGTCCAGCCTTGCCTGATGAGGGGGGTCTTGTTGTAGTCGTCATAGAGCCCGCTGGGGTATCCGATAAAGGTGATTTGCTCGAGCGCCGCCAAATTGTCCAGCACACTCTTCTTCGGGATGAGTCCAGAGTCGATGGATCGGTAGAAGGGCCTCTTCCCGTTTTCTTCAAGCATGCTGAGAACAGGGGCCACCGGCATCGCAACCAAGTCGAGCTCTCCGAGCTTCTTCCCCTCGATGAATGACTTGTCGAAGTTCACGCTGATGGTCTCGCGTGACGGGGCGTCACCTTCGGCTAGATTGATGACGAAGCGACCCTGAATCACATCCTTGAGGACATGGTGGTTGGTAATGAGCAGGGGCACTTTTCGCCCGTCTTCAAGGTCATAGGAAAAGAAGAATCCTGTACCCGAGACGCCCGTGCCTTCGGTAGTAATGCCCACGATGGGGACCGTGGTAAAGAGCAGCTGCGTGCTCGTATCATTAATGTTCATCGGTCTTGGTCTCCTTGTCATCGGGATCCGCCAGGTGTTCTAGGACGCGCTCGGCCAGATCAGATTTGCCCTGCTTCTCTTCTTTTCGGATAAAGATAAAAGCGACAAAGAGTCCTACTGCGCCACACGGTGCTACGCAGAGCATCAAGATACCGGGCAAAGATGCGAGATTGACAGATGACGACAAACCCCCGAGAAACCAGCCCAGGAACGTTGTCGCAAGACCTAAAAGGATGTCAGGTTTGTAGGAAGGGCGCTCCTGCTTGGCCTGAAGGAGCATCTCCCTTGCTTTTCTCAGGTCGCTGTCGCGCTGTCCGACGTATGATTCCTGCAGGTATTCATTGGGGATGCGAACCTCGTGGTCCTGGCGCACGGCGACGTGCTCCCGGTCATTTATGAGGTGGATGCCGTTACTTGCCTCTCCAACGCTAGCATTGTCGCCCATGTGCTCGAATACGCTGTCGAGGTCAGCCCACCTAACTCTATGGGCAAGCGCCTGGTCTTGTGGTGGGTTCTCTTGACCTTTCTCCACCAGATCTCCTTAGAACAAGGTCCTAGCGTCTTGCGGAGGTTTATGGTCACAGCAGAGACACCATGGTTCAACCAATATATCGATGGATAGATTATACCGTGCGGCTGATATGGCGACCAAGGGATGCTGCCGGCACGGCTGTGGGGTGCTAGTGACTTGCAGATTGCTGGCGACAGGCTACTAATAGCGGCATGGCTTTGCTGTTGGCTCACTCCGCCGCCCGCCTCACGGCGCCGGGGGTTTCTCGGCGCAGTGAGGCGGCATCGGTTGTTCTAGCTGTTCTGTGCCAATAGGTTGTTTACACCCGGGTAGTGACAAATAGGGAGGGCTCCCACATGCTGTGAGTTGTCTAGACGAACAGCAGAGGAGCCCTCCCATGGAGCAACATCCTAACGCAAGGCTCACCCCGAGGGGGCGCGAGACGCTCGTCTCGCGCATAGAGTCCGGCCTCGGCGTCGCCGAGACCGCGCGTCAGATGGGCGTCAGCCGCCAGACGGCGAGCAAGTGGCTGCGCCGCAGCAGGTCCGGAGAGCCCATGTCCGACCGCAGTAGCCGCCCGCGCAGGCTCGCGAGGTCCACGCCGCGCGAGATCGAGAACCGGGTCCGCGAGGCGCGCTCGTCACTGCCGCTCGCCCCGCCCGAGCTGGCGCCGGGCGCGCTATGCTTAGGGAGCGGTGGGCGCCTCCGGAGCAGCAGGGGACTCGGACGCGGTGATGCCGGAGGTGTCGACCTCGCCGATTCCGGCGAGCTGCTCGATGAGGGGGAGGCCCATCGGGTCGTCCACCTCGACGCCGCCGAGCACGATGGTGCTGTCGCGCGTGTCGATTTGGGTTGTGAACACGGCCGGGTCGAAGCCCGAAGCGATAAAGCCAATGCCCGCGAGGACAACACCCGCGGCAACGAGCCCGCCCGCCACGGCGAGGTAGATCTTCTTCGCGCTGGTCATGGTACTCACTCCTTTCTAAGCCGCGAGATGCGCGGCAGCGCCGCCCTTCTCGCCCTTACCCTTCCAGAAGGGCGAGGCGGCCTTCCTCGCCCAGAGCGCCGAGAGGCGCGCAATTTGTTTTGAGGCGGCCCAAGCGCCAGCACCAACGAAGAGCGCCACGCCGACGAGGCCGAGCCCCACGCCCGCCGAGGCGAGGGCGTACGGGAAGTGGCCGATGATGACGCCGCTTACGGCAAGCAGGAGCCCAACTACGCCCACGCCCCCGAGTGCCACCGCGACGATCCACACGCAGAGCGCCAGCACCCAGATGCAGATATAGACCGTGACGGCCACGGCGGCGAAGGCGGCGAGCAGCGGCACCCACACCGGGGAGCCCACGATGGCCAGCACCCACAGCAGCGCGGTGCTGCGCCGGCGCGTCCTCGCGATCGCGCGCGGCACGGCGGGCAGGTCGTCGAGCGTGGCCTCCGCCACCTCGCCGGGCGTGCCCATGGCGGCCACGGCCTCCTCCTCGCTCATACCGTCCTCCATGCGGTCGGCGATGGCCTCCGCATAGAACGCCTTGGTCTCCTCCACCTGCTCGGCCGGCAGGCAGGCGAGCAGCTCGCCCAACCGGCCCAGAAACTCATCGCGCGTCATGGTGCGCCTCCTCAACGTATGCGTAAATCTCCCGTACGGACGGCCACTCGGCCAGGAACTCCTCGATGCGCGCTCGCCCGTCGTCCGTGATGCGGTAGTACCGGCGCAGCCGCCCGTTGTGCTCGGCGGAGCGCGCCGTGATGCACCCGGCCTTCTCCAGGCGCTTGAGCAGCGGGTAGAGCGTCGACTCCGTGAGCCCCATGCTCGCCGGTACGTCCTTCACGATCTGGTAGCCGTAGGACTCCTCGCCGGAGACGGCCGCGAGCACGCAGGCCTCCAGGAAGCCGCGCTTCATCTGTGCCTCCATCCGCACACCTCCTCTCGTCATATACTATGCTATACACACTATACGATGCAAGGTATTAGACGTCAACTCTCATCGCGAAGATTCTCCGGCCCCTGCGCGCTGCGAACGTGATATCGCGGGGCGGTTGGCATTATGCATGAAACGTCAAGTAACGCTCTTTTGATCCACTTCCACTCGGCCCCATATGCCTTGTACAACACCCCCCTTCAACCTTGGGTTCAAGGGAGCCGCTAGGCTGGGCGTGCCGGACGGTAAGGTCCTGGACGCGATGGTGGACTTCTCCGATGCCATAGGGGTCATGGGTCTACGCCGATGGAGGCCCACGCACGCGGCAGGGCTCGCCCGTCACCGCTGGTCGCCGGACGGTCCCCACGCTCCGCTCGCCAACGCGCAGGCGACAGCAGCAGTCCAGCGCTAGCTGGAGACGCCGGAATGCCCAGAAGATGCGTTTCCCATCACTGCGACAGAGCTTTTTGCAGGGGTGGCAATTTTTCCTAATATCGAGGTCAGCTTGGCTTCGGTAGCCACCTTGAGAGCATCGCCAATAGACTCTTCCTTTATGCGTTCGGCATAATCGTAGGCAATACCCAAAAATTCCAGTCCCGAGCAACAGGAGTACAATTGCTGCTATTGTTGCCAGCTGTTGGGAGATGGAAGATGGACTGCGATGGCTACCCATGCGTTCCCATGCCGTTGATGTGCACTGCCTTTGTGCCGGGGCAGATTGACGCTGCGGTTGCAGGCATTTCCGACCCCGATTCACGCACCATCGCCACGGCAGAAGCGCTGTACTTTCGCGGACAGGCCGCCCTCGCTGCCAAGACGGCGCGCCCCTATCTTGACGCCACCGATTCCGCACTGCGCTATTCCGCATGCTTTATCTGCGGATACGCCAGCCTGTCGCTCAACCGTATCGCCGACGCCCGCCGTTGTCTTGCGGGCATCCTCGATACGCCAACTGACGAGGAATCACCCGCCGTCCACGCCACGCATATCCTGTTCGCCTCGGCCGCAAGCGTCCTGCTGCACTTGTCTTCCCCGTATTCTGCCGAAGAGTTTTATCCGCTTGCGGCGCATCTGCCCGAAGGCCTGCGCCTGTTCGCCAGCTACGTGATGGCGCATGCCCTGTACCTGCGCGGCGAATATGGCCGCAGTCTGGGCATGGCGGAAAACGCCCTGATCATGAAACAGGGGAGCTATCCGATCTCGGAACTGTTCCTGCACCTGGCAGCTTCCATGGCATGCATGAGTCTCAAAGACGTCGACGCCGCAAAAACGCACTTCGGAGCCGCTTGGAACATTGCGCGCCCCGACGGCCTTATCGAGCTCATTGGCGAGCACCACGGCCTTTTGCAGGGACTCATCGAGGCATGCCTAAAATCGCAATACCCTGACGATTTCGCACGCATCATCGAGATTACGTATCGATTCAGCTACGGCTGGCGGCGCATCCACAACCCCGATTCGGGCGAGGACGTGGCCGACGATTTAACGACCACAGAGTTCACCATGGCCATGCTCGCCTGCCGCGGATGGACCAACGCCGAAATCGCACGCCACATGGACGTATCGCCGGGCACTGTTAAAAACCGCCTATCAGGAGTGTATGCCAAGCTTGGTATCGGAACCCGCGCCGAGCTGGTCGCGCATATGTTGCGTTAGCGACCGGGCTGCCAAGCGCATCGAACGCGTTCCGGAACCCGGCGCTTCGCTCGATTAATTTGGACATTTTGTCCCTTGAACGGCACTACCGCCACGTGGCGCCTTCTCGCAAAATTGGATTATTTCCACCGATACCTGCGGGATGGGAGCCAAAGATGCTTGATCGCCGTTCGTTACTTGTTGCCGGAGCGTCCTCGCTAGCGAGCATTATGTTGCCTCGCGTGCCGGGAAGCGCAAACGCCTTCATATTGCCGTTCGCGCCCACCGAAGCCCATGCCGACGAAAAAGACCCCTTCAGGGTGCTCGTTCTCTCGCGCACCATGTTCGGTGTGGTCGTGGTCGACGTCGCCAACAAGAATACGCCCATCAAGGGAGCCCAGGTCACGCTCGCGTCGCGTTATGCCGCGGGCAAACAGCTTTCCGCCACTACCGACGACGAGGGTACGGCTATCTTTGAGGTCGCCCCTCTTTCGGAAGGCTACGTGGACGAGGCAACGCTTCTCGACGCGTACGACTTTAACGGCGGCATCTCCATTAGCGTGGCGGGCTACCGTGATGTCGAGATTCCCCTTGCGCGTATTCAGGGCGGCACCGCCATAACCGCGCCCACGCGTCCGCTTTCCGACGGCGAGCCGTACTTTCGACAGCTCACGTTCGACGAATGGGACATCCAGTACGCCGATGCTACGTTCATGGCATTGCCGAAGGGCGACACGGCAAACGAGCAGCCCGATACGCACGCCTTTACCGTGCAGGCACATCTGCCACAGGGTGGACAGGCAACGCTGCGCATCAACAAAGTGACGCATGCCGCGGGCAGCTCACCCGAAACCGTCACACAGATCGGCCAGATCAAGGCCAGCGCATCGAGCGTGGATAATCTGGCGACGTTCACACTCGAAGACAAGTTCCTCGATGCAGCTTCGGGCCTTCTGGAAGAAGGGTGCAAGCTGCGCTTCGTCCTCGACTATCAGGACAAAACCTACACGCTCTCCTCCCCCATGGCCGTTGTCACCGCGCCGGCCGCAAAGGCGGAATCCGGATCGACCACTATCGTCCCCACCACCATGGACCAAGAGATCACTCCGTTTGATTTTCCGGCGGCGTTTCCCGGCATCGGTGGTAATAAGTTCACGTGTTGGATGCCCTCGTTCCCCATTTTGTTCGATTTCTCGTTTGCCGGATACGTGCTGTTTGGCGGAGGATACAAACCAGCCAGCTATATGAACGATTCAGGCAATCCGGATCAGGAGTACTGGAAGAAATCGCCGCGTGAGTCGGGCGCCAAGCAGGCAAACCGCTACCTCGACGAAATGGAGGGGAAGTGGAATCAGTACAAAAGTATGAGTGCCGGTTCGGGCACCGATCCAAGAAACACCAAGCTCCTTCGTCACCATTGCACGCCGCTGTTCACGATGGATATCGCCACACAGCTGTACGGCTCGCTCGCCTACGATTGGGTGGGCAAAACCTGGGGTAACAACAACGACCCCGCATACGGCAATATTAAGGCCCTCTTCCAGGTAAGAACCGACCTCAATTGGACCGAGCAGTTTACCCTAGGACCGGTGCCGTTTTTCCTAAACGTCAACCCCTGGGTGCTGGCAAAACTGGCGCTCGCCGTGGGTGCCCACACGCACGGCAGCGGCGCGGCGTTTTTTAAAAACATTTCGCTCGACTATTCAAACACCTCGGGCTCGTTCACCATCCAGATCGGGCTTGCCGTCACCTTTGGCGCCGGCGTTGCAGGCGTCGCTTCGTCTGCCGTGCGCGGCGCCGCATCCCTCACGCTGTTCATTGGGTACGAGAAGGCAGATGGACACCAGCTTCCGCGACTGCGCGTAGGTGCAGACGTCGATGTCGATGTGATACTCCAGTTCGTGATGTTCAAGTGGACCACCAAGGCTTGGTCGGGGTCGTGGCCCACACTCCTCGATTCGTGGAATATGTCGGTGAACAACGGCGACCAGTATGTACTCCAGCGCTCTGAGCTCGCATTGGGTGGAGATACGCCCTATACACTAGATGCCTGCTTCGGCTCAGCCGGCAACGCCGAGGCGGGCGGCGTTCCGCAATTTATCGCATCGGCCACCATTGTCACCAACGCCGAGCTGCTCGCGCGCGCCGAGGTTAAAGCCACTGCAAGGAATGTCGCGCCTACCGTACGCGATTGGGACCGGTCGGTCACGCGCATTGAGCTCGAGGCGGATGCAGAAAGCGACGACACGGGACAGATCGAGCATTTCGTCCACGCACTGATAGAGAACGACGAAAACGCCGCGCCGATGTATGAGTACACCTACATCGGTCAGGCAACGAACGCCGTTGCGGACCCCAACGCCAATTCTACCGGCGTGTCGGAGGACGAGCGTGGCGGCATCAAACCCTCGAGCGACAACGTGCTGTTTGCTGGCGTGCTCAGCGAAGCTCACATGAAGCTGGCAATGATTGCCGGCGTAGAATGCCTGTTCCGTATCGCCTCGGTGCGCTACGGCGACAATGGTCGCTCGCGCCTGGTGGTGCACACAAAGGCAAACGGCACGTGGTCCGCTCCCACGCCCGTGGACTTTCCCCTTGGGTTTGGCGAGAACGACGTGGAGCGCGACAGCGTATACGATTACGACTTCGACGTGGTGGAATATACGGACGGAAGAGGAAACCAGGACGCCTACGTGCTGCTGGTCTCGGGCGAGCGCCCCGCCGGCGACAACACCCATTTCGATACGGCGAGCACATCCGGCATACTGTCCGTTGTGCGCCTGCGCATAAGCAACGACGGAGCCCGCGTGATATCGCACACGTCGTGGCGCAGCATCTCGCGCGGCCGCCTTCAGGAGGATGGCTACCATTGCCTGCAGTGTCCACGCATCACGGTGGGCAAGACGCTGGTCGACGGGCGCCTGTCGGGCGCTTACCTCCACCGCCGCGGAACCACCGCAGAGAAGGCGCTCGGCAGCGAGGCCGAGGTCGCGCTCGAGTGCTTTACCCTGTGGTCAGATGATTTGGGCGACAGCCTGACGTTCCGCCAAGTTCTCCGCTTTCCGCAAGCACCGTCGAGCATCGAGCTGGGCGAGCCCGAGAATATCAACGGCAAAATGGTGGTGCCCGTTGCGTACGAGACCGCAGACGGTTGCGGCTGCGCATCGTACGCCGTGATCGGCCAGTCCATTGCGGGCTGGGGCGTTATGTCACCAGACGCCACGGTACCCCGTGCGGTGCCGTGGCCACAACATTCGGGCTTTTTGGCAACCGTCAACGAGCAATTGCAGCATATTATTTGGACGCGAGGCGCATCGGCATTTGCAACGCAGCCCGTGGGTGCCGCAGGCTGTGGCCCGGCATCGTTTAGCGTAAGCAACAACGGCAGGTGCGTGCTCTATGTAGAGAACACCGATGGCAAGGTGGGACAAACCTACGACGAAGAAGGCAACCCGGTTGCAGTGATGGGCAAGCACTTCCGCATCTTCGCCAGCACCTTGGCGGGCGATCTGTTCACGGAGCCGTTTGTGATGTGCGAGCTGGACCATCCCGTCGATCAGATAACGACATTTTTGACGTCGGGAGGCATGCTCTCCGCGCTCGCCACGCACATTGTGAGCGCGGAGAAGAGCGAGGCAGAGCTGCACGACATCGAAGTGCCCTTGGTGGCGTGTGCCACTCCGACGGGCGCCGTTGCTACCTCGGGCGCGGTGGTGCCCGGAGCAGCAGGCGAATCCTTCATGGTCACGGTGCGAAACGACGGCAACACCTTACTGACCGCCGGCACGATCGATCTGTACCGAGAGGGCTCCAGCCAGCCGTTCTCCAGCGCATCCATCGGATTCGGAGTGAACGCACGCATGGCTTCGATCTACGATCCAGAGCTTGCCGAGGACGCTTCGGCCAACGATATGGCACACGTGAAGTACGCGCTCGAGACGCTGGGCGCACGTTTTGCAACGCACCCGCTGGTAGCCGACAACGGCAACGCCGTGCTGGCACCGGGTTGCACGGCACAGTTCCGTATGAGCTTCGCCATCCCCGAGAGTTGGAGCGACGAAGTGGGCAAACGCGTAACGCTGTATGCGAAGGCGCGTAATCTGGCGGCGCTCGATCCCGTAACGCTCGAAGAAATTCGACCGGGCGCGAACTCGGCGCTGGGTGCTGTACTGCACGAGCTCCACGTGCCCGACGCGGCATGCGAACGCTCAGAAGTTCAGGTCGGCGTATGCGACAGCGCGGACGCCACAGGGCTTCACGACGCCCCGATGACGGCGGACGGCGATGGTGGCTCAAGTGGCGGCGGTACTGACGAGGGCGGCGGCTCCGGCGGAAGCAGCTCCGGCAGTGGCAAGGACCACGGCAATAACAAGCGCTCCGGAAAAGCGGGCGCGCTTGCGGGCACGGGCGATGCCAACGCTCCCCTCACGGCAGCCGCTGCAGCACTCGCCGCGGCAGGCGCCGGCCTCGTCGCCTACAGTGCCCGCCGCACGGTGCTCGAGATCGACACCGCCAATGAGGCCAATTCGGATAGGCCTCGCTAGCTCCTAGTTACTTTTGTGAGAGGCGCCGACTCGGCTCATCGAACATCAAATGGGCTGGTTCTGAATACCCAGAGCCAGCCCATTACGCATTAGATGTCGTCAGAGGAGTCGAGTTCTACCTCGAGCTTGGCACGGCGTCTTTTCGCCGTGAAAAACGTTGCGCACAGGGCAGCAAACGTGGCCGCGAAAATCGTCGCACCGCAGAACACGCCCGTGGCCAGGTTCGCCAACCAAAAGACGCTTTCGAGCGGTACGATCTGCGCCTCAGCGATACAGCGCATTGCGGCAATAACAAGAGCGAACGCGGCGCCGCTAAGACCGCTGACAAGCAGGAAATATCCAACAGGAAGATGCTCGGTTTGCCCAAAACGATTGGTATCGACATAGCCCTTCCGCGTTTGCAGTCCTGCGCAAATCAACATCACGAGAACGAGCCACAAATACATGGCTGCCTCGAACGGCGTTGCAAAGCCATGCGGCATTTCACTGGCGTCGCTGTGAACCCACGCAACCTGTCGAGCTATAAACTGGTAGAAAAAGATCATCAACATGCCAAACGAAAGCAGCACGAAACCAATCTTGTAGATCTTCGCGCTCTCGGCCTCCAGGCGCTCATCCTTTGGGCCGGCATATTCACGCCACTTTTGCACGAGTTTTAAATCTTCAAATTTCATAGCGAACTCCTAAAGAGCGTCAGGGTCGACGTCGCTCTCGTCTTCCCAAAACAAGTCGTTCAACGTAACGCGTAGCGCTTTACAGATTGCCACGCACAAATTGAGCGTGGGGTTGTAGCCGCCCGCCTCGATCAAGCCGATGGTCTGGCGCGTAACGCCCACGGCCTCGGCCAGGTCAGCTTGCGAAAGGCCAACCGCCGCGCGCGCCGCCTTCATGCGTAGGTTCCTTTTGCCCGGCATGGAGTTCCTTTCGTAGTAATGGACAGATATCCGTTGCAACATGACAGAAATATATTGCATCCATCAGAAGATGTCAACTATATCTGTCATTATGGAAACCATGTTCGTCATCGCCATGCGGACACAACATTTTCGATTCGCTATTCAAGCTTACTCGGACAGAGCCGACTCGGTTTTGTCCGAGTAAACGAATCTCCATCGAACTCCGAACGATTGTTCGATGGATTTCGTGTTGGTTGGAATCGTCTGTGGGCTGGGCTATGCTACCTTGACTATCTATATGACTTAAACGCAGCAAAGGAGCACCGAGAGAGCGAGTATGGCAAAAAACACCGCAAACTATGGTAACGACAGTATCCGCCAGCTCAAGGACGAGGAGCGCGTACGCCTGCGCCCCGCCGTCATCTTTGGCTCGGACGGACTCGACGGCTGCGCGCATGCCGCCTTCGAGATCCTGTCCAACGCCGTTGACGAGGCGCGCCAGGGCTACGGCAAGCTCATCACCCTTACCGCCTTTCGCGATGGTTCCATTCAGGTAGAGGACAACGGCCGCGGCTGCCCGCTCGACTGGAACCCCTCCGAGAAGCGCTTTAACTGGGAGCTCGTCTTTTGCGAGCTCTACGCAGGTGGCAAATACAACAACAACCAGGGCGGCGACTACGACTTCTCGCTCGGTACCAACGGCCTGGGCTCCTGCGCGACCCAGTACGCCTCCGAATACATGGACGTCACGGTTTGGCGTGACGGCAACAAGTACTCCCTGCACTTTAAGAAGGGCAAGGTCGTCGGCGCCAAAAAGAAGGCACTCGAGATTGAGCCCAGCGACGAGGACCGTACCGGCACCACCATCAAGTGGCGCCCCGATCTTGAGGTCTTTACCTCCATCAGCATCCCCCACGATTGGTATCGCGAGACCATGCGCCGCCAGGCCGTGGTCAACGCCAACGTGACCTTCCGCCTGCGCATCGAGGGCGACGACGGCGAGTTTTCCGAAGAGGACTTTTGCTATCCCAAGGGCATCGAAGACTACGTACTCGAGAAGGTCGGTACCGACTACCTCACCGAGCCCTTCTTTATCGAGGCCGACCGTCGCGGTCGCGACCGCGAGGACCTGCCCGACTACAACGTAAAAATCACTGCTTGCATGTGCTTCTCGCGCACTTTCATGATGCAGGAGTACTACCACAACTCATCGTGGCTCGAGAACGGCGGCTCGCCCGAGAAGGCGGCCCGTAGCGCTCTGACCAGCGCCATCGATGCTTACATTAAGCAACAGGGCAAGTACAACAAAAACGAGAGCGGCATCAAATGGCAGGACGTCCAGGACTGCCTGGTTCTGGTGACTAACTGCTTCTCCACCCAGACGTCCTACGAAAACCAGACTAAGAAGGCCATCAACAACCGCTTTATCCAGCAAGCCATGACTGCCTTCTTTAAGGAGCGCCTCTCGACCTACTTGATCGAGAACAAGGACGCCGCCAATAAGATCATGGAGCAGGTGCTCATCAACAAGCGCTCACGCGAGAACGCCGAAAAGACGCGCCAGAGCATCAAGACCAACCTGCAGCAGAAGACCGACATGGCCAACCGCGTGCAGAAGTTCATCGACTGCCGCTCCAAGGACAAGAGTCGCCGCGAGATCTACATCGTAGAGGGCGACTCGGCAGCAGGCGCCATTCGCACGTCGCGCGATGCCGAGTTCCAGGGCGTCATGCCCGTCCGAGGCAAAATCCTCAACTGCCTGAAGGAGGACTACCCGCGCATCTTTAAGTCCGACATCATCATGGACCTCATGCGCGTGCTGGGCTGCGGCGTGGAGATCAAGGACAAGCGGATCAAGAACCTTGGTGCCTTCGACCTCGACAACCTCAACTGGAACAAGGTCATCATCTGTACGGACGCCGACGTCGACGGTTACCACATCCGCACGCTCGTGCTCACCATGCTCTACCGCCTGGTGCCCACACTTATCGACGAGGGCTACGTGTATATCGCCGAGTCGCCGCTCTACGAGATCAACTGCAAAGAAAAGACCTACTTTGCCTACACCGAGCTCGAGAAGAACGGCATTCTCAAGGAGATTGGCGACCAGAAGTGCTCCATCAACCGCTCCAAGGGTCTTGGTGAGAACGACCCGGACATGATGTGGCTCACCACCATGAACCCCGAGACGCGTCGCCTGATCAAGGTGGAGCCCGAGGACGTCACCAAGATGGAGACCATGTTCAACCTTTTGCTGGGCAATGACGAGGCAGGCCGCAAGCGCCATATCTCCGAGCACGGCAAGGAATACCTGGACCAGCTGGACTTGCAATAGCAGCAAATCGATAACGACGGCCCATAACAAGTTCAAGAGGAAATCGTGGCAAAGAAGAAGACGAAGAACCAGCCCAAGAAAAAGCAGGTCAACGCCGAGAACGTCATCGGCCTGCACTCCGAGGTCACCGACCAGCCGATCACGCAGACGCTCGAGGTCAACTACATGCCCTACGCTATGAGCGTCAATGTCTCGCGTGCGTTCCCCGAGATCGACGGCTTTAAGCCCTCGCACCGCAAGTTGCTCTACACCATGTACAAGATGGGTCTGCTCAAGGGCGAGCGCCAAAAGAGCGCCAACATCGTGGGCCAGACCATGAAGCTCAACCCGCACGGCGATGCCGCAATCTACGAAACGATGGTGCGCTTGGCTACGGGCAACGAAGCGCTGCTTGCCCCCTTCGTTGAGTCGAAGGGCAACTTTGGCAAGTACTATTCGGGCGACCTGAGCTACGCCGCCTCACGTTATACCGAGGCCAAGCTCTCCCCCATCAGTGCCGAGATCTTCAAGGACATCGACAAGGACCCGGTCGACTTCATCGACAGCTACGACGGCGCCATGAAGGAACCGCGTCTGCTGCCCACCACGTTCCCCAACATCCTCGTCTCGGCCAATAAGGGCATCGGCGTCGCCATGGCTTCCGACATCTGCGGCTTCAACCTCAACGAGGTCTGCACCGCAACGATGCACTACCTCAAGGATCCCGACTGCGACCTGCTCGAGTACATGCCCATGCCCGACTTCTCGACCGGCGGCGAGATTATCTACCGTCGCGAGGAGATGGAAAAGATCGTCGAGACCGGCCTTGGCAGCTTCCAAATCCGCTCCCGCTGGCGCTGGATTCCCGAAGAGCGCATCATCGAGGTCTACGAGATCCCCTACACCACCAAGACCGATGTCATCATCGAGCGCATCGTCAAGCTCTCCAAGGAGGGCAAGGTCAAGGAAATCGCTGACATCCGCGATGAGACCGACCTCTCGGGTCTGCGCATCGCCATCGACCTTAAGCGCGGTGTCGACCCCGACAAGCTCATGGCCAAGCTCTATCGCTCGACCACGCTGCAGGATTCGTTCTCGTGCAACTTCAACGTGCTCGTCGACGGCTATCCCCGTGTTATGGGCGTGCGCCAGATTCTGCACGAGTGGGTCAAATGGCGTATTGAGTCCACGCGCCGCCGCATTAACTTTGACCTGGGCAAAAAGTCCGAGCGCCTGCACCTGCTGCACGGCCTTGAGGCAATTCTGCTCGACATCGACAAGGCCATCGCCATCATCCGCGGCACCAAGCTCGAAGCCGAGGTCGTGCCCAATCTTATGAAGGGTTTCGACATCGACGAGACCCAGGCCGAGTTTGTTGCCGAGCTCAAGCTTCGCAACATCAACGAGGAGTACATCCTCAACCGCACCAAGGACATCGCCAAGCTTGAGGGCGAGATTGCCGAGCTGGAGGAGATTCTCTCGAGCGAAGACAACATCAAGAAGGTCATCAGCGACGAGTTGGCCGCGGTCAACAAGAAATATGTGATGCCGCGTCGCACGGGCAGGATCGAGCCCCATGAGGTCATCGAGGTGAGCTTGGAACCCGAGGTCGAGGAGTACCCGGTCACCATCATGCTCTCGCGCGATGGCTACCTTAAGAAGATGACGGACCGCGTACTCAAGAAGGCGACCACGCTCAAGTACAAGGACGGCGACAAACCCTTTATCGAGTTCCCGTCCTCCAACACCCACGAGCTGCTGGTCTTTACCAACAAGAGCCAGGTGTACAAGTGCAAGGTTGCGGCGTTTGAGGACACCAAGTCGGCCCAGCTGGGCTCGTACCTGCCGACCGATCTCGAGATGGAACCCGATGAGAGTGTCATCTGGGTCATCGACCCCGAGGACTACAAGGCCGACGTGCTGTTCGTCTTTGAGAACGGCCGCGTGGTGCGCGTCGCGCTTTCTGGATACGTCACCAAGACCAACCGCAAGCGCCTCAAGAACGCCATCTACGGCGGCAGCAAGCTGCTGTATGCCCAGGTGCTCAAGGAAGATCGCGACATCGCGCTGGTCTCGAGCGACTATCGTTTGATGAACTTCAACACGTCGCTGCTCAAGACCAAGACGACCACCAACACGCAGGGCGTCCAGGCCTTTACGACCAAGAAGGGCCGCTCGGTCACCACCGTCGGCACGACCGAGGAGATTCTTGGCGCCGGCGTCTCGGCCGAGAAGTTCACCGCGCAGAGCCTCCCCTCCGCCGGCGCTCTCATGAAAGAAAACGACATGCCGAGTCTGTTTGACTAGGACGACGGCAACGAGATCGTTAGATACTTCGCAAAGCGACGAGGCCCGGAACGCAACGGCATTGCGCCCGGGACTCGTCGTTTTTCTTCTCAACTATTTTTTAATGCAGATAAATTGATTTCTGCTTATTTTTCTGCGTAAAAAATGTCAGCGTCACTGCTTCGATGCCCTTTGGTCAGTCGTTAGCAAAACTTGCAAAAGTTAGCAAAACTTGCAAAGGGGCCACCATGGATCGCAGCAAATGTCTCCGCCATGCCAGGCATGCTCGAAGATATTATCGAGCGAACCAAAGAAGCCGCAGATAGCTACCTCTCACAGCCTCACGCGCGCATAAACGGTGTTCAAATTGGCCTAGTGGGCATCGATTGGACATATGCTCAAGAGGCTCAGGGCAACTGGCGCACGCGCATGAATGGCATCTTTAAGCAACTCGAAAAACATGACATCGGACTTCTCATCACCATCGATGAAGTCACCGTCAATCTCGAAGAAATACTTCAATTTGCCTCTGTTTACCAGCACTTTGTACGCGAAGGTAAAAAAGTTGCCCTACTCATGGCAGGACTGCCCTACAAAGTATCGGCGTTGCTGCGTAACGATTCCGTCTCGTTCCTCAGGCGTTCCCAATATCATCAGTTGGGACGAATCACTGACGTTGAAATTGCAAACGCATTCCGCAAAACCGTTGAGGCCGGAGGCCGCTCAATCACGCCAGAAGCGCTCGAGGATGCCGTGAAGGCCGTCGACGGATTTCCCTATATGATGCAGCTCGTCGGATATCGCACATGGGATGTTTCGGAGAACTCGCCCAAAATCAGTGCACCTGATGTACAGCAGGGTTCTCTGCTTGCCCGCATGGAGCTGCGCGATCGAATTCTCGAAACGACCTATCGGGAGCTTTCCGATAAAGACATTGAGTTTTTGCTCGCAATGCTGCCCGATTCTGGCCCCAGTAGAGTCTCGGAGATAGCCAAACGCATGGGCGTCGCCAGCAACTACGCAAGCCAATACAAACGCCGCCTCCTGGAGGACGGCGTCATTGGAGAGCGCGGGCGTGGTCTCGTTGGCTTTGACATTCCCGCGTTCAGGGAATTCTTGAACGAGAAGGCGTTTTAGCACGCCGGAATTGTCCGCGGAAGCATCAACGCATGGCAATCAGCATTCCTCTTGGTAAGGATAGCAAGCATTTTCCACCAACACCGATTGCCATGCGTTCTTCTTGCCCTTAGGCGAGCTTGCGGGCGAGCTCTCGCACCTCTTCCAGCTTGGGCGAGGATGCCATGCTGTCGCGCTCGGTCATACCGCTGATGGTGACAATGCCCTGGTCCTCCCACTTGCAGTACGCGCAGGTTGTCTTGTACATAGCGATCGCCGCATCATAGACGCCCTCGCTGTGGCTATCGAGCAAAAGGGCCGTCTTAGTGAACGGGAAGCCCGTAGCACCGAAGGCGTACAGGCGGTCGATGGCGGCCTTCTCCTGCGCAGTGATATCAAACCAGTAGATAGGCGAAGCGAAGACAACCATGTCGGCGTCTTTCAGTGACTCGATCACGTCGGTCATGTCGTCCTTCTGCACACAGGTGCCCTCATGGGCAAAGCAGTACCGGCATCCCAAGCAGCCGGCGATCTTCTTGCTGGCAACGCGGACGACCTCGACCGTATGACCGCCCTCGCGCGCGGTCTCGGCAAACGCCTCGACCATGGTGTCGGTATTGGCGCCCTTGCGCGGGCTACCACTCAATACAACGATATTCATAGAAATCTCCCTCCTTCATGCCGCAGGCGCGCGGCATGTTTTCTTGTAGCCAAAACGAATGGAGTTAATCAATCGCCTCGTTTCAGCTACTCCCACTCTTTAGAAGAATCGTCGCTGGAAACTTGGTATTGAATCAAGGCGCGCCTTATTTCAGGTATTCCTCAAAGAATGCCTTCAGCTTTCCAAACGGAATGATGTCCATCTGATCGTAAAGGTCGGTGTGGCTGGCACCAGGGATAATGAGCAATTCCTTGTTGTCCCCCGTCAGCTTGCCGTACGTGGTTTCGCTGAAATAGCGGGAGTGCGCCTTCTCGCCATGCACCAGCAACACAGCTGAGCGGATTTCGCCGCTATATTGCAAAATCGGCATATTCAAAAACGACAGCGAGGACGTCACATTCCAGCCACCGTTGGAGTTCAGGCTGCGGGGATGATAGCCTCGCGGAGTTTTGTAGTAGGCGTTATAGTCCGCTACAAACTGCGGCGCATCCTCCGGTAGCGGATCGACCACGCCGCCCGCCAGCGCATAGCTGCCGTTTTTATAGTCCTCGGTGCGCTGCGCGTTCAGCGCTTTCCGCTTTTCAAAGCGCGCCTGCTCGGAATCCTCGGCGTCGAAATAGCCGTTTGCGGTCACGCGGGTCATATCGTACATGGTCATAGCCGCGGTAGCTTTGATACGGGTGTCTATGGCCGCCGCATTGACTGCCATGCCGCCCCAACCGCAGATACCGATGATGCCGATACGCTCCGGGTCAACGCTTTCCTGCACAGAGAGGAAATCCACCGCTGCGCAGAAGTCCTCGGTGTTGATGTCCGGCGATGCTACATAGCGGGGTGTGCCGCCGCTCTCGCCGGTATAGGACGGGTCAAAGGCAATTGCAAAAAAGCCCAACTCCGCCATTTTCTGCGCGTACAGACCGGAGGACTGCTCCTTCACCGCGCCAAAAGGGCCGCTGACGGCGATGGCGGGCAGCTTGCCTTCCGCGTTCTTAGGCACGTAGACGTCAGCCACCAGCGTGATGCCGTATCGGTTATGGAAGGTCGCCTTGCTGTGCTCAACCTTGTCGCTTTTGGGAAATACTTTGTCCCATTCCTGCGTCAGATTCAACTGTTCCATACCTAAACCTCCTTGTCAGTCGCTTTAAGGTATTGCTCGTCGTCCACGGGCTCCAACCACTCGTTGGAGGCCTCCTCGCCCGGAACCTCCACCGCGAGATGGGAGAACCAGCTGTCGGGCGCCGCACCGTGCCAGTGCTTTACGCCTGCGGGAATATTTACTACATCGCCGGGGCACAGCTCCTGTGCCGGTTTGCCCCATTCCTGGTAAAACCCTCGGCCAGCCACGCAGACGAGAATCTGCCCGCCGCCGCTTTTGGCGTGATGGGTGTGCCAGTTGTTGCGGCAGCCTGGCTCGAACGTAACGTTGTAAATGCCGACCTGCTCGGTGGAAAGGGGCGCGAGGTAGCTTTGCCCGATAAAGTACTTCGCAAATGCGTCGTTGGGGGCACCGATGGGAAAGGCCATCTCGTTTTGATGCTTAGCTCTTGCATCAGCGGCATTGTCATCCGCCCAGACCTCCTTCGCCATGCGAAAGGCCGCCCACGCCTTGGGCCATCCCGCATAAAACGCCGCATGCGTAAGGATTTCCGCTATCTCAGCCCTGGTCACGCCATTGTTCTTTGCGGACATCAGATGATATTGAAACGAAGAGTCCGTCAGGCCCTGCGCCATTAGGGCAACCACCGTCACTATGCTGCGATCTCGAAGGGAAAGCCCGTCTTCTCGACTCCAAACCTCGCCGAACAGCACATCGTCATTGAGCTGTGCAAATTTGGGGGCAAAGTCCCCCAGGGCATCCCTGCCCGCTGTCTGCTTAATCGTCATGTTTGATTCCTCCTGTCGATGGTTTTGAGTACAAACTGCTTTCGCGCAGCTAAGCCGCGCCTAGATTTCCATGCCCATTCGATGCGCCTGCTCCAGAGCGGGATGCCCGGCGATTTCGCCCACGCCGTTCACGCCGCCGGCGAAAACCGTTACGGCAAGCGCGCGCCTTTGGCGAAAATCCCTTGCACTCCTTATATATATTGACGAAAATAAAGGTAATACCTAAACCTAACTTTAGGTCAAGGAGTAAATTCGAGATTTGTCCGGAGGAACCATGTACACAATCGGACAGGTGGCGGATATGTTCGGTCTGCCCGTTTCCACGCTGCGCTATTACGACAAGCAGGGATTGTTCCCGGAATTGGAGCGGACATCCGGCATTCGCCGATTCGGCGATACGGAACTCGAGGCGCTTCGGGTCATCGAATGCTTAAAGAAGGCTGGGATGGAGATCAAGGACATCCGGCTGTTCATGGAATGGTGCGCGGAGGGCCCATCGACATATCCCAAGCGCAAGGCCATGTTCGAGGAGCGGAAGGCCCACATGGAATCGGAAATCGCGAACATGAACCGTGCGCTGGATATGTTGAAGTTCAAATGCTGGTACTACGAGCAGGCGATCCAAGATGGCAACGAGGATAGAGTGAAGGCGCTGATTCCCGACGATTTGCCGGAAGAGATCAAAGATACCTACGATAGCGCCCACGCTCAATAATGCCGCCCGATGCTCAAGGGGCTTTGGCAAGGAGTCGTTTAGGCAGACATGCAAAAAGAAAGCCTCCGAACAGAAGGTTCGGAGGCTGTTATTCCCGTCATTTCGCTGATGGCTTTGCTCTATGGCGACGCCGAAACAACATCGGGCGGTACTCGACGGTATCAAAACGCAAGCTCAGAAGCCAGTTCCCGTTATTCCCATAGGCATAAGCGCATCTGTTCGCGATTGCCTATCGATGCTTTGCCTCGAGCACGGCAGACACCGCATCGAGGAACTCCCGCACATGGTCTGCGGGGTGCGGCGAATGAAGCAGCCCGTAAGACACGAGACAGTCCCAATCGGTAGGAACGGTTTTGAGCATGGGGTGGACGTTGGCCCACAACGGCAGCGTCGCAAGCGCGAGGTCCTCGTTCGCGCCGCGATTGAAAACCTCCACCCGATATTGCGGGAAGTCTACGAGCGCGATTTGAGGATGATGCAAGAGTATCTCGTCGCGCACGCGGTCGATTTCGGTGTTCCAGCCCCGGCGTATAAGCATAAGACTGTGATTGTGGAGGTCGTCGAATGTGACGATGTCGCGTTTGGCGAGTTCGCTGTCGACGGGAACGGCGCACCCGAGCGGCTCGCGCGAAAGCTCGAGGCCCAGGCACCCACGCTCTTTAAGAAAGGCATCGTCGAAAATCCCCACCACGATATCCATGTCTTGCCCGAGGTTCGCCAAACCGCGCGCCGCCGAGGGTGTGTTTTCAAACGTGACCACCTGAAGGCTCATGCCAGGGCAACGTTCCTTCACCTTCGGCCATAGCTTCGTGAGCGGCGTGCTGGGCGTCATGAGCGACACTCCCACGCGGATGATGCGCTTCTCTCCGCGCTCGGCGACGCGGGCGCGTGCGATTGATTCTTGAGAGTACTGCACGATATGGCGGGCGTCGGCGAGCAGCGACCTGCCTGCTCGCGTAAGCGAAAGCCCCTGATGCGATCGGTGGAACAGCGTAAGGCCTAGCCGCGACTCCAGCAGGTTCATCTGCTTGATGACAGCCGTGGGCGTGATGAAGGACTCTTGTGCCGCCTTGGAGAAGCTGCCCGCCTCCGCCACACGGATGAAAGTGTCAAGCTGTGGGTTGTACATCGATCCTCCTGTCACGCATTATGTGCCGTATATACCCCATGGTTATATCCATCATTCCAACGTGAACTTCTCGCACGTCAGTAAACGCCGTAGCATTGCATTCGAAAAGTCACCATTAAGGAGGAGACCATGGAGTATCTGAAGCTCAACAACGACGTAGAGATGCCCATCGAAGGTTTGGGCACCTTCCTCATGACCCCGGCCGAGGCCGAGGCGTCCGCAGCCGCCGCGCTCGCGGCTGGCTACGAACACATCGACACCGCCAACGCCTACATGAACGAGCGCGCCGTGGGCCGTGCCATCGCCAAGAGCGGCATCGCGCGCGACAAGATCTTCGTCTCCACCAAGCTCTGGCCGAGCGTCTACGACGCGGGCATGCCGGCGGTGGACGCCACGCTCCAACGCCTGGGGCTCGACTACGTCGATATGCTCATCCTGCACCAGCCGGTAGGCGACTACCTGGCCGCGTGGCGCACGATGGAGGAGGCGTACCGCGCGGGCAAGGTGCGCGCCCTCGGCCTCTCCAACTTCCCGCAAGACAAGTTCGCCGAGGTCATCGAGGTCGCCGACATCAAGCCGCAGCTCGTGACCGTTGAGTGCCACCCCTACCACGCCCAGCGCGATCTGCGCGCCTACCTTGCGCCGTACGGAACGGTGATCGAGGCGTGGTACCCGCTCGGCCACGGCGACAAAGGTCTTCTGGAGGAGCCCGTCTTCGTCGCTCTCGCCGAGAAGTACGGCAAGACCCCGACCCAAGTGATCCTGCGCTGGCACGTACAGATGGGCACCTCCATCATCCCCGGCTCCAAAAACCCCGCCCACATCGCCGACAACGCGAACATCTTCGACTTCTCCCTCACCGAAGACGAGATGGCCGAGATTGCCAAGCTCGACGGGACCATGACCTACTACACCGCCACTGAGGAAGCACTCGCGGGCTACCTGGCCATACGCCCCGATTTCAACGCGCAGGAGTAGCACTCAGACGACAACGGACCAACCAAGCCGCCGCCGAGGACCAGTCGACTGTCGAGGATGAGCCCGCCGCAGTGCCCGCTGCAGACGGCAACGTCCTCGTGGCCTACTACTCGGCACAGAGCCACACCGCTGTCGTAGCTCAGACCATTGCCGACGAGCTCGGCGCCGATCTCTTTGAGGTGACGCCTAGAACCTGCGGGTTATAACCCCGTGCGCACCCCAGCGTTATAGAACCCTCACCAACGGAAACTTCCGCCGGCGCGGCACCCCTCGTATGGTGGATACGTCAAGTTGCGAGAAAGGAAGGCACCATGGACTACATCACCTTGAACAACGGCGTCAGGATGCCGCAGCTCGGCTTCGGCGTGTACCAGATCCCGGACGCCGCGGGATGCCAGCGCGCCGTGGAGGACGCGCTCTCGGTCGGCTACCGGCTGCTCGACACGGCCGCGAGCTACGGCAACGAAGAGGCGGTCGGGGCCGCCATTCGTGCGAGCGGCCTGCCGCGCGACGAGGTGTTCGTGACGACCAAGCTGTGGATGTCGGATGTGAGCTACGAGGGGGCCAAGCGCGGCTTCGACGCGTCGCTCAAGCGGCTGGGGCTCGACTACGTCGATCTCTACCTCATCCATCAGCCGTTCGGCGACGTCTTCGGCGCGTGGCGCGCCATGGAGGAGCTCTACGAGCAGGGCGTTATCCGCGCCATAGGCACAGCCAACTTCTACCCCGATCACCTCGCAAACCTCATCTCGTTCAACCGCATCGCCCCCGCCGTGAACCAAGTCGAGTGCAACGTGTTCTTCCAGCAGCGCGAGGCGCAGGAGTACATGGCCGGCAAGGAGGTGGCCATGGAGGGTTGGGCGCCCTTTGCGGAGGGCAGAAACGACCTCTTCCGCAACGAGGTCCTCGCTCGCATCGGCGAGGCGCACGGCAAGACGGTCGCCCAGGTCGTGTTGCGCTGGCTGCTGCAGCGCGGTGTGGTCTGCATCCCTAAGAGCACGCACCGCGATCGCATGGAGCAGAACTTCGACGTCTTCGACTTCGCGCTGGGCGACGACGAGATGGTCGCCATCGCCGCGCTCGACACCGGGCGCAGTGCGTTCTTCGACCACCACGACCCCGCCACCATCGAATGGATGTCCGGGCTCGTGCGCAACGTGTAGACGAGCGTCAGACCGCACTGATAACTTACTAGGAGGAATTGCCATGAACTCATTCACGTACGACTACCCGGTCAGGAACTACTTCGGCGAGGGGGCCATGGACCAGGCACTCGACGCCGAGATGGGTGCCATGGGCAAGACAGTGATGCTCGCCTACGGCGGGGGCTCGGTCAAACGAACCGGCGTCTACGGCCACGTGGTCGATAAACTCACGAGCGCGGGCAAGCGCGTGGTGGACTTCGGCGGCATCATGCCCAATCCGACCTACGAGAAGTGCCAGGAAGGCGCCGCGCTCGCACGCGAGGAGCAGGTCGACTTCATTCTCGCCGTCGGCGGCGGGTCGGTCTTCGACTGCTGCAAGGTGGTCTCCGCACAGGCGATGCTTGACGACGACATCGAGACGTTCGAGCACGCCGACGGCAAGATACCGAGCTCGTTCATCCCCATGGGCTGCATCGTGACGCTCTCCGGCACGGGCGCCGAGCAGAACAACGGCGCCGTCATCACCAACGAGGAGACGCACGTGAAGGGTGCCTATCTGGGGGCGATACCCATGTGGGCGGCGCTCGACCCGGCACTCACGCTCACCGTACCGCACGCGCAGTTCATGAGCGGCGCGTTCGACACGCTCTCGCACTGCATGGAGAGCTATTTCGGAAGCCCGCGCGGACGCAACGTCACCGACGACATCAACCTCACCATCCAACGTAACGTCATCCGCAACATGCGGATCGTCGCGGACGACGACCAGAACCTCGATGCCAGAAGCGAGCTCGTATACGACTCCGCCATGGCCGAGAACGGCGTGCTCAAGATCGGCAAGTCAACGGACTTCCAGGCGCACATGATCCAGCACCAGTACGGCGCGTACACTCACACCAACCACGGAATGGGCCTCGCGGTCATCCACCCTGCGCTCTACCGCCACCTGGCCCCCGAGGCGCCCGCGCAGTTCGCCCGCTGGGCGCGCGAGGTGTGGGACGTCGACGCTAAGGGCAAAGACGACCTTACGGTGGCGCTCGAGGGCATCGACCGCCTGCAGACGTTCATCGGCGAGATGGGGCTTCCCACGAGCTTCGCCGAGATGGACTCCGACGCGTCCGACGAGACGCTGCACAAGGTTGCAGACACCTGCGTGCTCACCGGCGGCTGCGCCAAGAAACTGGAGCGCAGCGAGGTGTTCCAGATTCTGACCGAGTGCCTCTAGATCGGCGCTCGGTCCCGATCCGCCCGCGCCGAAGGAAACAGGAAGGCTCCTCGTTTTTCACGAGGAGCCTTCTGAGTTTTTGCCCGATTGTAAAACCATGTGGCTTGCAGGTGCGGCGGTTGCGAAACGCCCCCATCGGTCGCCATCGGAACCGTACGAAACCGTATGAAAAACAAAAGCAAATGTTCTATTACTATTCCCGCTCAGTGACTAATCCAGTCCGAGTGTTGTCGATGCGTGTCGCGTCGTACCGCCCGAGGGCTGATTCGTGCGCAATTTGAGCGAATCAGGCCCTTGATTCGCGGTTTCGGGAATGACTCAATTGATTCGCAAAATCGCAGGTCGCTCCTTTAATCACTCCCTGGTTTCCGCCGGGGTTCGTAGCGGGTGGCGTGAAAAGGGGCGATTCAAAGGGTCGGAGAGATGCGTCTTGGCCAAGAAATAAGGTTAGCCTTATCTTACTTCATGGTTCGTGTGTTATAGTTAGATTGCTCTAACTGTTTGGGGGGCGATAGCCATGCACGAACGCAAGGGCTTCTGGGACAAGAATGCCGGTCGGTACGACCGTTTCATGCGAAAGGACCGGGCGGCGTATGAGAAGATGTATGAGCTGATCAGGCCGGTAGTGAAAGCAAAAACCGTACTGGAGGTTGCCACCGGCACGGGGCTTATCGCAAAGAGCATCGTGAATGCGGCGGCACACATCGAAGCTACAGACGCTTCTGCAAAGATGATCCTTGAAGCAAAGCGGGACAATCAATCCGCAAAGCTGCACTTTTCCGTACAAGATATGTTCCGCCTGCCCTATGCACAGAAGTCCTTCGAAGTGGTGATCGCGTCCAACGCGCTTCACATAGTGCCGCATCCGGAAAAGGCCCTACAAGAAATCAGGCGGGTGCTGAAGGACGACGGCGTGCTCATCGCGCCAACCTTCACCCATGCGGGAAGCTCGGTTTCCGGCAAGGCAAAAGCCTTTTTCATGAGTATGGCGGGATTCCCCCTCCACAGCAGGTGGACAAGCGAGGAATACCTACGTTTCCTGCGTCAAAACGGCTGGGCGGTGCAGAAAAGCGCGGTGCTGAAGGCCTCGTTCCCGTTGACCTATGCGGAATGCACGAAATCGGAGAGGCCAGATGTCGTTCTTTGAAAACACCCGCAAGCCCGTGGGACTCGGCGGAAAACTTATGGTTGCCATGATGAATCTGGGCCACAGCCCTGTGGCGCGATGGGGACTTCGATTTCTACGACTTGCGCCAAATGCCAAGGTGCTGGATTGCGGCTGCGGCGGCGGGGCAAACATAAAACGGCTGCTGAAAAAATGCCCGCATGGCGTCGTCAAGGGCATCGACTATTCGCCCGTCAGCGTGGAGAAGGCTAGAAAGCTCAACCGAACTGCAATTCAGGATGGGCGTTGCGCCGTTCTGCAAGGCAGTGTGGCGGATATGACGTTTGAGGATAGCTACTTCGATGCCGCCACGGCCTTTGAGACCGTCTATTTTTGGCCTAATTTGCCCCAATGCTTCCGTGAGGTCTGGCGGACGCTGAAGCCAGGCGGGACATTTCTTATCTGCAACGAGAGCAATGGCGACACGGACAAGGACGAGAGGTGGACGCAGATCATCGGCGGCATGACTATCTACAAGGGCATTGAATTAAAGGCATGTCTGGAGCAGGCGGGTTTTCACGAGGTGCAGATACGCAAAAAGAAAAGGTGGCTCTGCGTCACGGCACGGAAGTAAGGGTAACAAGCACGGGCATTTTTGCATCCATCCTGCACATGACGTTAGGCATGACGGTCATAGCGGCTGTGCTGGCGGCAATTATGACAGTTTTTATTCACTGAGGAAGAAACCTATGAAATGTAAAATTGAGAAAAACACCGTTCAGGAGACGCTGATCCTCCCGCTGTATTCCCGGAAGCTGTGTACGGAGCTGTACCCGAACCTTTATAGGGATGAAACAGCGGTTCGTCTGCTCGACCAAATCGACTACGACTTTTCAGAGGCAGCGAAAAACTCCTGCAGCCTGATGCAGCGTTTTGGTGCGCTGGAGGTGGCCATGCGGCAGGGTGATCTTGCTTTCGAGGTGCAGGATTACCTGAAAGGCCACCCCAATGCGGCGGTGGTCAATCTGGGCTGTGGGCTGGACAACACCGGCAGAACCTGCGACAACGGTAAATGCAAGATCTACAATCTGGACTTCCCGGATGTGATTGCCTTGCGGCAGCAGCTACTGCCCACCGGGGATCGAGAACATAATATCCCCTGCGACCTGAAAGACACCACATGGTTTAGCAAAATCGATGCCTCCGGCGGGGCGGTGTTCTTTGCCTCCGGGGTGTTCTATTACTTTCTGACCCAGCAGGTCCGGGAACTGGTGCGGGAGATGGCGGACGCTTTCCCCGGCGGTGTGCTGGTCTTTGATGCTGCCAATCGGACGGCAGTAAAGATGATCGCAAAAACATGGCTTAAGACTGCAAAAATCAAGGATGTTGGGGCATATTTTGCGGTTTCGGATGCCGCCAAGGAAATCGGCACGTGGGACAGCCGTCTGCAGGTCACAAGTCGCGGCTATATGCTGGGTTACAACGATTTGAGAGACCCTTCCGTCAGCGGCTTTTTCCGGTTTCTCGCAAGGGTCGGTGACAACGGGATGAAAATGCAAATCGTGAAAATAAGATTTTGAGAGGCAAAAATGCAAAAGACGAGCGCTTCTTGCCGCCCAATTGGCAAGAAGCGCTCGTCTTTTCTTAACGCGTTGTATGGCGGAGAGAGCGCAAGTTACGCGAGCGCCCTTCTTGCCAGCTCGGCCGCGCCAAGGATTCCTTGGTCGCCGCCGCAGCCCGGGGCGCAGATGTAGCTCTCTATGTCCTTAAGCTCGGCGGTCTGGATGTAGCCACCCAGATATTCGAGGGTCTTCTTGCGGACGATGCCGTAGAGCTGCTCCTGGTGCATCACGCCGCCGCCGAGGACGATACGGCGAGGCGAGTACATGAGCACGAGGTTCGCGCACATCTGCCCCAGATAATCCCCCTCGAGCGCCCACACCTCAGCGTTGTCCGCGAGCTCGGCCGCGGGCTTTCCCCAGCGCGCGGCGATGGCGGGGCCGGAGGCGAGGCCCTCGAGACAGCTCGCGTGGCTCGGGCAGACGCAGCGTCCCTCCTCGGTGGGACGGGTCCTTACCAGCATGTGGCCGGCCTCGGGGTGCAGCATGCCGTGAAGGAGCCTGCCCGCGCACATGACGCCCGCGCCCACGCCGGTGCCGATGGTCACGTAGACGGCGTCCTCGAGCCCCTTGCAGCAGCCGAAGACTACTTCGCCGAGGCAGGCAACGTTCACGTCCGTGTCGTAGGCCACCGGAATCCCGAGGGCGTCGGCGAACGCGGCGCGAAGACCATAGCCTCGCCACGCGAGCTTGGGCGTCTGGAGGATGGAACCGAAGCGCTCATCGTTGGGGTCGACGCAGGTCGGGCCGAAGGCGCCGATGCCCAACGCGTCCACATCGCGGGCGGCGAACCACTCGATCATCTGCGGGACGGTCTCGGCGGGCGTAAGCGTCGGGGTCTCCATACGGTCGAGAACCTCGCCGTCGCCGGACACCACGGCACAGACCATCTTGGTCCCGCCGGCCTCGAGGGCGCCGAGCCTCATTTGCTTTTCGCTCATGTGATCCTCCTTACAAAGGGACGCCCGCAGTCATGGTCAACCGCGGGCGCCCATAACGTTGGCTTGTTTCGAGGCGATCCTACCTGGGCACGCGGTCCTGCCTTGCGGCAAACGGGGCGAGCACGGCGTGCGGCTCGCTTTGGTACCAGTAGGCGACGGTGGAGATGTCGTCCTCGCGCTCGTAGAGCTTGATGTCGTCGTTGCCGAGGTCCTGGAACGTCACGCGAAGGTCCTCCTTGAACGAGATCGGGTCGGGAAGGTGCCACCTGTAGAGGCCATGCCTGGGCAGCGCGTCGTCGTTGGTCGCGAGCATCGGGTTCGGGTTCGGCTTGCCCGCGCTGAAGCGGTCGCGCGTGGCGTCGCGCGTCGAGCGGTACGGGTAGCCGGCGAACAGCGTGTTGAAGCACTGCGCCTCGGGCAGCGCGTGGGGCGGCCTGTCGAGGAAGGCCCAGGCACCGCCGAAGTAGTCCTCGGCTCCCGTCGAGGTGACCGTGGGGAACTCCTCGTCGCCGTCGAGGAAGAACTTCATCTCGCCCTCGCCCCACCAATAGCGCTCCAGGGCGCACAGGGCCATGTAGGTGCCGACGTAGTAGCCCTTACCGCGCACGCCGTCGAGCACGGTGTAGTCGACGCCCCTGCGGGTGCTGCGCTCGCGGTTAAAACGGGCGTGGAAGTACATGGCGTCGTCCGGCACGTCGGTGAGCGCGTAGTTGAACGTGTAGAAGATGTACTTAATGAACCCGGGGTGCTCGCTCGTAAGCGTGACCTTGGCGTGCTTCCTGAAAGGCATCTCGAAGTAGCAGTTCATGCCGCCCGTCGGGTTCACGCAGATGGGCATCGAGTTGACGATGGCGCGCTCACCGAAGCCGTTGCAGAAGAAGTCGCCGACAGGGCACTCGACCGAGGGGGTCTCCTCGTCGTCCCAGTAGAAGCGCAGCACGAGGTCGCGCATGACGAAGCTGCCGGCGGCGGTCTTGTCGGGGACGGTCATCCAGATGTGGCGGATGATGCCGGGGCCCTCGATGTCCGCGAGCGTGATGGTCTCGCCGGACTCAAGGGGCACGCAGCACGAGCCCTTGCGGCCGACGCCGAGGTGGCTGGCCGACATGGCGGCACGGCCCTTCTCGCCCGTGATGTTCTCGGGGGTGATGGCGCGGCTTTCCTCACCGCCGTGCATCCACACGTCCTTAAGGAACTCTCTCATCGTCGACCTCCTCTATTCGTCGTCTTCGCACTCGGCGGAACTGGCACCGTTCACGTAGACGATCTGCTGGCGCGCCTCGTCGACGAGGGCGTCGAAGTCAAGTTTCTCGTCGGGGCGCGCGAGCGCGACCGTCATGGCGAGCGGGAGGTTGACACCCGCGATTACGTGGATCCGGTCGGAGGCGAAGCGGGAGAAGCGCTGGTTCACGCTGCCGCCGAGCGCGTCGGTGAGGACGACGACCTCGTCAGTGCCCGAAAGAGCCGCCTCGACCGCCGCGTCGAGCCCCTCGCCGTTGTCGTTCACGTAGGCGCACACGGCGTTGACGGCGTCGCTCTTACCCGTAAGGAACTCGAGGGTGTCCTTGAAGCCCTGGGCGAGAAGGGAATGGCTCGCCACAACTATCTTTCTCATTGATTCACCAATCTCTTGGGTCGAAGCTAGGCAAGGATGCCGGCGGCGGAGGCGACCATCGCGAGGACGATCACCACGAGGATGAGGGCCGTCATGCTCGCGTTCTTCTTGGTAAAAAGGTAATACGCGCTTCCCGTGATGGCGGCGGGGATCATGGCAGGCAGGATCTTGTCGAGCAGCGGCTGAATCTCCATCGAGACGTCGCCGAAGCTGAAGCTAATCGGGCAGGTGACGCCGATGACCGAGGCGATGAGGCAGCCGACCACGGTGAGGCCGAGCACGGAGGCGGCGGCAGTGAGGTTGGGAAGCTTCTCGCTGAAGTCGGTGACGAGCTTCACGCCCTGCTTGTAGCCGAACTCGAGGGCGTGCATGCGGACCCAGAAGATGGCCAGGATGAGCGCGAACCAGATGCCGGCTCCCACGGGGTTGCCCTCGATGGCCATGTAGGCGGCGATGGAGCCCATGATGGTCGGGATCATGGTCATGAGCAGGGAGTCGCCGACGCCGGCGAGCGGTCCCATGGTGCCGATCTTCAGGTCTTGGACGGCGTCCGCCGCCGCTAGGCCGTCGCGTTCCTCCATGGCCACGCAGGCGCCAAGGATGATGGCAGCGAGCCAAGGCTGGGTGTTGTAGTAGCGGAAGTGGTTGTTGAGCGCTTGCTTATAGTCCTCGTCGTTCGTGTAGATCTTCCTCAGGACCGGCGAGAGGGCGTAGGCGACTGAGGCGCCCTGCTGGGTCTGGTAGTTGAAGGTGCACACGCTCATGAGCCAGCGCCAGTTCGCGTTGCGCAGGTCCTTCTTGGTGACCTTGTAGCCGGAGGGCTTGCCCTCGGCGACGGCGGTGATGTTCTCGTTTTCCATGGTTACTCATCCTCTCCGATGAAGGCGTCTGCGGAAGCGTGGGCGGCGAGCTCGGTGTCCCTCTCGGCACGCTGGTAAAACGCGATCGCGAGGGCAACGCCGACGATGGCGGCGCCGATGATGGGCACGTTCAGGAAGGCCGAGAGGAAGAAGCCGACGAGCAGGTACTGGAAGTACTTGCCGGTGGGCATGTAGCGGAGCAGCATGGCGATACCGATGGCCGGGAGCATCTTGCCGGCGAGGGTGAGGCCGGAGAGGAACCACTGAGGCATGACCTCGAGGAGCCAGTTGACGGCGGGCTGGCCGAGCGTCACGGAGACAAAGACGGGCAGGGCGGCGCACAGGCCGAAGAGCACGGGGCAGACCCACAGGATGGCGTTCATCTGCTTGAACTTGCCCTCGTCGCAGAACTTCTGGGACTTCTCGACGACGAAGCCGTTGAGGATCTTGACGATGACGTCGAGCTGGATGCCGAGCATGCCGACCGGCAGGCCGATGGCGAGGCCCGTGTCGGAGCCCAAGGTCACGCCGTAGGCGGTGGCGATGATGGCCATCGTGCCGTAGTCGGGAATCGACGAGCCGCCGAAGCCCGCGACGCCGAGCTGCATGAGCTGGATGGTGCCGCCGATGACGAGGCCGGTCTGCCAGTCGCCCATGACGACGCCGGTGATAAGGCCCCAGAAGACGGCATAGTTGACGAAGATCATCGGGATGCCGTAGTAGTCCACGTGCTTGATGAAGGCCAGCAGGGTCAAAAGGACGACCTGCAGAATAGTGAAGTTGACCATGATCCCTCCTTAGATGAGGTCGGCGACGGAGACGGGCTTGTCGGCGGGCACGAACTGTGCCGTCACCTTGACGCCGCGGGCGATGAGCGCCTTGTAGCTCTGGACGTTCTCGGCGGAGGCATAGGCGCGCTGGGTGAGCTGGACGCCGCCCTCCTTGACGAGCGAGCCGCCGACGATCAGCGACGGGAGCTCGATGCCCGACTCGACCAGGTGGAGGATCGTCTCGGGCTCCTTGGCGATGACAAAGACCTTCTCGCGGTCGTACTTGCCCGCCGCGAAGTTCTTGAGCGCGGTCTGCTCGGAGATGATCGAGACGGCCATGCCCGCGGGGCGCGCCATCCTCATAGTGGACTTCAGGACCTCGTCGCCGGCGACCTTGTCGTCGATGACCATGACTCGGGTCGCGCCCGACACCGGGGCCCACTGCGTCACGATGATGCCGTGAAGCAGGCGATTGTCGATTCGTGCCATAACAACACTCATGTTTGCTCCTATCAAATGAAGTTTTACGTTCGGTACTGCCTCGGCGCTATCCGGATTCGCGCCGGGCAAGGGGTTATCGGATTATTGAGGACGCGCAGTCAGCTTGCGGCGGCGCGGGGAAGGTCACTCGTCGAGCAGGAGGTCCGAGGAGCCGAGGCGCTCTTCTCGCGCCGGGGCGGCGCTCACGCTTATGTAGTCGAAGACATATGCGATCTCGCTTACGGGAACCTCTACGCGATAGCGCGTCGAGATGCTCGAGAAGCTCTGCCTGAAGGACTCGATGAAATCGGCACGCTCCTCCTCGAAGCGGTCCTGGCCAACGTAGGTCTCAATGGGGTTTCTGGTAACAAGGCGCTCAACGAGACAGCAGAGGTGGACGTAGAGCCCAATGATGGCGTTGCTGCCGATCTTCTCGCCTGTCCTGCGCTGAAGCTCGTGCACGGCGCTCTCGATCTCGTGGAATAGCCGCTCCGGGTCGAGGATGGTGATGGAGCGGATGACGTTCTGCAGCGTCATGTTCGAGAGCAGCTTCTCGTGGAAAGAAGAGAGCTCGGAAGCGTCAAGCCACCTGCCGAACACGGCATCGACCTTAGAGGCGGACGCCGTCGACATGATGTCCTCGAGGGCGACGAAGGGGATGGAGGCGACCCCGGGGTCTCCCGTGCCGATGACGGCGCAGACGCGGTGCTCGGAGAAAACGGCGTCGTTCGACCCGTTCGCGACAAGCTGCTTGAAGGGCCTCGTGAGCAGGCGCGCGCCTATGGTGCGCGGGAGGCTCTGCGAGACGAGCTGGCGTATCCTCTCCGCGGCGTCGACCCCGGACTCGGAGCAGAAGACGATGGCGTCCTCACGGTTGATGCGCTCGATCACCTTGCAGTGCGTCACGCACGCGGCGGTCGCATCGCCAAGAACCTCGGCGATGGACTTGCCGCCGAGCAGCCCGACCCCGATCTCGAGCGCAAGACCGGTAGAGACGTTGTTCACCACGCCGATAGTGGAGTCGGTAACGTTCTCGAGGGCCTTATAGGCCTCCTCCAAGGAGCCCATATCGACGAGGAACACAACCCCGGTGCAGTAGGAATGGCGGTCGACGAGGCGCTGGAGCGGACCGACGATGTCCTTCAGCTGCTGGTCGTAGGGCATGTCGACCGCCTCGTACACATGCATGCCGAGCATACGGTTCGCCGCGTCGGCGATGCTCGTCGCCGTTGAGTAGCCGTGGGACAAGATGACGCAGAGCGTTCGAAGGGCCTTCGCGTCGCGAGACTCCGATGCGACGCACAGCGTCAGAAGCGTCTTCGTGAAGTGATCGAGCGAGATTCCCAGCGCCCCTTCCACGTCTGCGGCGACCTGATCGGAAACGCTCGAGGCAAACGGTAATTCGGAGGTCACGGCACCGAGGAGATGGGAGATTTGCTCCGCACAGGCAGACTTTCGCTTAGCCAGGCCGATGCCCGGCCACAACTGCAGGCAAATCTCCTGGGCCAGCAGAAAAGCGACCTTCCTCGAAAGCTCGATGCCATAAGAAGAGCCTGCGTCGGCAAGGACCGCGCCCACGATGCGCTCGAAGGCGCGCGACCTCGAGGAGGTAACGCCGCGGCCGAAGATCAAGTGATCCTCAACGCCGCGCACAGCGGAGACAGCTTGCGAGACGAGCTCGGAGACAGAGAGCTCCCCGGCGCAGAATCGCTCATCGAGAGAGCACAGGGCATCGAGCGCCTGCTCGACCGGCCCTGTGCTCTCGGCGGCATCCAGGGACGCGTCGATCAGAACGCCATCGTCGGGCTGTTGGTCGATCTGCGCGGAGGAGAGGAGCCCGCTGGGAAGAAGATACGGGCGAACGACGACGTAGTCGCCCTCGCGATTGAGGAACGCTTTGGCGCAGCAGTTCGTCACGCAGGCGCGCAAGCCGGCGATGTTATCGGAAAAGTCCGCGTTCACGAAGCAACGGTATGCGCCGCGGCTGATCTTCACATCAGAACCGATTCGGCACCCCTCGCTACGCAGGAAGCTCAAGATGAGATCCTCGCGCTCCTCGGGGGTCCGCTCCTTGAGTGAGGGGACGCGGGCACAGATGGGCATTTTGCTGTAGGCCGAGGAAACCTTCAGGTCATCGGCGGAAAGCGTCGTCGAAAGAACGAGGCGAGCGCGCGGCGCATCCTGGGAGGCATCGAGCCCGAGGGCCGTCGCAAGGCAGTGCTCCATCGCAGAGGGAGAGAGTGCCTCGATGCCGTTCACAAAAACCACGCCCCCGCGCGATTTCGCGATCGACTCGTCAAGAAGCCCGTTGAACGAGGCGGCGTCCGGGACCCCGGCGCAGTCGATGCGCACATAGGAGGAGTCGCGGGACAGCAAGCCCTGGTTCTTGCCGTACTCGTACACAAGGCGAGAAAGGAAAGACTTACCGACACCCACGCCGCCGCTCAAGAGGATGGGTAGGCCAAACGGAGGGTACTGAACCGCAGCCTTGCACTGCTCGACAACGGAGCTGAGGCTCAGGTCAAAGCCCACGGCACGCGCGAAGTCACGGTGATCGGCGATTCCCGTCGCCTGGATGAGGTCGGCGAGCGAGGCGTACTCGCTTGCAGAGAGCTTTACCTGAAAACGCTTCTGGAACGCGCGGCGATGAAAATAACGGACAGGCCTGCCCGCCACCTTAACCACAAGGCCGGCGCGAACAAGGTCGTTGAGGTACTGGCTCGCCAGGCTCCTGGAGATGATGAGCGTCTCGGCGATGTCGGAGGTGGACAGACGGGCAAGGTCGTCGAGCGAGACGGCAGAGGTGAGGGCCTCGAGATGCTCGAGAATCCTGTCCCTCATGTCGACGGGCTTCTTTGCCAAGCTGTCCTGTGCGGTCTTGTCCATGACTTCTTACCTCCTTGTACAAGGAGTATAAGGGGAACACAGAGAACGGAAGGGGGCGCGTGGGGGAATCAACAGCCCCGAGGAGAAGTTCACCACTTGAGGGGCAGAAAACAACGGCCATTGAACATTCAGGGCCGACGCTCAACACTTCGGCTCGACACTTCGCTTTGGAAAGGGCCCTGCGCGATGGTGCAGCCCTCCATCTCGCAGCACAGGTCGCCGAAGGTCGCGAGGATGCGCTCCTTCTGTTCCGTGGGCGAGACGGCTCGGTGGGCAAGGTCCTCTCAAAAGGGGTCGTCCGACGCCGCAAGACCTCGATGACCGACTACCGCCTCGAGCAAGTGGCGGATTACCTCTGCACCATCGAACTTGCCTTGGTCAAGTGCGAGGCCAAGGAGAACGGTGAGGCGCACAACAAGTTCTTCGGAGGTATAGGCTCTTTCAAGAGGAACTGGCTCAAGCAAGCCCGCAGCAAGCGGATATAGCTGGTCTCGCGGTTTCGCAAGGAACGGTCAGTTCTCCTCTGGCGAGGAACCCCGGGCGACGTGCTTCGAGCAGCGGAAGCTGAAGCAGAAGCAGCGCGGGCATTGATTGGTGCCGACATGGGCCCAGACGTGAACAGTGCTACGTCCCCTGTTCACGGGGCGCGAAACCGCAAAGGTTGCACAGAGGTTGCAAAATAAGAAGCCCCCGACCTGTTTTCGCAGGTCAGAGGCTTGAAATCAACGAATATCGTTTATTCCCACTCGATGGTCGCGGGCGGCTTGGACGTGATGTCGTAGCACACGCGGTTGGCGCCGGGAACCTCGGCCACGATGCGGCCGGAGATGCGGGCCAGCACGTCGTAGGGCAGCTTGGCCCAGTCGGCGGTCATGGCATCGCTGGACTCGACGGCACGCAGGATGATCGGGCGCTGGTAGGTGCGCTCGTCGCCCATAACGCCAACGGACTTGATGTCGGGCAGGACCGCGAAATACTGCCAGCAGCTGTGCTCGGAGTTGCGCTCGCCGGTCTGCTCAAACAGACGCTGGTTGTAGGCGTCGAGCTCCTCGCGCACGATGGCGTCGGCGTTCTTGAGGATTTCGAGCTTCTCCTTGTCGACCGCACCAATGATGCGGATGGCAAGACCCGGGCCCGGGAAAGGCTGGCGGAACACGATGTGGCCCGGCAGGCCCAGCGCCAGACCAAGTGCGCGGACCTCGTCCTTAAAGAAGTGGTCGAGCGGCTCAATAAGGTCGAAGTGCACGCCCTCGGGGAACGGGATCAGGTTGTGGTGGCTCTTGATGGTGGCCGTCTTGCCGCCCGTCTTGCGAGCGCCGGACTCGATGATGTCGGGGTAGATGGTGCCCTGAGCCAGGTACTTGACCGGCTTGCCATCGGTCTCGAGCTGCTGCGCCACGGCAAAGAACTCTTTCCAGAACTGCGTACCGATGATGCGGCGCTTCTCCTCGGGCTCGGTCACGCCGGCCAAAAGCTCGGCATAACGGTCCTCGGCGTGGACGTGGATAAAGTCGACGTCAAACTGCTTGGTGAAGACCTCCTCCACCTGCTCGGGCTCGCCCTTGCGCAGCAGACCGTGGTTGATGAACACGCAGGTCATCTGCTTGCCCACGGCGCGGGCGCCCAGCGCAGCCACGACGGAGGAGTCGACGCCGCCGGACAGGGCCAGAATCACGCGGTCGTCGCCGACCTTCTCGCGGAACTCGGCCGTCATGGTCTCGACCAGGTTGTCCATGCTCCAGTTGGGCTCCAGGCCGCAGATCTCAAACAGGAAGTTGCTCAGCAGCTGCTGACCGTACTCGGAATGCTTGACCTCGGGGTGGAACTGCGTGGTGAAGATCTTGCGCTCGACGCACTCCATGGCGGCAACCGGGCACACGTCGGTGCTGGCGGTAACGGTAAAGCCCTCGGGCACCTCGGAAACGGCGTCGCGATGGCTCATCCACACGGTCTGCTCCATGGGCGTGGAGTTAAAGAGCTTGGCGCCTGCCGTGCGCGTGATGGTGGCGCGGCCGTACTCGCCCACCTCGGAGTGGCCGACCTTGCCGCCGAGCGTCACGGCCGTGATCTGATGGCCGTAGCAAAAGCCCAGGACGGGAAGGCCCAGGTCAAAGATGGCAGGATCGATGGACGGAGCGTCCTCGGCATACACGGAGGCCGGGCCGCCGGAAAGGATAAGCGCAGAGGCGTTCATCTCGCGAATCTCGTCGGCCGAGATGTCGCAGGGGACAATCTCGGAATACACGTTGAGGTCGCGGACGCGACGGGCAATGAGCTGACCGTACTGCGCACCAAAGTCGAGTACGAGGACCTTTGCGGAAGCCTTTTGATCCATGGTTTCCCCCTCTTGTTGGCGGGGAGCCGGTGCCCACCCGCGCGAATAAACGAAAACAGCTTACATAGTTTACACGTTATATGGGGTTTCTCGTCCCTCGCAGCCATCAGCGCACGGCAAACGCACGACCTGGGCCCCTATTTAACAACAATTGAAGTGTTACCAAACGTTACAGATGATGTAATACGTTTGAACATTGGACGCCCTGTGCCACAATACTGCCGAACGACTCCGCCTCTGCGGCGGCAAATACGATAGGAATACCAGCATGAAGCGCATCCTTCTCATCGCCACGGGCGGCACCATCGCATCGACCGAGGACGGCAACGGCCTCTCCCCCGCCCTGACCGGTGAGGAGCTCGCCCAGAGCGTCCCCGAGATCTCGGGCCTCTGCGAGCTCGACGTGGTGCAGCCCATGAACATCGACAGCACCAACATGCGCCCCAGTGACTGGATGCGCATCCGCAACGTCATCGTCGAAGGCTATGCCGACCACGACGGCTTCGTGATTCTGCACGGCACCGACACCATGAGCTACACGGCCGCGGCGCTCTCCTACTTGATCCAGGACAGCCCCAAGCCCATCGTACTCACCGGCTCGCAAAAGCCCATGGGCAACCCCTTTACCGATGCCAAGCTCAATCTGTACCAGAGCCTGCTCTATGCGCTCGACGAGCACTCGCACGACGTCTCAATCGTGTTTGGCGGCGTAGCCATTGCCGGCACGCGTGCCCGCAAGCAGCGCACCATGAGCTTTAACGCGTTCATTAGCGTCAACTATCCGCCCATCGCCTATATCCGCAACGACCGCATTGTGCGCAACGGGCTTCACGGCACGCATCAGGGCGAAAACCCGGTGCGTTTCTACGACAGCATCGACCCGCGCGTGTTTGTCCTTAAGCTAACGCCCGGCGTGAACCCGGGTATCCTGGACGCCCTTGCCTACAGCTACGATGCTGTAATCCTTGAGACCTTTGGCATTGGCGGTATTCCCGAGTTTGGCGAGTCGGGCGAGTCGTTCCAAGAGGCGATTTTTCGCTGGGTCGATTCGGGTCGCACCGTCGTTATGACCACGCAGGTCCCCGAAGAGGGCCTCGATCTAGGCGTTTATGAGGTCGGCCGTGCTTACGTCGATCATCCGGGCATTCTGCGCGGCGACGACATGACCACCGAGACACTTGTGGCCAAGACCATGTGGGCACTCGGCCAGTCACGCGACGCCGCCGAGATCCAGCGCCTGTTCTACAGCCAAGTCAACCACGACCGCATCCCAATGGCGTAATTCAGTTGTCGATGGGTATCCCCTATTCGATGCCCTCGAGAAGTTCTGACACCGTCATGCCAAGCGCGGGCGCAAGTTTAAATAAAATCTCGAGCGTACTGTTTGCCTTTCCGCTTTCGATTTGGTCGAGATACGGTCGGCTGATTCCAACCGCCACGCAAAAATCGACCTTGGAGATACCAAGGGCCTTGCGCGTCCGCTCAACTCGCTCGCCAAGAATCTGTCTCGCATGTTCATTCATGCAGACGAGTTTGAAATGGAGCAAAACAAAAACGTAAACTATAGTTTACGTTTTGCCGAATATACAGGAGTTTTCTATGTCGGCTTGCTCAATTTGCATGCGTCAAAAATCACGCTGCACAGACGGCGTGCAGCCCAAGCTTGTCGTCGTTGAGGCCGAATGCCTTTCCCCGGATGAACGAACAGCCTTTACGTTGCTATCGAGCCGTGTTGCGACCGCACTGTTCCCCGACCCGGCGAGAGGCGAGCTCGCCTCTCAATGCCGAACGCACGGCTGCACCCTTGACCAGGCTGTAGTAATAGCAACCAGCCAGCGTGGCCTGCCCCTTCTCCTCGAAGCCGGTATCGCACTCGCCCTTCGCGGCGCCGGATACGAAAACGAGGCCGCCGCCGATGTGGTCTTTAAACCACGATCGAGCGGCGGCCTCGCAGCAGCCATTGAATATGCGTGCAGGCTCGTTGCCTAAAAGGACAAGCTAGAAACCAAAGCCAAAGCCCGTTCCGGTAATCGCCGAATACATAAAGTAGACGTTGATCACGTTGAGGAACACACCCGTGATGCAACCGTTGCGCAGGTAGCGCTCGCACACGATGCGCGCCATGGCGGCGGAATCCTCATTGTTCTTTGCCTGGCGTCCCGCCGTAAAGTACGTCGCCACGCTCAACAGCAGGTTGAGCACCGGAAGTGCCAGCAGCTCGTAGCTCTTGCCCCAGCGCGTCACCTCGCCGGCGGCATTAAACTTCGTTGCCACCTCGGGACCAATGTTGGGGATAACACACGCTGCGACCACCAGCGGAAGCACTGCAAGTACCAGCAGCGCGATGCCCATGTAGCCGGCTTTTTTGCCATATTTAAACATGCGCGTCGCCCTTACACGTTAAAGCGGAAGTGCACGACGTCGCCATCGGCCATGACATAGTCCTTGCCCTCGATACGCAGCTTGCCGGCGGCCTTGGCGCCCTGCTCGCCACCGAGCTCGATGTAGTCGTCATAGCCAATGACCTCGGCCTTAATAAAGCCGCGCTCAAAGTCGGTGTGGATCACGCCGGCGGCCTGCGGGGCGGTCGCGCCCTGACGAACCGTCCAGGCCTTGACCTCCATCTCGCCGGCCGTAAAGAACGACTGCAGGCCAAGCAGCTTGTAAGCTGCCTGCGCAAGCACGTCCAGACCGGGCTGCTCCAGGCCCAAGCTCTCCAGGTAATCGGCCGCATCCTCGGGATCGAGCTCGGAAAGCTCGGCCTCGATCTTGGCGCAGATGGGCAACGGCTTGACGCCATCGATGGGCGCCAGGTCCTCGTTGAGCATGTCCTCGTCCACGTTGGCCACGTACAGGATGGGCTTCATGGTGAGCAGGAACAGGCCCTTGGCAGCGGCGCGCTCCTCGTCGGTCATCTCCATGGACGCGGCGCGCTTACCCTCGTTGAGCCAGGCAAGCAGGCGCTTGGCGACCTCGAACTTGGGCATGAGCTCCTTGTCGCGCTTGGCCTCCTTCTCGAGCTTGGGCAGCTGCTTCTCGAGCGTGCCCATGTCGGCCAGGATAAGCTCGGTCATGATGGTGTCGGCATCGCCGGCGGGATCGACGAACTCGCCCGTGCGGCCCACCTCGCGCATAACGTTGGGGTCCTTAAAGTAGCGCACGACCTCGCAGATGGCATCGGTCTCGCGAATGTTGGCCAGGAACTGGTTGCCCAGACCCTCGCCCTCGTTAGCGCCCTTCACCAGACCTGCGATGTCGACGAACTCGACCGTAGCCGGCACAATACGACCCGGGTTGACGATGTCGGCGAGCTTTTGCAGGCGGCTATCGGGCACATCGACGATACCCACGTTGGGGTCGATCGTGGCAAACGGGTAGTTGGCGGCAAGGCCGGTCTTTTTGGTAAGCGCGGTGAACAGCGTCGACTTGCCCACATTGGGCAGGCCCACGATACCGATGGAAAGGGACACGACAGCTCCTTTTGATACAGGTACTTCAAACTGCATAAGTATAGCGCCGCCGCAGCATCTGGGCGAACCCGGACGCCACGGCGGCGCAAATGAAGCAGAGATTGGGGTCGCTGGCTAGTCCGCGAGCTTCTCCACTTGGTCGAGCATCTTATCGAGCTTGGCCTTTGCCTCGGCCTTGACCTTCTCGGCCTCCTCGTGGGCCTTGGCCTTCTGAGCGGCCTTTTCCTCGGCCTCGGGATCGACGACGACCAGGTTGGATGCATCATGCTCAACCAACTTGAGCGCATGCTCGGGACACACCTTGACGCAGGCCCCGCAACCTAGGCAATACGTGGACTCCAACGCAAAGCGACCGCTTCCCACCAAATCGCAGGCAAACGTGGGGCACACGTTGACGCACTCGCCGCACGACGTGCACTTGTCAAAATCGCACTCCGGCGTGCTCACCTGCATGTTCTGGGCAAGCTCGGGATGGTTTTGCAGCGTCGAGAGCACCAGTTGGCGCCCGTGCGTGAGCGAACGGCGACGCTTGGTCGTCGTGGTGCCGCACATGGTGTTGAGCGTGCGCTCCAACTGGGTAATCTGATGGCGATGGGCCTTGAGCTTCTGCGTCACCGAGGCCAGCGCCGCCGTCGCCGGATTGAGCTTGGTCACCGTCAGGCCCGTGGTGCGGGCGATCTTTTCCATGTACTCCTTGCGCTCGTACTCGCGGCGCTTATGGCATTTGAGGCTCTTAGGGTCGACCTCCAGGCCCATGCCCGTGCCGGCCCACTCCTCGGCGGTAGCGATTGCCTCGCCCAGAATGTCCTCACCGCCGGTGTTGCGGCATTTATCGCACACACCCAGCGGCAAATACACACTCACGTTGGGATAGTCGGCCAGTACCGAGAACCAAGTCTCGGCCGTAATATCGCCCACGCAGGCAACGACGACTTCGTTTTCGCGCGGCATGCGCTTGAGGGCGCGCGTGCAGGTAACGTAGGCGGTCTCGTGGCTCGTAGCTGCCGAGACAATGTCGTCGTACAGGTTTTTGGGCGCCAAGCGCGGCGAGATGATCGCCTCGGTCGGACAGGCGGCGGCGCACAGGCCGCACTTGCGACAGGAGTCGAGGATCTCGATGGCGTCTTCCTCGACCTCGATGGCGTTGACCGGGCACACGTCCATGCACGCGGTGCAGCCGCTCTTTTCGTTTTTGCAGGTCAAGCACGGAATGGTGTTGCCGCGCGGACGCTCCTTGTAGTCGGCAGGATTCCACTGCGGCGCCGACGGATCGAGTGCATCGGTCACACCGCCAAGCGGGTTTTTAAGAAAGTCGAAACCCTTGCTGATCTCGATAATGTCATCAAACAAATCGTGTTCCTGCGCCATGCGCGGCCCCTCCCTGAGCAGTGCAAACAAGCAAGAGATAATGATACGCTATCGGCCCACGCCTCGGGCAAATTACACGCGGAGCATCTTTGCGGCAAATAGCCTATGGCCTATCGCCGCCTCGATTGCACAAGGTCAATCAAGCGCCAAGCTATGCCTCGCACATGAGCTGCACGAGCTTCTGTTCGGTCACCTTGACCTGCTCGTTGGCCATGTTACGCTCGTTTCTAAAGACCGCATTTGCAACACCCTGCAGATCGGCATCTGAAATCTCGCCAAGGCCCAGCTCCTCGAGCGTCGTCGGCAGACCAACGCGCTGGCAAAACTCGAGCACCTGATCAAGCTCGGGCGCACGCTCCAGGCGCAGCTGCACCACTAGGCCAAATGCCACGGCCTCGCCATGCATGGCCTTACACTCGGGCAAAATCGTCAGGCCGTTGGCGATGGCATGCGCCAGCGCCAAACCACCGCTCTCAAAGCCAACACCCGAAAGCAGAATATTGCACTCGATCAGGCGCTCAACCGCCGGCGATGTACGCCCCTTTTTGAGATCGCGCTTGGCAGCGACGCCGCACTCCATGAGTGTGTCATAGCAGGCGCGGGCCGCAACCAGAGCCAAGTGTCCCGGCGCGCCACCGTGCTCGTTGGCGCCCCGCGCCGCGGCGCACGAACGCGCCTCGAAATACGTTGCCAGCGCGTCGCCCATACCAGCAACCGTCATACGCAGCGGGGCCGCCGCGACCACGTTGGTATCGACCACGACCAGGTCTGGATTCTTCTCGAGCATCAGATAACGGTCGAACGACCCATCCTCGTGATACAGCACCGAAATCGCACTGCACGGACCGTCCATCGAAGCCGCCGTGGGGCATACGCACAACGGCAGCTCGGCATAAAACGCTACTGCCTTGGCGATATCGAGCATTTTGCCGCCGCCAATACCTACCACCATGTCACAATACTCGGCCCGGGCTTCCTTGGCCATTTCGACAACGGCATCTTCCGTACACGGACCGTTGTAAATCTTAAAGAACGGCTCGCTTAGATCTTCGTCCAGAAATCCATCGACGATCTGCCTGCACAGCCGATCCTCGGTGCCTTGGTCAAACAAGACATAGGCAGCGCAGCCCAACCATGACAAATACCTGCCCTGACGCGAGAGCTCGCCCGGCCCCTGAACATACCGGCCGGGGCCGCCATAAACCAAGGGAAGCGCCATACGAGAATCCGCCCTTCATCAAACAACGATTGGTGCAAACTAACCTGCCCCCTGCACTAACTTGTGCATTGGGGACAGGTTGCTTTGCACCATAGCAAAAAGGGGCAAAGCCGTCTGTCGGCTTTGCCCCTCCTTAGATATGTTTTACTCATCCATGAGGTAATAATGACCCAGCGCGTCGGCACCCAGGATGGCGTTGGCGACCATCTCGGGCGTCACCTCAAACGGCATGTTGCACATAGTGTCATCGGGCGCGCAGGCGGCCTCGGCAACAATCATGGCCTGCTCGCGCGTAAGCTCGGCAACGCCAAGTTCCTTCATCGTGACCGGCAGGCCCAGCTCAATGCAGAAGCCCAAGACTTCCTCGAGCTTCTCGGTCGGAGCATCCTCGAGTACCAGCTGGACGATGGTGCCGAAGGCGACCTTCTCGCCGTGATACATGCCATGGCACTCGGGCAGCATCGTCAAACCGTTATGGATGGCATGAGCAGCGGCAAGGCCCGAGCTCTCAAAGCCAATGCCCGAAAGCAGCGTATTGGCCTCGATGATGTGCTCGACGGCAGGCGTGAGCGCGCCCTTCTCCAGCGCGACCTTGGCCTTGACGCCATCGGCCATAAGCGTCTCGTAGCAGAGCTTGGCGAGCGCCAGACCGGCCATTCCGCCCTTGCCGCCGGCGCAGGTGCCGCCGTCGGCATCGTGCGTCGCCTGAGCCTCGAAATAGGTTGCGAGCGCATCGCCCATACCGGAAACCGTCAGGCGCACCGGGCTCGCCGCGATAACCGTCGTATCCATCAGGACGATATTGGGGTTTGCCTTAAGGAAGAGGTACTTATCAAACTGGCCGTCATCGGTGTAAAGCACCGAAAGTGCCGAGCACGGTGCATCGGTCGAGGCAATGGTGGGGCAAATGATAACCGGGGACTCCAGGTAATAGGCGACGGCCTTCGCGGTGTCGAGGATCTTGCCGCCACCGACGCCGACGATGATGTCGCAACCGTTGTCGCGAGCGAGCGCAACCAGGCGATCGACCTCGCCCTTGGAGCACTCGCCGTTAAAGTCCTCAAACAGCAGCTCGGCCTTGGCCTCGGCAAAGCCGCCCTCGATCTTGGCACCGACGCGCTTCTTGCCCGAAGGCGTCACGATGACGAGGGCCTTAGCGCCGAGCGGCTCGACATAGGAGCCGAGCTTGGCCAGCTCGTCCGGACCCTGGATGTACTTGCTGGGGCTATTGAAAATTGCAGCCATAACTATCCCATTCTCTAAAAAAGAAAGGGGCTCCGTACGGATACGTGCGGAGCCCCTCGTTACGATAACAAGAGTCGATTAGAAATCGATGTCGGTGTCGTAGTAGCAGGCCTTGAGGATCTTCTCGAAGTCGGCAGCCTTGGTCTCACGCGGGTTCTCGGGCGTGCAGGCGTCCTGCTCGGCGTTCGCGGCGATCTCGGGCAGCTTGGCGAGGAACTCCTCCTCGGAAACCATCTGCGGGTTCTCGGCGTCGACCTTCACGCCACCATTCGCGTAATCCTTGATGGACTGCGGAATGTTGAGCTGGTCGTTGAGGTCGCGGATCTTCTGGACGAGCGCAGCGATGAGCTCCTCGTTGGTCTCGCCGGGAAGGTGCAGGATCTCCTTGGCCACGTAAGCGTAACGCTCGGCAGCACGGGGATCCTTGGAGTTCCACTGGATGACCTTGCCCAGGTACATGGCGTTAGCGGCACCGTGGATGATGTGGCCGTTCTCGAAGGCAGCACCGGTCTTGTGAGCCATGGAGTGAACGATGCCGAGCAGGCCCGAGGAGAAGGCGATACCGGCGATGCACTGAGCCTCGTGCATGTGCTGACGGGCCTCATGGTCGCCAGCATAGGACTTGGGCAGCCACTCGACGATCTCGCGGATGCCGTGCAGAGCGTTGGCGTCGGTGAACATAGAGGCGCAGGTGGAAACGTAGGCCTCCATGCAGTGGGTCAGAGCATCCATGCCGGTGTGAGCGCACAGCTTGGCGGGCATGGTGTAGGTGAGCTCGGGGTCGACGATGGCGACATCAGGGGTGATGTTGAAGTCGGCCAGCGGGTACTTGATGCCCTTGGCATAGTCGGTAATGACGGAGAACGCGGTGACCTCGGTAGCGGTGCCGGAGGTAGAGGAGATGGCGCAGAAATGAGCCTTCTGACGCAGCTCAGGGAAGCTGAACGGCTGGATGATGTTATCGAAGGACTCCTCGGGATACTCGTAGAAGACCCACATGGCCTTAGCGGCATCGATGGGCGAGCCGCCGCCGATGGCGATAATCCAGTCGGGCTCGAACTCGCGCATGGCCTCGGCGCCCTTCATGACCGTCTCGATGGACGGGTCGGACTCGACGCCCTCGAACAGCTTGACCTCGAAGCCGCCCTCTTTGAGGTCGGCCTCAACGTCCTGCAGGAACCCGCCGCGGCGCATAGAGCTGCCGCCAGAAACGATGATGGCCTTCTTGCCCTTGAGGTTCTTCACCTCGTGGCGAGCGCCCTCACCAAAGTACAGATCGCGAGGATTGGTAAAACGTCCCATACTGTGCCTCCTAAACAAGCCCCTCTTAGACTTGTGTATATAACGGAGCACCCAATTGGCTCCGTTAGGACCGGTTTGCGCGTTGCCGGCGATGACAATGCGCGATGTCTAAACGTCTCAACGCTCAGACAAACACTATTTTACCGTTCTGGTTGGTCAGTTATTCACCTAAAGCCGCCAATGATGAAACGTTTTTTCTATCCCTGAAGACCCTTGTGCGGCATTCATACTCCCAAGCTGGGCAAACGTTTTATCAAGGTTGACTACATATCCCGGGCAGGACGGTGCCCCTCCAAAATATGCACCGTTCGCCGCCAAAAATCGACCGTTTGCGGCACCGTGATACCACTCGGTCGTCCAAGGTGCCGACATTTGTGCGACATCCGTCTTCGTGGTGCAAAGGTGCAAGTCCAAGTGCGGCACCCCCGGTGTGCCACATGCGGGTAAACTAGAACCTTATATAGAAACATTTGAACCCTAACCGCAGCAAAGGAGGCCCCATGGCATTCGATCCCATTCAAGAGGATTGCCATCGCCTCGTTCTTGAGGCCTTGCGCCGCGACAATATCCCGCTCACCGACGCTGCCGCCGTAGAGCGTCTGATGGAACAATTCGCCCGCAACCCCGCACCGCTCATCGTGCACGACCGCGACCGCGCCGGGCACCTCATTGCCAAGGTGGTCGAGGCTGTCGACTACCGCATTCCCTTTATCCCTGACGATACCCAGGCAGAGCAAGAAGAGGCAGCTGCCGAGAACATGCTCCGCGAGGCAGCCGCGCTCGACCCCACCAACTGGGACGCTCAGCGCATGCTGACCGCCCTCACCGCCGAATCCAACGAGGAATACGTGCAGTATCTGGTGTCCAAGTGCGACGAGGTGGAGCATGACCTGGCGCTCAAAATCGCCTCGGCGCAGGACCCCTACGAGCGTGAGGCCGCAGGCGACCTTACGCGCCGCCCCTATCTGCGCTGGCTTGCCGCCCTTGCGTCACGCGCGCTCATTAGCGGCCGCTATCGCATGTCGCTCGAAGCCGCAAACCGCAGCCTCGACTTTGCCCCCAACGACCCCGCCGGTGTCCGCCACACCGCGATGCTCGCCATGGCAAAGCTCGAATACCCCGCCGAGGAGCTCAAGCGCTTTCGCTCTGCCCACTCCGTCCCCTATCTCGCCAACACGCCGCTGCGCCGTCGTCCCAAGGATGCGGAGCGCGACTTGGACCCGTGGACGCTCATCGCGCTGATGAGCGCTGCCTGGCGCGAGCTGGACTACGAGGGCGCCGAGCACTATTTGCGCATCCTTGCGCGCTCGTGTCCGCACGCAGCCGAGGCACTCTACTTCCAAACCGAGTTTCCCGATGGCGTCTATGCCCGCGTCAACGTGGGTGTGGGCTCCACCGACGAACTTGTCCTTGCGCTATCCGAGGCGACGCCGGTACTGCAGGAGGGCCTGGGCGCCCCCGACAACGCCAGTTTTGCCGCCTGGGTCGCCACCAACGATATCGTGCGTTCCCAAATCGATGAGCGCATACTGCGGGCGGCCGAGCAGGGTTTGCCGTTTAAGGGAGGAGACCTCTAATGGATCCGAGCGTCTACATCCCCGCCTACCTGGAGCGCACCTATCTGGCGTCGCACCCCGAACTCACCGATGCAGCACGCGAGCTTGTCCATAACGACGTGAGCGTCAACCCTCATAAGTATGCGCAGACCGAGCATGCCCAGGCACTGCTGTCCTATGCCGGTGTTCATCGCCACCTGCTCGACGAGCTCCATCGCATCGAGGACATGGGCAGTGACGAGGAGTTCGAACAGACGCGTAATCGCCTGTTCGACGACATGCGCGATGAGCTGCTCAAAATTGTCCGCGTCGATGCACTGGCCGTCGACGCGCAGCTGCTCGCCATCATCCTGGCCGACACGCCCGTTGACGCCTGCCTGGGTGACCTGATGAAGCTCGAGGCGACCACGGCCGATTACCTGCAGCAAAGCGTGCCCGGGTTCGACATGGAGGCCCCGCACTACTGGGCCAATAATGTTTTGGCCGACGGTGTCACCGCAGCAGACCTTACCGTGAGCGAGCCGGCTCTTATCGGGTGGCTTCACACACTCGAGGCCATCTCGCAGCTGTGCATGGCGAGCGCCCGTTACCGTGCTGCCGCCAACTACGCCCGCCGCGTCCTTAAGGCGGAAGGCTACCCCACCCGAGCCGCAGGCACCGTGTTGCTCGCTCTCGCTCGTCTGGAAGACCAGGACGGCTTTTTTGCCCTGGCCCACCAGCTCGAGGAAGAGATCGGGGCTGACGCGCTCGAGAACTCTCCTTGGTATCTGCTCGCCCGCACGATTCTGCTGTTCAAAACAAACAAGATGCGCCCGGCGACACGCGCGCTGCGTGAGTTTGCCAACCGTTGCGAGGGCGGTGCATTCTTCTTACTGAACCCCATGTACCAGACACCGTACCTTCCCTGCCGGCCCGAGCCACGCGATCCCTGGGATCTTTCGCATCAGGCCGTTTGGGAAGCGGACGGTATTATCTCGGACACTCCCGACTTTGCCCCCTGGGCCAATGCCTGCGAAGATGTGTCGCAGCTTGCCCAGGAATTTGCGCGCCGCTACGGTTTTTAGCGACGCGATCGCCCCGACCATGTCATCTATGTTAGGAACGGCTTCATGAACCTCCGCTCATCTCTTGCCTGCACCTCGAGCGATATCGCCCGCTGGGGGCTGCGCTCCGTCCTTAAGCGCCAGGGTGGCGTACTCCCCGGCCGCATCGCCATGAAGATCGACCCCGAGCTGCTGAGCGACCTCGCCGGCCTTGTCGACCGCAGCGTGGTGATCACCGGCACCAACGGTAAGACCACCACCTCCAACCTCATCGCCGACGCCGTTGCCGCCAGCGGCGCCACCGTGGTATGCAACCGCGCCGGCAACAATATGGAGCCTGGTGTGGTGGGTGCTCTGCTCGAGGCCCGCGGCGGCCTTAAGCACACCAGCAGCGGCAAGCGCGTGGGCGTTTTTGAGTGTGACGAGCTCTACACCGTACGCGTTCTGCCCAAGCTCAAGCCGACGTACTTTGTGCTGCTCAACCTGTTCCGCGACCAGCTGGATCGCTATGGCGAGATCGATCACACCCAGGAGGTCATCGCCCATGCGTTGGAGCTCTCTCCGGCAACAACGCTCATCTACAACGCAGACGACCCGCTGTGTGCCGCGATCGCCGCACGCGTTCCCAATGCAAACATCGCCTTTGGCATCGACGGCGCCACCAACACCGAGTCCGACCGTATTAGCGATTCGCGCTTTTGCTCACAGTGCAACGCGCCGCTGGAGTATGACTACGTGCAATACGGCCAGCTCGGCGCCTACCATTGCCCCTCGTGCGGCTGGGCCCGCCCTGCGCTTGTCCGTCGCGTGACGGGCGTGGAGCTCGGCTGCGACGGCTATGGTTTCGACCTGGTCTTTGGATCTGCGCCCGACGCGGCTGCCGTACACATCGCCACACGCTACAACGGTCTGTACATGGTCTACAACGTTGCCGCCGCATTCTTTGCCGCACATGAGTTAGGCGTGGATGCGGCGCACCTGCAGCCCACGCTCGATGCCTATGTGCCCGCCGGTGGTCGTATGGGGCGCTGGGATATCGCCGGCCGCACCGTCGAGGCCAACCTGGCTAAGAATCCCGTGGGCTTCGATCGCCAGATCCAGTCCATTAAGACGGCGGGCGGCAGGCTCTGCGCTTTCTTCCTCAACGACAACGATGCCGACGGCCACGATGTATCGTGGATCTACGACGTCGACTTTGAGCGCATCGCCGACACGCCGGGTCTTGTCGCCTTTGCCGGAGGCACGCGCGCGCACGACATGCAGGTACGCCTCAAGTACGCCGGCATCGATGCCGCGATTATCTCGGACGTCGCGCAGGCAATTGGCGCCGTTGCGGATGAAGCCGCAGGCGACACTTTCTATGCCGTCGCCAACTACACGGCCTTCCCGCCGCTGGTCAAAGAACTCGACGGGCTGAAAGGCGCCACCGCCGACGCTGTTGCCGGGCGCGCCGTAGCCCGTGCCGACGGCAGCGCTGTCCCCACGGATATTGCGCCGGTCGAGCTTTCGCGCCCGCTGCGCATCGTCTACCTGTATCCCGATGCCCTTAACCTCTACGGCGACGGCGGCAACGTTATCGCGCTCGAGCGCCGTTGCGCCTGGCGCGGCATTCCCGTGCGCGTGGACGAGGTCCGTATGGGCGAGTCACTCGATCTCATCGATGCCGATATCGTCATGATGGGTGGCGGCTCCGACCGCGACCAGCTAGCCGTGGCACACGAGCTGCTCGCTCAAAAAGACAAGGTCGCATCCTATGTTGAGGATGGCGGTTCGCTGCTCGCCATCTGCGGCAGCTATCAGCTGCTCGGCCGTTCGTACTATATGGGTGAGAATCGCATTGAGGGCCTGGGCGTCATTGCCGCCGAAACCGTACGTGGATCCGATCGCCTGATCGGCAACGTAGCCGTCAAAACCGATCTGGCACCTGAGCCCTTTGTGGGATTCGAGAACCATGGCGGCCGCACGCTTTTGGACGCCGATGCCACGCCGCTCGGAACGTCCGTCGTCGCGGGCACCGGCAACAACGGCGACGATGGCTTTGAGGGCCTGATCTACAAGGGCGTCATCGGCACGTACCTGCACGGACCGGCACTGCCCAAGAACCCCGAGCTCGCCGACTGGCTGATCGCCCATGCCCTCGAGCGCCGTGGCGATGCACAGGCCGCCGCCCTGCTGCCGCTCAAGCCCCTCGACGGCACCTACGAGCACGCCGCCCACGACGCCGCCATGAAGCTCCTCCCCTAGCGCCCCACCACCACAAAGGGGACAGGCACCTTTGTGGTGGTTGTTCAGTTTGCCAACGATATGTGAACGGCTAAAAAAGTCTGCTATACTCTTTCCCGCTGTCCCCATCGTCTAGCGGCCAAGGACGCCACCCTTTCAAGGTGGATATCGCGGGTTCGAATCCCGCTGGGGGCACCATTTGAATTGAAGAGCCCGTTACCCTCGCGGTAGCGGGCTTTTTGCTACCCATGCGCCGGGATTCGAACCCGACAGGGTGCGGAGCTGAGGAAACGCGAAGCGTTTTCCAGCGCAGCACGCAAGGAGCGAAGCGACGCGGCGAAAGCGGGCGGCGTCAGCCGCACGCGGACATCCCGCTGGGGGCACCATTTGAATTGAAGAGCCCGTTACCCTCGCGGTAGCGGGCTTTTTGCTACCGATATGCCGGGATTCGAACCCGGCAGGGTGCGGATCCCGGCATCATCGCAAGGCCTGTGGTCAAAAAATGGCAAATATGAGTACTGTTACCATTTTAGTTACAGAGATTTCATGCCTTCAGAAGGCGATTTAGCCGTCAGGCGTCCTACGGCGGAAAAATTGCAGACGTTTATCGGCTAAGTACTTGGGCATATGTTGCGTAACACTACATATTTTGCAAATAAATAATGTTACAGGACTTGTGACAGTACTCATATTTGACGTTTTTTGCCCATAGCCCTTTATACCTAGGCAAATCGGCGGCAAAACGGGCTTCAAAGCGTCCTTCGCAAACAAAAACCGGGGCCCGCATGATGCGGACCCCGGCTCAATACCGTGACGATATGTCAGTTACGCCCTACACGTAGAACAGGATGTCGTCGTAGGTCGGGACCGGCCAGTAGTCGGCTGCCACGATCTCCTCCATGGCGTCCACGGCGGCACGCAGCGCATCCATAGCGGGAACGACCTCGTGCGCGTACACGTTGGCCTGCTCCTGGCCATCGAGGGCCTCAGCCTTCTGATGCACGGCGTCAAGCGCCTTGATGGAGTCGTTGATGGTGGTGATACCGTTGCAGAGCTTGTTGAGCGTGTTCTGCTCGCACTGCATGGCGGCCTCGGCACCGGCGGCACGAATAGTCTCAAGGCCCTTAGCGACCTTGGTGGCATAGGCGGTAATGACCGGGCGATAGGTACGACGCGCCTCGCGAACCATCGTGGTGGCCTCGATGTTCATGAGCTTGTTGTACTTCTCGAGCTTGCAGTCGTAGCGGCACTGAGCCTCGGCCTTGGTCAGGACACCCGTCTCCTCAAAGAGTGCGATGGCCTTATCGGAAACAAAGGCGGGCAGGGCGTCGGCCGTGGTCTTGTTGTTGGCAAGACCACGCTTCTCGGCCTCAACGGGCCACTCATCGGAGTAGCCGTCACCGGAGAACAGGATGCGCTGGTGGTCGGTCAGGACCTTCTTGCAGTACTCGAGCGCAGCGTCCTGGAACTCATCCTCGGGCGTACCCTCAAGCGCGTCGGCGAAGGACTTGAGCGACTTGGCCACGGCGGCATCGAGCACCAGGTTGGAGTCGGAAACGTTCTGCTCGGAGCCGCAGGCACGGAACTCAAACTTGTTGCCGGTGAAGGCGAACGGGGAGGTGCGGTTGCGGTCGGTGTTGTCCTGCATCAGTTTGGGCAGGGTATCGGCGCCCAGGTCGAGCACGCCGCGCGTGGCATGGACGGAAGCCTTGCCATCGATGATCTTCTCGACGACCTCGGTAAGCTGGTCGCCCAGGAAGATGGACATAATCGCCGGAGGAGCCTCGTTGGCGCCCAGACGATGATCGTTGCCGGCCGAGGCAACGGAGGCACGCAGAAGCTCCTGATAGTTATCGACGGCCTCGATCACCGCGGTGAGGAAGACGATGAACTGCAGGTTGTCGAGCGGGGTGTCGCCCGGGTCGAGCAGATTCTCGGATTCGGTGCCAAGCGACCAGTTGTTGTGCTTGCCCGAACCGTTAATGCCCTCGAAGGGCTTCTCGTGCAGCAGGCAGACCAAGTCATGGCGGGAGGCGATGAGCTTCATCTTCTCCATCATGACCAGATTCTGGTCGATGGCCTCGTTGACTTCGCCATAGACGGGGGCAAGCTCATGCTGGCAGGGAGCAACCTCGTTGTGCTTGGTCTTGGCGGGAATGCCAAGCGCCCACAGCTCATCGTCCAGATCCTTCATATAGGCCGAGACGGTGGGGCGGATAGCGCCAAAGTAGTGCTCCTCGAGCTCCTGGCCCTTGCAGGGAGCGGCGCCAAAGAGGGTGCGGCCGGTAATGACCAGGTCCTTGCGCTTGCGGTAGGCGTCCTTCTTGATCAGGAAGTACTCCTGCTCGTCGCCCACGGAAGGAACGACCTTCTTGGGGGTCTTGCCAAACAGCGCCAAAACGCGCTTAGACTCACGCGAGAGCGCGGTCATGGAGCGCAGCAGCGGGGTCTTCTTGTCCAGGGCCTCGCCCGTGTAGGAGCAGAAAGCCGTGGGGATGCACAGGACATCGTCCTTGATAAAGGCGGGGCTGGTGGGATCCCAAGCGGTGTAGCCACGGGCCTCGAAGGTGGCACGCAGGCCGCCGTTGGGGAAGCTGGAGGCGTCCGGCTCGCCCTGGATGAGGTTCTTGCCCGTAAACTTGGTAATGGCGGTGCCGTCGTGGTTGGGCTCCAAGAAGCTGTCGTGCTTCTCGGAAGTAATGCCCGAAAGAGGCTGGAACCAGTGCGCGTAGTGCGTCGCGCCCTTGGAGATGGCCCAGACCTTCATGGCATGGGCAACGGCGTTGGCCACATCCAGGTCGAGCGGCTCACCGCCCTCGAGGGTTGCAGCAAGGCGCTTCCAAATGTCCTTGGGGAGGTAGTCCTTCATGACTTCCTCAGAGAACACCATGGTCCCGAAGCGGTCAGTAAGTTCGGCCATACGGAACTCCCTTCGTATCGGCACCGCGTGAGAAGCGGTGTTGATTACTAACGAACGAGTCATAGCTTAGACTCGCCGTGTTTCCGCAACATTACCGTTATGTTGCTGTCGCGAAACCAATCAATGAGGTTACCGCATCGCGGCGACGTTGCCACCCTCAACAGCCAATCAACTGTATAAATTGCAGACCTTTCCCCATGGTTTAAGGGTAGTCAATTTGGGATGGGGCTCTATTAACTGGTATTTCACATCAGATACCAGTCTTTATAGCCCCATCCTAGATTGACCGCCCTGTTATAGGAAATGCCGATAGCAAAGCATTTTCTATTGGTATCCCCAAATAGCGAGTGAAACTCCACCGTGACACAGTGGTGCTGTAGAATCCTTACAACACATCACACTATTACGTATCTAGAGGAGCACGATATGCGCGTCGACGAGGTTTTTAAGCAGGCAGCATCCCAGGGCACCGCACCCGTTTCGTTTGAGATGTTCCCGCCCAAGGGCGAGCTTACCCTCGACACGGCTCGCGAGGTGGCAGGCAATCTGTGCAAGCTTTCGCCGAGCTTTGTCTCGGTCACCTGCTCGGCTGGCGGCTCGGGCAACGGCGCCACCACCGCCCCCATCGCGCATATGATTACGAGCGAATTCGATACACCCTCGGTGGCACACCTTACCTGCGTGGGCCGCTCGCATGCCGATATCGCCGCCAAGATCGACGAGTATCGCACCACCGGCGTGGAAAACATCCTGGCCCTGCGTGGCGATCTCCCCGCCGGCGCGACCGAGGACGACAAGCCCGCCTCGGACTACGCCTACGCCCGCGACCTCATCCCCGAGCTCGTCGACGCCGGCTTTTGCGTGGGCGCCGCAGCCTATCCCGAGGGCCACATTGCCTGTGAGGATCTCAACCTCTCGGTCGAACACCTCAAGCAAAAACAGGACGCCGGCGCGAGCTTCTTTGTGACGCAGCTCTTCTTTGATAACGAGTGCTTCTACCGTTTTCGCGAGCTTGCCGACAAGGCCGGCATCACCGTGCCCATTACCGCGGGCATCATGCCGTTTATGGGCAAGTCACAGATCAGCCGCATGGTCTTTATGTGCGGCGCGTCGCTGCCCTCCCCCGTCATCAAGATTCTCGCCAAGTACGAGAATGACCCCGAGAGCCTGCAGGCAGCTGGTGTAGATTATGCAGCCCGCCAGCTTTGCGACCTCAAGGAGCACGGCGCCGACGGCCTGCACCTGTACACTATGAACCGTCCTGCGATCGCCGCGACCATTATGGAGCGCCTGGGGTAATGGAAAAACCGCACATCGATACAACCACTGTCGAAGTGCCGGCCGACCTTGCGTCGCCGGCGCTTTACCGTGTCGATGCTGCGCACCATCCCCGTGTCGACCGTGCCGAGATGCTGCGGTATCTGGGTTACGGCGGCCAGCAGATTGAGCCCGAACTGTCACGACGTATTGAGCTTGTCGTTGAACGTCTGGAACTGGACATTGAGCCCCGTGGCGTGCGCCGCGTATTTGCCGTCGATGCCACGGGCGTGGACGAGCAGGGCAAGCCTTGCATTCGCTTGGTCGGCACCAACGTTGAGCTGCGCGGTCGCGATATCTATCGACATCTCAAAGACGCCCGCTTTGCCGCGCTCATGGCATGCACCCTCGGCATGGACGCCGAGCGTCGCCTGCGCACCACGGGAGCCCAACATCCCCTGGAGGGCGCCGTGCTCGACGCCGCGTGCTCCGCCTACGTGGAAGCCGCCGTCGAGCAAATGGACCAGCAGGTCAAGACGGGCGCCGCCACACACGGGCTCGCCGGCAACTGGCGCTTTAGTCCCGGCTACGGCGACTGCCCACTCTCGGCCCAGCGCTCGATCGTCAATGCGCTCAACGCCACGCGGCTCATCGGGCTTACCGTCACACCCACCAGCCTGCTCATGCCCACCAAAAGCGTGACCGCGGTGATCGGCCTATTCGACGGCGAAGTCCACGACGCCCAGAGCCGCCCCACCTGCAATATCTGCCGCATGCGCGAGCACTGCCGCTTCCGCGCCGCCCACACCACCTGCTATTCCAGCCATTAGGAGCCCTCGATGTTTACTCCGCTTATCACTCATGATTCTGACGGCACTGCATTGGCGGCACCCGTTGATGCCGCACGTCGCAACGGTGCCACGTACAAGACGCGCACGATCGGCGATCTGTGCATTAAGGACGATCGCTTGCGTGCGGCCATCGAGGGCACGGGACACCTGCTGTTCGACGGCGGCATGGGCACCATGTTGCAAGCGGCCGGCATGAAGGCCGGCGCCCTGCCCGAGTTGCTCAACTTTGAGGAGCCCCAGGTTATCACCGATATCCAACGTCAATATGTCGAGGCTGGCTGTGACGTGATCACCGCCAACACCTTTGGCGCCAACGCCCACAAGCTCGACGGTGCTGCCACCGTGGCAGACGTCTTTGCCGCGGCCGTCACCTGCGCCCGTGAGGCCGGCGCCCGCTACGTCGCCGGCGATATCGGCCCCATCGGCGCACTGCTTCGCCCCCTGGGTACTCTGAGCTTCGACGAGGCCTACGACCTCTTTGCCGAGGAGGTGCGCGCCGGCGTCGCCGCGGGTGTGGACCTCTTTATTATCGAGACCATGACCGACCTGGCCGAGATCAAGGCGGCTGTCTTCGCCTGCCGCGAGAACTCCGACCTGCCCGTCTTTGCCACCATGACCTTTGAGGAAGACGGCCGTACCTTCCTAGGAACGAGCCCCGAGGTGGCCGCCATCACGCTCGACGCCATCGGCGCCGACGTTTTGGGCATCAACTGCAGCCAAGGACCGGCCGAGCTCCGAGGACTCGCCGCACGTATGCTCACCGTTACCGACAAGCCCGTTATGGTGCAGGCCAATGCAGGACTCCCCCATGTGGACGACGACGGCAACACCGTCTTTGATATCCAAGCCCCCGAATACGCCGAGGCCGTCGCTGGCATGATCGCCGACGGCGTGAGCGTTGTGGGCGGTTGCTGCGGAACCACGCCGGCGCACACGGCGGCCTTGCGCACGCTTATCGATAACCACACGCCCAGCCCGCGCCACCGCAAGCCCAGTATGTCGGTCACGAGCGCCCAAACGGTCGTGGACCTTCCCTGCGACGGCCACAAGATCGCCGTCATCGGCGAGCGCATCAACCCCACCGGCAAAAAGCGCCTGCAGCAGGCCCTGCGCGACGGCGACCTGGACTACGTTGTGAGCCAGGGCATCAGCCAGCAGGAACAGGGCGCCGACATTCTGGACGTCAACGTGGGCCTGCCCGAGATCGACGAGGTCAAGATCATCCAACAGGCGACCGAACAGCTCCAGGGCTCCACGCTGCTGCCGCTGCAGATCGACTCCACCGACCCCGCAGCCGTCGAGGCCGCCGTGCGCCGCTACGCCGGCAAGCCCATCATCAACTCGGTCAATGGCAAGCAGCAGATCATGGATGAGATCTTTCCGCTGGTCGCCCACTACGGCACCAACGTTGTCGGCCTTACGCTCGACGAAGGCGGCATCCCCGATACCGCCGAGGCCCGCTTCGCCATCGCCGAGCGCATCGTGGCCGAGGCCGCCCGCTACGGCATCGGCCCGGACCGCATCCTCATCGACTGTCTGGTCATGACCGCCTCGACTAATCAACGCCAGGCTGAGCAGATCCTACGCGCCATGTCCCTGTGCAAGGAGCGTCTGGGCGTCAAATGCGCGCTCGGCGTGTCGAACATCAGCTTTGGCCTGCCTGCCCGCCCGCTGCTGGGTTCGGTCTTTTTGGCCGCCGCCTTCGGCGCGGGCCTGGACGCCCCCATCATGAACCCGGGCTCCAAGCGCTTTATGGATACCGTCTACAGCTATCGCGTCCTGAGCGTTGAGGACGAGGGCTCGACCGGATACATCGAGCGCTATGCCGGCTGGACCGATCCGTACAAGATCGCCGCCAACCCGGCAGCTGCTCAGGCAGTATCGACCGACGCTGTGCCCGCTGCTGGCACCGCCGGCACCGACGGCAACGACGACCCGATTCGTCGCATGGTCGTCTCGGGCCGCAAAGGCGAGATCGCTGCCGAGACCGAGCGTCTGCTGACAGACCACGACGCTATGGACCTCATCAACAATCACTTTATCCCCGCCCTCGACGAGGTTGGCGTCCTCTTTGACCAGGGCAAGTTCTTCTTGCCGCAGCTTATGGCTTCGGCCGAGGCCGCACGCGTGGGCTTCGACACCATCAAGCGCCTAATGCCCGCCGGCGAGATCGCCGACAAGGGCAAGATCTGCGTGGCCACCGTCAAGGGCGACATCCACGATATTGGCAAGAACATCGTCAAGATGCTGCTCGATAACTACGGCTACACCGTCTTTGACCTAGGCCGCGACGTCGACCCGCAAGAGGTGCTCAAGACCGTGCAGGAGCGTGACATTAAGCTCGTCGGCCTCTCGGCGCTTATGACTACCACGGTCGTCGCCATGGAGGAGACCATCAAGCTGCTTCATGCCGAGGTGCCGGGCGTCAAAATCATCGTAGGCGGCGCCGTGCTCACCCCCGAATACGCCAAGCAGATCGGCGCGGACTACTACGCCAAGGACGCCGCCGAAAGCGCTCGTATCGCCGAAGAGGTCTTTGGGCAGTAACACAACGGAAACAACCGAGCACCAAAACGTGCCGCATGCGCCACTTGGCACGTGCGGCACGTTAAAATAGATAAGACTATGCTCGTTTTGGCAGATAGGAGCGCAAGGATGGCGATCACGCCCGCAGAAATCGCGGAAACCCGCGGCATGGTTGAGGAACAGAACCTCGACATCAGGACCATCACCATGGGTGTTTCGCTCATGGGTTGCGGCGACGAGAACCTCGACCGCATGTGCACGAAAATCTACGACCACGTGACGCACACGGCTGAGCATCTGGTCGAGACCGCCGAGAACCTCGAGCGCGAGTACGGTATCCCCATCGTCAACAAGCGCGTTTCCGTCACCCCGGTGGCGCAGATCGCCGCGTGCTGCAAGGATGAGGACCTCACCCCCATCGCGCATGCCCTCGACCGCGCGGCCGAGACGCTCGGCATCGATTACCTGGGCGGCTTCTCCGCACTCGTCCAGAAGGGCATCGGCGACGCCGACCGCCGCGTCATCCAGTCCATCCCCCAGGCGCTCGCTACCACGAGCCGCGTCTGCTCCAGCGTCAACGTCGCCAGTCTGCGCGCCGGTATCAACATGGATGCCGTGCTCATGGCCGCCCAGACCATCATCGATGCCGCCAAGCTCACGGCCGACCAGGACTCCGTCGGCGCCTCCAAGTTTGTCTGCTTTGCCAACATGGTCGAGGACTCCCCGTTTATGGCGGGCGCCGTCCACGGCGGTGGCGAGGCCGACGCCGTCATCAACGTAGGCGTTTCGGGCCCCGGCGTTATGGCCGCAGCCCTGGAGACGCTGCCCGATTCCGCATCGATGATGGAAGTCGCCGAAAAGATTAAGCAGACCGCCTTTAAGATCACCCGCGCCGGCGAGCTCATGAGCCGTGAGGCAGCCCGCCGTCTGGGTGTCGAGAAGGGCATTGTCGACCTGTCGCTGGCTCCCACGCCTGCCATTGGCGACTCCGTCGCGCGCATCCTCGAGATCATCGGCGTGGGCACCTGCGGTGGCCCCGGCACGACCTGCGCGCTCGCCATGCTCAACGATGCCGTCAAGAAGGGCGGCGTCATGGCAAGCTCCAGCGTGGGCGGTCTCTCCGGTGCCTTTATCCCCGTGTCCGAGGATGCCGGCATGATTGCCGCCGTCGAGGCCGGTGCGCTTTCGCTCGAGAAGCTCGAGGCCATGACCTGCGTGTGCTCCGTTGGCCTGGACATGATCGCCATCCCCGGCGACACCCCGGTCGAGACCATCGCCGGTATCATCGCCGACGAGATGGCCATCGGCGTCATCAACAACAAGACCACGGCCGTGCGCGTGATTCCCGCCATCGGCAAGGGCGTGGGCGACTGCGTCGAGTACGGTGGCCTGTTCGGCCGTGCGCCCATCATGCCGGTGAACCCCAACGCCGGCACCGTGCTTGCCCACCGTGGCGGACGCTTCCCGGCGCCGCTGAACTCGCTGAAGAACTAGCTGAGGGGGACTGGCGAGGAGCCCCGGGGAGGGCAAATATATAAGGTCGCCTGCTCGGACAGTCCTGACTCGCACGGAGAGCACATTAAGTGCTCTCCGGCTCGTGCGGAACTCGCGATCGACCTTATATATTTGCCCTCCCCGGGGCTCCCGCACAACGGGACCTCAGTTGGGTTCTATCCCGGTTGCAGTTGCTTCGCTCCTGCACCACCTGGCTGGTGCGGCGGTTTGGCGTTGGAACGGTTCTTTTTCTGATATATGCTGGTTGCGGCTCTTCTTTTGGGAGGAGTCGCTTTTTTGTTGTGAGGGAGATGGCCCGTGGCTGATGATTTGATTCGTTCTGAGCTGCTTTCTGCGGATTGGAATGGCGAATGGATGCGCTTGCAAGCTGGTCGGCGGCGGGCTGATGATTCTTTTGAGTGGGATAAAAGGGCTCGGCATTTTCGGCCGCTTGAGACTGCTCCGTATGCCCGGGATTTTATAAAGCTGTTGGCGTTAAAGCCTGGTGAATCGGTGCTGGATATGGGGTGCGGGGCTGGGTCGATTGCTATTCCGCTTGCTCAGGCTGGGCATCCTGTGATTGCGGCTGACTTCTCCCCCGCTATGCTGGGCACGCTTGATGCTGGTATTGAGTACTACGAGCTCGAGGGACGCATAACGCCGCTTGAGCTTGCTTGGGATGATGATTGGGATTTGGTTGGACCGGTCACGAAAGCGGTAGATGTTGCCTTTGCCAGTCGCTCTGTCACCACGACCAATCTAAAAGGTGCACTTGCCAAGCTTGACCGTACGGCTCGTCGGCGTTGTGCTGTCACGATGGTCGCCAACTCCAGCCCGCGCTATGATCTGCACCTGATGAACGCCATTGGTGCCTCGGTTACCTGCAGTAATGGCTTTGTGTACGCCTTCAACATCCTCATTCAAATGGGCGCCCTGCCGCAGGTTACGTACTTTGAATCGCCTCGTCGCGATACCTTCGATAGCCTTGAGGCAGGCGTAGCGGATTTTTCCCGTATGCTCGAGCATGGCAACGAGGATAAGATCGACCGCCTGCGCGACTACATCGCTCAACACATGATTGAGAACCCCCATGCCGGTGAGCCGGGCTCCAAGGGTGTGCCGCAGGGACGCTACATGCTCGACCACGTCCGCAAGGTTCGTTGGGCGTTTATTGCATGGGAGCCGGTCTCTGCGCCCAGCTCATAGCCTGTTCGCAGCCCGCACCGCCCACTCACTCGGCATCCGCATTCTTTTTGAACTGGGCAAACGCGCTCCACACCGCACCGTTCCTGCGCTATCGTGGGACAGCTCACGTAGATTAAGGCCCCATCGTGGGGCGCCCCATACATAGAAAGCGAGAACCCATGGCACTGACAGGAGCCCAGGTCAAGCAGCTTCGCAGCATGGCCCATCACCTCAACCCCGCCATCATCATCGGCAAGTCCGACGTCAACGAGGGCACCGTCGAGCAGACGGTCGCCTACCTGGAGAAGCACGAGCTCGTTAAGTGCTCCGTGCTCGATGGCTCCAGCCTTTCCGCCCGCGAAGCCGCCGAAGAGCTCGCTGAGCGCTGCCACGCCGAGGTCGTCCAGGTCATCGGCCGCAAGTTCTCGCTGTATCGCGAGTCCTCGCGCAAGGACATCGAGAAGATCAAGCTCGTCTAAGAGTCAATGATCCGGCGAGCCAACACATAGCAAGCTTACGGGTGCCCAAGTACTTCGGGCGCCCGTTTTTTATCGCTCGACCAGCACGCGATTGAGCCGCCCCTCCACCAAGCGCTCGTATAGACGCCGCGTCTCGGGCTCGGGCACGCCATTGACCTGCTCCCTCAGATGGTGCATATGCCCGCTGTACAGCTCGACGATATCGCGCCGCCGCCCCGCCGCACTGTAGACGCGCATGGCGCAGCGCACCATATCCTCACGCGCCGTTTCCTGTCGAAGCCCCGACTCCGCCAGCCAAATCGCCGACTGCAGATCGTTTTCTTCTAGAGCGGCATTTGCTCCCTTAATCATGCAATCGATGTACTTTGACTGCATAATGCGCCGCATGCGCAAAAAGTAGGTGGGATTACAGCCATTGGGAACATACAGCGGTCCGGCATAAAGCTGCTCAATCTTAAGGCACAGCTCAACTAAATGGGGCCCGCGCGCACCCGTGCGATTTCCCAAAACCTCGCGGCTTATCTGATCAAACAGCCGTACATCGGTCTTGACGTAGTCGCCGTTGAGCCCAATGCATTCATTTTGGATGAGCACGCACGACTTGCCATCCGGCGTCGGTCCCAAAGCCGACCGCAAGCGCGATATCGTCGAGTACAGGTTGTTGCGGGCGCTATTAAACTCGGCATGGGGCCACAGCTCCATGGCCAGCGTCTCACGATCGACGAGCGCATCCATGCCCAGCGCAAGCCGCTCGGCAAGCGTCGCCGCCTTCTTGCGGCGCCACATTTTGTCCGTGATGGGAAACCCATCGCGCTCGGCGCGAAACGCACCAAACATGCGAATCTCGATATGGTCGATGGTATCAACGGCTTCAACCTCGCCGGCCTGGAACAGGCGCTCGCCCTCTCCTTCCAAATCGTCGCGCAGCGAGTACCGCGACAGCTCGCGCACGGGAAGCTTCTTGCGTATCCTGCCCGCCGGCTCGCCCAGACAATGCATGGCAAGGCGCGCAAAGAGCCGATACGATGGCTCTAGAATCCCCGCACGATTCATGGACATCCAGGCCGCAAGATCGCTGTCTCGGCCCGCACAGGCCAAATGCAGCGCCACCATCCAGGCCTCCGCTCCACCAACCTGCGTCTGGCTTATATCGAGCAACTCCGCTTCCTCGCGCACCGAAACCATCGAGGTGTTACGCAGATATGCCGCACGCTCCAGCAGCAATGCGTTATCGCGCATGTACGCAATCGACTCCTCGGCAAGTTTGAGCACTTGGACCGCACGGAACTTTGCATTAACCGGCCGTCCCTCTGCCAGCGACTGCCAGCCTTCTAGCAACAGGCCAAACAGCTGAATCTGGTTGTCGCGCATGCGCACGGCAAAACGATCGAGCTCGTTGAACGCCGCATCGTCGGTTACCGGCAAGCCGGAAAGGAGCCGCCGTGCCGCCAACACCATGCGCACCCAGATAGCCATCGCCTTAAGCCCACGTACGTCGAGTGCCTCCCGCACCAGCGCCATCTCGTCGTCGCGTTCATCGGTTCCCGAAAACGACCCGTCAAAGAGCTCCACCAGCATGCTGTCGGCTCGTATAACAATCCCCGCGATGTCGAGCTCGCAGTCGTAGGCCTTGCTCGTTTTGAGCTGTTGTAGAACGCCGCCGTCATTTCCCCGCTCGGTCAGACAGCGTTTGACCTCGATATGCGCAGACAACATATCGAGTGCGGTATGGGACGTCTCTATTTCTGGCACGGCCAGGTTCGTAGGAAGCCCAAGCCCGTTGTCCCCATAGCAAACAGCCGTCAGCGTCTGGGCCACCCTCCATGAAACAGGGTCTATTTCGCAGGCCGCCCGTTCGCCCCCGCGTTCGACGACCGATGCCATATAGCGAGCGAGCTTTGTATTGGACACGCTGACCGCTGCCAGATATACGCCAAGCGCTTCGGCAGGCGTTGGCTCTGGAGCCGGATCGTCGGCATCGATCGTGCCCAGCGCCGCTCGGCAGATATCGGCCCCGTGCCCCGTCAGAGCCAGATCGACCCCATACTGCCCAGCAAGTTCAAGGACCGCTTCACGGTCCAAAAAGGCGTCCGCCAGGCCCATCGCCGCATCGCATCGGCCCGCCTTAAGCAAAATCCGGGCCGCCCTCGGAACAAGTTCGGGGCGAACCTCGGCCACCAACTTACGCAAGCGCAAGCGTCCGTTATCCTCCGTGCCCAGACACGTAAAACTCCGCTCGGCGGGATCCAAGCCAAAGATCGGGTAGTCGCGCACAAAATAGGACTGGTCGACCATCGACAGCCTCACCCCACAGGCCTCGAGTTCTGCGATATTGCCCTCGCCCATCAAAACCATGAGACATGCCACGCAAAACAGCGCATTATTGTCGAGCGAAGCCAGATCGGCAAGTGCCGCGCCATATACGTTGACAATCTCGTTTTCGAGCAGACCGGCTACGTCGCCTTGGCCATACAGACCCGTCTGCAATGCCGAAACGAGCTCGGGCACGCCCTGCGTGAGCTGATAGAAGTCGAGCGATGTGCTGATCGAAAACGCCGATGCCCACGCCGAATACTCATAGGCATGCACCTTGAGCATCTGCGCATTGATCTTAACCGAATCGCCCAGCCCATGAATCAGCTGACGATTTGAAGGACGGCAGGAGATAAAGACCCCTACCCCCATAGCGCGCAGGCCGCGAATCCTGTCGATGAGGTCTTCGGTATCGTGCTGATCGAGGTTTGGCACATTATCAATCGCGATAAGAGAGTGCGGTTTGTCTTTGAGTTCTTCGGTAACCACCTCGAGCTGCATAAACACCTCGCGCCCAGTGGCGCGATCGGCCTCGATAATCCGCACGGGGCCTCGCGTCGGGTCGCATTTAACCTCATGGGTGTACTGCAGCAGCACCGAGGTCTTCCCAAACCCGTCGGGCGCATAAAGAACCACGATGCCGGCCTTTCGGCCCTTGGCGATAAGCTCATTCATCAAGCGTTCGCGTCGCACCATATAGCCTCCGCCCAGCGGCATCAGCTCGAGCTCGTCTATACCGCTCAAATCATTTACCATGCCCGCTCCTCAACTCGACCGTATGGACACTGTAGCCGCAAGACCATACAAGCCGCGCTATGAATAGAGCGACCTTGTGTTTTAGGTTGTCTTTTGGTACGCAAGCGGCAAGTTTTTGTACAGCGAGGGCCGATTGTTATTAATCCCCCGACTAATCGGTCTTTAAGCAGGTAAATGAGCTTGTCAGCTTGTCCCATCTAAGCGGCAGTGTAACGCAGATGAACAAGGTTCAGCCATGTCATTCAACTCGCCTAGCACCCGCTACCGTCTACGACCTTCTAGTGGCATTTTTGCATAGAATCTGGTATGGAATGAATCAAGCTGTTGGACATCTGGCGTTCGTCAAGCTTGCGGCAAGATTTTGGTCAAGTGGGCGGACAGGGATAGCAAAAAGGCCCCCGCAAAGCGGAGGCCTTAGGCAAGGCTATGTCGAGCTGCAGGATTCGCGCTACTCGCAGAGCGAAAGGGCGGCCTCGTCGGCAACGACAACGCAGTTGGTGTGCAGCTGCAGGATCGAAGCCGGGCACTCGGGCGTAACCGGACCATAGCACATGTCATGCACGGCCTGAGCCTTGGCCTCGCCGTTGGCGACGACCAGGATCATGCGGGCATACATGATGGTCTGGGTACCCATGGTGTAGGCCTGACGGGGAACATCGTCGATGCTGTCGAACAGGCGGCTGTTGGCCTGAATGGTGCTCTCGGTGAGGTCGACGCAGTGCGTGCCCTTGGAGAAGTGGTCATCGGGCTCGTTGAAGCCGATGTGGCCGTTGTTGCCGATGCCGAGCAGCTGCAGATCCGGGTAACCGGCGTCGGCGACAATCTTGTCGTACTCAGAGCAGGCAGCGGCGGCGTCGGGGTTGGAACCGTCGGGCACATGCGTGTTGTTCAGGTCGATGTTGATGTGATCGAAGAAGTTCTCGCGCATGAAGTAATGATAGCTCTGGGGATCGTCGTGCGAAAGGCCGCGATACTCGTCCAGGTTGTAGGTGCTGACCTCGGCAAAGTCGACGTCGCCCTTCTTGTACCAAGCAGCGAGCTGCTTGTAGGCACCGATCGGGGTGGAGCCGGTGGCAAGGCCCAGCACACAGTCGGGCTTGAGGATAACCTGCGCCGAGATAATATTGGCGGCCTTGCGGCTCATATCCTCGTAGTCTTTAGCTTTAATGATCTTCATTACGCGTCCTTTCTCGTACAAGAGAGGCAAGGCTCCCTTACAAGCACTTGCCCGCGGCCCGCGTCGGCCGCAACCAACGTGTGCGGCCACCAGGGCGAGGTCGCGTAATGTATGTGTCTCGTGTCTAGCCGCGTCGAGGCCCCTGCCCGTCCACGGTGACCCAAAGCTGTTTAGCTTCGGACAAATCTCATCTTGCCACGGAGGGCGTCCTCTTTCAAGGGCGCCCTCCGTAAACGTGTTTGAATTGTAGGCTAATGGCCACGTGCACTTGCTAGCGCTCGCGAGCAACGATGAGCTGGTCCATCTCTTCGACATGCACGCCAACGGAACCCTTGATGCTCGAGAACTCAACGGAGTTGCACACCAAGATGGGAACCGTCACATCGTAGCCTTCGGCAGCAATTGCCTCGCGATCGAACTCAATGAGCACATCGCCCTTATGGACGATGTCACCCACTTGCGCATGTACGGTAAAGTGCTTGCCCTCGAGCTGAACGGTATCCAAACCAACGTGGATGAGCACGTCCAAGCCATCGACCGTGTTAAGCGCAACGGCGTGTCCCGTAGGAAAAATGGCCTCGACCTTGGCATCAGCCGGTGCAATCACACGCGTTCCGGTGGGCTGAATCGCCACGCCCTGGCCCAAAAGGCCGGTAGCAAACGTCTGATCGTTTACCTCGGAGAGCGGAATGACGTCACCCGAGATGGGAGCATCCAACGTAAGGACTCGACCACGCATACCAAAAGACCTTAGGACTTTAGTGAACATGCTCCCCCTCGGACATACCGATCAACCAAAATAACCTTAACAGTTTACCACTTGGCACCCGTTTTTGACCATTAGGGAAGTTCGCGCTTGACAACCTCGACGATGTCGTCGACAACGCGCTGGGTCAGCTCGTGCGTCTCGGCCTCGGCCATCACGCGGACCAGTGACTCGGTACCGCTCGGGCGCACCAGAATGCGACCGCGGCCGTCAAGCTCCTTCTCGGCAGCAGCGACGGCATCCCAGATAGGCTGGCAATCGTCCAGACCGGCCTTGTTGTCCGAATGCACGTTGACGAGTACCTGCGGGTACTTCTTCATGATGCCGGCAAGGTCGGTGAGGGTACGACCGGTGCGCTTGAGCACGGCCAGCAGCTGCAGAGCCGTCACCAGGCCGTCGCCGGTGGTATTGTGCTCCAGGAAGATGATGTGGCCGGACTGTTCGCCGCCGATGACGGCGCCGTCCGCGAGCATGCGCTCCAGAACGTAGCGGTCGCCCACGGCGGTCTGGACCATCTCGAAGCCCTGCTCCTTCATAGCGATGGAGAAGCCCAGGTTGCACATGACGGTCGAGACGATCTCGGAGTTGGCGAGCTTGCCGCGAGCGGCGAGGTCAGAACCGCAGATAGCCAGGATGTAGTCACCGTCGATCTCATTGCCCTCGCTGTCCACAAAGAGCACGCGATCGGCGTCGCCGTCGTGGGCCAGACCGATATCAGCATGGGTGCGCAGCACGAGCTCGCGCAGGGGCTCGAGGTGCGTAGAGCCGCACTCGACATTGATGTCCGTGCCGCAATAATCGGTGTTGATGGCATGGACCGTGGCACCCAGGCGCTGCAGCGCGGCGGGCGTGGTCTGGCAGGAAGCGCCGTGGCCGCAGTCGACGGCAACAACCAGGCCGTCGAGCTTAAGGCCGTCGAGGGTGCTGATAGCGTGGTCGACGTATGCCTTGCGAGCGTCCTTCATCTTGATGATGTGACCCACGCCGGCACCGGTCGGCAGCGTGTCGGCTGCCATGGCCTCCTCGGACATGACCCAGGCGCTGATCTCTTCCTCGACAGCATCGGGAAGCTTCATGCCCTTGCGGCTAAAGAACTTGATGCCGTTGAACTCCGGCGGATTGTGCGAAGCGGAGATGACAATGCCGCCGTCGAGCTCGTTCTGAACGGTGAGCAGTGCCACGGCAGGCGTGGGGATGACGCCGCAGCAGTGCGGACGGCCGCCCTCGGCCATAATGCCGGCGGTCAGAGCGCTCTCGAGCATGGTGCCCGAAAGGCGCGTGTCACGGCCGATGCAGATATCCGGACCAAGAAACTTGGTCGCCGCACGGCCAAGGCGAAACGCGAGGTCGCACGAGAGGTCGGCATTGGCGACGCCGCGGACGCCATCGGTACCGAAAATGTTCTGGGGCATAGGATCGCTCCTTCCCAAGTGGGCAAAACGCAGTCGCCCACCCTAGTCGAAAAAGAAAAGCGGGACCCGCCGAGCAATCGGCAGGCCCCGCTTGTACATTGTATCTCGTAAGGAGATAAAACCTTAGCGCTTGGAGAACTGGGGAGCGCGGCGAGCCTTCTTGAGGCCGTACTTCTTGCGCTCGACCACGCGAGCATCGCGCGTAAGGAAACCGGCCTTCTTGAGGTCAGCACGGTAGTCGCCAGCGTTCAGAAGAGCGCGAGCGATGCCCAGGCGCAGAGCGCCGGACTGACCGGAGATGCCGCCGCCATCGCACAGAGCGATAACGTCGAACTGACCGGCGGTGTCGGTCACCTTGAAGGGAGCAAGGGCGTTCTCAACGAGCTGATGACGGCCGAAATACTGCTCGGCGTCACGCTTGTTGATGGTCACCTTGCCGGTGCCGGGGACGAGACGGACGCGGGCGACGGCGTTCTTACGACGGCCGGTACCCTGGTAGACAACGGTGTTCTCAGCCATCTTTAAGCCTCCAGCTCAATCTTCGTGGGGTTCTGGGCAGCATGCGGATGCTCGGCACCAGCGTAGACCTTAAGCTTGGTCATCTGGGCACGGCCGAGGGTGGTCTTGGGCAGCATACCGCGAACGGCGCGCTCGATAACCTTCTCCGGGTGCTTCTCCATAGCCTGGCGGAAGCTCTCAGCCTTGAGGCCGCCGTTGTAGCCGCTGTGGCGATAATAGGTCTTCGTGTCGGCCTTGTTACCGGTAAGCTGGACCTTATCGGCGTTGATGACGACAACGAAGTCGCCGCAGTCGCTGTTGGGCGTGAACTGGGGCTTGTTCTTACCGCGCAGGATCATTGCGATCTGGGTGGCAAGACGGCCCAGGACAGCACCATCGGCGTCGACGAGAACCCAGTTGCGCTGGACCTCGCCCTGCTTGGCGTAGTGAGTCGATTTCGAAATCACTTAGACTCCTCCATGTACAGTACGTGTTGTTACAGAGATTCACGGGGCTCTGCAAGTAACCCGTCCATATTACCCCGCTCGTCGCCCGAGTCAACAGGTATTTTGGCTCTGACCAGACTTTCTGCACATGTCGTCCATGGGTCATGACGTCGCGACGCTAGCGCTCGACAAACGCCTCGATATCTCCCAGCAAGCGCTTTGCCTCCTGGCGGCCCTGAATATACAGGTCGAGGAGCTTTGCCGGATCGTGCTCAACGTGGCCGACCTCGACCGGCTTTTGCGGAGCAATGACCAGCGCACGGCCCTCGCGCTCATACTTCCACAGATGCATGCGCTGGATGTTATAGCGGTCGTGGCGCGTCTCGATAGCCTCGAGCAGATAGGGGTAGTCGGCATAGCGGGCTCGTGCGGCGGGCATAAACTCGTAGGGCTTTTTCTCATACGAGCGGTCCTGCGTGACAATGACGACTGCGCGATCGAAGCCCGCCTCCTCCAGCACGTGCTCGATGGGGACCGAATCGGCTACGCCACCGTCGACGTATTTGTGCCCGTCAATCTCAACCGGCGGCGTCACCAGCGGTAGCGACGTCGATGCACGCACGGCGTCGAGGTCGAGCACGGCGCTTTTGACCGGCAGGTACGCGGCGGTTCCAAAGAGCATGTCCGTCGCGACGGCGTACATCTTGATGGGGCTCGCGTCGAACGTCTCGTTGTCAAAGGGATCCAGGCGGTCCTGGACGTCGTTGAAGATAAAGTCGTAGCCGACGATGGAGCCCGTGGACGCAAACGATGCGGCGCCCATGAAGCGGTTGTCGTCGCAGAAAGCCAGGTTAATGCGGTTGGCACGGCCGATCTGGTGCGACTTGTAGTTCACGCCGTTGAGGGCGCCGGCCGATACGCCATATACCGCCGGAATCTCGACGCCGGCCTCCATGAGAACGTCGAGCACGCCCGCGGTGAACTGTCCGCGAAAACTACCGCCCTCCAGGACGAGCGCGACCTTGCCGGCGTTCTTTGCCTTATCCTCTGCAGTCATGTTGACCTCCTGCTGTTTCGTTTTGGCCTTCTTCTACCCAGTTTTGGGATAGAGAGCGCATTGGTTTTGGAGCAGAGTTCGATTCTCCGCGGTACGGGGGGTTCCGTTGATGCGGCGCATGGCCGGCTGAGATTCGATAACATCGCATCTATATAGGGTTGAAGCTTTGCGCGGAGAATCCGCGTATTTGCTTCGCAAATCCGCACCGGCTTCGGCCGCCTGCCGGCGTCCTCGCCCGCGGGCTAAAAACGCTCACGCGTTTTCTTTACGCCCGCGCCCTGCATAGAGTTCGATTCTCCGCGGTACGGGGGGATCCGATGATGCGGGGGCATAGTTGGCAGAAATGCCATCGACAGTACATCTCTTTTTGGTTGGAACTTTGCGCGGAGAATCCGCGTATTTGCTTCGCAAATCCGCACCGGCTTCGGCCGCCTGTCGGCGTCCTCGCCCGCTCGCTACAAACGCTCCGCGTTTGTTTAACGCTCGCGCCCTGCACAGAGTTCGATTCTCCGCGGTACGGACTAGAAATAAAAAGGCAGGTAGATACGAATATCTACCTGCCTGTTGCTTATGGTGGAGGCGCGGAGAATCGAACTCCGGTCCACGAAAGCCCCCTGATTGGCATCTCCAAGCTCAGTCGCTGGTTTAGTCTCGGACGCTTTGCGCGCAGCGACACGCTCGCGACGTCCTAACCGGTTCGGTCTTAGCCTGCGCCATACCGATTACGTGCGCAGGAGCATTCCCCTAACATGACGTCGCGCCGGTGTCGGGGAAATCACCGGGTTGACGCGCCGCTATAAACTAAGCAGCGAGAGCCATAGGCTCAAAAGAAGAGTTGTTGTCAATTCAATTTGACGGTACCCCTGTTTAACGAGGCGAGGAGACCTCGGCTTGCTTCCTCTCTCAGAGCTATCGTGTCGAAACCAGTCGCCCCCGAATGTTGGGAAAGTCTGGATGGTATCGGGCACGAGCACCCAACACCCGTCGACTTTTCAAGGAACATACGGGGCGAGCCCCGCTTGTGGAGTGTTATCTTACCACGTTCTGAAAGCGGACAGCTGTTCTATGCACGAGCTGTGAAGACCCCAATGTGCGCCGCACTTCACACTTTTGCTACCGATCGCGTCACGTATATTTTCGCCAAGCAAAATTGACCCGTCGAAAGGACCGTTATGGATACCAAGCAGCAACTCGTCAATGCCCTCGCAGGCCTGGGCTCAACCATTACCGAAGCTATGGATGTCATCGAAGGCTTTGTCCCCTGCGGACATCCCGCCCTCACGGTATCGAACGCACTCGTCGCGCTGGACGCTGACGATGATGCAGCTCTCGCCCAGCAGCTTGAGACCGTCGAGGGCTTTATCGACCACGTGAGTGAGAATCGCGGCGTGACCGCCTACCACGGCATCGAGGTCGAGCTCGCGGGTCCCAAAGCCGATCTGCTCGCAGCAATCCGCGAGGTAGGAGCCCTTATGCAGACCGCAGGCGTCAAGAACACCCAGGTCAACGAGTGGGTCTACCGCAGTCTGGCAGCACTCGACAGCTCCGACGAAAAGGCAGCCGAGCAGCTCGCAGAAAGTCCCGCCATTAAGGCCGAGCTTTTGTAAATAGCAGACGCGGGTCCCTTGGCGCATCGTCGTCCAAGAGGCCCGCAAACAGTTCGCGTCAACCGATAGCCGCGCCGCCGCGTTCGGCCAAGGCCAAAATCGGCATCATTTGGCGCGGGGTCTTTGCTGCGAGATCGGCATATTCGAGCAGTTTGCGATCGTTGGTCACCAAGTAATCGACCTGTGCGCGTTTGCATGCGGCGAGTACCAAGTTGTCCTCGTAATCGCGATGGAGCGTCAGATATTTGTCGGCCAGCCAAAGGTCCGACGCATCTGCACCCACGGCCGTGGCGTTTTCGGTCATGTTCCGAACAAACGCCAGCGCCGCATCGCCAATCGCGCGGGCAGACGCCTCGTCGAGCGCTCCCCCGCTGGCAAGAACGCTACGCTTCAGCTCGTGTTGGACAACGTACAGCACGTCCTTAGCGATATGCACCGGGAAGAACAGCAACGCCCCCGTCTCCGTCGCCTGCCCAATAAACGCACGCGCGGCAAGCGACTCGGCATGGTTAACGCAAAACGAATCAACCCATACGTTGGCGTCCACCATGATCTTGAGAGGTGCCCCACTCACTGGATCATCCCCTTTTGGCGATAGCGCTCGTCCATGGCTTCGGAATAGATTGTGTCCCAATCGCGATCGTCGGATACAGGCGACGCAGCGATGCCCATATCTGCATAAAGCCGGTCTGCCGCTGCCCACGACGCGGCGAACGGAGTATCGGGCGCGACGGCCTGCTGCCGGTCGTCGACGGCCGCAAGCACTTCCTCGCACTGCCCGCCACCCTGCGCGACCTTGGCCACCACCTTTTTGATGAGCTCGGGCAGCGACCCGCCCGAAAGCCGCAGCGCCTCCTCGGCACGGTTCTTGACCTGGCGATCCACGCGAACGTTCACCTGCGCCATGCCGCTAACAGCACCCATGTCGATCTCGCTCCCTTCAATTGCTAGCCTTGCTAGCAACACTATATAGAGAAGCTAGCAAATGTTCAAACGCAAAAGGCCTGCGCCCGGACGACACCGATGCCGTCTGGGCGCAGGCCAGATAACGTGGGCGAACACGTCAGCTAACGCAGGTAGGCCTTTGCGTTGCTCAGGCTGTAGGCGATCGTTGAGCCGTTGTGCAGCAGCGACGATGCCTGCGGGGTAATCGCGCCGGTAATGCCCAGTGCCAACAGCGCCGAGTTGGTGAGCATCACCTTGGAATACGAACTCGTCAGACGGTCGATAAGCCCCTGACTCATGCGGCGCAGGCGCACGATCGCGGCGAGATCCGTATCGGTCAGGATGATATCGGCGACCTCCTTGGCGATGTCGCTTCCACCGCCCATTGCCAGCCCCACGTCGGCCAAACCGAGCGCCGGCGAATCGTTGACGCCGTCGCCCACCATGGCAACGTGGCGCCCTTCGCTCTTAATGCGCTCCACATACGCGTACTTGTCCTCGGGCAGCAGCTCAGCCTTAAACTCGTCGACACCTGCCTCGCGAGCAATGCGCTCGGCCGTGCGCTCCGAGTCGCCCGTGAGCATAACGACATGCTTGACGCCCAGCGCATGCAGGTCGGCGATGGCCTCGCGGACCCCGGGCTTAAGCGGGTCCTCGATACCGAGCACGCCCACAACGGTGCCGTCGACCGCCAGATACAGCGGCGACAGACCCTGCATCTGGAGCTCGATTTGCTCCTTAATGTCGGACTCGAGCTGCGCACCCTCATCCTCAAACACAAAGTGCGCCGAACCGATGATGGCGCGACGCCCTTCGATGGACGAAGCGATGCCGTGCGCCACGATGTACTCGACCGCAGCGTGACGCTCGCGATGCTCGAGCCCGTGCTCGTGAGCAGCGTTGACCACGGCACGCGCCACCGGATGCGGGAAATGCTCCTCCAAGCAAGCGGAAAGGCGCAGGATCTCGTCCTCGCTCCAGCCATCGGTGGTGAGCACGCAAGCCAGGCGCGGCTGAGCCTCGGTCAGCGTGCCGGTCTTATCAAAAACGATGGTGTCGGCCTTGGCAAACGACTCAAAGTACTTCGCGCCCTTGACCATGACGCCCATCTTGGCGGCGTCGCTCATGGCAGTCATGACGGCAACGGAACCCGTGAGCTTGAGCGCACACGAGTAGTCGACCATCAGCGCCGCCGAGGTCTTGATGAGGCTACGTGTGGTGAGCGCGACAAGGCCCGCAAGCAGGAAGTTCCACGGGACGATCTTGTTGGCAAGGTCCTCCATATGCGACTGGCCCTCGGACTTGAGCGAGTCAGCCGTCTGCACGAGCGAGACGATTGAGCGCAGTTTGGTTTGCGCCGTATTGGCGCGCACGCGCACCAAGATGCTGCCGTCTTCCACGACAGTTCCGGCGAACACGTCGTCGCCTGCGCTGCGCTCGACGGCAAGCGGCTCGCCGGTCAGGGTCGCCTGGTTGACCATAGCGCTCCCCTGCTCGACAACACCGTCGATGCAAATGGACATGCCAGTGCGCACGGCGACCAGATCGCCGGGCTCGAGCTCGGTCGCGGCAACGCTTACCTCGGTGTCGCCGACGACCTTTTGCGCCTTGTCGGGCACATCGAGCAGCGAGTTGATGAGCTCGTTTTCGCTCATGGCGCGGGTGTAGTCCTCGAGCAGCTCGCCCACGTTGAGCAGGAACATCGTCTGGCCCGCGGTGTCGACATCACGCTTGACGAACGAAATGCCGATGGCCGAAGCGTCGAGCACGGGAACGGTCAGGCGCGGCTGCGCGAGCTCACGGAGGGCGGCGCGCAAAAAGGCCATGTAACCGGCCACGACAAACACCGCACGCAGAGGCGTCGGCAAGAACCAGCGGCGCGCGTAGTGGGCACCGACAAGTGTCGCCAGGTCCATAACGAGTTTGTGCTTGCGCGGCTCGAGTTGCATCACATAGCCCGACTTGGCATCGGCGATAGCTTGAACATCGAGTGCGCCCAGGGCGTCGAGCACGCTCGCACGGCGCGGCTCGTCGTACTCCAGCGCCATCTGGCCAATACGGCCATAAACGCGCACTTTGTGCACGCCGTCGATATCGCCGCTGAGCTTAAGAAGTGCGTCGAGATCGCTCTCTGGCACAGGACCCGCCAATTGAAGACGGGTCCTGCCAGGGATCTCGCTAATAATCGAGAATCTCATAATTTGTGCCTGAGAGCGTTACTCGGCTGCCTCGTCAGCAGCGGCCTCGCTCTGGGTGATGTAAGCAGCCTCGGCAACCATGTCGTCGACATTGGCCTTGGCCTGCTCGACCATGTCCTGGTAGCCGTTCTTGATGCGCATGCCGCACGCGATACCCTGCACGCAGGCATTCTTTACCGGAGCGCTGGTAAGCAGCTTGATGCCGGCCGTGCCAAGCAGAAAACCGCCACCGACAAGCAGGGTGTTAAAAGTCGACTTCTTCATGTTGCTTCTCCCTTTTGCCGCACAAGCGCGGCATGGTGCCTTAGCACCCGAGTTAATTAGTTTGCTCGAGCACGCTTTTGAGACTAGTTTAGTCGAACTATTATGGTCAACCAAAGTTAACCTTTGGAAATCTTGGTCCCCTTTCCTACAGTTGCCAGGCAGCCGCTTCCTTTTGCAGCGCAACCATGCGGGCGAATTCTCCACCTGCCGCCTTGAGCTGCGCCGGAGTGCCCTGCTCGGCAACCACACCATCCTTGAGTACAACGATTTTGTCGGCATTTTCCACCGTACGCATACGGTGGGCAATAACGATAACCGTCTTACCTGTAAGCAGACGGGAGAGTGCCTGCTGTACCACGGTCTCGTTCTCCACATCCAAGCTCGCCGTGGCCTCGTCCAAAAGGACGATGGGCGCGTCTTTGAGCAGCGCACGGGCGATAGAGATGCGTTGACGCTCACCGCCGGACAGCTTGGAGCCGTTCTCTCCGATCATGGTGTCGTAGCCCTGCGGCATGCGGTTCACGAACTCGTCGCAGTTGGCGGCACGCGCAGCCGCAAGCACTTCCTCATCGGTGGCATCACGACGCCCGAGGCGGATGTTTCCCATCACCGTATCGTCAAAGAGCAGCACGTCTTGGAATACAATGGCATAATCACGCAGCAGCACCTCGGGATCAACGCTCGCTACATCCACGCCACCCACGGTGACCGTGCCTTCGGTGGCATCCCAAAAGCGCGCGGCCAGGCGGCTCACCGTAGACTTACCGGAACCCGAAGGACCGACCAGCGCCGTGACCTCGCCTTCCTTGGCGGTAAAGCTCACATCGGTAAGAACTTTCTCGCCGGCACGGCCGTCCTCGCCCGCACCATAGCCAAATGCCACGTGATCGAACACCACATCGTGGCCCACGGGCTCAAATTTCTCGCTGCCCCGCGCCACAGGCTCTTCCATGATGGAACGCATGCGCTTGGCAGAGGACTCGGCGGCAAACAGCTCGGACATTAACATTAACGCCTGGTCAAAGGGTGCATAGATACGGCTCACCATAAGCAGGAAAGCAAACATCACCAAAAAGTCGACCTGCCCGGAGGCGACCATCGCGGCACCCGTGACCAGCGTGGTGGCAATGCCCAGACGCAGGGTGACAAAGGCGGAGTTGACCAAAAGCCCGTTAGCGAGCTCTCCCTTGGTGGTCTCGCGCTCCTCGGCATCGATCACGGCGTTGAGTCCCTCAAGATAATGGGCCTCCTGGTTGGTGGCGCGGATCTCGCGAACGCAGTCGAGCGTCTCTTGAATTGCCTCGGTAACCTTGACCTTCTCGGCACGCACGCGATCGAACACCGGGGTCATGGGGCCGCGTGTTAGATACAGCACGGCAAAGGCCACGGGAACGCTCCAAAACGCCGCGATCGCCAGCTGCCAGCAAAAGAACAGCGACGCCACGAACACAATGGCGCTTGCGATGATGGCACCCCAAAGCTCTCCCAGCACGTGGCTGTAGGCGTGCTCCATGGCCTGGACGTCGCCCATGATGGTCTCGGTTAAATCGGCCAGATCACGACGACCAAAAAACGACAGCGGCAGTTTGCGCAAGCGCTCGGCAATCTCCATACGCTGCTTGCCGCACTCCTCGTAAAAGATGCAGTAGGTGTAGTAATACTGCTGCCAGTTAGAGGCAAAGAGCAACACGAAAAAGGCCAGGAGGCCGCCCACGATCGGCAGGGTATCCGGCAGGTCGGCACCGGTGGCGAGATGTTCTACAAAACCGGCCATGACCAGGAATAAAAAGCCCATGCCGGCCATGGTAATGAGATTGGTGAGCGTGGTCCAGAAAATGCCGCGTTTTACGCCGGCGACGCCTTTATCGGATAGGAAATACTTCTTTTGGAACGAGGCGAACATTTAGGCCTCGCCTCCCTTCGTGACGGCGGCATCCGCGGTCGCTGCAGTGATTTTCCAGCTCGCGGCCTGTTCGTATTCGGCCCACATCTTGGCATACAGACCCTCTTGGGACAGCAACTCGGCATGGGTACCCGACTCCTGCACGCTGCCCTGGTTGAGCACCACGATTTGGTCTGCGCCCACTACAGTCGAGAGTCGGTGCGCAATCATAATGACCGTGCGACCCGCCGCCAGCTTGCTAAAGGCGCGCTGGATGAGCGCTTCGTTCTCGGGATCGGCAAACGCCGTGGCCTCATCGAGCACCACGATAGGCGCGTCTTTAAGGATCGCGCGGGCGAGTGCCACGCGCTGGACCTCGCCGCCCGAAAGATATGCCCCGCCGGCACCGAGCATGGTATTGATGCCCTGCGGGAGCTTGGCCACAATGTCGTCGCACTGAGCTGCGAAGAGGGCCGCACGCACTTCGTCGTCAGTGGCCGTAGGCTTGGAGGCGCGCACGTTATCGGCAAGTGTTTGCCGGAACAGCTGGTTGGTCTGGAACACGAAGGCGACCTGGTCCATAAGCTCGTGCGGATCCATATCGCGAACGTCCACACCGCCTACGAGCACTCGACCCGAGGAAACATCCCAAAAACGCGGGATCAGGCTTGCGCAGGTTGACTTACCGCCACCCGAGGGACCCACCAGGGCGAGGGTGCTACCAGCGGAAACGCTAAAACTCGCATGGTTGACGGCAGGCGCTTCGGCGCCCTCGTAGGTAAAGCTCACATCCTCAAATCGCACGTCGCTGCCGGCAGGGTGCTTGGGTTGAGCGGGCACGGAGAGCTGCCTGGAATCCATGATGCTTCGAATACGAGCCAGCGAATCGGCACTCATCTGAGAGGCCTCGCCCACAAACATGAGCTTGGTCATGGCCGTCGGCACCACGGCCGAAAATATCGCGTAAAACGTGAAGTTTGCCATAAAATGCGCGAAGTCCGTCTCGCCCGGCGCCAACAGCAACGCCACGGGCAGCAGGAATGCCACAAAGCCATTGAGCGCGGTAAGGTTGAGTACCTGCGGACCTCGGCAGAACGTGCCCGCATAGCTTTGTGCCATGTCGGCGTATTCGGCGATCGCATCGTGGAAAGCCTTAAAGGAGTAGACCGTCTGCTGAAACACCTTGACCACGGGGATGCCGCGTACATATTCGGTGCCGGTCTTGTTCATCTTGACCAGCGCTCCCATGTAGGCCTTCATGAACTCGGCGCCTTTGCCGCTCATCATGGTGGCCATGGCGCCAAGCGAAACGACGACCGAGATAAGGCATGCCACGCCCAAGCGCCAATCGAGGGCGAAAAGCAGCACGAGCAGGCCTGCGACCATGGCGGTGGCGCCGGCGATATCGGGCAGCATGTGCGCGAGCAGGGTCTCGGTGGAGGCGGCGCATCCGTCTACAATACGGCGCAGCTCACCGGTGGCGTGCGTGTCAAAGTAGCCAAGCGGCAACTTAAGCAGGTGCTCGCTCGTAGTCTTGCGGATATTGGACGCGCAGCGAAACGCAGACAGGTGCGTGCACATGAGCCCCACGAAATAAACTACGATGCTTGCCAGGGCAAACCCCACGGCCCACCAGCCATACATCGCGATATCGGTGGCTTCGCTCCAGTTAGGCGCCACAGCGATAAGGTCTCGCGCGACAAACCAGATGCACACGTACGGGCCAAAGCTCAACAGCTGCGAGAGCGCCGAGAGAGCCATGCCCAAATACGTTAGGAATTTACGGTCGCCGGCATATGCAAGCAGCTCGCCGATACCGCCGCCTTCCCTTTTTGATCCCTTTGCCATGAGATTCCTTTCTAACGGCTTGAGAGTTAACCGTATTCAACTTATCATTGATATGTTAGCCAAGGCACACAATCGAGCCAGGCGTGGACGTTTCCGCAAAGGAAGGGGACGCTTTTGAAAATGCATCGGGCCGCGACCGACATAACCGAGCTCTACGCACCGCAGTTTGAGCAGTTTGGCCTGGAGCTTACCGGCAAGGGCGCTGTCTTTACCGGCGAGGTGGCAAACGATCGGGCGCACGGCCGCGCATGGATCATGCCTCTCTCCCCTGCCTGCATCGTCATGGAGCATTTCATCACCCCGACGCGCGATATGTACCTGGCCGAATACACACCCGAGCCATACGCGTGCGTGAGCGAGGTCAGCGCGCCCACACTTACATGCATGCCCGAGGCTGGCATAACGCCCGCGAACCTTAAACCATTGCATGGACCGTGGCCAAACAATGCCGTTTGCAGCTTTATCCAAGATAGCTGTGGCGAGGAATTAAGCCCGCTGTTTGCGGGGGAGCTTTATCACTCGCGCTCGGTGCTCTTTTTGCCTGGATATTTTGACGAACTGGAGCACCGCTATCCCACCGAGTTCGCGGGAGTCTTTGAGGCGTTTGCCGAGCCGTGGCACGAGGAAGCGACGTCTGCCATCTGCCACACGCTGCGCCGGATTAACGAGGACCGCGCCCGCACCGTAGGCGGACACGTCTATATGCAGGGCATCGTGGAGACCATGGTCGCGGAGCTCGCCTGTTCGCGCGCGGCCCACAAGCAGGCGCGGCAGGCGGCAGGCACACGCGTCAGCATAACCATTGCCGAAGAAGCAACGGCAATGATTGAGCGCGCGCTCGACAAAGGCAGACATGTGGGTATCAACGAGGTGGCCGAGAGGCTCTACACAAGCCGCTCCAAACTATGCGCCACCTTTAAGGCTCAAACAGGCGAGTCCCTGGGCGCCTACATTCGCAGACGCCGCATGGAGCGAGCACAGGACCTTTTGGCAGATAGCGCGCTCACGATAGCGCAGGTGGCTGAGCGCCTAGGCTACCCTCAGCAGGCCGCCTTCACCCAAGCCTTCAAGCAACACACCGGCATGACACCCACGGCTTGGCGAAGCAAGCATCGCTAAGGCCCAAGCTCCCTGGCCGTAACGGAGCGATTAATTAGCCGCCGCCCGTCAGCTCACCCAGGATCTAAACGTCAAGATATGCACAATCAAGCGCCTTTTTGATAAGAGGGACAGATCGATCAGCCAAATACAACGGAATGTTGAGCACCCCGTCGTCGAGCTTTAGGTTCTTAAGTGAGTAGCGGACCCTCAATGGAGTCGTCTCCGCATGCTTGTCGGCATAGTACTTAAGGCTCTTGGAATGAACGACCTCTCCCGATTTGACCTCGACGGGAACGATTTCGTTTCCGACTTGAATCAAAAAATCGACTTCGTGCTTCGGCTTCTCGTTTGTCCAATAACGCGGAGCAGCATCTAACTGTGAAAGTAATGCCTGAAGCACATAGTTCTCGGCGAACGAACCTTTGAACTCCGAAAATAACGCATCCGAGATGGCAAAAGCGGACGCATCCAGCCTTGCCATGCGGCGCAGCAAGCCGACATCAAGACAGTAGACTTTAAATGCCTTGAGGTCATCGTACGCAGAGAGCGGCACACCACCGGCAGCATTAAGGCGAACCGCCGTGATGAGCCCAGCATCGGCAAGCCATTCCAGAGCATCCTCGTATTCTCGAGCACGAGCCCCCTCGCGCACCGCACCCCAAACGAACTTTTTGTTCTCGCGCGCCAACTGAGCTGGAATCGAGTTCCATATTTGTGAAAGCTTGGCGAACTGCGCACGGCCACCATGCTTGGCAAAATCGCGCTCGTAGGAATCCAAGAGATCAGACAACACCTTATCGACCTGAACGATATCGCCCGTCTCCACCCACCGGCCAAGAGCCTCTGGCATGCCGCCGCATGCAAAATAACGACGAAGATGCTCGACGAGACGGACATGGAAGAAATCGGGCACTGTCTCGATCTGATCCAGGCCGCCAAGGTATTCGTCGTAGTTTGCAGCGCCCTCGGCTTTCAGAAACTCGGAAAAGCTCATGGGGCGCATCTCCATGAACTCGACCTTTCCCACCGGAAAAGCGCTGGTCTCACGGGACAAGCGAACGCCCAACAAAGACCCTGCACATGCGACGTGATACTCGGGGGCCTCGTCACAGAAGTATTTAAGGGCGCCGACTGCAGAAGGACAATCCTGGATCTCATCAATAATAAGCAGCGTTTCGCCGGGCTCGATAGGCTGTCCAAGTGCCAGGGAAAGATTTGAGATGATCCGTCGAGGATCGCGCGTACCTTCGAAAAACTGAGCGTACTCGCTCTGTACCCCAGGTGACGGCTCCTCGAGCGTCAGATACACAAAATTGAGGTACGAGGTTCGGCCGAACTCCTTAAGCGCCCACGTCTTTCCAACCTGGCGCGCCCCCTTAAGGATAAGCGGCTTACGATATTCTGACGCTTTCCAAGCGTTAAGCTTGGCAATGATATCTCGCTGCATGACCGAACCTCCCGCAAAGAAACTTCCGTAAACGTGATATTTCCCACATTTTACCTTAGGTAAAATGTGACATTTATCACATTTACGGAAGTTTTAAGCTCATTTCGCCACACTTTCATCACATTTATTGCAATGTGACAAAGGGACAGTCCCTTTGTCACCCGCACAAAAATGGACGCGCCAACGGCGCGCCCATTCACTCTATTTTTATCAGCCTACCTGACCCGAACGGCCGAGTCGTTGCGGAACCCGGGGGCCCGGCAGGGCGGGTGCTTCCTCAAAATGAGTTCCGCACGCAAAGAAGGCCACTTAATGTGGCCTTCGTCTTGCGCAGGACTGTTTGAAATTTTGAGGAAGCACCCGCCCTGCCGGGGGCTCCCGGGTTCCGTTTACGAGAGCGACGTTCTCAGCAACTCGTTGAAGAGCTTCGGGTTACCCTTGCCGCGGCTCGCCTTCATGCACTGGCCCACCAAAAAGCCGATGACTTTCTGGTTGCCGTCACGATACTGCTGCGCCTGATCGGCACAGTTTGCCAGCACCTCGTCCACGATCGGCTGCAGCGCGCCGGCATCGCTCACCTGACGCATACCGCGCTCGTCGACGATCTTGTTAGGGTCGTCACCGGTCTGGGCCATGGCCTCAAAGACCTCGTGCGCCTGGTTGGAGCTAATGGCATCGGTCGCCAGCAGCTTGGCGAGGGCTGCCACCTGAGCCGGCGCAATACCGGACTCGGCGAGCGACACGCCCGCGCCCTTAAGGTAGGCAATCATCTCGTTCACCAGCAGGTTTGCGACCGTCTGAGCCTCCTTGCCAGCCATTCCGGCAGCGGCGGCCTCAAAGAACTCGGCAAACTCCGGGTCGCCAGCAATCTGCTCGGCATCGGCCGTCTTAATGCCAAAGTCGGCCTCAAAACGGGCGCGCTTGGCATCGGGCAGCTCGGGGATCTCGCCACGGCAACGGTCGATAAACTCGTCGTCCAGATCGAAGGGCGCCAGGTCGGGATCGGGGAACAGGCGATAGTCGTCGGCCGTCTCCTTCACACGCATGACCACGGTGCGCTTACGGCTGGGCTCCCAGTGGCGGGTCTCCTGGTAGATGATGCCGCCCTCCTCGAGCACCTCGGCCTGACGGCAGATCTCGTAGGCAAGGCCGTCATGCAGGCTCTTAAACGAGTTGAGGTTCTTGAGCTCGGTCTTGGTACCCAGCTTGGTCTCGCCGCGGCGGCGCAGCGACACGTTGCCGTCGCAGCGCATGGAACCCTTCTCCATGGAGCAGTCCGAAATACCCAGCGTCACAAAAATGCGACGGAGCTTCTCCATAAACAGGCGCGCCTCCTCGGGCGTACGCAAGTCGGGCTCTGTCACGAGCTCAATCAAAGGCGTGCCGCAGCGGTTGTAGTCGACGAGCGACTCGGCAGCGGCGGTAATGCGACCCTCGGCGCCGCCCACGTGGACCATCTTGGCGGCGTCCTCCTCCATATGGATGCGCAGGATGCGGATGGGCACCGTGTAGGAACCGTCCTCGCGACGCTCGGGCATCTGCAGGTTGGACGCGTCATAGCTGGCCAGATGGCCGGCACGCTGGTTGCCTTCGCGCATGGTCGACGTCATAGACGTGGACAGGCCCTCGGCGTTGGCCGAGGCGCTCGCCAGGCTCTGGGCCTCGGCCTCGCCAAACGCGCAGTCGGGGCGCTCGGCGGCACCGCGACCGGTCACGTCCAGGTCCAGGTGACCGTACATGGCAAAGGCGACCGGACCCTGCGTGGTCTGGAAGTTCTTGGCCATATCGGGATAGAAATAGTGCTTGCGATAGAACATCGAGTGGCGCTGGATCTCGCAGTTGGTGGCGAGACCGGCCTTGACGATGCTCTCGATGGCGCGCTTGTTGGGCACCGGCAGCGCGCCGGGCAGGCCCAGGCACACCGGGCACACGTTGGCGTTGGGCTCGTCATCGTGGCTGAGCTTGCAGTTGCAGAACATCTTGGTATCGAGTGCGGTGAGCTCGGTATGGATCTCCAGGCCGATCACGGCCTCCCAATCCTGCAGGACCTCGGAAAGCTCCTTCATTACAGCTCGCCTCCCTTCCCGGCAAAATCGGGCGCGACGGAAAGCGCGGGCGCACCCGTGGCGGCATCGGCAAAGCCGCGCTCCAGGGCGCGGGCAAACGTGAGCAGCTGACGGTCCCTAAACGCCGGACCAACCAGCTGGGCAGAAACGGGCAGCTGAGTATCCTCGCCCAGGCCCAGCGGCACCGAGATGCCACCGTTGCCGCAAATGTTGAGCGAGATGGTGTACAGGTCCGAAAGGTACATCTGCGTGGGGTCGCTAATCTCGCCAAACTTAAAGGCCGTGCGCGGCGAGGCGGGCATGAGGATGGTGTCCACCTTGGCATACGCGGCGTCGTAGTCCTGCGTGATGAGCGTGCGGGCCTTTTGCGCGGCATAGTAGTACTTGTCGTACACGCCCGAGCTCAGCAGGTAGGCGCCGAGCATCTGACGGCGCTTGGCCTCGGCGCCAAAGCCGTGGGCGCGCGAAAGGGAGCTCTGGTCGGACAGGTTGGCGCAGCCCTCCTCCTGGTAGCCATAGCGAATGCCGTCGAAACGTGCCAGGTTGGAGAACGCCTCGGCCGGGCCGATGACGTAGTAGGCGGCGATGGCGGCGTCCAGGTGCGGCAGGTCGACCTCGACCAGCTCGGCACCCTGGTTCTGCAGCTCCTGGGCGGCGCGCTGAACAGCGGCCTTGACCTCGGGCGTCAGGCCCTCGGCCTCCATAAACGCGGGGATGATGCCCACGCGCTTGCCCTCGATGCTGTCGTTGAGATGTTCGGTAAAGTCGACGGCGCAATCCTGGCTGGTGCAGTCGTACGGATCGTGGCCCGCACCGGTAAGCGCGTTCATGGCCAGCGCGACGTCCTCGACCGTGCGGCCGAAGGGGCCAACCTGGTCGAGCGACGAGCCAAAGGCAACCACGCCGTAACGGCTCACGGCGCCGTACGTGGGCTTAAAGCCCACCACGCCGCACAGCGACGCCGGCTGGCGAATGGAGCCGCCGGTGTCCGAGCCCAGCGAGAGCGCGACCTCGCCCGCGGCGACGGCGGCAGCGGAGCCGCCCGAGGAGCCGCCGGGCACGCGCTCGGTATCCCAGGGGTTGTTGGTGCGGTGGAACGCCGAGCTCTCGGTGGAGCTACCAAAGGCAAACTCGTCCATGTTGGCCTTGCCCATGGGCAGGCAGCCGGCATCGAGCATGCGCTGGACGCAGGTGGCGGTGTAGACGCTCTGGTAGTCCCCGAGCATGCGGGAAGCGCAGGTGGTACGCGTGCCCACGAGGTTCATGTTGTCCTTGATGGCCAGCGGCACGCCCGCGAGCGGGGGCAGCGGCTTGCCTGCGGCACGGTCGGCATCCACGCGCGCAGCGGCCTCGAGCGCAAGCTCGGGCGCCACCTGCAGGAATGCCTGGACCCCGCACTCGCGCGCCTCGATGGCGGCAAGGGAGGCCTGAGCCACCTCGGTAGCGGTAAAGTCACCGGCGGCAACGCCTGCGGCGATCTGGGCAGCGGTAAGGGAATCGAAGCTCTGCGCCATTACTCGCTCTCCCCCTCTCCCAAAATGGACGGCACGCGGAAGTAGCGGTCGCGCGCGCTGCCGGCGTTTTCGAGCGCAACGTCGAGCGGCAGGTCGCGCTCGGGCTCGCGCAGGTCATCGCCCATCACGTTGGACAGGCTTCCGATGGGATGGAACGTGGGCTCCACGTCGGGCAAGTCATATTGCAAGACGGGCTCGAGCATCTGGACGGCGTCGTTCAGGTAGGACGTCATCTGGGTGAGCTCGTCATCGGTCAGTGCGATCTTTGCGTACTCGGCAATGCCGCGCACGTCTTTCTCGCTGAGTGCCATAGGCGCTCCCTTCCGCATAACAGTTAAACCGCTCTAGTATACAGGGCAACGCCGGCTTGGAGCAGGCGCTTTACCCAAATGCAGCGAAAACGTAACGAGGGCGGCGGTTGGCAGGCGGCGGGCTGGCGATTCTGCAGCGAAACCGCACCGTCCATAGCGAAAACCGTCTCGCCCGCAGCGAAAAGCAACCTGCCCGAAACAAAAACCATCCCGCCCACAGCAAAAACCATCACAACATTCGACACTTTTCGCCAAAATCGCGATTTTCATCGAATGTTGTGATGGTTTGGAAGTCCCGACCACCACAAAGGTGCCTGTCCCCTTTGTGGTGGTTCTGAAGAACGCCCTATGCCGAGGCCTTGGCCTTGCGGCGCTTGCGGACCGCGTGGATCACGATATCCAGCAGCAACAGCACAATGGCCACGACTACAATGAGCACGGCAAACTCGCGCTTGCCCCAGTGGCGGCCGGCCAGCGACTTTTGCTTGTCGACGTCCTTCTTGTTGTACTTGGTGCGCACGCAGTGCACCAGCAGGCGATGGTCGTTCACGCCGTAGGGCGTGCAGGTGACGAGCGTCACTTTGTCGGCGCCGGGCTCGATAGTCAGCGACCCCATCTCCTCGGGCAGCACGACCTCGGAGTCCACCATCTTGTAGGCGAGCGTCTTGTTCATGGTGTGCAGCAGCACCAGGTCGCCGGGCTCCAGCGAATGGATGTCGTCGAACATACTCAGGTTGCGCATGCCCGAGTGCGCGGTGAGCACGCAATGCGTCGAGGTGCCGCCCACCGGCAGGCTCGTGCCCTCCAGGTGGCCGACGCCCGCCATAAGGACTTCCTCGCTCGTGCCGTGGTAGATGGGCATGCTCACGTCGATGGAGGGGATCTCGACCCAGCTCATCATGGGGTCGCGGTCAAAGATAAGTTGCTGAGCGTAGGGCTCAATCTGGTCGGCGGGAAGCTCGGTGGCCTCGCCCGCCAGCTGCTCGTTAAAGGAGCGCGCCTGGAGCAGGATGCGCTCGCGCTCCTCGGCAGACAGCGCGTCCACGGTGCTGGACACGGTGCTGATCTGGTTGAACACGCCCGAGGCCTCGAGCCGGTCCAAGATCCACGGCCAGGTCATAAGGCCCACGCCAATAAGGATGATGACGATGGTGATGAGCCGGTCGGCCCAGCGCGGAAGTCGCTTGCGGCGACGCTTGGGCTTTGGTTGAGGTTTGGGCTGAGGGCTTGAGCCGCCGTTGCCCGCAGCGTTATTGCTCTTCATATGTTTAGCGCCCTGCACCATCGCCGGTCACTCCTCTACAACTCAAGTTGTCTAAACAAATAATAGCTGATTAGCGAGCTTCCGCGCCGGACAACGCAGCTAGACTGCACCGTCCGGGCCACGTAACCCCACTCAACCAATCAAGCCATATGTTACTTTCATCGTCTCGAGCAACTGCACCATCGTTACGCCCGCAACCCCGATCTGTTTCAGATTGACGTCGCCCACCTCACAATCTTTAACAAACGCAAGCATATCGTCCTTCAGTTCTCCGCGCAGGTCGACACCTTCCGACTCGCCAAGCAGCTGAGCAAGCCTCAGTGCATCGCGTTTATGCTTTTTTACCTTCCTCGAATCAACGTTCTCCCCCGCTTCCCTTCTAGCTTTTAGGTCGAGATACGCCTTCGCTTTGAACGGGACAATGTATTCCGTCCCCAGGACCGAAACGCCGCCTACGGTTCGAATTCCCTGAAGGAACAAGCCGTAGTAAGCATCGTCCAACAAAATTGCCGAAAGACTGCTTATGTTTTCATCAACGTGAATTGGCGCCACATCAATCCCCTCACGACCCTTTAGAAAGTCGGGGCACTTCGCGAAGAGTTCAATCATATGGGGGTAACCCGGCCTCTTAGGCTCTGTAAACCGATAAAAACATGAGCCTTTGCCTTCGCCCCAGCCGCAGCGGTAACCGCCATCACGCACCAAAGTCCATATAGCTTCTGCCGTCTGAGGCAACCGGTCATCGGCGACAATTACCACATCAAAATCGTGAGTCGCCCTAAACGGAAGTCCCGCCTCCGCGAGCAAAATGTCGCATGCCGTGCCGCCGATAAGGGCATACGATCCTGCAGCTTCTTGCATATGCTGCTGAAATTCTTGGAGGCCTTCTACAGCGCTTCTTGCCATGGATAGTCCTTTCCAAACATGTGATCGACTTCGAGCTGAATTCGCTCATCGTCGATTGCCGCCAAAGATAGCGCAAGCGAAATGTCGTCGACGCGGGAGGAGTCGGCAAACACGGGCGCATAGCGCCACACTTGGATCATCGCCGTTTCGTTATCCGGCAACTCCCCGTCTGCGACTTCGAGGTCGCTCAGTTGACGCCATGCACTTCTTAAGACGGCCTTTTGTTCCATGCCCGGCGCAGCGAGCATCGAACGCGCAGCGAGCGCCGTCTCCCCGGCGTCAACAAGATAGTCGACCTGCGGCGTCTTCCTTGCAAAAAAGACCTTCGAGACAGGCGAGGAGAGCTCTGCCATGTGCTCACTGAGCAAAAGATCAACGGCAACAGGGAACACGACGACACGTCGCTCGCGACGCTCGCGCCTCGCGAGTCCCCTGTCAACAAGCTCGGTTATGGCCTCACTCGCACGGCTTGCCGAAATCCCAAGCGCACGACAAAGGTCATAGGGACGATATGGCTCCTGGGCTGCTCCCCAGATTGCGGCAGCCTGTGCGTTGGGTGACATCTTGGTCGCATGATTGCGAAACCAGGCACCGCCCCTCTCCGTGCAGGCCGTGCCCATAAATGGAAGAAAAGCCTGTCTACCAGGGCAGACAAAGGGAATCCCTTGTGCGACCAATGCTTTGCGCTGACGTGCATCGGCATCAGGAAACGAAACGACAACAGGAGTCTCCGCGCGCAAGGCTAGCTGGCTATAGACTCTCTTAGCCTCGGGAAGCCCGACGCCAGTAGGCAAACTTGCAAGCAAAAACGAAAAACCGTTTGCGTCAACAGCGCGGACCTCAATCGCCCGCAGATGCAATGGCAAGCGTGCGGATCCAGGCCAAGTTTTGGTCTTGGCGGAGAGGCCTAGTGCTTCTTGTAAGTAGATTAGCGCTTCGTTCATTTCCATCGTTTTCGTTTGATTCCATTTTTAATTGGAATTATACATAATTTTCGGAATTAACGAGATTCCTTTCGTGCGTAGGCCCGGGTTGATTTCCGATCTCAGCCGAACACATTGAGCAAATAGGCCATTCCCTCAGTTAGCCGAACGCCCCCGCGGCCCCTCCCGGGGTCCGGGGGCGGCATTTTCCCAGTTGAAGGAATGGTGGAGATGTGTTTCGATGGGT
>DBFANS010000022.1:0-38378 GCA_048233475.1 Collinsella aerofaciens | reverse complement strand
CTCTTTCCGCTCTTTCCGGACATGACGTCCTCCGATCTCCCGGGGCCGGCCGATCCGGCCCTCAGGGTATCGGGTTCCCATATTCATCCGTACATGTACGGATGAATATGGGAGGTGTTCGGATGAAGTTGATATTCAAGGAGAAAGACGAGAGATAAATATGAGAGATAACTGAGCAGCAAAGAGACAAGCAATCATGGTATTATCTCAATACCGATTGTTCTACCAGCAAAAACATGTTTATATGAAACAGATGGTAGACATCTTTCTGTTATCTCTCACTCATTTCTAATATGAGAGATAACAGAAAGATGAGAGATAATTACGAGAGATAACTGAGAGACGAAGGAAATCCATTCGCGGCATTCTTCGCAGAACCGAGCGAAAGGACGTGCAGATGAACGAAAACGAACTGACCGGTCTGCTCGAGTCTTTAAGGCGCATGGGCTCGGACGATCTTAACGTCGAGGTCAAGGAGAGCGCCACAACGCTTTCCCGCGACGTATGGGAAACGGTCAGCGCTTTCGCAAACACCGCCGGCGGCATCATCGTACTCGGAGTGAGTGAGCGCGCAGGTTTTGTCCCGGTTGAGAACTTCGAGACCGAGAAAGTGCTCAACCAATTTGTGTCAGGCATGGGTGATGCGGGCGGTCGAGGAAAGCTGGCCAATCCGCCTAAATACACGATCGAGCGAGTGGAGCTTCAGGACGTCATCGTTCTCGTCATTACGATTGAGGAGCTCGATCCGTCGAGCAAGCCCTGCTATGTCATAGAGCGGGGCGCCCAGGGCGGCAGCTACAAGCGCATCGATGACAAAGATGTGCCGCTTTCATCGACCGAGGTGCTCGCATTGGCGTCATACGGTCGAGCGACTCCGAGCGATCGGGACGCGGTGGCGGGTGCGGGCGCGGACAATCTCGACGAGACGCTGGTCGACCGTACGATAGATCGGGCTTTCTCGTTGACGCCCCGGGCAATGCGCGGCGCGCCGGACAAACAAACGAAGCTGGAGCGCCTAAATATCCTTGATTCCCAGGGCAATGTCACCAAGGCTGGACTCCTAGTTGTGGGCACCTACCCTCAGCAGTTCTATCCCAAGCTCTTCATTGACGTGGCTGTCCATGCGGGAACTCAGAAGGGCATGGCGGGGTCGCTGAGGTTCATGGACCGCACAATCTGTGAGGGAACGTTGGGCGAGATGATCTCGGATGCCGTCGCAGCCGTCGCCAAGAATTTGCGGCGAACCTCGACCGTCCAAGGCGTCTCGCGTGTCGACTCGCTTGAGATTCCCGAGGAGGTTCTGCGCGAGGCAATCGCCAACGCCGTAATCCATCGAGAATACGGGGATCGGTTCTGTGGACAATCGATTGCCGTCGACGTCTTTGATGATCGTGTCGAGGTGACAAATCCTGGCGGCCTTTACGGGGGAAAGACTCGCGAGAACTTGTTTGACGGCAGCTCCCGATGCCGTAACGCGACGCTTGTGAAGCTCATGTCGATTGTCCCGCTGCCGGATGGCGCAGGTTCGCCGGCTGAGGGCAATGGCTCGGGCATCCCGATGATGATCGATGCCATGCGCGCGCATGGTCTGGCCGGGCCCCTGTTCTGCCCGGGATTCGATCGGTTCAAGGTCGTACTTTACCGTTCAAAGATCGAGCCGGTCGATCATGGCGGGGGCTTAATTGTGACGGCACTCAAACACTACGGCGAGCTGGGGACGCGCGAGCTGGCAGAGCACACAGGGCTCACAATTTCCCAGGTTAGGTCGCGCGTCAACGCGCTCATTGCTCAAGGCGAGCTTGAGCCCACGGCGCCGGCGACGAGCCGCAACCGCAAGTATCGACTGTCGGAGCGCGTGGGATAGATGCGTTAGTGGACGAGGCGACCCAATAATCGACCCTCGATTGGCGTCCATTAAGGTAAAGCGGTTGTTGCCCAGTCGACGGTGATGCTAAAGACTCGGCTTACGCCGGCATGGCCCCGAACCCGTCTATCAGGAACAGCCTAAGAACCAGCTTGATGACATTTCCCGGTTTGACTTCTGCCGCGTCAAAGACGTGGCGCTCGGCGAGCTCGCTGCAGTATGCATAGATGTCGCGGATAAGGTCCGCGCCCGAGAGCGTAAACATGTAGCCTGCGTCCGAAAGCGCATTGGGCGCGGCAGGCAACTTGGCCATGTGGCAGAACGTTTGCAGGTCGGGCGCCATAACGTTCTGGTAGTCGAGGTGGCCGTTGGCATCCTGCGCGGCAACCTCCAATTGGCGCACAAAATCCAGCGCCGCCGCTAACACAAAGCTCGGCGTAGGCGCATTGACGTCCTGAGTGGTCGCCACAAGCCTGCCCGCCGCCTGCGTGACAAGCCAAGCGACCTCGCGCTGGCAACGCACGGCCTTGCGCGTAACCGGCTTGATGGACGAAGAAGAAACGCTTCCCTTAGGCGGATTCGAAACAGCCACAAGAACCTCCCATGAACGACCCGGCCCAACAAGCCCGGATGAAACACGTGCTACATCAGTATACAGGGAAGTGGGGTAGCGGGGTACAAGCGCGCCAGCGGCAAACCGAGAGCATCAACGATGTGCCGATCGCGGAATGAGATCTCGTAATAATTGACTCTCGGCCATATTATTGAGGGGCATGACTCGCGTTCGTATGGTTGTAGGTGCTGGCGATGAACGACATTGACCTTGCTGTTCCGTTGATGGATGGACCAAGCTATGACCGCGCCTGCAGTCTCGTGCCTTCCGAATACGTTGAGGCATGGGAGTGGTTTCTGGGTGAGGAACAGCGCGGCGGCGTTTGGACCAGCCTTCCGCACCACACCAAGGAAGATAGTCCTCAGTATCAGTACCGTTTGAGAATTGGCTCGGACTTCTTTCCCGTAACGCGGGATTCAGGGATCTTCTGGCCGGGCCAGGATCGGGTGAAGCAAGATCCCAATAAGATCTTTGCGCTTTCGGTCCATAACTCTAAAAAGAGCTTCTACACCGATGTGCCTCCGCTCTATTTGGATGACGGTACGTGGGTCATTAAGTATTCGGTCCAAGCGCCAGGAGCCGTTGGTTCTCGAGACCAGAATTACAACCGTAAAATGCTCAACTGCATGGAATGTGGCGTCCCAGTCGGAGTCATATTTGCAACCGAGGTGGGCTATAAGGTGCTCGGCCTTGCGTTTGTTGAGCGGTTCGAGCCCGAAAATGGATGGTTTGTTCTGCACGGTCCTGTTCATAAAGGCGGACCGGACCCTCGTTTTGCGCCCGACATGAGTTATCTGAAGCACATACCCGTCGATATTGAGTTTGCCGGACAGGGTGCGACCGACGACGAAAAGGTCCGCTATGCGTTAAGGCGCGAGCGATTGGGGCAGCAATGGTTCCGCAAGCAGCTCGTTGCCGCCTATGATGGCCGTTGCGCGGTGTCGGACTGCGGCGTCAGTGAAGCTCTGGAGGCTGCACATATCGAGAATTACTCGGGACCCAAATCGCAGGTTGCCAGCAACGGTATTCTGCTTCGGCGCGATCTTCATTCCCTATTTGATGCTCACCTGATTTCGTTTGAGCCTGTTTGCGGCGAATATCGGCTGTGCGGATCGTACCTGCTGGATAAGACCGACTACGCTTCCTTTGCGGGTGCGACGCTAAGGCAGCCGGATGAGCGTCAGTGGCGACCCGATACGGTGTTTCTTGAGGCCCATCGCATTGAGTTCGATCGCTCGGAAAAGAAGCGTGAAAAGGCGGGGCTTCTGCCGTATTAGCGTATTTGGCTTTGGCATTCTTTGACGATCGTGTTGTTTGATCGGATCGCGTGGCGATGCAATCTCGCGCACGCCCGCCGGTGCATGCTCTTCCTGATTTGTATAGCGAGAGGGGAGCGTATATGAGCTGGCGAGGCGATATTGCGATGGGGAAGTACGGAAAACTGCCGTGTGCCCTTATAGACAACAATATGTTTCCGAGCGTAGAGGTTGATTGCGCGTCGTTTGTCGTCACCTGCCCTTGCTGCGGCTCGCAAATACCGTGTCTCGACATTCGGTTTATCGATGCGCGCGACAGACTCAGCGACGAAGTGAGAAAACGGACAGGCGTTCATATGCCGGTGTATCCGGAGAAATGCCCTGTTTGTGGCCTCGATATCGTGTACGACGCCGGCGACGAGGGATAGGTGATGCGGAGGAGTTGGCTGTGAAGGCATCTCCGTCTCTACAAATAAATCCCCTCACCGAGTTGCTTGTGAAACTTGGCGTGATGGTCGCGTGCCCAGGTAAAGAGCGCCTGGTCAAAGTCGGTGCGCGTGGCCGGGACGCCAAAGACGCCGGCAACTTCGACGCGCACAAACTCCAGTGCCGGCAGCTTGTTGATGGCAGTGAGGGCAAACGGGGACGAGGACTCCTCGAACAGATAGCGGCTGCCTTGCAGCGCGTCGCAACTGGTGCACGTGTTGCCGAGCGACGGGGCTTTGGAGGCTCGCGCGCCTACGGGCTTGTAGCCGCAACGCTTATGAAGGTAGTCGCGGATCTCGCCCGGCACGCAGCCGAGAGCGGGCACGATGGCGAGTGCGTTGGCGTTGGCCGTGTCGATGGCAATGTGCCCGGCTTCGTTGGGCGCGTGCGCGATGGCGATGCTTTCGTCGTTATCGGTTCGATAGGGAATGCCGAAGGCCGCGACCGAGGTCTCTTTGTGGCACTTCCAGCACTCGCGCTTGCCCAGTGCTAGATATATATACGGCGCTGAGGGGTCGGATCGGTCAACACCGGGCAGCCACTCGGCAAAGGGCTCGGGGTTGACGCCGCTGGGCACATACCAGATCTTTTTGGTCCGGTCCCATTTGGCGCCCAGCGCCTTGGCTTCTTCTTTATGCGAAAAGGGGACATCGAGCTCGGTGCGCATGGCGGTTCCTTGGTGCTGCAGGTGTAAGTGGCTCAAGGATACCGCAGGGTGTGGACGCTGTGGCGTTTTGCTGAGAAGTTGCGGTGCGGACTGATTGGTTGTGCCAATGGATAGATCGGCAAGTAGATGGTCGGCTTTTGGCCTGTTGGGCGGTTGGGGCAGCTTGTGGCACAGTTTTGTGCCTAGCTATTGTTGATGTTGGGGTATTGAATTTGTTTGGCCGCCATTCGTCAGGTGAATTGATGTCACGTTGCAATGACGGTTGGAGCTGCCAGCGGATTTGGCGGCATAAAACAAAACAGCTCAGAGACATAGCCTCTGAGCTGCGAACATTTGGTGGGCGTTAGAAGATTTGAACTTCTGACCTCTTCCGTGTCAGGGAAGCGCTCTCCCCCTGAGCTAAACGCCCGATCAAGGGTGCGCAAGTGCGCAAGGGATAATATAACGGAGCCTGAACTCGGTGGCAAGAACATTTTTAAAAATCGCTTACATTGTGGAATTCGGGGGCTTTGTCATATCCATTTCAAAAGAGTCTGCTGCCGCGATTTGGCTGTCGACCAATGCAAAGCCATTGCGGTATCGAGCTATGGAAAGACGCCTGCGGAATTGTCCTACCGATAAGCGGACAAGCCTCCAGCTGGTGCCTTCACCGTGGTAAGGTAAGCCGAATTGCTTCCAGGCTGTTTCGGGGGAGTGGAATGAGCAAAGAGTGTGTCGAGCAGGTCGAAGGCGCAGGGGCCTCGGTGCCGATGACCGATATATCGAACATTGATGTGCCCGAGGGCACCGACGAGCTCAGCCGCAGCACCCGCCGTGCATGGCGCGATCGCCTCAACGACGCGTCGTCGCGCAGGATGGCGTTGGGCGTGTTGGCTACGCTCGTGGGTGGCTCGTTTTGGGGCTTCTCGGGCACCAGCGCGAGTTTTTTGTTCGATACCTACCATGTCGATACGCTGTGGCTTATGAGCATACGGCAGATTCTCGCCGGCCTGCTCTTTATGACTGTGGTTGTCACGTGCGACCGCGCACGCCTGGTCAAGCTTTGGACGACGCCCGCCGATCGCAAGCAGCTGCTGCTTTTTACTGCTTTTGGCCTGCTGTTCAACCAGTTTTGCTATCTTTCGGCCGTGCGCCTGACCAACGCCGGAACCGCGACGGTCCTTCAGTGCCTGCAGCTGGTCATCATCATGGGGTATACCTGCGTGATCGACCATCGTATGCCTCGCGTGCGTGAGGCCGTTGGCATTGGGTTGGCCCTGGGCGGCACCTTTTTAATCGCTACCGGCGGTGACCCTACCAGTCTGAGCATATCGCCGCTTGGCCTGGTCTCAGGCCTTATGTGTGCGGTTAGCGCCGCCTGTATGGCGGTGATTCCCGCCAAGATTCTGTCCGAATACGGTAGCCCTATTGTTACGGGCTCGGCTATGCTTACGGCGGGTGTCGTTTCGAGTGTCTTTGTGCAGCCGTGGGCTCATATGCCGGCCCTCGATGCTGCCGGCATCGAAGCGCTCGCGGTGTTTGTGATCGTGGGCTCTTTCCTGGCGTATATGCTCTATATGCAGGGCGTCAAGGATATTGGTTCCGTACGCGCGAGTCTCATCGGAACTGTGGAGCCGGTTTCGGCAACCATTACCAGCGCCGTTATGCTGGGCACGGTGTTTTTGCCGACCGACCTGATCGGCTTTGCCATGATCATCGTGATGATGTTCCTCACGGTGTAGCTGGCGCCGCTGCCAAGACGGAAAAGGTGTTGTGCCGCATTTTCGCCAATTGATGTCCGTGTCTGGAGTTTAGCTGTCGATGCTCAAAATGCCATAAACTAGTAACGTTATGGACTTTTTCATTGCGACTCAATTGCGAGGATTTCTTTATGGCTGGTAATCACTTTAAGGGCAGCGATAGCGGCCGTCCTGCAGTTCCGCCGCGTCCGAACGGGGCTGGTAAGGCCGGCACGCCGGGCGGCGCTGGACAGGGCGGTTCCGGTAAGCGCGTGTCCCCGGGCGAGACAGCGATGTTTACCGCTCTGTACGAGCAGTCTCAAAAGGCAAAAAAGACCGGCCGTGCAAGAGGGAATGTCTTTGCGGGCGGTGCAACCTCCACGTCGCAGCCGAGCGGGGCTCCTTCGGTACCCGCGAACAACGCAGGTGCTGCCAACGCCGCGAATGCCGCCGGCAACGTTAATGCCGACAAGGCCGCCAACAATACTCCCTCTGCCGGTGGCGCGGGGCTTACGGGTAACCTTGGCACGATTTACACCGGCGCCTCCGAGACTGGCACGTTCGCCCGCCTGGATGATAGCGGTGCCGAGTTTGCGGGCTCGGGTTCCAAGGAAGATTATTACGATTTTGGCTTGAACTACGGTGGCGACGCTTCGCCGAGTTCGACCTCTGACGGTCTGGTCCGTCATCGCCATCGCAAGGGCGAGCGCAAAAAGCGTCACACCGGCGCCATTATTGCCGTTGTAGTCGCGGTGCTTCTCGTTGCGCTTGGCGCAAGCGGCTTTATGCTGCTTAACTCGGCAAAGACCGTAAAGAGCGAAGCGAAGGAGGCTGTCGAGATCGTCGGTGGCCTTAAGGACAAGGTCACGTCGGGCGATTTTTCGACGCTGCCTGACGACGCGAAGAAGATCGATGAGCTCTGTAACAGCATGAAGGCGGAGACCTCGAGCCCGCTGTGGGCGGCGGCTTCGTTTATCCCGGTGTATGGCAGCGATATCAATGCGGCCCGCACCATGATTGACGCCCTGTCCGATGTCTCGAGCAATGCGCTGGTTCCCATGGCCGATAACCTTTCGCAGGCTACGCCCGGCAAGCTGTTCCAGGACGGCATGATTAACGTGTCCGCGCTGCAGGCGGTCGCCGATTCGCTTTCCAGCAGCTCGAAGGTGTTCAAGAGCGCCAACGAGAAGGTCCAGGGCATTGGCGATACTCATATTTCCCAGGTGACCGAGCTGGTCGATAAGGCCAAGGACGGCTTTGCCACCCTCAACGGCGCGGTTGACGCGGCGGAGAAGGTCGCCCCCGTCCTTCCCCAGATGCTCGGCGCCAACGGCCAGACGCGCAACTACCTTATGTACGCCATGAACAACGTCGAGATTCGTGCTTGCGGCGGCTTTGGCGGTTCGCAGGGCCTGATTTCGGTCACTGACGGCCAGATGTCGATTGGCGAGTTTGTTCCCCGCATTGGACTCAGCGAGGATGAGGCAGTCGAGAGCGTCGACGAAGAGGATGAGGCGCTGTTCGGCAACCACAGTAACCTGTACAACTCGGGCAATACCTATTCGCCTGATTGGCCCCGCAACTCGCAGCGTGTCGCCGCGCTGTGGAAGTCCCAGTATGGACAGGACGTTGATGGCGTCATCGGTATCGACCCGGTGTTCCTGCAGTATCTGCTGGGCCTGGTCGGTAATGTCTCGCTGCCCGACGGAACGGTTGTCGACGGCACCAACGCCGCAAAGGTCCTCATGCACGATGTGTACTGGAACTATCCGGTCGAGGAGTCGGACGGCATCTTTGCATCCGTCGCCAGCGCTGCCTTCGACAAGATCCTTGGCGGTATCGGCGATGTCGATGTTACGAAGCTTGTCAGCGCCGTTGAGCGCGGTGCCGAAGAGGGCCGCCTGATCGCGTGGATGAGAAACGATGATGAGCAGAATGCCATCAAAGAGACGGGCATTGACGCTTCGCTGCCCGATCCGGATGACCCGAGCGCCGATCCTGTTGCCGGCGTTTACTTTAACAACCTGAGCTTCTCCAAGCTCGACTGGTACCTGAACGCCGATACGCAGATTGGTCAGGGCGTGAAGAACGGTGACGGCACGTGCTCCTATCGCATCACCGTTACCCTGACGAACATCATGACGCAGGAGGAGGCTGGCAAGCTGCCCGACTACGTTGCGGCGAGCGCACCCGATGCCGCGCGTGACGACGAGCGTCTGAATGTCTCGTTGTTTGCCCCGACGGGCGGCAACATTACTGATCTGACCGTCGAGGGCACCCAGTTTGGTCTTGGCGCCGCTACGTGGCATGGAATCCCCTTCTATTCGGGCACCGTTGACCTGCATGCTGGCGAGACGACGACGATCACGTATACGCTGACCACGTCGGCCGAGGCGGGGGACAAGCCGCTTACGCTGCGTCAGACTCCTACATGCCAGGCGGCTCGCGACAGCGCGTCGGCGTAGGGTTTTTCTGGTAGCGCAGATAATCGAGTACCATTTTGGGGCGGACAGGCAATCTGTTCGCCCCTATTTTGTAAGGAGAGCGCATGAAGTACTTTGGCACCGACGGCTTTCGTGGTGAGGCCAACGTTGGGCTGACGGTAGAGCACGCTTATAAGATTGGCCGTTTTGTGGGCTGGTATTACGGCGCCAACCGCGAGCGCAAGGCACGCGTGATCGTGGGCAAGGACACGCGTCGCTCGAGTTATATGTTCGAGGCGGCGCTGGTGAGCGGCCTGGTCGCGAGCGGTGCGGACGCCTATATGCTGCACGTGATCCCCACGCCGGGCGTAGCGCATCAGACTGTGGAAGGCTGCTTCGATTGCGGCATCATGATCAGCGCGAGCCACAACCCGTTTTGCGATAACGGCATTAAGCTCGTCAACAGCGACGGCTTTAAGATGGACGAGGACGTGCTGGAGCTCATTGAGGACTACATCGATGGCAAGAGCGAGGTGCCGCTGGCAACGGGCAACCACATCGGCGCCACGGTGGACTACATGCAGGGTCGCAACCGCTACATTGCTTCGCTCATCGCCAGCGCGAACTTTTCGCTGCAGGGCGTCAAGATCGGCATCGATTGCGCCAACGGCTCGGCATCCTCGGTGGCCAAGCCGGTGTTCGACGCACTGGGCGCCGATGTGCGCGTGATCAATGCCGCGCCCGACGGCTTTAACATCAATGTCGACTGCGGCTCTACGCATATTGAGCGCCTGCAGCGCCACGTGGTGGAGCAGGGCCTGGATGTGGGCTTTGCCTACGACGGCGATGCCGACCGCTGCCTGGCCGTGGACGAGCGCGGCCGCGTGGTCGACGGCGACCAGATCTTGTACGTGTGCGGCGTGTACCTGAACAAGCACGGGCGTCTCTCGGGCGGTACCGTGGTACCGACGATCGCCAGCAACTTTGGCCTGATCAAGTCGTTGGAGCTTGCCGGACTGAGCGCCGTGACCAGCGGCGTGGGCGACCGTCACGTGTATGCCAAGATGCGCGAGGGCGGCTACAGCCTGGGTGGCGAGCAGACGGGCCATACGATCTTTGGCGATATCGAGCGCACGGGCGACGGCATTATGACCTCGCTGCGCGTGATGGAAGTGATTCGTGCCGAGCGCGAGACGCTCTCGCAGCTCACGGCTCCGTGCAAGCTGCTGCCACAGGCGCAGGTGGCCGTGCACGTGGCGGACAAGGACGCCGCGCTCGAGAACATGGGCGTGCAGAACGCCATCGCCGAGGCCGAGGCTGCGCTGGCAGGCGAGGGCCGCGTGCTCGTGCGCAAGAGTGGAACCGAGTCGGTTATCCGCGTGCTGGCCGAGGCGCCCGACCAAGCATCCGCCGATGCCGCCATGAAGCGCATCGCCGCCGCGCTGGAAGCTCTGTAAGGTAGTCATTGGGGACGTTCTTAAACAACTAGGTGGAAAGGGGGCGCTGCGGATTGGTTCCGCGGCGTCCCCTTTGCGTTGGCGTGTCGGTTATGCCTTACAGCTCGTACAGCGTGGTGAACTTGTCCTGCAGGTAGCTGCAGTAGTAGCGGGCGTCAAAGTCCATGCCGCACGCGCCCTTGATGAGCTCCGGTGCGTCCTTGGCACGGCCCCACTGCCAAATGTGCTCGCCCAGCCAGGCACGGACGGGCGCCAAATCGCCGCTCGCACAGGCACCGGTAAGGTCGACGCCGTCGCGGCACATGGCCGGCACAAACATAGCGTCGTAGGCGCTACCCAGCGCATACGTGGGGAAGTAGCCAAACGAGCCACCGCTCCAGTGCGTATCCTGCAGGCAGCCGTGCGTGTCGTCGGGAACGGGAATGCCCAGGTACTCATCCATAAAGCGATTCCAAAGCGCGGGGATGTCCTTGGCCGTGGCCTCGCCGGCAAACAGCATGCGCTCGATCTCGTAGCGCACCATAACGTGCAGCGGATAAGTGAGCTCGTCCGCCTCGGTGCGGATCAGCGACGGCCGTGCGATGTTCACGGCATGGTAGAGCGTATCCTCGTCCACACTGCCATAGACCTCGGGCGCGTGACGGCGCAGCACCTCGAGCAGCGGGCCCATAAAGGCGCGGCTGCGACCCACGGTGTTCTCGAAAAAGCGGCTCTGGCTCTCGTGGATGCCCATGGAAGTGCCGCCCTCCAGGCGGGTGCGCGCATAGGCAGGATTGACGCCCAGCTCGTACATGGCGTGTCCCGCCTCGTGGATGATGCTGTAGACGTTGGAGATGCAGTCGTCCTCGTAGATGTGCGTCGCGATGCGCGCGTCGCCCACGGCAAAGCCCTCGCTAAACGGGTGCTCGGTAAAGGCAAGCGTGGTGTCGTTCAGGTCCAGGCCGACGAGCTTCATAAGGTCGAAGCTCATGGCGCGCTGGGCGGCCTCGGGCACGCGGGCGTGCAAAAAGTCGGCAGCGGGCTGCTGGCCGCGCTCACCGATGGCGTGCACGAGCGGCACGACCGTCGCCTTGACCTCATCGCAAAACGCATCGAAGCTCTTGGCGGAAAGGCCGCGCTCGTACTGGTCGAGCCAAACATCGTATGGGTCGCGCTTGGGGTCCATGAGCTCGGCCTGATGCTTAAGTTGGGCGACGATTCTATCCACATAGGGCTCAAAGCTCGCCCAGTCATTGGCCGTCTTGGCCTTGTGCCACACGGCGTCGGCCTCGCAGGTGAGCCTGGTCCAGGCCTCGGCCTCCTCGGTGGGAATGACGCTCGCTTCGCGCTGGTCGCGGCCGAGTACGCGGATCTCGTCGAGCAGCTGCGGGTCGTCGATCTTGCCGCCGGCGACGGTTTCGCGTGCCAGCGAGCGCACAAGTTCGACAGACTTTTCGCTGGTCAGGAGCTTATGATGCTCGCCGGCAAGGGTGCCCATGGCGTCGGCGCGCGCTGCGGCGCCGTTGGCGGGGGCAATGGTCGCGCCGTCAAACTCGGCAATCTTGAGCAGGTACTCGCGGGTCCACAGCTTGCCCTCGAGCTTGCGGAATTTTTTGACGGCCTTATCGACCTTCATGCTTTTGGGCGTCTTGCCCGCTGCGGGCTCGGCCTTCTTATCGTGCTTCTTTCCCATACCATATCCTTGATCTCGCGAACCGAGCGCCACGGATGGGCGCACGGCCAGTTTACACAGCTACCTGCCTTGTACCCAGCACGAACAAAACGGAACGCGGCGATATGCCCAAACAATGTGGTATCCTGTAGCCCAATGCGTTGACGGAGAGGGTTTTGCCCGCCGCGTCGCCGGCAAGAGAGGGAAGGTCATGGGCTGTAAGCCTTCCTGCGGTGGCAAGGGCCAAGCGTTCACTCCCGAGCAGCGACCTCAACGGGCACGCGGCCGGCGGCGGCGATGTCCCCAGTAGGGAAGCCGTGAGCCTCGCGACAAGGGGCAAAGAGTGGGCGCGGCGGGCCAGACATCCGCCGGGTCAAACAAGGTGGTACCGCGGAATTCAACCGTCCTTGGGCAATGCACATGCCCGAGGACGGTTTTTTGTTACCGAACCGGGCCGCGTTTTCGCAACGTCAGACGGCGGCAGCCGCCTCGGCAAGCGGGGAGCGCGAGAGACGAAAGGGAAGACATGAGTCTGATTGATGATCTGGTCAAACTCGAGGAAGAGGCCAAGGAGCTCGTCGCAGGCGCCGACGACGCCGCAAAGCTCGAGGCCGCGCGCGTTGAGCTGCTCGGCCGCAAGGGCCGCATCACCGGCCTGATGCGCATGATGGGCAAGCTCGCCCCCGAGGATCGTCCCGTGATGGGCAAGCGCGCCAACGAGATGCGCCAGCTGATCGAGGGCATGCTCGACGAGCGCACCACCGAGATGAAGGCCGCCGCCCTCAAGCACGCACTCGAGCACGAGGCCGTCGACATCACGCTGCCGGGCATCCGTCCGCAGATCGGTCACCAGCACCTGATCAAGCAGATCATCGAGGAGGCCGAGGACATCTTCTGCGGCATCGGCTACACCGTCGAGTCCGGCCCCATGGTCGATACCTCCTACTACAACTTCACCGCGCTCAACGCGCCCATGGATCACCCGAGCCGCTCGGCTCGCGACACGTTCTATGTGGTCGACAACAACCCCGGCAGCGTCGCGCATCCCGAGGCTCACGCTCACGGCGAGTCCGACGTGCTGCTGCGCACCCAGACCTCGGGCGTGCAGATCCACACCATGGAGTCGCAGAAGCCGCCCATCTACATGATCTGCCCGGGCACCGTCTACCGTCCCGACACGGCCGATGCCTGCCACCTGCCGCAGTTCAACCAGATCGAGGGCCTGGTTGTTGACGAGGGCATCACCTTTGGCGATCTTAAGGGCACGCTCGACTACTTTGTTAAGTGCATGTTTGGCGAGGACCGCAAGACGCGCTACCGCCCGCACTTCTTCCCCTTCACCGAGCCTTCCTGCGAGGTGGACGTGAGCTGCCACGTATGCGGCGGCAAGGGCTGCAACTTCTGCAAGCACAGCGGCTGGATCGAGATCCTGGGCTGCGGCATGGTCGACCCCAACGTTCTGATCAACTGCGGCATCGACCCCGAGAAGTACACCGGCTTCGCCTTTGGTATTGGCGCCGAGCGCGTCGCGGCCCTGCGCTACGACCTGCCCGACCTGCGCACGTTGATGACGGGCGATATGCGCTTCTTAAATCAGTTCTAGTCCCGGCGGCTTTCCCAAGCACCGCACCTTGCCTTTCAATCGTCGGTTGCGTACCTAAGTACGCGGCCCTCCTCTTTCAAGGCAATCTGCGGCACTTGGAAAACCCGTCTCCGTTGCAGTTTTCCGGCTCAAAGCCGCATTTATGAAAGGAGACCAGTTATATGCGCGTTTCTTACGACTGGCTCAAGACCATGATCGATATTCCGGAGGATCCCAAGACCCTTTCGGACGAATATATCCGTACCGGCACCGAGGTCGAGGCGATCGACACCGTGGGCGAGTCCTTCGACCACGTGGTGACTGCCAAGGTGCTTACCAAGACCCCGCACCCCGATAGCGACCATATGTATGTGTGCTCGGTCGACGTGGGCGACAAGAATCTCGACGCCGACGGCAACCCCGCCCCGCTGCAGATCGTCTGCGGCGCGCAGAACTTCGAGGCTGGCGACCACATCGTCACGGCAATGATCGGCGCTGTGCTTCCCGGCGACGTCAAGATCAAGAAGAGCAAGCTTCGCGGCGTCGTGTCCATGGGCATGAACTGCTCCGCGCGCGAGCTCGGCCTGGGCGGCGACCACTCCGGCATCATGATCCTGCCCGAGGATACGCCCTGCGGCATGCCGTTTGCCGAGTACGTGGGCTCGAGCGACACCGTGCTCGACTGCGAGATCACGCCCAACCGCCCCGACTGCCTGTCCATGATCGGCATGGCCCGCGAGACCGGCGCCATTTTCGACCGCGATTTCCACGTTGAGCTGCCCGCCATCAAGGCCGAGACCGGTCGCGCGACCGACGACGAGCTTTCGGTCGAGATCGCCGACGAGGGCCTGTGCGACCGCTATGTCGCCCGCATCGTGCGCAACGTGAAGGTCGGCCCCTCGCCCGACTGGATGGTCAAGCGCCTCAACGCCCTGGGCGTGCGTCCGCACAACAACATCGTCGACATCACCAACTACGTGATGATGCTCACCGGTCAGCCGCTGCATGCCTTTGACCTGGACACCTTTGCCGAGCGCGATGGCAGGCGCCGCGTGGTGGTTCGCGCCGCCCAACAGGACGAGAAGTTTACGACCCTCGACGGCGAGGAGCGCGTGCTCGACGCCGGCATGGGCCTCATCACCGACGGCGAGCGCCCCGTGGCGCTGGCCGGCGTTATGGGCGGCATGGATTCCGAGATCGAGGACGATACCGTCGATGTGATGGTCGAGAGCGCCTGCTTCAACGCCGGTCGCACCTCGCACACCAGCCGCGACCTGTCGCTGATCTCCGACGCCTCCATTCGCTTTGAGCGCCAGGTTGACGAGACCGGCTGCGTGGATGTCGCCAACGTCACGTGCGCGCTCATCGAGGAGATCGCCGGCGGCGAGGTTGCTCCCGGCTACGTGGACGTGTTCCCCGCGCCCAAGACCATCGACAGCATTAAGCTGCGCCTGGCCCGCGTGCACGCCATCTGCGGCGCCGACATCGAGCCCGACTTTATCGAGCGCTCGCTCACCCGCCTGGGCTGCACCGTCGAGCGCGACGGCGAGGACTTTATGGTCACCCCGCCGAGTTTCCGCCCCGACCTGCCGCGCGAGATCGACCTGATCGAGGAAGTCCTGCGCCTGTGGGGCATGGGCCGCGTGACGGCGACCATCCCGGCTGCCAAGAACCACATCGGCGGCCTGACCCGCGAGCAGAAGCTCACCCGTAAGGTCGGCGAGATCCTGCGCGCCTGCGGCCTCAACGAGACCACGACCTTTGGCTTTGCCGCCCCGGGCGACCTGGAGAAGATTGGTATGTCCACCGAGGGCCGCGGCTGCCCCGTGGTTCTCATGAACCCGCTGGTGGCCGAGCAGACCGAGATGCGCCGCTCGCTGCTGCCGGGTCTGCTGCAGTCTGTGGCCTACAACGAGGCCCACGGCACGCCCAACGTGCACCTGTACGAGGTCGGCAGCCTGTTCCATGGCCGCGAGAACGCCAGCCTGCCCAAGGAGACCAAGTCCGTGGCGGGTGTGCTCTCGGGCCAGTGGAGCGAGCAGTCTTGGAGCATGAAGTACCGCAAGCTGCGTTTCTTCTTTGGCAAGGGCATCGTTGAGGAGCTGCTTGCCCAGCTGCGCATCGAGAAGGTTCGCTTCCGTCCCGTCGAGGGCGAGAGCTATGCCTTCCTGCAACCGGGTCGTGCTGCCGAGGTGCTCTCGGGCGGTACCGTGCTGGGCTGGGTTGGCGAGATCCACCCCGAGGCGCGCGAGGCTATGGGCATCGACGAGGTCGTCGTTGCCTTTGAGCTTGACCTGGACAAGCTGATCAAGGGCGCCCGCAACCAGGATAACTACCGTGAGTTCTCGCAGTACCCGGCCGTTGAGCACGACCTTGCTATCGTGGTCGACAACACTGTGACCTGCGAGGATCTTGAGCGTCGTATTACGAGTGCCGGCGGCAAGCTGCTCGAGGGCGTGCGCCTGTTCGATGTCTACCGCGATCCGGTCCGCATCGGCAAGGGTAAGAAATCCATGGCCTTTGCGCTTACGTATCGCTCCGACGACCACACGCTCACCAGCGAAGAGGTCGAAAAGGCGCACCAGAAGATCGTCACCAAGGTGTGCAAGGGCGTAAACGGCGAGGTCCGCGGCTAGGTCCTGCGCCGGATATGGGCCAGCGTCGGCTGCCGCCGAGTCTTACGTGACTGCTGTTTTCGGTATAAGGCACCGACGAGCCTTCAGATGTTACATATGTATTGCAAAACGGCGTGCTGCTTTGTTGGCGGTGCGCCGTTTTGCTATGATAGCCCGCGGCGTGTTACGAATCTGACAATACGTAACACTGACAAGGTGATTTAAGCGGCGTTGCAATTCCGTGCGCCGATAACCGGGAGGCGTATATGCACATTCCAGACAACTACCTGTCCCCGCAGACCGATGCCGTCATGGCGGTGGCGATGGTGCCCGTTTGGGTCCATTGCATCAAAAAGGTACGCGCCACGCTCGATCGCGAGCACATGGCTTTCCTGGGCATCTGCGCTGCGTTCTCCTTCTTGCTCATGATGTTTAACGTGCCGCTGCCCGGCGGCACCACGGGTCACGCCGTCGGCGGCGCACTCATCGCGCTGCTGCTGGGCCCCGAGGCCGCGGCCATTGCGGTTTCGGTCGCACTGGCACTGCAGGCGCTGCTGTTTGGCGACGGCGGCATCCTGTCCTTTGGAGCCAACTGCTTTAACATGGCATTTGTGCTGCCGTTTGTGGCAGCCATCGTGTTCCGTGCGCTCAACGGCCGCCTGCACGACAAGAGCTGGGGCACTTCGGTTTCTGCCATCGTGAGCGGCTGGATCGGCTTGTGCGTGGCTGCCCTGTGCGCTGCCATCGAGTTCGGCATTCAGCCGATGCTCTTCACCAACGCCTCGGGTGCCCCGCTATACTGCCCCTTCCCGCTGTCTGTTTCCATTCCGGCCATGTTGATTCCGCACATGCTGGTAGCCGGTGTGGTCGAGGGCGTGGCGACTGCCGCGATCTACGGCTTTATCAAGAAGACGGCGCCGGGCGTTATCGTCGGCCCCGAAGCCGCCGATGGACAGCTTACTGCCGAGGGCGCAGCCGCCAAGAAGACCTCGCTGGTCCCCACGCTCATCCTGGTCGCCGTGCTTGTCGTGGCCACGCCGCTGGGCCTGCTGGCCACGGGTGACGCATGGGGCGAGTGGGACGCCGAGGGCGCCGCGACCGCCGTTCAGGAGGCTGGTGACGACAGTCTGCAGACTTCGGTTGGCCTCGATACTCCGACCTTTGCCGATGCCTTGCCCACGGGCGATTATCTGCAGGCCTATTCCGAGGAGCAGGGCCTTGGCTTTGCCGGTCAGGCTGCCATGTATATCCTGTCCGGCGTGATTGGCGTGGCGGTGCTCACCATCGCATTCCGCCTGATCTCGCTGACGGTTAAGGAAAGCGGTGCTCATGGCAATAGCCGAGCTGCCTAGCTGGCTTGCGGCCGAGGAGCGATATGAGCCCGTGGGGGCTCGGCATCGTGTGATGCAAAAGAATGTCCTGCACCTGGCGAACCTGCTTGAGCGGGTTCGCCTGGGCGGAGGCGCGCACGAGGGCGGGTCGATGGTCGACCGCGCCCTTTCTTGCGTTTCGGCTCCGGTGCGCCTGGTGGGGATGTTCGTTTGCGTCCTGTGCGTGTGTCTGACGCAGAGCCCGCTGTACCTGATGCTGATGGCGGCTATCGCGCTGGTGCTGGTCGCGGTGCGCCCCGCGCGCGGGTTGCGCGCGACTTTTGTACCGGCGCTTGGCGCCACGGGGCTTGCGGTGGTTCTGGCGCTGCCTGCCCTGTTGCTGAGCGCGTCTGCCATGGGCGCCATGCTCAAGATCGCGCTCAAGACGTTTATTAATGTGTCGCTGGTGCTGGGTGTTTCGTGGACGCTCACCTGGAGCCGCATGTCGGCGGCGCTCAAAATGCTGCACCTGCCCGACGAGGTTATCTTTACGTTTGATATGGCGCTCAAGCATATTGAGGTGCTGGGACGCACGGCGCACGATCTGTGCGAATCGGTCATGCTGCGCAGCGTCGGTTCCGCGCCTGCGGGTTTTTCGCGCACCGATTCGCTGGCGGGTATCATGGGCATGACGTTTATCAAGGCGATGGAATGCAGCCGCGCGATGGACGAGGCCATGCTGTGTCGCGGCTTCGCCGGCGTGTATCCGGCGCCTGCACGGAGCGGCTTTGGCTGGCGCGATGCGGTTTACGCGGCCGTTGTGGCGTTGCTCGCCGTGTTGTGCGCGGTGCTGTAGCGCGGACGGTCGAACCGTTGATGTGAGTAGGGAAGGGCGACGTTTTGGCAAACGATACGAATAACGCGATGGGTGCGAGCGGTGCTGCCGGCGCCGAGGTCACGCCGCTCATCGAGTTTCGCGACGTGGTGTTTTCCTATGCGGGTCATACGGTGGTCGATGGCGTTTCATTGCAGGTGAACCGTGGAGAGCTCGTTGCTCTGCTTGGTCCTAACGGCTGCGGCAAGACGACGATTATGCGTCTTATCAACGGCCTTGAGCTTGCGGACGCGGGTGCGTACCTGTTCGACGGGCATGCGGTCGATGCGGCGTTTCTAAAGGATTCTGCGGCCGCTCAGCGTTTTCATCAGCGCGTGGGCTTTGTGTTCCAGAATGCCGACGCCCAGCTGTTCTGCGCTACGGTGGGCGAGGAAGTTGCTTTTGGTCCCGCGCAGATGGGGTTGCCGGCAGACGAGCTCGAGCGCCGCGTCCGCGATGCCATGGAGCTATTCCAGGTTGCCGACCTTGCCGACGTCTCTCCCTATCAGCTCTCGGGCGGGCAAAAGAAGCGCGTTGCGCTGGCTGCGGTGGTGTCGATGAACCCGGATATCCTGGTGCTCGACGAGCCTACCAATGGGCTCGACGAGGATTCATGCGACATCGTGGTCAACTTCTTGCTGGCCTACGTCGCGGCGGGTAAGACGGTCTTGATGAGCACACATCACCAGGATTTGGTGCGACGCCTGGGTGCCCGTGCAATCTATATCGATCGATATCACCATGTGGTCGAGGCACCTTCGCCGTCGTATGGAACCGAAAGCGGTGCTACGGACTAGTTGCTGCGTAGAGCGTGCGTAGCCGCCCGCGCGGCTTTGCCGTGATGGTATAGTTATCCAGGTTTTTTATGGGGGTGGCTATGCCAAGTTGGAACATTCATATCGCTCAGACGGAGCGTTTGCTGGAGCGCACCGGTGCGCTTGCCAATAGCGTGCGCGACCGCAATGCCTTTTTGTTTGGCTGCGTGGTTCCGGATATCTTCGTGGGCTATATGGTCCCTGGCATCGCCGATCCCATCCCGTACCGCATTACGCACTTTGCAAAGCCCGAGCCTATCCCTAAGCCTCGTGAGCATGAGTTCTGGGATACCTATGTGGCACCGTTGCTTAAAAGTTCGCCCACCGGTGCGCCAGCCGCGGCTACCTCGATTGTCGAGGAGCGCGAGCGACTGAATCGCGTGCACTATCCCCAGCGCTACAAGGATGCCGAGCCGGTTGCCGGTCCCGGCGCCTGTGAGTTCTCGCTTGCGTCCGAGGACGTGGCGCAGTCGTTGCTCGATTTGACACTGGGTGTCTGGTCGCATCTGGTGGCCGATACCGTATGGAATACGCGCGTGAATCAGTACCTGGAGGCGCACGGCGGCAAGCCGTGCGAGGAGTTCCGCATTAAAAAGCAAGGTGACTTTGACTGGTTTGGCAAGACGCTCGGCATTGTTTCGATTCCGCGCGCGACCGATCGCCTGTATACTGCGGCGACGCGTTTTGGGCAGTATCCCATCCATAAGGAGTATGTGCTCAAGACCATCGGCGTTATGCACGAGATCGTGCGCGAAAACCCCGGCGAGCCCGACCATCCGCCATACCGCCTGCTGACCGAGGAATTCTTCGACGAAACGTTTACCGAGGTCATCGAGCTGACCGAGGCGGGTTTTGCCGTCCGTGTCGAATCGCCCGATGTGCCTGCGCTGCCCCTGATTGCTAGCTGCTAGCTGGCCGGCCCGGCAGTGAATAGCTCAACCCAATCGACAAGTAGCTCTTGCCGTAAGGTATCTTCGGCAATGCGTTCCTGTTTGGTCTTTGGGATGTGGGGAAGCCCGGCCTTTTTATGGATGAGCTCGGCTATGTGGTCGAAGCTCTTCTTCTCCTTGATCTGGTCATAGGTAATTTGGATGACGTCGTAGCCCATGCTTGTGAGTGCGGTGGCGCGCTCGGCATCGGAGAGGCTCGCGGCTTCGCTGTCGTGGGCAGAGCGGCCTTGGCATTCCAGAATGACGCCCATGCTGTCGGTGGCGCTTTCGACGAGGATATCGGCGTAGCAGCAGGTTTTGTCATACAGCGAACGTGCGGCTTCACTGAGCGGGATGCGCGCGTTGTTGGCGATCTCGATGCCCTGGCCGCCCTCGTCGCGGGGGAGCGAGATAAGCATGGAGGTCTGTACTTCGAAGGGCGAGGCGGCCTGCCCCGTCATGTGCTCGGCCGCCCAGCGCAGTTGTTTGACGCCGCGCAGGCCTGCGGCTTGCTTGGCGAACGCGGCGATATCCGTTGCGGTAAGAAGCGGCGTGCGCTTCCACAAGTTGGTGTCATTGCCCTTGGTGTCGTTAACTCGCTCCCAGCCGCAGTTGGGTGGAATGAACTTAAGCGAAATAGCTTCATCGAGTTGTTGTTGCGTTCGCTCGCAGGGCTTAAACACTGCAAAGGAGCCGCACATCTCGTAGCACGCCATGAGTAACTGGTTGCGTGAGACCTGCGTGGCAAGGCTGAGCAGCGTGAACTCCGGTGAAGTGACATCAAATCCATGTTCAGTCTGTCTAAACGACCCAGGAGGCGGCTCTTGGGTCAGGAGGTGCGATTTAAACAGGCTTCGCGACCCGGATTGTGCCCGAGTGAATACTAGCCTGTGAAGCGGTGCGTGAAGCAGGTCTTTTACAACTGCATGGCTTCCGAGGCCGCAACATCTGCGATCCATATTGCCAAGGCTAATGACGGGGTAAAGGCCTAATACCTGCGGCGGGATACGGTGATAGTAAAAAGCGGATTGACCGCATAGCGTCAGGTCCATGACGTCCTCCTGGTAGAAATATGCTTTTGGACCGTGCGATGCCAGTGTCAATTCGGAAGTATGCGGCAAAATCTGAACCCTATGAGCAGACCTGGCTTTTGAGGCTAGTTTATCAGGCATTTTGTTGCGAAAAAACGGGGTGTGCTCGGAGGTCTCAGAATTTGCCGCATACTTTCGAAAAGCAGGTCGATCTGGCTCTTACTAAAACGATTTAGCAGCGTCCGTTAAGGTGTGGGTTTGCCACCGGGCGAACACTTTTGGCGCTTGGGGCTTTATTTTTTGGCCTCGGAGGGCGGATTTCGCGCTTTTGGTAATGAAATGGGTGCGTGCCATGTCGTGCGGTAGGCATCGGTGCACAGAAAAAGGGCCCGGAAGGCAATGCCTTCCGGGCCCTTTGCAATGCAAATTTGCTTGCAAGTACGATTTAGCGCACCTGAGCGACGTAAGCGACGTTGGTCGAGGAGACCTTATCCTCGAGCTGGACGCTCATGCGGGGATCGCCAGCGGTAGCGACGGTCAGATCGCCGGCCTTGACGTAGCCGAGCTCCTTAGCGGTCTCGATCGCCTTGACGATCGTGCCGTTGACGGTGCCCTGGGTAATCTCGGCCTGGTGCGGGATAACGCCCCAGTACATAATCATCTGCTGGACGGCCCACTCGTGGCGGGAGAACGCGCAGATCGGCATGTTGGGACGGAAGTGCGAGATCAGGCGAGCGGTACGACCGGTGGTCGTCGGCACGGTGATGCACTTGGCGCCAACGGTGGTAGCCATGTTCACAGCGGACATACCCACAACGTTGTTGACGACGCGGGTGCCATGAGCGTCGGCCGGAACCTCGAGCGGAGCGTGAGCCGGGAGGTACTTCTCAGTCTCGAGAGCAATGCTGGCCTGCATCTTAACGGCCTCGACCGGGTACTTACCGGCAGCGGACTCGCCAGAGAGCATAACGGCGTCGGTGCCGTCGTAGATGGCGTTAGCAACGTCGGCAACCTCGGCGCGCGTCGGGCGCGGGTTCTGCTGCATGGAGTCGAGCATCTGCGTAGCGGTGATAACGGGCTTGTAGGCCGCGTTGCACTTGGCGATGATCTCCTTCTGGATGTGCGGAACGAGCTCGGGCTTGATCTCGATGCCCAGGTCGCCACGGGCGACCATGATGCCGTCGGAAGCCTCGAGGATCTCGTCGAAGTTCTCGACGCCCAGGGCGCACTCGATCTTCGGGAAGATCGTCACGTGCTCGCCACCGTTCTCGCGGCAAAGCTCGCGGATGCCGCGGACGGACTCGCCGTCACGGATGAAGGAAGCGGCGATGTAGTCGATGTTCTCGGTCAGGCCAAAGAGGATGTCCTGACGATCGCGCTCGGTGATAGCGGGCAGCGAGATGTTGACGTTGGGCATGTTGACGCCCTTGCGCTCGCCGATCAGGCCGTCGTTCTTGACGACGCAGGTCATGTCCTGGCCGTCGACGGACTCGACCTCGAGGGCAACCAGGCCGTCATCGATCAGGATGAGGGAGCCCTTCTCGACCTCGGAGGGCAGAGCCAGGTAGTCGAGGGAGATGTGCTCAGCGGTGCCGTGGAAATCCTCGGTCGTGGGCTGAGCGGTGACGACGATCTTGTCGCCGGTCTTGACGGCAACCTTCTTGCCATCGACCAGAAGGCCGGTGCGGACCTCGGGGCCCTTGGTGTCGAGCAGGATGCCGACGGGCATACCGAGCTCCTTGGAAATACGACGGACGCGCTCGATGCGACCGTGGTGCTCGTCGTAGGAGCCGTGCGAGAAGTTAAAACGGGCGACGTTCATGCCCGCCTTGATCATCTCGCGGATGGTCTCGTCGCTATCGCAGGCGGGACCCATGGTGCATACAATCTTAGTGCGCTTGTACATTCAGACCTCCATCTGACATCGTCTTGCGCTGATAGATAAACCATAAGAAATAAAACTGAGTTGATTATAACGAAATGGCGACCGAATACCCCAAAAAATCGACCGTATGCCGAATTAGAAGTTCATTTTTTGCGGAAAAACGGTATATGCAAAAACTTTACCAACCGTTCTAACCGCTGCTATCTGGGCGATATTTCAGTTTGATGATGCGCCGAAGAAAAAACGTTTTATCAATGTTGAGCATCACACGGCCTGCACCGTTGCGCCTGTGCCGTGTTTCCAGATGGAATGTTTTGGCTAGACGCGTCGCTTTGGGGTACCATAGCCCCACTATCAACTGCCGCTCAGCACGGCAGCCTTGATGAGCCCTTGCCCTTCTCCTGGGAATTATGATCGGGCATCAATCTGCTGAGTGGCCCGAATCCCAGGAGGGGACTCTATATGCAAAAGGAATACCTGTCCGCCGCGGCGGAGGTGCTCAGCGACCAAGGTGTCGATGAGAACCTCGGCCTGAGCACCGGCGAGGCGTCGTCGCGCCTCGCCAAGACAGGCCCTAACAAGCTCGAGGAAGCCGAGAAGACGCCGCTGTGGAAGCGTTTCTTTGAGCAGATGGCCGACCCCATGGTCATCATGCTGATCGTTGCCGCCGTCATCAGCGCGCTCACGGGCATGGTCAAGGGCGAGCCCGACTTTGCCGATGTCGTCATCATCATGTTCGTCGTTATCGTCAACTCGGTACTGGGCGTGGTCCAGGAAGCCAAGAGCGAGGAGGCCCTCGAGGCCCTGCAGGAGATGAGCGCGGCGCAGTCCAAGGTGCTGCGCGACGGCAAGCTCGTGCATCTGCCGAGCGCCGAGCTCGTGCCCGGTGACGTGATCATGCTCGAGGCGGGCGACTCCGTTCCGGCCGACTGCCGCGTCCTCGAGAGCGCCACGATGAAGATCGAGGAGGCCGCCCTTACCGGCGAGTCCGTGCCCGTCGAGAAGCATGCCAACGTGATCGAGCTCGCCGCGGGCACCGATGACGTGCCGCTCGGCGACCGCAAGAACATGTGCTATATGGGTTCCACCGTTGTGTACGGCCGTGGTCGCGCCGTCGTGGTCGGCACCGGCATGAACACCGAGATGGGTAAGATCGCCGGCGCCCTGGCCGAGGCCAAGGAAGAGCTCACGCCGCTGCAGGTGAAGCTCGCCGAGCTCAGCCGCATCCTTACCATTATGGTTATCGTCATCTGCGTCGTCATCTTTGGCGTTGACATCCTCCGCCACGGCGTGGGCAACGTCCTTACCGACCCGACCGCCCTGCTCGACACCTTTATGGTCGCTGTCTCGCTCGCCGTCGCTGCCATCCCCGAGGGCCTGGTCGCCGTCGTGACCATCGTGCTGTCGCTCGGCGTGACCAAGATGGCCAAGCGCCAGGCGATTATCCGCAAGCTTTCTGCCGTCGAGACCCTCGGCTGCACGCAGACTATCTGCTCCGACAAGACCGGCACCCTTACCCAGAACAAGATGACCGTCGTCAAGCACGAGCTTGCTGCGCCTAAGGAGAAGTTCCTGGCAGGTATGGCCCTTTGCTCCGATGCCCAGTGGGACGAGGAGCTGGGCGAGGCCGTGGGCGAGCCGACTGAGTGTGCGCTCGTCAACGACGCCGGCAAGGCTGGTCTCACCGGCCTGACTGCCGAGCACCCGCGCGTGGGCGAGGCCCCGTTCGACTCGGGCCGCAAGATGATGTCCGTGGTCGTCGAGACCCTGGACGGCGAGTACGAGCAGTACACCAAGGGCGCGCCCGACGTGGTGATCGGCCTGTGCACCCATATCTACGAGGGCGAAAAGGTCGTCCCGCTGACCGAGGAGCGTCGCGCCGAGCTCGTGGCCGCCAACAAGGCCATGGCCGACGAGGCCCTGCGCGTGCTGGCGCTGGCAAGCCGCACTTACACCGAGGCCCCGAGCGACTGCAGCCCCGCTGCGCTCGAGCACGACCTGGTCTTCTGCGGCCTATCCGGCATGATTGACCCTGTCCGCCCCGAGGTCGCCGACGCCATCCGCGAGGCCCACGATGCCGGTATTCGCACCGTCATGATCACGGGCGACCATATCGACACCGCCGTGGCCATTGCCAAGCAGCTGGGAATCGTCACCGATCGCAGCCATGCCATCACCGGTGCCGACCTCGATCGCATGAGCGACGAGGAGCTCGACGCGCACATCGAGGACTACGGCGTGTACGCTCGCGTCCAGCCCGAGCACAAGACCCGCATCGTCGAGGCCTGGAAGTCGCGCGACCAGATCGTGGCCATGACGGGCGACGGCGTCAACGACGCTCCGTCCATCAAGCGCGCCGACATCGGCGTGGGCATGGGCATCACCGGTACCGACGTCACCAAGAACGTTGCCGACATGGTGCTTGCCGACGACAACTTCGCCACCATCATCGGTGCTTGCGAAGAGGGCCGTCGCATCTACGACAATATCCGCAAGGTCATCCAGTTCCTGCTTTCGGCTAACCTTGCCGAGGTGTTCTCGGTGTTTATCGCCACGCTCATCGGCTTTACCATCTTCCAGCCGGTGCAGCTGCTGTGGGTGAACCTGGTCACCGACTGCTTCCCCGCGCTCGCGCTGGGCATGGAGGATGCCGAGGGCGACATCATGAAGCGCAAGCCGCGCAACGCCAAGGACGGCGTCTTTGCCGGTAATATGGGCCTGGACTGTGTGGTCCAGGGCTTGATCATCACCGTGCTGGTGCTGGCGAGCTTCTTTGTGGGCGTGTACTTTGACATGGGCTACATCCACATCGCCGATATGATCGCCGGCAATGCCGACGAGGAAGGCGTGATGATGGCGTTCATCACGCTCAACATGGTCGAGATCTTCCACTGCTTCAATATGCGCAGCCGTCGTGCGTCGCTGTTTAGCATGAAGAAGCAGAACAAGTGGCTGTGGGCATCTGCCGCGCTGGCGCTGGTACTGACGGTGATCGTGACCGTGCAGCCGACGCTTGCCGAGATGTTCTTTGGCCCCGTGACGCTTGAGCTCAAGGGCGTTATCGCCGCGCTGGGCCTTGCCTTCCTGATCATTCCGTTGATGGAGATCTACAAGGCGATCATGCGCGCGGTCGAGAAAGAGTAGCGTACTCGTCCGGGCCCGCCCCACGCCCTTTCTCCCTCACTGGTCCTCGCGCTTCGCGCTGCGGGATCGTTCGGGAGAAAGGGCTTCCGGGGCGGGCCCTGCGGTATCCTTGTTGGCTTTTCTCCCGTGCGGATGAAAAGGGCTGAGGGAAAGTTTGTGAGCTGGTCGGGCTTTGCCCGGCCAGCTCTTTTTGATTTAAAATACCTGCTCAGTTGTGATTTTGGCTGCTGGGAGGCGTTTGTGGCTAAGGCTAAAGCTAAAGCGAAGAAAAAGACGACGGGGGCGCGGGCTAAGCGCGATCGTCGTCGGAAGCTTGCGACCGAGGCCCCCGCGTCTGCCGAGGAGTTGTTGGCGAGCGTACCGGGGCTCGATGCGCTGCAGGATGTCCCGGCGTTTGATGATCTGCCGGTCGATGAAGCCCAGCAGACTGCCTTTGATGATTTCTGCGCACATGCCGAGGAGCCCGAGCAGATGCGGCTGGGTGCCGTTATTCGCCTGGATCGCGGGTTTCCGCTGGTGGCGACTGCCGACGATACCTTCCGCGCCGAGCATGCCGTGGGGTTTGCCAAGTCGCGCGGCGAGGACGAGGTCCTGCTGCCTGGCGTGGGCGACCGTGTGGCGGTGCGCCGCGCTCCCGGGCACGATATGGGCGTGATTGAGTGCGTGCTGCCGCGCCGTACGAGCTTTGAGCGTTGGCGCGGCCGTGCCCGTGGAGAGCGCCAGGTGCTCTGCTCCAACGTGGATAGCGTGCTAATCGTGCAGGCGCTCGGTGCCGGTGAGGTGCTGCTCGACCGCGTGGCGCGCTCGCTGGTGTTGGCGCTTGACTGCGATGCCGAGCCGGTGGTGGTGCTTACCAAAGCTGACCGCTGCGATGCCGAGGAGCTCGAGCGCGATCTGGACCGCGTGCGCCGCCTGGTGGGTCCGGACGTGCGCGTGATCGTGACGTCCTCTGCCGAGGGCCGCGGCCTGGACGAGGTCCGTGCCTGCGTGCCTGCCGGGAGCTGCGCCATGATTCTGGGCGAGTCGGGTGCCGGCAAGTCGACGCTGCTCAATGCACTGCTGGGCCACGATACGTTGGCGACCGGCGGTGTGCGCGAACGCGACGACCAGGGCCGTCACACTACCGTCGCGCGCGTGATGGTGGCGCTGCCGGGCGACGCCGGCGTGATCGCCGATGCCCCGGGCCTGCGCAGTCTACCGCTCGTGGGTCACGAGCGGGGTCTGGCGCGCGCCTTCCCCGAGATTGTCGAGGCATCGCGCGCGTGCCGGTTTGGCGATTGCACACATACCCATGAGCCGGGCTGCGCCGTTCGCGAGGCCGAGGACGCCGGGCAGATCGACAGCCTGCGGCTGGAAACGTTCCAAAACCTGGCGTCATCCATGCGCGTGAGCGCTCAAATACTCGATCCCGATGTTCATCTGTAATTGATTTTTCCTATGACAGCCGTCTCCCAACTGTTCGGGAGACGGCTTTTTTGCTGCGGAAAAGCCTCGAAACATGCAGTTTGCTGACGTGCTGACCAAAACCTTGCCATGAGCTTGACGGGCTGGTCAGCTTTTGGTCGGCGATTGGTTTGACATCGAAAACCAAGATCGCGATTGCGCCGCTTTGCACTCTGACCGCCCAGACAATGGTGGTACGGGCATTCGCCCGGCACTGCCATGAGAGGAGCGGCCGTGAACAAGAGCAAGCGCATCGCCATCAGTCTGGTCGCGGGCGTGCTCGCTGCTCTGCTCTGCATGGTTTACGGCTCGTCGATCCGCTCGCAAGCCGAACAGGTCCAGGCTGAGACCTTGGCCAAGTACGGTGGCGATCGCGTCGAGGTATGCGTCGCGGCGCGCGATATCGATGTGGGCGAGACCCTCGATGAGACCAATGTCATAACCCAGGAATGGCTGACGAGCCTGCTGCCGCGTGACGCGGCGACCGAGCTGCGCCAGGTGCGCGGCGACGTGACGACTTCGCGTATTCCCAAAAACGCCGTGATCTGCAATGTCTACACCAAGGCCGAGAGCCACAAGCTCGAGGTGCCTAAGGGCAAGGTCGCCGTTTCGGTGGCGGTCGATGCCGAGCACTCGGTCGGCGGTGCCACGGGCGTGGGCAGCTATGTGGACGTGTACGTGCAAAAAGATGGCGTAACCGATCGACTGTGCGGCGCGCACGTGATCGATACCAGTGAGAATTCCGGTGCCACGCGCGAGGGCAAGATCGAATGGGTGACGCTGGCGGCTGACCCCGAAGACGTCAAGGAACTGCTGGGAGCCTCGGGCAAGGGAACGGTCAGCTTGACGATTCCCGCCACGGCGCGCGGCAAAAAGAGCGGAGGCGACGAGTGATGAAGGCGATCTGGCTTGCGTGCTGCGCGTGCGGCGATTACGGGCTGTTGCAGCAGGAAGTCGAGGGCCGTGATGCGGGTGCACAGGTGCTTCGCGTGGGTGACCTGGACGGGCTGGTTTCCATGGCGCGGGCGTTTCCGTCGCGCCGCGGGGCTGCCATCATCGCGGCGTCTCTGTTTGATATCGAAGATGTGCGCAAGACTGTTGCGCGCCTGACGGCCGAAGGCCGCGTGAGTCGCGTGGTCGTGTTGATAGAAGCGCTCGATCCGTCGGATATCGAGGGACTGTTTCGCGCGGGGGCGACCGAGGTCATCGCTGCGCACAGTATATGCGGCAACGGGCGCGCGGGCGAGGGAGCGGTTGATTCCGATCGGCGCATGACGATTGAGCCCGATGCTTTTGTTGATAGGGAACCCGGGGCGCCTCGCGCTACAAGAGGCCCGCGTGTTGATGATTATGGAAAAGCGGAAGCCGAGCATGGTCGGCGCCCCCGGAACCCCCTTGTATACGATGACGCTGGAGGGCCGGCACAGCATGCTGGCGACTCCCCGGCTGTAGATATGGGATACGTGCACGGCGTGAATCTGGCGGATGAACTCGACGAAGTTGAGGGCTTTGCCGGGTGCGGCGAGTTGTCGCTGATGCAGCATGAGCAGATTGCACAGAACGAGCCTGCCTTGCAGACCGAACAAGCTGCCATGCCGGCTTGGACGCAGCGTGTGGTTGCGGCGGGGGAGACGGGGACGCTGTCGCCGACGCCCGCCCCGCCGCCTCCGATGCCGCCGGCAGACGCTGCCGCTCCGCAGCATCGAGCTCCGGTCATCTGTGCCATTTCGGGTTCGGGCGGTTGCGGCAAGTCGACGATCGTTGCCACCATGGCACACACATCGTCGCTGTTGGGCTTGCGTGCCGCCGTGCTCGACCTGGACCTGATGTTTGGAAACCTTTACGACTTGTTAGGCGTCGATGCTCCGCGCGATATGGCGGCACTTATCGAGCCGGCGGCGGCGGGCGCGCTCACCGAGCCGGATATCGTAGCCACATCGATGCGCGTGGCGCCAGGCGTTACGCTCTGGGGTCCCGTTGCGGCGCCCGAGCAAGCCGAGCTCATGGCACGTCCGGTGGAGCTACTGCTTGATGTTTTGCGTCGCGAATCCGACGTAGTCTTTATCGATACCTCGGTCTTTTGGGGCGACGCCGTGGCGGCTGCGGTGGCGGCGAGCGACCGCTGCCTGATCGTTGGCGATGCTGCGGTGTCGTCCGCGACATCGGCGTCGCGCGTCATTGAACTGGCAAGTCGAGTAGGTGTGCCGCGCACGCGCATGAGCGCCGTGTTCAACCGGTTCGGTGCGCGCGGGGCAGACGAGGACGTCGCCATGCGCTTTGAGATTGCCTGTGCGTTGAGCTCCAAGATTCGTATCGCCGATGGCGGGCAGGATCTCGCCGCGCTCATGGCGTTTGGGCGCGCTGATGAGGCAGTGGGGCAGACCAGTGCTTTTGCGACCAGCGTGCGCGAGGCCACGCGCGAGATGCTCGTGGAACTGGGGTGCGCCGTCGGCCCTTGGAGCGATATGGTCGCCGACCGTGCAACGCGCACCGAACGCCCGCGTATCCGCCTTCCCTGGTCGCGCGAGGGTGATCAGCGATGAGCCTGCAAACGAGGATTAAGGCTGCCGGCGCTGCAGCGGGGGCAGCGCCTGTAGATGCGGGGCGTCGCCGCGCGGTGAAACGACGCACCAAGTGCGCCGTGATGGACCGCATGGGTTACGACGAAGTGGCGCGTATCAGCGCCTATATCGACCCGGCACTTGCCCGCTCGGAATTGCGTCCCGCGGTGGAGGCGGCGCTCAATGTTGAGGAACCGACCGATCTCGCGACGACCGAGCGCGAGACCATCATCGACGAGATTTTGGATGACGTAGTGGGCCTGGGGCCGTTGCAGCCGCTCATCGAGGACGACACCGTTACCGAGATCATGATTAACGGCTGCCGCTCGGCTTTCTTTGAACGCGGCGGCGTCTTGCACCCCATCGAGCATGCGTTTGAGGATGATGAGCAGATCCGTGTGCTTATCGACCGCATCATCTCGCCACTTGGCCGCCGTATCGACGAGCGCAGCCCCATCGTCAACGCCCGTCTCAAAACGGGCTATCGCGTCAACGCGGTGATTCCGCCTGTGGCGATTGACGGACCGATTCTCACCATCCGAAAGTTCTCGGACCGCATCTGCTCGCTGGACGAGCTTGTGGGGCTGGGGTCGCTGCCGCTTTGGTATGCGCAGCTGCTGTCATGCGCTGTGTCGCTGCGACAGGACCTGGCGGTTGCGGGAGGCACGGGATCTGGTAAGACCACTCTGCTCAACGCGTTGTCATGCGAGATCTCCACCGGCGAGCGCATCGTGACGATCGAGGACTCTGCCGAGCTCAAGTTTGCGCATCATCCGCACGTGGTGCGCCTAGAGGCGCGCGAGGCTTCAATTGAGGGCGAGGGCGCGGTGACGATCCGCGACCTGGTGACCAATGCCCTGCGCATGCGCCCCGACCGCATCGTGGTGGGCGAGGTGCGCGGTGCCGAGTGCTGCGACATGTTGCAGGCCATGAACACGGGCCACGACGGGTCGCTCACCACGCTTCATGCGGGTTCCGAGCAGGAGACCGTGGTGCGTCTGACGTTGCTTGCACGTTATGGCATCGATCTGCCGAGCGAGCTCATCGAGGAGCAGATTGCCATGGCGCTCGACGGCATCGTGATGTCCGAGCGCCACGCCGATGGCAGGCGTTTCGTCTCCTCGTATTCGGGGGTGCGTCGCGCCGCGTCGGGCGGCGTAGAGCTCGAGCGCTATGTGACTTTCGATGCCGCCGAGCGCACCTGGAAGCTTGACCGCGAGCCGCCGTTTATCGCAGAAGGCCTGCGGTCGGGGACGCTCACACAAGAGGAGGTGGACGAATGGAGGTCGCTGTGCCCCTCGTCGTAGGGGGTTTGGCAGGGTTTTCTGTTGCGACGGCGTGCGGGGCGGAACCTCGTGTGCCGCAGGTACCGCCGGCGGAGCTGGCGCGTCAGGCGCTCGAGACGGTGGCAGAGAAGCTGCCGCGTGAGCTGGTGGAAAACGATCTGCTGAAAAAGATCGCCCGTTCGTGGGCATCGCTGGCTCCGGCGCGTCGCCTTGGCCTCGCGATCGAGGATGCTTCGGGGCGTTTGGCGTTTCTGCTGCTATCGAGCGGTGTCTGCTGCGTATTGCTAACGATGGTGTCGTTATCGCCCCTCGGATTTGCCTTGGGACTTGTTGCTCCGTTTGCCGTTGGCGCCGCTCGGGATGGCTTTGAGAGCCGGCGCGAGCAACACGATGCAGAAGAGGCCATGCCCGAGGCGTTTACCGCACTTTCCATGTCGCTTGCCTCGGGACATTCGCTGGCCCAGGGCATGCGCTTTGTGGGCGCTCATGCGCAAGAACCGGTGCATACCGAGTTTTTGCGGGTGGCGGCGGCAATCGATTGCGGCATCTCGGCGACCGATGCGCTCGATGACTTGCTCGTGCGCATCGACGCCCCCGGCCTTTCGCTTGTGACCTTGGCGCTTAAGGTGTCTCAGCGCACCGGTGCTCCGCTTGCCGACTTACTGTCCGAGGCGTCGAGCATGGTGGGGGAGCGCATTGAGCTCAAGCGCCACCTGGATGTTAAGACGTCGCAGGCTCGCATGTCTGCGCATATGGTCGCGGCGATGCCGACGGGCATGTGCGCGGTGTTGACGCTGCTTTCGGCAGATTTTCGTCGCGGTCTTGCGACGCCTGCCGGCGCGGGCGCTGTGGTGCTGGGTCTTGCCCTCAACGCCGTTGCCCTGGTGGTTATCCGGCGCATTATGCGGGTGGAGCTATGAGCGCCCCGGTTGCAGTTGCGGCTTGCCTGTGCGCTCTGAGTGTATTTGTCGCGACGGGTTTGGATCGGGCGGATGCACGCAAGATCGCAGAGGCCTGCAAGCGCGAGGCGGTGCTGGTCGCTGCCGCGGGTCGCTCGGTGGTCGATGCTCTGGCCGCGCGAATGAAGGGCGCGGTTGGAGCGGGCGGCCCGGCGCGAGTATCGCTCGGCGAAGTGTCCGAGATGATCGATGTTGTGCGCTTGGGTCTTTCGGCCGGTCTTTCGTTTGATGCGGCGCTTGAGATTTTCTGCGCCAACCGCCGGTCAGTGCTGGCTCATCGACTTGAGCGGGCCTGCATGGCGTGGCAGGTGGGCGTGGGCACGCGTGAGGACGAGTTGTTGGCCGCCGCACGCGACCTGGACGTGCGAGCGCTCGAGACCTTTGCCATCACGGTGGGGCAGGCGCTCGCTCTGGGTGCCCCACTTGCCGAGACACTGGCCGCTCAAAGTCGCGAGATCCGTGCGGCTCATCGCGCCGCGGTCGAGCGCGAGATCGAGCGTGCGCCCGTCAAGCTGCTGATTCCCACCGGCACACTCATCTTGCCGGCGTTGCTTCTGTCCATATTGGGCCCGCTGTTGGGAGCAGGCGGGATGATGTAGGGAGGAATACATGAACACGATGACTGACGTTGCTGGCAAGGTCTGGAGCTGGGCTGTTTGCCAGTCAATTCGCGCTCGCCAGCATGCCGGGGAGCTACTGCAGGAGGAGAGTGCACAGGGTACCACCGAGTATGCCATCTTGGTCGGCGTGCTCGTGGTGATCGCGATTATCGCCATCGTCGCATTTAAGGGCAAGGTCCAAGATCTATGGAACGCTATCAGCGAGGGCATCAACAGCCTGTAGAGGGCGAGCGCCCCATCGGGGTGCTGCTGGTGTTTGCTTGCCTGACCGTGGCGATAGCGGCGGTGCTTTGGGGGCTTAACGCCGCGCGGCAGCAGCGTCCTGGGGCCGCCTTCGATTCGGGCTCAGATTCGGCGGTGGCGTCTCAAAAAGATGAGATGCGAGATGCGGACGATTCGGATGTCGCTGTCACGGCGCAAACCTTTCTGCGGACGCTCGACAAGCGGTCTGGCACTGCGACGGATTCGCCTGAGGACAACGCGATTGCGGTCCGGCTTGCATGGTCCGAGGACCGACCGATGACCGAGGCAGCGGCGGATATGTTACGCGCCTACCGCGAGGTGCCAACGGCCCAGCTCGCCCTGAGCGGCTATCTCGATATTAAGGGCAACGTATGGGGCGCCATCGTGCGCGATGGGCGCGGCTGGGTCGATATGGTGACGGTTGCCGCGGATGCTGGCGATGCTTCGTGTCGTCTGCGCGCCGTGCGTCTGGTCCCGCAAACAATAAGCCCAAAGGAGGGATCGTGAAATGCATGGCGTTCTGCGTGAAGAGGTTGCCCAAGCGACTGTGGAATACGCCATCGTTACAGTGGCGCTGTTATCGATCGTGCTGGCGATCGCGGGGCTTTGGCGTGCTGGCACCGATGGGCGCTTGGCGGCGCTGGTTGAGCGGGCGGCATCCCATGGCGTTGCCTCGACGTCGGTTATCGACGCCGCTGCGGGCGCTAAGGACATCGCGTTGTATTGATATCGCGCGCGAGGACCGGGCGCAGTCTACGGTCGAGGCCGCTTTTTTGCTGCCGACGTTTCTGACGCTCATCCTTCTCGCACTGCAACCAGTGTGCTTGCTTTATACGCGCGCGGTCATGGAGTCTGCCGCCGCCGAGACCGCGCGGCTCATGACCACGACGACGGCGGAGGACGACGATCTTAAGGAGTTCACCCGCCGCCGGCTTGCCGCGGTGCCCAACGTTTCGATCTTTCATGCCGGCGGGCCGTTGTCGTGGAATATCGAGCTTGGTCGGGCCGGTGCGGGTGGCGTCTCGTCCGTGTCCGTTTCCGGCGAGGTCAGGCCGTTGCCTGTGATCGGTGCGTTTGCGCAGGCTATGGGTGGTACCGCCGAGGGCGGCTACGTTGAGCTCAAGGTTGATGTCTCATATCAATCACGTCCCGAATGGCTGGAGGGAGATTATGATTCGTGGATTGCTACATGGGATTAAGCGTTTCTGGTCTAGATGCGTTTTGACGCGCCGTCCGAGCTGCCATCGCAAGCGAGGCGGCTTTATGGGCCGCGCCGGTATCGACCTGTTTATCGAAGACGGTGCCTACACCACGCTTTCTTCTGCCGTGGTCATCCTAGTGGTGCTCACGTTGTTGTTTTCGTCGACCGCGGCGATATGGAGCATGTCGCGCGCGGGGGACACCCAGGTGGCGGCCGATAGCGGCGCGCTGGCGGGTGCCAACGTAGTGTCGTCCTATCACACGGCTGCCACGGTGGTTGATGCGAGCATCTTGAGTCTGGGGCTAGCGGGGTTTGCCACGATCGGGACGGGCCTGGTCGCCATCCTCATCCCGGGTGCCGAACCAGTTGCCGGCAATATGGTCGACACCGGGATTGAGATCATTAAAACGCGCAACAAGTTTGCCAAAAGCGCATCGGAAGGCTTGCAGAAAATCGAGACGGCTCTGCCGTATCTGATTGCCGCGCGTGCCACGCAGGCGGTGTCGGCGCAGGATACCGATAGTGTGACCTATACCGGTACGGCGCTTGCCGTGCCCAGGATGTCCGAGTCGGATTTCGTTGCGCTCGAGGGTTCTGAGATCTCGACCGATGCCATTAAAGACACATCGAAAGATCTGGAGCGCGCAGCAGATGAGCTGCAGAAGGCCTCGGAGGAGACGGCGAAAGCAAAAGAACGCGCCTGGCTTGCGGATTGCGGTGGATCGGTTCCGGCTTCGGTCGGTAGCTGTTCATGCATGTGGGAACGTGCGAGGAGTTTGGCAAAGCTCTCGGGTGAGCAGAACCCGCATTATGCCTCGAGCATTTCGTGGGAGCCACAGGTGGCGCTCGACCGCGCGAAGACCTACTACCGTCAACGCCTGGCAGACGAAAAACCGCAGGGTTCAAGCGTCGAGACGAAGGCGGAGTCGGCGGCGCGCAAGGCGTTTTACACCTATGCGAGTGCAGAGGTCAATCGTGCATATGTAACCGAGGACGGAGATGAAGTCGCTTCCTATATCCCGCTGTTGCCGCGCAACACTGACGAGGTGCGAGCGACGGAACTCTATACCGATACGGTGTGGCCAACCAGTGCCATCGATGGCAAGACGTATCTGCATTACGGAACGAGTTGCCCCAACTATAAGAAGGGGGCGCCATGCGGGCTGGCCTCGGTTGCTGCTTATGACGGGCAGGACAAATGCAATAGATGCCATTTTGGTGTTTCGTCGCTCGGTGCCGTTGCGGCTCCTTCGACTTCTATCGAAAACGGCTTTGAGTACCACTTTGATCGATTCAAAGAGGCTCTGGAAGACTACGTCGAATGCCGCAACAAAGAACTCGAACTTGAGCGTCAGACCGAGGATGAGGCCGACCGTGCGGGCCATGCGTTTGACCAGGCCATTAAAGCGCTTTCCGGCGAGCGCCCGCGTATCGCCCCACCTGGCCGCAACGGCGTGGTCGCCTTTGCAGTTTCGGGTGACATTACCAGCCCCGATCAACTTAACTCCTCGTTTAACGCGGCAGTCAGGCTTGGCGATCGCGGTGCTATCTCTGCCGCGGTGCTGGCGCCCGATGAGGCGACGGCGCAAAACAACATGCTTTCGCGATTTTTCTCGACATTGAAGGAACGCTCGGGCGGCGTTGCCGGCGTGCTCGACGGCGTCATGGATGTTTGGGGACGGCTACTCGTGGGATACGGAGACATCCAAGGTTCGGCCGACGAACTTATGGACGAGATGATTAAAGACCTAGGAGGGGGCAGCGGTGCGTTGGGCTCCATTGCATCGTGGCTCGGCGATACCGTTTCGGCGTCCGTGGCGGCGCTGGGTTTGGAACCGTGCGACTTGCGCCTGCGAAAGCCGGTGCTGACCGATTCCGCAAATGTCATTAAGAGTCCGGGGTCTGACATTGCGGGTCTCTCTCAAGCGCAAGACAAACTGCGAAGTATTCCGTTGGGCGTGACCGATCCCAAGGCGCTTTGCGAGGCGTTGGAATATCAAGTCGAACGCACCATTAGCGGTACGGTGTTCACACTTGCGGAGATTCCTCTGCCCGGCGGCGGCTCCATCCCGCTCACCGTCGATGTCGCCACGCTGGTTGGCGTTCTGGGCGGTGGGTCGTAATGAGTATCCGCATGCGTCTGCGCGAGGAGCGCGCCCAAGCGACGGTTGAGATGGCAGTGGTTACGCCCGTTTTGCTGGTGCTGGCACTCGTCGTGTACAACGTCATGATCTTTGCCAGCGCTGTCGCGCGCTTCGACCGCGTGGTGCCCGACATCGTGTTGGCGCACGCTGTGGCGTCGGAGGGGGAGGGCGACGAAAGCTCTGCCGATGCCTCGGCGACGGTTCAGACTCAAATTCTGAATGCCATGGAAGGCTATGACTTGCAGATCGAAGTGTCGAGTGAGCAAGGCGCGGAGGCATCGGATGGTGGCCTGCTCTCCCTATCCGGTACGTTTAGGACCTACACCTGCACCATGTACTATGAGCCGTGGCCGACTTTTCTCAGCATCGCTGGCGTTTCGCTGGGGGCGCCGACAACGTTGTCGCACGAGCGCGCGGTGACGGTCGATCCATGGCGCCCGGGGGTGGTCATGTGACCGCGGTCTCGTCCTACATCGCCTACGCGCGGGCACTCAACAGGCTGGGTTGGACGCCGGCCGAGTTTGCGGTGGCGGAGTCGTTTGTCGTGCGACTGCGCGGCATGCTGGGACGGCGTCCGGTTGCCGCCAACGGCCTGCCGCTCGTCATGGCGTTTCCACGCTGCTCTTCGGTCCATACGTGTTTTATGGCCTATCCCATCGACATCGCCTTCATCAATCGCGACGGCAATATCCTCGCGCGCTACGAAAACGTCCGTCCTTGGCACATGTGTTCCTGTCCCGGCGCCTGGGCGGTATTGGAACGCCCTTCAATCCTCGCTACACCTCCCGCCCTCCAACAAGCGCCGGCGTAAGAGATTGACGACGGCGGACTTTCGTCATACGAAATTGGGTAAGATGGAGGAGAAGATGCATGGATGTTGAGATCCATCCGAACGCCAAAAAAACACTTGACGGAAAAGCAGGTGCTTGGTGCCTGGTTCGCGGTTACTGAGTGCATTCGCCGCGAGTCGGAGGACGAGCCGCCGAGATGGCTTGCCATTGGATGGCTTCCAGATGGTCGAAGTGTGGAACTTGTTGCGGTCGAACTAATTCGTGGATGGCTCATTATTCATGCCCTGTCTCCGGTTCAGAAGAAATTCTGGCAAGAGATCGAGCGAGCTCGGCAGAGGGGTCGATGATGGGCAAGACGTATACGGCCGCTAATGGTCAGGTTGTAACGGATGAAATGATTGACGCGTGGTGTGAGTCGTACGAGCGCGGAGAGTTTCCGGATGGCGAACACACCGTTGGTGGAATCGTGCGTGGACGGCCCCCGCTCTCAGGTGAGGGGACGGCAACGCTGTCGGTCAAGATTCCTCTGGGAATGAAGGAGGCCATTCGTCGACGGGCGGCTGCCGAGGGGATGACGCCAAGTGAGTTTGCCCGTGCGGCTCTGAGTGAAAAACTTCTTGCTGCCGGCTGATGCCTCTGACGTGCCGATTTATAGAACCGAGGCTGTGCGGTTGATTTCCGATCTCAGCCGAACACATTGAGCAAATAGGCCATTCCCTCAGTTAGCCGAACGCCCCCGCGGCCCCTCCCGGGGTCCGGGGGCGGCATTTTCCCAGTTGAAGGAATGGTGGAGATGTGTTTCGATGGGTC
>DBFANS010000021.1:0-3882 GCA_048233475.1 Collinsella aerofaciens | reverse complement strand
CCCTTTTCTTCTTTCCGGACATGGCGTCCTCCGATCTCCCGGGGCCGGCCGATCCGGCCCTCAGGGTATCGGGTTCCCACATTCATCCGCACATGTGCGGATGAATGTGGGAGGTGTTCGGATGAAGTCGATAATCAAGGTAGGTACCGTTTATCGGTATTGAAAGCCCCTTTGTTGGGGCTTTCTTTTTTATCTCGCTACAATGGGCTTCGAGAGTTCTAATGACTTGGAGTTTGGTATGGCTGTTATTGATGTGCTGCCTTCGGATGGGAAGGTTATTGACGAGGGTCCTGTTGGTTGCTCTGTTGATGTTTGCTGCGATGACTTTCGCCATCTCGATATTGGACTGCCGCCCGAGATTCTTCGTCTTAAGGATGCCGGGTATTTGACGCAGGCTGTTGCCGCCTGCGATCGCCTTTTGGAGCAGAACCCTGAGCCTTCGCTGGCTGCCTGCGTTCGCGCCGAGCGGTATCGCATGATCGAGACGCCGCTTTATTTTTCGGTGTCGCGTGATCGGGCTATCGAGATGATCCGCGAGGAGTGGCCTGAGTTTACCGAAGAGCAGTTTGACGACCTGATCGATCGCAAACGTATTGACTGGCGCTTTATCGATGGTCAGCTGTTCGTTCTCGATAACTTCCTTGATTCTTTGCGCGTGTATCCCAAGGAGGTTCCGGGTCTGCGTCCCGATTCTGCGGATGGAATTGCGCTGCGCAACCAGATGCTCGAGGAGATGGAGTCGCAGGGCGGGCTGTCTCGCACCATTACGCTTAAGGCATGCGTGTCTGTCCCCGGTGCTTTGGAGGGGGAGACCGTTCGCGCGTGGCTTCCCATTGCCGCCGCCTGCCGCCAGCAGTCTCAGGTCGAGATGCTTGATATGACGCCGGAGGGGGTCGTTGCTCCCGCAAACGCCTCGGCGCGCACTGCCTCGTGGGTCTCCTCGACCGATCGCTCATTCTCGGTGACCTATCGCTATCACATCGATGCCGCCTATTGCGATATCTATGGTGGCGCGCTCCCATCGCATCCCTGTATGGACGCGCCTCTGCCCGAGGAGACTTCCGAGGACCGTCCGCACATTGCGTTTACGCCGTACCTGCGACAGCTGACGGAGCGTGTTATTGACGGGCTCGAGGATCCGCTCGATCGCGCTCGTGCTATCTATGATTATCTGACACAGCATATCGACTATCGCTATCAGCCACCGTACCTGCTTTTGGGATCTATTGCCGATGACTGTGCACACTTGCTCCGCGGTGATTGTGGCGTTATGGCACTTACGTTTATCACCATGTGCCGCATCGCGGGTGTGCCCGCCCGTTGGCAGAGCGGCCTGTATGTTGCGCCCGATTCGGTGGGGCCGCACGATTGGGCTGAGTTCTATACGCCACAGACCGGTTGGCTTAACGCCGACGTATCGTTTGGCTCCTCGGCGCGCAGGATGGGGGAGGAGTGGCGTCGTCGTCACTACTTTGGCAATCTCGACCCGTGGCGTATGGTGGCCAACGATCGATTCCAGGCCGAGTTTGTGCCCGCTTTCGATGGCATGCGTGAGGATCCCTATGACAATCAGATGGGCGAAGTCTTGGTTAACGGACGCGGGTGCCGCCAGCGCGAGATGCTCCGTTCGGTCGAACTCATCGAAATGTTCGAAGTTCCATTTTCGGACTAATCGGTAGAAAGCTGTGATAAACTAACTCACGCATTACGTGCCCGAGTGGCGGAATTGGCAGACGCAGTGGACTCAAAATCCACCGTTGGCAACAACGTGCGAGTTCGAGTCTCGCCTCGGGCACCATACATGCAAGTGAGCGTTCAAGGGGGTTGCGGCCCCCTTTTTCGTGCCGAACTCGCGTGAGCGCGCGAAGCGTTATGCAAACAGGCCTGCGGCCTGTTTGTAGCGGAGCGTGGCGAGGGCGCCGCGCGTCCGAAGCCCGGGGCTTCGCGAAGCGAAGGCCCTTCGAGTCTCGCCTCGGGCACCATACATGCAAGCGAGCGTTCAAGGGGGTCAAGGCCCCTTTTTCGTGTACGTAATGTGATAACGCGCTGTACGTGTTATTATTCGCAAGGCGTTGTTCCCGCAATGCCCTAAAGAGGAACCCGAGGGTTCCCACCTTTTGGCGCCAATGAGCAGCTGACTGGTCATACAACTTAGATTCCCTTCCTCAAATCGAGGAAGCCTATGTGTACGACCTAGTTGCTGAGAAGCGCCGGGTTATTTTTTTATGAATGGAGGTAGGGAAAATAGCTAAGTCTGATGACACCCGCATCAACGACGAGATCACTGCATCTTCGTGCCGTTTGATTGGCGTCGATGGCTCTCAGCTCGGCCTGTTCGCCATCCGCGATGCCCAGCGCGTCGCCGACGATCAGGGTCTCGACCTGGTCGAGATCGCTCCCAACGCGGAGCCGCCGGTCTGCAAGGTCATGGACTACGGTAAGTTCAAGTACCAGCAGGCCATGAAGGCCAAGGCTGCTCGTAAGAACCAGTCCAAGGTCGAGGTCAAGGAAATGAAGTTCCGACCCAAGATCGACGTTGGCGACTACGAGACCAAGAAGGGCCACGTTCTGCGTTTCCTCAAGAAGGGCGCACGCGTTAAGATCACCATCATGTTCCGCGGCCGTGAGATGGCTCACCCGGAGCAGGGCCTTAACGTTCTCGAGCGTCTCGCCGAGGATCTCAAGCCTTACGCTACGGTCGAGTCCAAGCCTAAGATGGAAGGCCGTAACATGCTTATGCTGCTCGCCCCGATTAAGGGCGCCTTCGATGAGGATAAAGCGGCAAGCGATACCAAGTAACTAGTGTTCTGTAACCGATTAAGGAGTATTTCATGCCTAAGATGAAGTCCCACAGCGGCACCAAGAAGCGTTTCCGCAAGACTGGTACCGGCAAGCTTATGCGCGCCAAGGCTTTCAAGAGCCACATCCTGAGCAAGAAGTCCACCAAGCGTAAGCGTGGCTTCCGTCAGGAGACCGAGATCGCCGCTGCCGACCGCAAGGTCATCAAGTCGCGTCTCGCCTAAGTTCGAGTTCCCGTTTTTCGTTTTACCGTCTAGGAGTTGATAGAACATGGCACGTATTAAGCGCGCTGTTGCCGCCAAGAAGAAGCGCCGTACCGTTATGCACCGTGCGAAGGGTTACTACGGTGCCGCTTCGCGTACTTACAAGCATGCAAAAGAGCAGGTCCAGCACTCCCTGCAGTATCAGTATCGTGATCGCCGCAACAAGAAGCGCGAGATTCGTTCTCTCTGGATCACCCGTATCAACGCTGCTGCTCGCCTGAACGACATCTCTTACTCTCAGTTCATGCACGGCCTGAAGGTTGCCGGCATCGAGCTCGACCGCAAGGTCCTGGCTCAGATGGCTTACGAGGACATCGAGTCCTTCAACGAGCTGGCTACCATCGCCAAGAAGGCTCTCGAGGCCTAATAGATTCTCTTGAATCGCTAGGGGAGTGTCGCGTTGTGCGCGGCGCTCCCTCTTTTTATCTGAAGCGCGGTTTACATTGCTAAAAGCGCGGGTAGATAAACACTTACAGGTGACCGATCTCTATATATTCCTGAACCAAAGGGTCATCATCTGATACGTGCAGTATTTCTGCACCAGCCTTTCTATGACTTATATAGGAAGCAATATATTGTGTAGGACTTGTGAAGAGTGGAATTGACGTCCCACAGGGCTTCGCGGTCTGGCAATATATCTCCTTGCCGCGCGGCCCGGTCGGACCGGATCAGCCGCGGGGCGTGCACCTTGAGAACCGGATACTGCGAGGATGGACACACCAGATGTGTCGCATCCGGGCAGACATCGAACCATTTGAAATGGTCTAACTTGGATTTGTTTTTCGCAAGGCCGCCGAGAGGCGGCCCCGAGAAATTCCTT
>DBFANS010000020.1:0-8460 GCA_048233475.1 Collinsella aerofaciens | reverse complement strand
GCCGGGCGGTCGGTTTTCGTCCCTGCTACAAGACGTCCATCGACGACGCCAATCGTATCGGCTAAGATGGAAACGCCGGCGGAGGCGCTGCTAACTTCCCCCTTACGATCAGGCGGGCATGCATGACTTTTCGGGGATGGCCGATGCCGGCGGGATGGGTTACCCGCCATCCCCTTTGATTGGGCCGTGGCCCCGCGTCTTCGGATGCGGGGCCGGCGTCTTCGGATGCCGGCCCTTTGCGTTCTCTATCTCGATGGGCGTCAAAACCAGCGAGGGCGTGCTTGGCTACGACGAGGGCGTCTGGAACGACGAGGGCAACCGGCAAAGGCTGCTGGACATGCTCAAGGCCCATGCCGCCGAACTGCGCGCATGGGCCTCTGACGCGGGCGTGAGGCTCCCCAGCGCTGAGTCGGCGGGTGAGCTGCGGGAACAGGTTCGTGACCTGCCCCAAGAGCCTCAGATACAGGAGCAGCCGGGCTATGGCTACCAGCCCGGATTCCAACAGCCACAGCAATGGCAGCAGCAGCCTTGGAACTGAGTCGGTTTCTTCTCTTCATCGGGGCGGAGCCCCTTTTTATAGAATCTTTTATACTCTTTTAGACTCCCCGCAGGCCTTACGGCAGTAGGGGAAACGCACTATTAAAGGGGAGGAAATGGGAGATTAAAGGGGAGGTTTTGGGAATTATTTAGGGGAGGTTTTGGGAGAATAAAGGACGCTTTTGAGGAATAAAAACGAGGTTTTGGGAGAATAAAGGGTAGAAAATATAAAAATCTCGTTTTTATGGTAGAATGCAGTCATGTCCGATGAGATCGTGAAGTTCAGCAACCAGTTCAACAATCAGGCGCTGCGCAAGTTCACCGCGCTCGATCTTGATTTGCTGATGGCCATCGCGTCTCGCGTGCGGGACAAGGGCACGGACGAGGTGGCGTTCACGTTCGAAGAATTGAAGCGGCTGGCCGGACTTCAGAGGAACATGACCAACGATGAGTTCGCCAAGCAGATTGCCAATGTGAACCGTCGCCTGCTCGCGCTCAACTTCGAGTTCCAGAACGAAGAGCACGACATCATCCAGTTCACCCTGTTCGCAGGCTTCGTCACCAGCCCGACCAAACGCACACTCACCGTATCGGTGAACTCGCGCTTCTCGTTCCTGCTTAACGACCTCACCTCGCAGTTCACCCGCTTCGAGCTGGCCGAGTTCACGGCCCTGCGCTCCAGCTACGCCAAGGAGTGCTACAGGAGGCTCAAGCAGTACCGACAAACCGGTGTGTGGAAGGTCAGCCTTGAGGACTTCCGCCGACTGCTCGACGTACCCAAATCGTATCGGCCGAGCGAAATCAACAAGTGTGTTCTTGAGCCGATTGAGGAGGAGTTGGGACCTCTGCTGAATCTGAAGGTGCATCGCAAGTACCTGAAGAAGAAGCCGGGACGTGGCCGCGCTTCCCTTGTCGGGTTCGAATTTGAATTTGACCCGGAGAAGGTACCCGGCGGCGCTCCCGCTCCGCGCGTGGAGCTGTCCGGCTCCGTGGTGACCGATGAGGCGAGGAAGTCGCTCAGGGACGTGTCGAAGACGCCCGTGCCCGATCTGTCGGTGCCGGGCGAGGGACCGGCGCTCGACCCTGATACTCAGGCGTTCCTCGACGCGCACGGCGGTCATGGATTCGCCGGTGCCGAGGGGTATGTCTCCGACTGGCCGAGTGCTGCGTGATGGTATGTGAAAGCCCGGACGGGCCTTTCCGTCGCTGCCCGCTACGCCAGCAGAGCCTCCAACCCGTCGGCCAGACCGTCCACGTCCCAGCCGCGCACCGCGCCGCACGTCCACGAAGCGCCGTCGATGCTGACATGCACGCCGAACACCGGCAGATCGGGTGCGGCCCTCCACACGTCCACGGCCCTCGTGGTCTGGCGCTCCCCCGTCTTCATACACGCATCGATGGCGTCCAGCAGCTCCGCCGCCGTCTCCCTGGTGAGCAGCATCGTGAGCCTTGCGGAATCCACGACGGTGAGCAGCACGCCACCATTGGCTTCCTCGGCTTCGATCTGAAGATCCGCGACCATGCGTTACCTCCCGAGTTAAGTGTTGGTGTTGCGATGCCCGCAACACTTAAAATCATTACCGGACAAACCGAATCAGTCGAACAGCGGCACGTCCACGGCCCTGGCCGCATCCGGCGCGTGCATCAGCACGCTCCCGCCGCGCCTGGCCCGTTCCTCGGCCACGGCCTTCAGGTTCTCCTCGCGCCGCCGCTCCGCCTCGGCCCTCTCGTCGGCCCTGGCGGCGTCTCTGAGGGACTTTCTGGCCGCGTCCGCCACCACACCCGGGGACAGCTCCACACGGGGCGCAGAGACGCCGCCAGGCACCTTCTCGGGGTCGAACTCGAACTCGAAGCCGACCAGCGAACGGCCCCCGCGGCCAGATCCCTTCTTCTGGAACTTCTTGTGGGCAACCAGGTTGAGCAATGGCCCCAGCTCGTCCTGAATCGGCTTAAGCACGCGCTTGTTCAGGTCGCGTGCCTGGTAGCTCTCCGGTACGTCCAGCAGACGGCGGAACTCGTCTATGGAAACCTTCCACACGCCTGTCTGCCGATATTGCTTCAGGCGGCGATAGCACTCCTTCGAATAGCTGGACTTCAAGGCCGTGAACTCGGCCAGCTCGAAGCGCGTGAACTGCGACGTGAGGTCGTTGAGCAGGAACGAGAAGCGCGGATTGACCTCAACCAGTAGTTTCGCAGTCTTCCAATCGGTCTCGAAGCCCGAGAACAGCGTGAACTGCACCGTCCTGCTGTCATCCTGGAACCGGAACCGACAGGCGAGCAGACGATCGTTGACCTCGACAATCCGCCCCGCCAGTTCCTTGTCGGTGAGGTTCTTCTTGACATGAGCCAACTGGCGGAGTTCCTCGAAAGTGAAGGTAACCTCACCGGTCTCCTTATCGCGCACCCTTGCCGCGATAGCCATCAGCAGATCTAGGTCAAGCGCAGTGAACTTGCGCAACGCTTGGGCATTGAACTGATTTGAATACTTCACGATCTCGTTGGACATGGTTTCAACTTAACATAATGTGGATATTTTTAAAAAACTCCCCTTTGGTCTTCCCAAAAAGTCCCCTTTGGTCTCCCAAAAAGTCCCCTTTAATAGCCCGATTCCCTTACTGCCGTAAGGCCTCCCGGGGGGTTTAAAAGATATATAAAAGTTTTTATAAAAGGGCGCAAGCGCCAAAAAAGAAAAAAATCACCTCAGATCAAGCACCAGAGGACAGCACAGAGACACCTCCATGACAGACCAGGACCACCGCCACACAGCCCCCAAACGCCCAGAAAACCCCTCAGGGAGAAACTATGCGGACGAGCTCTCCCCGCTCACGGACGCGAGCATCCGCGACCCATGGGCCATCGGAGGGCGTCTGGGCGGTCCTGCGTTCGGGGTTGACCGGCTCGTATGAGGGCGGCTGGTATCCGTCCGCCTCGTCGTTGGCCCATGGGTCGCTGATCTCGCCGTCCCTTTTGCGCCATTCCTCGCTCAGCGCCTCGTACACCAGGTCGTGCAGGTTCCAGTTCATGCCATCGCTGGTTCTGACGTTGTGTTCCAGGGCCTTGGTGACGGTGGTCTTGAGGTCCTCGCGGCTCGTGTAGTTGTCCATCACGTCGGTGGAAGCCATGTGCTCCACCAGCGAGCCGAGCTGCACGAGGCGGGCTATGCGCTCCTTGGCCCTCTCGTCGCCGCCCTCGAAGCCCGCGGCCGACTCGGCCATCGCGCCGACCTCGATCAGGCGCTTGGTGCGGGCCCTGCGTTCGCGTTCCCTGCGCCGCGCCATGAGGTCGTTCTCGCGGGCCTTGAGCTGGGCCTGCCTCTCCTGCAGGGACTTGATCTGCTCGTCCAGGCTCTTCACCATCGAAACGGCTCCTTACATGGTCTGCATCATCCGTATGGTGATATGATTCTACCAGCAAGGAAATCCCTAATCAAGGATTAGGGCGCACTTACATGCAACCGGAGGTTGCATTTTCCGTAAGCGCGCCCTCCGGGGGCCACGGGCGTTGCCCTTTGGATTCCCACCCTTCCGGGGGAGCCTCCCGGCAGGCCCGGGGGTGCTCGCCGCACCCCTGGGAACCCCTTGCCGCAGGGCCGAGGCCCCGCACCCCGCCGCCCGCGCCGATCACGAAAGGAGCCGAAGCCGATGGCGATCTACCATCTGTCCGTCTCCAACGTGAGCCGCGCGAGCGGTTCCAAGGCCACGGCCACGCTCTCGTACATCAGCGGCAGGCGGGTGCATGACGAGCGTCGCGGCGAGACCTACGACTACGGGCGCAAGGAGCGCGTGCTGCGCGTCGGCACCCTGCTGCCGGAGGGCGCGCCGGCCGAGTACGCCGACCCCGCCGTGCTGTTCAACGCGGTCGAGCTGCACGAGACCGGCCGGACGGCGAGGCCGGCCAAGAAGATCGTGGTGGCCCTGCCGCGCGAGTTCACCCCCAGGCAGCGCGTGCAGGCGCTGGAGGAGTACATCCGCGAGAACCTGAACGCGGACGGCTACGCGGCCACCTACGCCATCCACGAGGACAGGGAGGGCAACAATCCGCACGCGCACATCCTCGTCGCCAACCGGCAGATCGACCCGGCCACGGGCGGCTGGGCCAGACTCAAGCAGCGCATGGAGTACGTGCTGGACGAGCGGGGAGAGCGGGTGCCGCTGATCGACCCCGAGACCGGCAGGCAGAAGACCGACAAGCGGGGCCGCAGGCAGTGGAAGCGCACGAGCGTGTCCCTGAACCCGCTCGACCGGAAGGCCAAGCTCAAGGCCCTGCGCGAATCCTGGGCGAAGACCTGTAACGCGCGGCTGGACGAGGCCGCGAGAATCGACCACAGGAGCCTCGAGGACCAGGGCAGCGACCTCGAACCCACCATCCACGAGGGCTACGCGGCCAGGGCCATCGAACGGGCCGGGGGCGTCAGCGAGAGGTGCGAGGCCAACCGTGAGATCAGGCGCAGCAACGGCCTGCTGACCGCCATCCGCACCGAACTCGGCCGGATATTCGACCGCCTGGGCGAGCTGTTCGCCGCCAAGATCAGGCAGCTGCGCCAACGCCAGGCGAGGCCGGAACCGGCCAGGGAGCCGAACTGGCGCTACTTCGAGGGCGACGCGCGCCGCCAGCTCGAAGCCGACAGGGCCGACCACACGGCAGCGATCCGTGGAAAACTCATGGGAGCCAAGGCCGACGTGAGGAACCGCGAGGAGTGGTGGAGGAGCCACGGCACCGAGGAGTTTGAGGCCGCCAAGCAGATCATCGACGTGGCGCGAGCCGCCTCGCGCGAGGCCAGGGACGCGAACGTCTTCAAGCGCGGCAGGCTGCTGCGGAACGCCGAACAGGTGGCCGGGGAGCAGTCCGAGAAGCTGCGCGGGGCGGTGCCATGGCTCGAAGACACCGACATCCCGAGCGACTGGGACCAGGCCAACAGGTTCCTCATGAGGGCCACCAAGGCCATCCACGACCACGACATGCAGCCGAGGACCGGCCTCGTGGACGAACTGGAGAGGCGGCTCGAACAGGCCGAGCGGGCCGAGGGCGAGAAGCCAAGCCCCGAACAGGTGAAGGCCCTCGCACTGCGCATGGCCGAACAGCGTGAACGGGCGGCGGAGGACCCGACGCAGGACATGAACCGACCCGAGCCGTCCGGTGACGAGCCGTTGGACCTGAGCGAGCCCGAGGACCTGGGGGAGAGCGGCCCGTTCGAGGAGCGAAGCGCCCCCAGGACCAAGGCCGACCTGCTCAGGGAGATCAGGCAGCGCGCAGACAGGCGCACAGGCCAGCAGGAGGCCGAACAGCGGCAGATCGACCCATGGCAGGCGCAACCGCCCCAGAGGCGCGGACACGGCCGCTAGAACCTCCGCGCCCGGACGGGCTTTGCCGTTTCAGAACAACGATTCCTGCATGTACCCGTGCAGGGCGCGGTTACGCTCGTCATAGGCGCACACCGGGCACGAAACGGGATCGACGGCCCCCTCCAGATGGGCGCGCGCCTGACCCACGTCGAACAGCTCCGACGTCATCCACACGTTGCCCCAGCCCCTGACCTCGATCCACCGGGCCTCCACGTCCTCACGCGGGCTCTCCCGCCGTTCCGCGGGCCTCGCTGGGGCCTCGCGACGCCTACGGCGCTCCACGGCCCTGGCCTGCGCCACCGTGGGCACGCTCGTCCGGTTCGGGAACACCGTCACCCGCTGCGGCCCCAACGTGATCCTGCACGGATACACCTCCACGACCTCGGCCACAGCATCCTTGAAATTCTGCTTGAACTTCCACAGCTCTTTGGTATCGCTGCCGAACTGCCGGTAAAGCTGCTGCCAGGTGATCGTGACTGGCTCGTGCAGGTTGTAGACGCGCTTGGTCAGCCACCAGTACACGTCGATGGCCATCGGCTTGCGGAGCCTGGCGATCACCTTGAGATCAACCGGCACGGGATGATCCCGCAGCATGTCCACGTATCGCTGACTCAATTGCACCCAGTTTTCGAACAGGCCGTGCGACTGTGGTTCGTTCCGCAGCCAATCGATCTGGTATTTCTCCGCGACCGTGAAGTTCACGCCCTGGCTGGTGTTCTCGGTGTTGTTACTGATGATGTACACGCATTTGCACAACCTCTCCAGCTGGGGCTTGATGGACTTAAGCTGCCGGCCACCGACCTGCACGCCGATGAGGCGCAGGAACTCGCGGAACGTGGTGCCCAGATGCAGCGTGTTCGTCTCCGGGTCGAAGCACGGGTCGTTCGTCTTGATCATCGTGCACGCCCACAACTCGAACAGGCGCGGATACTTGCCATAGGGCAGACAGTCGGCGCCGGACACGTAGCGCACGACCAGGCTGCCGTTGCGCCGCTCGATCTCCTTGACGCCATCCTTGGGCCTCCTGTAGGGCAGGGAGACCTGCGCGGCGATCTTCGAGATGAAGCCGTGAGACATCCACGGCTCGTCCTCCGGGAGCGTCAAATCCTTGGAACGGGTATCATCATCCATTGCTAATCACGGTCCTTTCGTGGTTGCCACGCCCCCGGAGATTGCCGTTTCGCGGGGGCATTTTCATGCCAAAATCCAGTGTGTACTTTAAGTAGGAGTGTAGCATGAAGCCCGTGTACTTTAGGTAGAAGTGGCCGTGTACTTTAGGTAGACAGAGGGGCTTTAGGTAGGTTTTGAGGGGCTTTAGGTAGGCGAATGTGCCCTCAGCCCTTGTGGGAGTAGGGCTGAGCGGGGGTCCCAGCTAGACAGGTATACAGATACTTATAGGCGAAGAAGAAAAAACAACGGAACCCGAGAATGTGGATAACTGCCGTGGACTTTAGCCACCAAAGGGTGTGGACTTTAGGTACACCGAGGGACTTACAAAGTTTATTTATTTACTAGTTCGCTCCCTTTTTGTCCCATTCCTCGCTCAGCGCCTCGTAGACGAGGTCCTGGAGGTTCCAGTTCATGCCATCGCTGGTTTTGACGCCCATCGAGATAGAGAACGCAAAGGGCCGGTGCCCGAAGACACCGGCCCAACGCCTAACAGGGGATGCATTCAGGGGCACCCCACCGGTCTCGGCCATCTCCCCGAAGAAGTCGTTGCGCACCGCCTTGAAAATGGGAAGAAGTTAGCACGCCTCCAACCGGCGCTCTCCATGTTAGCCGATACCATCGTTCCTGTCGATCGACGCCCATTAGCACGGGTCGAGAGAGACCGTCCGGCAACAGCCGGGCGACGCTGCCGCGCCAGTCGCGGCGCGGCCCAACGGAAAGGCGCAGAAATGCGCGATTCAGGAAAGGGGCCGCGCGGCGGCCCGATCATCTGGCTGATGGCGGTCATCGCCGTCTGCCTCGCACCGCCGGTGCGAGACAGACGGCGATGACCGCCATCAGCAAATCAAGATCGAGCGCGGTGAACTTGCGGCGGAACGAGCCAGGGCTGAACTGGATGCGTATAAGGCGGCCCACGATGGTCTGACACCATTCGAGGTGGCCAGACGCAGCCATGATTCACAGGCCATGCCCGATGATCGGATGGAGCCTGGTATCGAGCCGACTCTTTTCTGAACAAGGGGCCTGCCGCGGGCTCCGACCCGCGGCAGGTTGCGCCGTCAACGGCGGCTGGATGCCATCGCCCAGACGGCCAGGGCCGTCACGGTGATGTCGGCCGCGATGGGATCCATCACGGGAGCGAGGCAGATGACGATGACCGCCATCAGCCATATCCAGGGCCGGCCGTGCGGCCCCTTGTTACCCATGCGCATGTGCTGCGCCTTTCGTTCGGGCCGCGCCGCGACTGGCGCGGCAGCGTCGCCCGGCGGATGCCGGGCGGTCGGTTTTCGTCCCTGCTACAAGACGTCCATCGACGACGCCAATCGTATCGGCTAAGATGGAAACGCCGGCGGAGGCGCTGCTAACTTCCCCCTTACGATCAGGCGGGCATGCATGACTTTTCGGGGATGGC
>DBFANS010000019.1:0-5679 GCA_048233475.1 Collinsella aerofaciens | reverse complement strand
GGCTTTCCCACCGTCATCGATGGCAGCAATGCAAGCGATCGCGGTGACTACCGCCCCGGCATGCGTGCGGCAGAAGAGCTCGGCGTACGCTCACCCCTTATGGAGGTCGGCTTTACCAAGGACGAAGAGCGCGAGCTGCTGTGCGCATGGGGCTATCCCGTTTGGAACCTGCCGGCGGGAGCATGTCTTGCCACCCGCGTCCCCACGGGCGAGGAGCTTACACGCGAGAAGGTCGATTTAATCCGCGCCTGCGAGGATTACCTGCACGATCTTGATCTGGCACAGGTACGCGCGCGCTTGGTCGGCGGCTGCATGCATATCGAGGCCGCACCCGCAGATGTCGCCAAGATTGCTGCCCTCGGTGGCAACGCCGTCGACGACAAGGGCAAGACCCCGCTGCCCGCCGCCATCGAGTCCGCGCTGCGCGAGCTGGGCTGCGACCATATCTCCCCCGAGGTCACCCCCTACATTCACGGCAACATGAACCTTTAGGTTACGCCGTTTTACAAACGGCGTAACTGCTCGGCGCTGCGCGGGCTCCGGACACGGCAATCTGACGTTCAACTTCACGGGCGCGACCAAAAGGTCAGCGCCCGCTTGTTTCACGTCACCTTACCGCACCCGGAGACCGCTCGCTCGCATATGCTCAACCTGCACTGCGTTAACTGACCCGCCAATAAGGGACAGGTTTATTTTGGCAGGTTTTATCTGGGGAAATATCGCGAGGCAGTCGCCCCCCCCCTAGCACCCATCTCACTTCGAGAGACACAAGAGGGGCGACTCGGCTGCATCTACTTCTTCCGATAGCGGCGGTTGCGGCTCGTCGATGAACCCATTACTTCGATGAGTCCTTTATCCGCCATTTTTGGCAGATGGTAGCGGACGGACGAAATTTTGACCCCCGATGCAACCGCTATTTCTCGCGCCGTCATATCCACTTCGGCGCTGAGAGCCTCCAGGATCCTATCCGCTGTCGAAGCTGACGATTCTCTGCTCATATCGATAATCTCAAACGTGTCTTTGCCACATTTTGACAGGACATGTTTATCGACAAGATTCCCGCAGATCAGGCGAATGTCATCCGAATCCCACTTCAGGGCCTCTCGTATTTTTTGAACATCGCATACGCACCCATGCTCCCGCATAAACATGAGCAATGTTTCCTCGCGATCCGTCAGCTCGGTGCCCACATGGCTCTGAATCCACGTGCGGTTTTCAGCAAGCTCCGCCCCGTGCCGGGAAAGCAGCACCGTAAACGAATCGGCCTTAACGATAAATTTCGGCCTTCCAAGCGAACGAGACTCCATCTCGCGAATCATAGCCGGGATACCAGATCCCTGGCTTTCTGCAACGGGCCCCTCGGCATGCTCTAACGGCGTCGCCCCCATTAGGCTCATGAGCTTTGGGTTTCGGCAGCGCGATTCCCCGTCTGCAAGATTGTCCACCGTCTTTCCGCCCCAAAGCCCACCGGGGTTTTTGATCTCTATTCTGTCTGGATAGATATCGACACTCACGGCCTGCCCCACAAACATGGGCGAATATTCTCGATGGATGCAGGCGTTTGCCAAGGCCTCGCGCAAAACCTCCTGGGGAACTTCCCAATCCTCCCTTCTGCCAGCGCCTTGCACTATCGCCGCTTTGCGCAAGTTCCGTCCAATCGCGACAAGGGCATCTTCGATGCAAGCCGGAATCGGGCCATCGCACAACTGGCGGTCAATAAACCGGGGTTGCCCGGGTGCAGATTTTTCCACATCGGAATGAACGGCGACATCAATCATGAGTTTGGGATAGAACTGCTGGGGGTAAATTCCCGCCGACAGAAGCCCTGCGAGCTTCACCGCACCATCCTTTGTAGTGATATTGAGTCTGACCAGCTGCTTTTCCAGCGTATCGGCCCCGCGCAAAACGCGGGGGGTCTGCAGCCGGCGATTTGCGATAATAGACCGCACGACATCTGGATCCAAATCCTCGACTGTTGCCTCCGAAACCACCGTGCCGTCTGCATCGCTCGGAAGCAACGCACTCTGCAGCTCATATAGCTCAGCGGGTGACATCTTGATATCTTTATCATCCACACGCTTGTAGCTACCGTTCTGCACGCCGCGCGCGCCGATATAGCAAGGCTTCGCTTTAAGCTCAAGTTCAAAGATGCGCACCAGAAGCACCTGGAGCCCGTCGACCTCGCCTCGATCAAGCTCGTACCGTGGCGCATGGGTCACCACTGCCGCTGAGCCTCCGTCTCCGATACCCGAAACAAACTGATCGCGCACCCTATCGATAGCAAAGTTAGCCGAAGGAACAAATCCTTCGGCTTCGTTTAGGCCCAAAATAATGAGCCCACCCGCAGTGTTCGCAAAAGCGCTCACTGTCTCCCATACGTCTGCGCTCAATTTATTCGTGCAGGCTTTAACTTCTACCGATGCGTCATCAGTCCCCCGCCTGCGAAGGCGCTCAACGATAAGGCCAAGAGGTTCATCCAGCAGCATTGGCATTCCGTCTCTCTAAAACGATAGATTTATCTCTCTAAAGTATAGTATATCTCTCTAACTTTAGAGAGATAAGCACCTTATTTTAGAGAGACATTTAGAGAGATGTATCGAATTCACTGTTAGATAGCCCAATGTTATCTCTTTAACTGGCTTTCTCTTTAGAGAGACAATTAGAGAGACGAGCGCGACCTCTCTAATCAAGGGCACCACTCTTTAAGGTGCACACTCCCTAACCGTGCCCTAAGTTGCGGTGAAATAGTCCCCCGATTAACCTGCCAAAAAGGGACAGGTTTATTTTGGCGGGTTTTATCTGGGGAAACGCAAAATAGCCCCACATACACAACCACCGCAGCTCCATATGAGGCAAATGAATCAGTAGCGTCTATCCCAAATCTTGAGTATTTGTTCGACAGAACGGCCCCTGCCGGCTCCTGCTAGACTGGTAGACTCCCAACCGTCCATCCAGGAGCCTCCATGTCGCGCAAGTCCGCCTACAAGCAAGTACTTTCCATCGGCACCGCCGTGGTGCTCGGGTTTGCGTTGTTTACGGGATCGCTCGACGGAGCGCCCAAGTTACTGTCGCCGCAAAGCGATGAGCAGGCGGCGGCTCTGGCCGAAAAACAAAACGAAAGTCCCAGCCGCACCGACGACGAGGCGGACCTGGTCGATCGGCTCGAATCAGGAACGGCGAGCTCCCCGGACCCTCAAAACAGCCAGGACTCTGGCGATGGCTCCGATTCCGCCACAACCGACACCGGCGACGGCGCTTCCGCGGACAGCGCCGCCACCCCCATCGACGAGGTCGAAAACCCCGACCTCAACCGCGCCCGCGGTGTTTATCTCAGCAGCATTCCCGACTACGCCGGCAACCCCTACGTTGCCCTGCGCGCCGACAGCACGCACCCGCTCGGCACACCATCATTCACGCTCGATGAATACGAGCGCGCTACAGAAGAGGGTTGCTTTAAGAAGTTCTCCAAGCTTGACAGCCTGGGCCGCACCCGCAAAGCGCTCGCCTGCGTGGGCCCCGAATCACTCGGTCAAGGCGAGCGCGGCGATATCTCGCGTATCCATCCCGCTGGATGGCGCCAGCAGCGCTACGACTTTATTCCGGGCCAGAGCCTCTACAACCGCTGCCATCTCATCGCCTGGTCGCTCTGCGGCGAAAACGCCAACCGCAAGAATCTCCTCACCGGCACGCGTTATCTCAACGAGACAGGCATGCTGCCGTTTGAGGAGCAGATTCTCGGCTACATCCGCGAGACGGGCAACCACGTGCTCTATCGCGTCACACCCATGTATAACGAAGAGGAACTTGTCTGCCGCGGCGTGCGCCTTGAGGCGCAATCGGTCGAGGACCACGGCAAGACCCTCTGCTTCCACGTGTACTGCTACAACCTGCAGCCGCACGTGCAGATCGACTACGCCACCGGCCGCAACCAGGCATCCGGAGACTAGTGCCGACCGCACCGCCCGTAACCCAAAAATGATTCGTTTTCCTCCGTCCCCATGGGATCAAAAAAGGCCGCCCTGGATTACCCAGGGCGGCCTTTTCGTCAGCGTCCACATTGCAGGCAAAACCACACGCTACTTGGCGCGGCCCTCCTCATAGCGCTCGACCAGCTTGGCCTGAACATCGTAGGGAACCTGCTCGTAGCCAGCGGGCTTCATGGTAAAGTCACCCGTGCCGCGCGTGATAGAGCGCAGGCGCGTCGAATAATCCGTCAGCTCTGCCAGCGGCGCCTGGGCAATGACCACGGTGTCGCCGCGCTCATCGGTCTCCATACCCGTCACGCGACCGCGCGATGCCGAGATGTCGCCCATCACAGCGCCGGCGTAGCTTTCGGGAATAGTCACCGTGATTTCCTCGATGGGCTCCAGCACCACCGGGTCGGCATCGGCGCACGCCTTGCGCAGGCCGATGCGAGCCGCCGCGCGGAACGCCATCTCGTTGGAGTCGACGCTGTGATACGAGCCGTCGTACACAGCCACGCGAATGCCCGTGAGCGGGTAGCCGGCAATGATGCCGTCCTTCATGGTCTCCTGGACACCCTTGTCCACGGCGGGGATGAGCGAGCGCGGGATGCGGCCACCCACGACCTCGTCTACAAACTCATAGCCATCGCTCGTGCCGTCGGGCCCAATGAGCGGCTCAACGCGCAGCCAGCAGTCGCCATACTGACCGGCACCGCCAGTCTGTTTCTTGTGGCGGCCCTGCGCGCTTGCCGTACGGCGAATGGTCTCGCGATACGGAATGCGGATCGGCACGCTCTTGGCCACGACCTTGGTACGGTCCTCCAAACGGTTGAGCAGCACCGAAACCTGCGCCTCACCCACGGCGGAGATAATGGTCTGGCCGGTCTCCTCGTCACGATCGATGCTCATGGTCGGATCGGCCTTGCAGGCCTTCTCGATAAACGTGTAGAGCTTCTCTTCGTCCCCGCGATTCTCGGCCTCGATGGCAATGCGGTACTGCGAGTTGGGGAACTTAAACGCCGCAGCCTCGACCTTGCCGGTAATCGAGAGCGTATCGCCCGTCTCGGCCGCCAGCTTGGGTGCCACGATAATGTCGCCGGCATAGGCGTGACCGACCTCGGTCATGTCGCGGCCGCACATCACATACAGGTGAGCCAGACGGTCGCCCTTGCGCGTGCGCGCGTTGACCAGCTCAAGGCCCGGCTCAAGCGTACCCGTCAGCACCTTAATAAAGCTGATGCGGCCCTGCTGCGGATCGGCCAGGGTCTTAAACACAAACGCCACCGGACGATCATCGTCGCTTGAAATCTTGAGCGAATCGCCGTCGATAAGCGGCATCTCGCCGTAGTCGGTCGGCGCCGGGAAGTATGTGGCGATGTCGTCCATCAGCGAGTTGACGCCCTGCTCCTTAATGCAATCGCCCGCAAAGACCGGCACAAAGATGCGCTCGGCGATCGCCTTCGACAGCAGGCCTTCAAGCTCCTCCTGCGTCAGCGTCTCCTCGCCCTCCAGGTACTTCATCATCAGTTCGTCGTCAGCCTCGGCCACCAGCTCGCACAGATGGTCATGGGCTTCCTCGGCCTGGGCACGATACTCCTCGGGAATCTCCGACTCAACGGCTTCGGTGCCGTTGCAATGGCGCGCCTTCATGCGCACCAGGTCGATGATGCCGTCAAAGTCCTCGCCCTCGCCCCAGGGAAGGGTCACGGCGCCC
>DBFANS010000018.1:0-28479 GCA_048233475.1 Collinsella aerofaciens | reverse complement strand
CGGAAGCTAAGCCCCATCGCGCCGAGAGTACTGCGGGGTCAGCCCGTGGGAGGCCAGGGCGCCGCTGACCGGTGGACGGCACCGAGCCGTCAGCGAAACTGAAGAAGGGGGAGGCCTCGCGGCCTCCCCCTTTTTGCGTTTGCGGGCTTTTGTCTCACATAGTAGCTGTGTTTTATAACCCTCGTTTGTCGCATCTTCTGTGAACGGGCTACAATAACTTAGTCTGTGCGATATGGAGGTGAACATGGCTGAAGCTGGTATCGGCGTTGATATCGTCGAGATTTCCCGTATGAAATCAATTCTTGAAAAGACGCCGTCGTTTGCTCGGCGTGTGTTTACCGAAGAAGAGCGTGCTTATTGCGATGCATCATCGCGTCCCGCTGCTCACTATGCCAGCCGCTTTGCTTCGCGCGAGGCGGTGCTTAAAGCTCTTGGCACGGGTTTTAGTCAAGGCGTGGGTCGCAAGGATGTTTCGGTAACGCGCGATAAACTCGGCAAACCGAAGGCGCTGCTTTCGGGCCGTGCACTCGAGATCGCTCAAGAGCTGGGTGTTGTTGAGGTCGCTCTTTCCATTACGCTTACAGGAGACTTAGCCGTTGCGAATGCCATCGCGATTACCGAAGATGCTCGACCTAAGCCTAAGGAAGAAAAGGTGAGCACCAAGGAACGCGTAGCGCAGACATTTAAAGAGGCTCGCTCTGTTTTAGATGAGCTTGAGCAGCTGCAGAATTCAGCATTGACGGAGCACCTGGGCGATGCTTCGCAAGATACGCTAGGAGCATAGATGAAACCGGTTTTGAGTACCGAAGAAGTCGTTCGTCTCGAGGACATCATCGAACGCGAAGGGACTTCGAAGGCCGAGCTTATGGAGCTAGCGGGTGAGTTTGCCGCCAACGAGGTCTTGAAGCTCAATCCCGATCGGGTTCTCGTTCTGGTCGGTTTTGGTAATAATGGCGGCGACGGTTGGGTTGCCGCCGATATTCTGAGCCATAAGGGTGTGGACGTCGATATCGTTTCTCCGGTTGAGCCGGATGAGATTCCTGCTGCTCTGGCACGTCATGTTGCTCGTCGTACTGCCGGCCGCGATGTGCACGTTTGTGTCGGCCCCTCGCGTGACGAACTCGAGGTTTTGATCGATAAGGCCGATGTTGTTGTTGATGCCATTTTTGGTACCGGTTTCCACGGGAATCTGCGTGCGCCGTTCTCCATCTGGATTCCTACGGTCAATGAATGCGCCGATTGTGTCGTATCCATTGATGTCCCCTCGGGCCTGAATGCCGAGACGGGCGTTGTTGATGACGACTGCATTCGTGCCGAGCATACGGTGACGATGATTGCGCCCAAGATTGGTCTGTATAGCGCTGATGGCCCTGAGTATGCTGGCGATTTGATCTGCGGCAATCTTTACGACCGTCTTGACGAGGTCATCGATGATGTCGACCACGCCGCCGAGATTGTCGAGCCCGGTGACTTAGTTGATTACTTTGCTCCACTACCTACGAATATCGATAAGTATTCCCGTGGCTCTGTGCTTATTGTCGCCGGATCTGCGCAATATCCTGGTGCTGCCATTATGGCGGCCAAGTCTGCAGCTCGCGCGGGTGCTGGTTACGTGGCAGTCGCGGCTCCTGACGCCTGCGCCAATCTTATTCGCATGGCACTTCCTTCGATTCCCGTCTTTGCTATTCCGTCTGATTCCCGCGGCTCCTTTGGCGCCGCTGCGCGCATGACTGTGTGCGAGATTGCAAAGAAGTACAGCTGTGTACTGTGCGGTCCTGGTATGACGACATCTGCCGGCGCTATGCAGGTGGTTTCGGGCTTGCTCGAGCTTGATGTGCCGCTTATTTTGGACGCCGATGCACTCAACTGCCTTGCTAAGATTGCCATTGACGGTATTGATAGTAATCCCGAGATGTATCGTCGCGAGCAGCCGTTGGTTATGACGCCGCACTATCGTGAGCTTTCGCGTCTGGTTGCCGGTGACGAGGTGAACGACCTTGGTACCGCGATTGCGGCCGCGCAGAAGGTTGTCTGGGCTGCAGGCTCCGACAATCTGGTGGTCATTGCCAAGGGGCCGACGACGGCTATCTGTGGCGTTGAGCGTGTGCTGCTGCCGCTCTCGGGTCCGGCTTCTCTGGCAACTGCCGGTTCGGGTGATGTTCTCGCGGGTATTTTGGCCGGCACGCTTGCCACCATGCGCGACGAGATGGATCGTTGGGAGTTGCTGTATTCGTACGCCGTCGCACTTCACAGCTACGCCGGTTTTGCCGCGGCGACGGAGTATGGTGAGAAGAGCGTCATCGCGACCGATCTTATCGACTTGATCGGTCCTGCCATGGAACTGGCGGCAAAGGATGCGCTCGAAGATCTGGGAATCATGGACGAAGGGTCGGATGACTAATCATGAATAAAGCCGATTTGACGCGCTGGTCCTGGGTCGAGATCGACCGCGGGGCGCTCCGTCGCAACACGAGGGCCTATAAGAACTTGCTGAATCCACGTCAGCGCCTGTGCTGCGTGGTCAAGGCCGATGCTTATGGTCATGGAGCTGTTGAGTGCGCCAAGATCATGTATTCGGCCGGTGCCGACATGTTTGCCGTGGCGACGGTTAACGAGGGCGTTGAGCTCCGACAGGGCGGGATTACGAAACCCATCCTCATCCTAAGCGAGCCGCCTATCGAGGCCATTCCGACGTTGCTCGAGTTTGATATCATGCCCTCGGTCTATACGTCTGACTTTGCTCTTGCGTATGGCGAATGTGCCGTCGCGGCGGGCAAAGTTGGCAAGTATCATCTCGCCATCGAGACGGGCATGAATCGTATCGGCGTTCACTACACGCAGGTTGTCGACTTTGTCCGCGGTATAAATTTTCATCGCGGTATTCAGTGCGACGGCGTATTTACGCACTTCGCCACGGCCGATGAACCTTCGGGCTGGGACTACAAGCTGCAGTGCCAGCGCTTTACCGAGGCCGTTCAGGCCATTAAGGATGCGGGTTTTGAGTGCGGTATCGTGCACTGCGCCAACACGCCGTCCTCGATGCTCGACCCCTCGATGCATTTTGATATGATCCGCGCCGGCGTTGGCTTGTATGGCATGCAGCCGTGCGAGCTGAGTGGCCGCGTGATGCAGCTTGATCCCGTTATGAGCGTCCATGCGCGTGTGACGCGCGTGGCGCACCCTGCGATGGGTGAGGGCGTGGGCTACGGTTTTACCTACCGCGTACCGCGTACGCGCGTTCAGATCTGCACGCTGCCGATCGGTTATGCCGATGGCCTATCGCGTACGCTTTCCAATCGTATGGATGTGCTGTATCGCGGCGAGCGCGTGCATCAGGTTGGCAATATCTGCATGGACCAGTTTATGGTCGCCATTCAGTCCAACCCGGCACACGAGATTCCCGAGGCCGAGTATGGTGACGAGATGATCATTGTCGGCCGCGATGGCGATGCCGAGATCACTATGGACGAGATGGCCCGACTGCGCGGAACGATTAACTACGAGGTCGCCTGCGGCTTTGGCATGCGTCTCGACAAGGTCTACGTGTAGGAGCCGCTATGGGCGTCATGCACATCCCCGGTCATAGCCATCAGGCGCCACGTGAGGTCGCACTCGAGGAGATTGAGGCCGTTCTGGGCGATTGTCACCTCTGCCAGCTCTACCAGTCGCGTCACAATATCGTGTTTGGCGTGGGAAACTCCCGCGCTCGCGTCATGTTTATCGGTGAGGCGCCGGGTCGCAACGAGGATTTGCAGGGCGAGCCCTTTGTGGGGGCGGCAGGCGAGGACCTCAACGGCATTTTGTCGCTGGCGGGGCTCAAACGCGAAGACGTCTACATTGCCAACGTGCTTAAGTGCCGCCCGCCGGGAAACCGCAATCCGCGTCCCGAGGAAGTGCTGGCTTGCTCGCCGTTTTTGCGTGAGCAGATTCGAAGCATCTGGCCTGATATTATCGTGACGCTCGGCAACCCCGCGACGCACTTTGTGCTTAAGACCGAGATTGGCATTACTAAGCTGCGCGGCAGGTTCCACCAGATGGGGCATTTTGTAGTAATGCCCACTTTTCATCCGGCAGCAGCGCTGCGCAATCCGGCGTGGCAGGAGCTGCTGGAGGAAGACTTTAAGATGCTGGGCGATTATCTGGAGCGACATCCCGCACCAGAGGGCGCCTCGGAATAATAAGGAGCATATATGTCCCTGGAGCGCTTGGGGGTAGGTACTTACAAAACGACTTGCGCTGCCGATACGGAGTACTTTGGCGAGCTAATTGCACCGTGCCTTGAGGACGGCGATGTGCTCATCCTGACCGGTGGCCTGGGAGTGGGCAAAACTCACTTTACCAAGGGCGTCTCGCGCGGGCTGGGCGATGAGCATATGGTTACGAGCCCTACGTTTGCGCTCATGGCCGTTCACGATCAAGGTCGTATTCCGCTGTTTCACTTTGATCTATACCGCCTGGAGCATGCCTACGAGCTCGAGGATACGGGCATTTTCGATGTGCTGGGCTATGAGGGTGCTTGCCTGCTGGAATGGGGCGAACAATTCCAGGACGAGCTGACGGATGAGTATCTTTCGGTGACGCTCAAGCGTGATGAGGGCGACAGCGATGTGCGAACGATAACGCTTGAAGCGCACGGTGACCGCGCAATGGAGCTTTCCCATTTGATTGATAAGGCTGTACAAGATGAGCTTGCATAACGACAACGCGCTGGTGGTGGCGCTCGATACCTCGACCGACATGCTTGCCTGCGCGGCAAGCTGGATTGATGGACAGACGGGCGAGACGAAGCTCGTGAGTGGCGACCACATGTGTCGCCGCCACGCCAACGTTGAGCTCGTGAATACCGTTGATGGCGTGCTGGCTCAAGCCGGTCTGGATCGCAGCGATGTTGGTTGCTATGTGGTCGGCCGCGGCCCGGGGTCCTTTACGGGCGTGCGCATCGGCATCTCCACTGCCAAGGGCCTCGCGCGTGGTGCCAATGTTCCGCTGCTGGGCGTGTCGACGCTCGACGCTTGCGCTTGGACGGCGTGGAAGGCTGGCGTGCGCGGCAAGCTTGGTATCTTGGCCGATGCTATGCGCGGTGAGGTATATCCGGCGCTGTATATGCTGGTCGATGAGGGTCCCGAGCGTCAATTTGAGCGCGAACACGTGGTCAAGGCCGCCGTGGCGCTCGATGAGTGGCGCCGAGCAGCGGACTGGGACCAGGTTCAGCTGACCGGTGACGGTCTCGTGCGCTATGGCAAGCTGCTGGGTGAGGACGAGACCGCCCGCTGCGTGGAGCGCGACCTGTGGTGGCCTTCGGGCGAGGGCTTGCTGCTCGCGCACGCTGCGGGTGACGGCGATCCGGCCCGCGTCCTGCCGATTTACACGCGCCTTTCGGATGCCGAGGAAAACGAGCGCAAGCGTCTTGGTCTTGCCGAGAGTGCGCAGAGCGGAATTACGGGCGTTGCCGATGAGCTCGCCGGTCGTCATCTGCAGTTCCGTCCCATGGGCGCGGCGGATGCCGAGGGCGCGAGCGCGTTGGAAGCTGCCTGCTTTGAAGGTGCCGGACACGAGGCGTGGACGCCGGGCATGTTCCTGTCCGAACTGGGCGAGGACGTCGCTGCGCCGCGTAGTTGGTGGGTGGCACACGACGACGGCAAGCTACTGGGCCTTGCCGGCGGTATGGTCGTGGACGGTGATGTGCAGATTCTGGATGTCGCCGTCGACCCGGCACATCGCCGTGAGGGCATTGCCCGCAAGCTGCTGTCGCACGTGAGCTATGATGCCCAGATGCTCGGCTGCACCACGGCTTCGCTCGAGGTCGAGGACGGCAACGAGGGAGCGATTGCGCTCTATAACGCTCTGGGCTTTACCGAGGCTGGCCGTCGCCGCGGCTACTATGGTGCCGGCAAGGACGCCATCGTCATGACGGCCCCGCTGCCCCTGGTACTTCCGGTCGACAATGCTTCGCCCGAGCCGACGGCGGCAGAGCAGCGCGTGTGGCCGCTGCCTGCGCCTGGGCGCTCCGAGGGGGAGCGTGCCGAAATTGAGCGCCGCCGCCTAGTGCTCGCTATCGAGAGCTCCTGCGACGAGACGGCCGTGGCGATTATCGATGCGGATGGCAATATGCTGGCCAACCAGGTGTCGACGCAGATTGATTTTCACGCCCGCTTTGGCGGCGTGGTGCCCGAGATCGCCTCGCGCAAACACGTCGAGGTGATTGTGAGTGTCGTGGATGCGGCGCTCGAGGATGCCGCAGCATCGCTTGGTCTTGAGGATGGAGCCATTGCCCCCAGCGAGCTTGCCGCCGTGGGCGTGACACAGGGCCCGGGCCTGGTGGGCGCGCTCGTGGTTGGCGTCGCCTTCGCCAAGGGCTTTGCCTACGCTGCCGGCAAGCCGCTCGTGTGCGTCAACCATCTGGAGGGGCACCTGTTTGCCAACCTGCTGGCGCAACCCGACCTCAAACCGCCGTTTATCTTCACGCTTGTCTCGGGTGGGCACACCATGCTCGTGCACGTGAAGGCGTGGGGCGACTACGAGGTGCTCGGTGAGACGCTCGACGACGCTGTGGGCGAGGCCTTCGACAAGGTAGCCAAGGCGTTGGGTCTGGGCTATCCCGGTGGCCCCATCATTTCCAAGCTGGCCGAGACGGGCAACCCCAAGGCGATCGATTTCCCCCGTGCGCTTAACAGCAGAGGAGACTATCGCTTCTCGCTTTCGGGCCTTAAAACCGCTGTGACGCTCTACATTGAACAGGAGACCAAGGCCGGGCGCACGATTCACCTGCCCGATCTGGCAGCTTCGTTTGAGGCAGCTGTCTTTGACGTGCAGTACAAGAAGGCCAAAAACGCATTGCACGCTACCGGATGCAAGGAATACTGCATCGGTGGCGGCGTCTCGGCCAACCCGCATCTGCGCGAGATGATGATCAAGAAGCTTGGGCGTCAGGGGATTCGCGTAACGGTGCCGCCCTTGTCTGCCTGTACCGATAACGCAGCCATGATTGCGGAGGTCGCTCGCCGTAAATTCGACCGAGGTGAAATCTCGCCGTTCGACGTCGACGCCGATCCAAACATGACGCTGTAGCTGGTACGGCGCGGTCCCCGGACGGAGGGGCCGGATATAAGGTTTCCTGCTCTACAGTCCTGCGCAAGACGAAGGCCACATTAAGTGGCCTTCTTTGCGTGCGGAACTCGCGATAAACCTTATATCCGGCCCCTCCGTCCGGGGACCTTTCTGTATCGATATAGCTTCTGGGCTGGTTTGGCGTCGACAACGTCCGGCAAGGTTAACAAACCAGCGTCGAATTTCCGGCGTTCTTTAGCTGAAAGAAAAAGTTGGTGTGCGGAGCTTTGCTCCGCACATTTGGGATGGGAGCTCCTCGGGGGCGGGGCGGGCGCCTGCCGCCATATATGAACTTTATCGCGAGTTCCGCACGAACAGGAGGCCACTTAATGTGGCCTCCGTCGTGAGCAGGACTGTCTGAGCAGGAAAGTTCATATATGGCGGCAGGCGCCCGCCCCGCCCCCGAGGAGCATCTCTCAAGCAAAAACTGTCGTTCGGTAAAGTCCGAGGTCAGCGGCGTTTTATACCGAGAATTTCAAAAAAAGTTGAAAATTCATTACAAATTTGCGTTGACTTTAGGTAACTAAAGTTTCATACTCCTTTTCAACCACTGGGGGATGTGAACACGCACGGATCGTTCGCATCATGATTGAAGAGGATTTCTTAGACATGTTCACGCATCAGCTAAACATTATCAGCGTAGTAATTATCTGATGCGGGTTAGCACATACAGCTAGCCCGTACGATAACGGGCGGCTGATAAAGATGAGGGCCGTCGAGCGCAACCGACGGCCCTCATTTTTTATGTCTAGGAAGTTCTTTTTAGAGGAGGAAATGTAATGAACGGAGTTTTGCTCATGGTTGTGGCCGCGGCGGTGCTCGCCTGCGGCTATCTGGGCTACGGCCGCTGGCTGGCCAACAAGTGGGGCGTTGACAAAGAGGCCCTCACGCCGGCCAAGCGCATGAAGGACGGCAAGAGCTTCTCGCCCGTCTCCGCCTTCACCGCGTTCTCGCACCAGTTCAGCTCAATCTGCGGTGCTGGCCCTGTTACGGGTACGATCGTCGCCATGGCCTTTGGCTGGCTGCCCGTCGTGCTCTGGGTCCTCGTCGGCGGCATCTTCTTTGGCGCCGTCCACGACTTTGGTGCCCTGTACGCTTCGATGAAGAACAACGGCAAGTCGCTCGCTCAGCTCATCGAGAAGTACATCGGCAAGACCGGCCGTCGCCTGTTCCTGCTGTTCTGCTGGCTGTTCTGCATCATCGTCATCGCCGCCTTCACCGACATGGTCTGCAAGACGTTCATGTTCACCCCGGCCGTTGACGCTTCTGGTGCTGCTACCGGTGCCATCGACTTCACCAAGTCCTATGCCGCCGGCTGCGCTGGTACCATCTCCATCCTGTTCACCTTCGTCGCTATCGCCTTTGGTTGGGCCCAGAAGAAGTTCAACCTCACCGGCGCTGCCGAGTTCGTCACCGGCGTTGTCCTCATGGTTCTCATGTTCGCCGTCGGTATGCAGTTCCCGGTCTACCTGGATAAGTTCCAGTGGTTCGCCGTCGTCATGGTCTACCTGGTCTTCGCTGGCGCTATGCCCATCCAGATGCTCAAGACCCCGCGTGACTACCTCACTTCCATCATGATGATCGTCATGATCGTCTGCGCTGTCCTCGGCATCGTCGTCCTGGGCGTCAACGGTCAGGCCACTATCACCGCTCCGGTCTTCACCGGCTTCTCCACTGCCTCCGGCATGATGTTCCCGGTCCTGTTCGTCTCCGTCGCTTGCGGTGCTCTCTCCGGTTTCCACAGCCTCGTTTCTTCCGGCACCTCTTCTAAGCAGGTCGAGAAGGAGCAGGACGCCGTCAAGGTCGGTTACGGCGCCATGATCGTCGAGTCCTTCGTCGGCATCCTTGCCATCATCGTCGCCGGCATCATGTTCTCCGACATGAACACCGCCGGTACCGGCGCCCTCAACGCCGGTGTCGCTTCCACCCCGTTCCAGATCTTCGCCGCTGGCATCTCCCGCGGTATGCAGGCCTTCGGTGTTGACGGCACGCTCGCTACCGTCTTTATGACCATGAACGTCTCCGCTCTGGCCCTGACCTCGCTCGACGCCGTCGCCCGCATCGCCCGCACTTCGTTCTCCGAGTTCTTTGCCCAGACCAACGATGCCCTGGCCATCGAGTCCAAGGCCGGCTACATGAAGGTCCTCGGCAACCCCTGGTTCGCCACGGTCGTTACCCTGCTTCCCGGTCTCGCCCTCGCTTTTGGTGGCTATGCCAACATCTGGCCGCTCTTTGGTGCTTCCAACCAGCTGCTCGGCGGCATGACCATGATCACCCTCGCCGTGTTCTGCAAGTGCACCGGCCGCAAGGGCTGGATGCTCTATGTGCCCGTCGCCTTCCTGCTCTGCTGCACCTTCACCTCGCTGGTCCAGAGCGCCATGGGCTGCATGGCTGCTGTCCAGGCTTACGGCTTCTTCGGCACCATCCCGGCTACCGCCACCACGGCCGCCGTCTCCGTCGCCGCCACCAAGGGCCTGCAGCTTGTCTTCGCCGTCCTGCTGATGGTCCTGGGCCTCATCGTTGCCGTTAACTGCCTCAAGGAGTTCTTCGGCAAGGAGGCTGGTTCCATGCCCGACGAGGAGCCCGAGTGGTCCGAGATGGGCAAGGCCGAGTATGGCCGCACTGCTGCTGCCGAGGCTCCCGCCGACGCCGAGGCTGCCAAGGCCTAATCGACCTGACGAGTTGAGCGTCACATCTATATGACTCGGAAAGACCGGGTCCGCAACGACGCGGACTCGGTCTTTTTTCTTGCGAGAACGGGTGATGCAGGGGCGTCCTCGCAGATGTTTTGCGTGGATAGGCTCGCGCGTTGTACCATATAGACGTATATGTGTACATATGAAAGGGGCCCCGTGGCCAAGACGGTATATTCCGATAACCAAAATAATGTCGATGCCCTGGCTGAGCGTCTGAGCAGCCAGACGTCGCTTTCTGCCGAGCGTGCCAAGCTGGTTGCCTACGACCTGCTTTGCCGCAAGGCGCTCAAGATTAAGTCGAGTGCGCTGGCGCAGATTTTCCGCTCCGTCGATAAGGAATGTGACACCAAGGCGATGCGCGATGAGCTTATCGCGGCAAATATCGTGACCAAGATCGAGGGTAGCGGCATTAACGGGCGCCCGGCGTTCTATGCCATCAATGCCGAGATCAGCGATGTCCAGGAACAACCTACCGAGTCCGTCGAAGACTTTGTCGTCGAGGATTCTGCTGACGTGCCTGCTGTGGAAGAGGTTGCTCCGCGCGAGCATGTCGATACCGATGAGTTGCTCGATGAGAACGTCGTGCGTGCCTTTACGGCCAAGGCAGGACGCGGCGGTTTTGGTGGGGGTGGCAAGCGCGATGCGCAGCGCCGCGCCCAGCAGGAGCGCTTCCGTCGCGCCGTTGCTCAAAAGGGTGAGACGGATGCCGAGGCCGTCGAGGAAAAGTCCGTCGGGATGCAGGAGCCGACTCGCACTCAAGAGCATGCTAAGATCCAGGAGCCCAAGCGTCGCCGCGGTGCGCATTTTAGGGCCGAACAGCAGGATGTTATGCGCGAGGCCGAAGAGACTGCCGAGGTTGCGGACGATTCCGAGAAGCCGGCCAAGAAGGCCTCAGACTCGTGTCGTCCCGGTCGCGGCTTTGCAGGTCGCGCGTACCCCGTAAAGCGTCAGGAGAAGGTTAATCAGGTTCCGGAGGTGAGGGCCGAGAAGGCCGTGAAGCCTGCCGAGTCGGAAGTTCGTGAACAGAAGCCTGTTGATGAGCAGGTTGCGTCCGATACGGAGACTCAGGGCCAGCAGCCTACTGATGAGCAGACGGAGCAGGGCACGTCGAGCAAGCCTCGCCGCCGTCGCCATCGTGGGGGCCGCAGTTCCCATGCCGAGACTGCAACCGAGAAGACCACGCCGCAGAACGAGGATGCGAAGGCCGAGGTTTCTTCGGGGCAGCCTAAGCGCCAGCCGGCGAAGGAGAGCAAGTTCGATCGTCCGCAGAAGCAGGCGTCTATGCCGAAGCACGAGCGCAATTCCCAGGGCGATTCTAAGCGCAAGTCTCAGAAGAAGCCGGAGTCTGCCGCAGCAGATACTGCTGCCCAGCAGCCCAAGTCGTCCGCCCACGGCGAGGTCTCGGCGTTTGCCCTTGCCCGCGTTTTAGGCAGACAGCTGCTCAAGGTTGTCCCTACGCCTACGGCGCTCTCCAAGATCAAGGAGCAGCAGACACAGATCGTAAAGGTCGAGGGCAAGGACGGCAAAAAGGCTCCGCAGCGCACTCAGCACAACGAGATGTCCAACCGCAAGATTGCCGAGGAAATCGCAATCATCCAGGCTTGGATCGAGCAGAACCGAGGTGCCGATACGCCGGTTGCCTCGCGCCGCCAGCGTGCCTACCAGATCTTTAACGACGAGAAGGCTTTTGACGGCAAGCACGGTGAGCGCCTGATCAGGCGTATGACCGAAAAGGGCATCAGCATGCAGGCGATCAAGGTCGCCCCCAATCGCCCCGTGCACTTTACGGGCTTCTTTACGCTGGGAGCCGACAAGCCGTTCATTATGGTCGAGAACCTGGACACCTACGACGAGATCGTCAGGCTACTGCGTGGCCGCAAGCACGCCAAGCTCTTTGGCATCAAGGTGGGCGGCGTGATTTTTGGCGGCGGATGCAAGGCGAGCGTCTCGCATGCCCTGGACGATTATCTGGCCGAGATTGGCTATCGCTTTAACTACGTCTACTACGTGGGCGATATCGATCGCGAGGGCGCACGCATTGTCGAGCAGGCTCGCAATGCCAATGTGGTTGAGATTCGCCTGCATGCCGGCATGTACCGTGCCATGCTCGCCGAGCATAAGCGTCGCGTGAAGGCCGGCGGCGAGTGCGAGCCCGCGGCTGCCAACCAGGGCGTGCCGCAGAACCTGGCGGCGACGATCAAGGATCTGCCCATGGTTACGCGCGTGCAGTTCCGCAACGTGCTGCGCGAGGGCGGGCGCATTCCGCAGGAGATTCTGATGACCGCAGACTATCGGGATGGCGACTCGGGAAGCTTCGACCGCATGCTCAACAACTAGGGCGTTCGGCCCCGGGAGAGCGGGGACACCGGCTTAGGTTTCCTGCTCTACAGTCCTGCTCACGACGGAGGCCACATTAAGTGGCCTCCTGTTCGTGCGGAACTCGCGATAAACCTAAGCCGGTGTCCCCGCTCTCCCGGGGCCTGTGGTTACCTGGTTGTTGCATGCGGCTCGCTTTTCGGAACTGGGCTGATATTTTCTTGATGTTAGGCGCTCTTGGTCCTAATGGGCTTGGGGCGCCTTCGCGTTTCCTCAGCTCCGCACCCTTGCGGGTTCGAATCCCTCCGCTTGCCCACAAGAAAGCGCTCCAGGTTCATAAGGGCCTGGAGCGCTGTGTTCTTAAGGGCTGGGACGGAGGGATTCGAACCCCCAACAGCCGGCACCAAAAACCGGAGTTCTACCGTTGAACTACGTCCCAATGTGTGGTGTTGCCCAAAAGCAACTCGTTTAGTTTACCTAATCTGCGAGGGCATCGCAAACGCCATCGAGCAGGCGTACGGCGAGTGTCTGCGCGTCGCTGGCCGTGAAGGTGCCGTTGTAGCGCGTCATGCCCGTGAGCTCAATGCGAATGCGAGCCGGCTTCTGCTGCGCGGCGACATTGGCGGTGCGGATGCGCTGGGCCAGGTTGTGGCACTCGGCGAGGGCAATCGTGGCGCGCGGTGCGGCGTCGGCGGGCAGCTCGTCGCTTGCGATTTCGAGCACCAGGTCAACGTCGGTTGGGACCTCGGAGTCGCAGAGCATCATGCCGCTGTTGTCGGTCGTTGCCGTGGCGATATTCCACATGCGCGACGCAACACTGCGTGCGATGGGGTCCTCGCCGATAACGGCAATCTGGAAGCGCTCGAGCACGTTGGCGGCGCGAGCAAAACCGATGCGGGACTCGGCTTCGGTGACCGAGGGCTTGCCCTCCCACACATGGTGCAGGCGGTTGATGTAGGCGTAGGTGTCCTGGAAGGCCATGCCGTCGGCAAACAGGCCGACATTTTCCTGGAACTGCTGCAGGGCGGCCTCGGTATGCGGACCAAAGTAGCCGTCGTCTTCGCCACAGGCAAAGCCCAAAACGTTGAGAGCGCGCTGCAGGGCCTGCACATCGGCGCCATGGAAATTGGGCATGCGCAGATAGAGGGTGCGGTCGCCCAGCTTATACGAAGCGTCTACAAGGGCGCTCCAACAGGGGATATCGACGGCATGACCGGCAGCAAGGCCGCTGTCGAGCCTGAAGGTGCTGACGGCCTGCTCAGTGGTGGCTCCAAAGTACTTGTCGGTGACTTCGGCGGCATCAATCGTGTAGCCGAGCTGCAGGAGACGAGACTGCACGTCCTCGACGGCTGCTCCTTGCATGCCCGTTGTAATAGGTTCCATGAACGAACCCCTTTCGGCGTACCATTCGTACTATTTGAGCGTCTGTCGGATAGACAACGCAAAGGGATGCATAAACATGCACTCAACAGTGTAGCAAGTTGTGCCTAAATACGCTGCTGACAGGTTTTATAACCCCCGTTAGTTAAGGCGCTCCACAAAGAAATCTGCCATGGAGAGGAACAGCTCGCGTGCGTGCGGATCAAGCTCAACGTTCTCGATGGCCGCTTTGGCCTTAGCGGTCAGGTCGAGCGCGTAAGTGTGGGCGTAATCGATGGAGCCGGTCTCTTGGAAGATCTCCACGGCGCGTGCGAGCTGCGCGGGATCATCGGTGCCCGAGGAAAGAATCGCCTCGACCTCGTCGTGGTAGCGCTCATCAGAGAGGGCATGTACGGCGACAAGCGTGCGCTTGCCCTCGGTGATGTCGGTGCGGAAGTCCTTGTTGGCGGCTTCCTTAGTGCCGACAAGGTTGAGCAGGTCGTCCTGAATCTGAAAGGCAAGGCCCGTGTGCAGGCCAAAGGCGCGCAGCGCTTCGATTTGCTTATCGCTGCCGCCGCCGATAATGGCTCCGGCGGCAAGCGGCGTGGCTCCGCTGTAAAACGCGGTCTTGTGCGTCGCCATGTCCAGGTAGTCATCAACCGAGATATCAAAGCGCCCGTCACGGACCCAACCCAGGTCGAGTGCTTGACCCTCGATGGTGCGGACGATCATCTCGGTAAGCTCGTGGAGCACGCGCAGCTTCACGTCGGACTCAAGCGTAGGGTCGTCGAGAACCGTCTTGGTGACCATGGTGAGCGCCAGGTCGCCACAATTGATGGCAAGCCCCGTGCCTTCGGTAAGGTGCATGCAGGGCTTGCCTCGACGAAGCTGTCCGTTGTCGGCGATGTCGTCGTGGATCAGCGCGCCCGACTGGAAATGCTCGATGGCTGCCGCGGCGCTGTGGGCGCTCTCAAAGCTGCCGCCCACTGCGGTTGCGGCGAGCATACAGATAAGCGGGCGGTGGCGCTTGCCGGCGTTGGCCGTAAAAGCCGAGAGCGGCGCGTACAGGTAGCGTTCGATATCGGCAGAGGTCGCCTGTCCGTCAAAGAACGTGGCCAGATAGTCGTTAATCTGGTCAAAGTGCTGGGCTAAAAAGCTGGTAAACGGACTGGACACGGGTTCTCGCATTCTTTCTTGGGTTACATCGTTGCGGTGTGCAGATACCATATTGCCACATTGGAGTTGCCGGCGCGTCTGTTTTGGCGATTTGGAGAAACGGGACGCGTGCGCGTGCCGGCTGCTTATATAAGCCTAAAGTGCTCGAGCGCCTTGACGACGCCATCTTTGTCGACCGAGTCGGTGATGTAGTCGGCGCGCTTTTTGAGATAGTCTGGCGCATTGCCCATGGCGATACCGACATCGACGGCGTTCATCAGCGAGACGTCATTGCTGGCGTCGCCGATGCCGTATACGGTTCCATGGTGGGGATCGAGGGCGTCGAGTACAGACTGGATGCCCCCGCGCTTCGTGCATTCGCGGGGCGAGATTTCGGTTACCTCGAGTTCGAGCTCGTTAAAGCACAACAACGGCTCAAGTGCCTTATCTTGAGCGATGTGGTTGGCGAGCGATGTAGACATCAAGATCTTGTAGGCACTGTAATGTTGCAGCTGCGTGACTGCGTCGCCCAGGGTGCGCGCGTATCCGGGAGCATCGGGGGCATCGGCACTCATGCGCACGACGCCGTTGAGGCCCTCAAAGCGGATGACCTCGCCCGATTGCTCAAGGTAGGGGGCAAGACGCTGCAGCATACTGGGCGTCATCGACAGATCGCGAACTGCGTGTCCGTTGATCTCGGCGTAACCGCCCGCAAGACAGACGATGCCGGTCCAGGGCAGCTCAAGAAGTTTGGGGTGGATGCAACTGAGGGTGCGCCCCGTGCAGATAAAGGCCATGTTGCCGTTGGCGACAAACTCGCGGATTGCCTGCGAAACCGCCTCGTTGGGATAGGGGGAGAGGTCCCGCTCGTCTTCGGGAAGGTCTTGGGCGAGCCTGGGGTCTTGCCAGGCGAGCGTTCCGTCGATATCGAAGAAGCAGATATCGCCGCGCTTATGGGCTGCGCTGGCGGCAGGGGAGGCCGAGGTGGTGGGCACAAATTCCGGCTCGAGGCCCATGATCTGGTCAAAATGCTCTTTAACGCGGGGAACGGAGATGCCGATGACCACCTGGGCGGTCTTGCCCGTAATGATGAGGCCCTTGGCGCCCACCGCGACAAACGACGCGTTATCTGCAACGATGGAAGGGTCTGCGACCTCGACGCGCAGGCGCGTGGCGCAGTTGGTTGCGCCCACGATATTGCCAACGCCACCTAAAAGCTGAATTACCCGCTCAGCGAGGACGTGATCTTGATCGGATCGACTATCGACCTCGTCATTGGGGGATTGCTCTTTGGCAAAGTCGCTTCCCGTTAAACAATCGATTGCCGCGCGATTGGCAACATGATCCTCGCGGCCCGGTGTCTTAAGGTCATAGACCAAGATGAGTGCTCGAAAACTAACAAAAAAGATGAGGCTAAAGGCAAGGCCGATACCGAGCGCCAAAAGATAGGCACCGGCATGCGTGCGCATGAGCGGAATAAAGTTGAAGGCTGCCATCTCCATGAGGCCGCCCGAGAAGATGCCGACGATGCCAAAGAGATTCATGGTTGTGGCAAGGCAAGACGATAAGACGGCGTAGAGCAAAAAGAGCCCGGGGTGGGTGAACATAAAGAGAAACTCGAGTGGCTCGGTAACGCCGCAAACCACCGAGGCGACGATGGCGGGCAAAAGGATGACCTTAAGGCCGGCGCGGCGCTCTGGTTTTGCGGTGGAGTAGAACGCGGCTGCGATGGCGGGAAGGCCAAAGAGCTTGACCCAGCCGGTGGCGGTAAAACCGGCCCACGGCGCAAGTTCATTAAGGGGGCGCGTGCTATGGGAGAGGATGGGGAGCAAGCTGCTCCACGTGGCGTAGATGCCGTCGTTAATGACCAGGTTGTCGTAGTAGATCGGCATGTAGAGCAGGTGGTGCAGCCCCATGGGCTCGAGCGCTCGCTCCAAAAGCACAAAGATGCCCACGCCAAAGGGGCCGACGCTCGTAAGTGCATGGCGCAGCGTTTCGGTCATTGCGTATACGGAGGGCACGATGGCGGCCGAGATAGCGGCAAGGGCAAACACGGCAAAAAAGCTGATGAGGTAGACCAGCGAGGAGCCCGAGAAGGTGCCGAGCCAATCGGGAACCTTGGCATCGTAGAAGCGGTCATGGATGGCGACGACGGTTGCCGATACCGCCAGCGGGCCGATAATGCCGGTGTCGAGCGTCTTGATGCCGTCGATGATGGTGATGCCGCTAGCGGAGGTCAAAGACGACGGGTACTTAAGTCCAAGATTGTCTCCGCTCAGCTTAATGATCTCGCTCAAAAAGAAGCAGTAGGCAAAATAGGCGACGAGAGCCTCGAGGCAGCAACGAGCCGGTTGTTTTTGGGCAAGACCGATGGGCAGCGCTACGGCAAAAAGGAGCGGGAGGCGTTTAAAGACCGTCCACGAGCCGCGCTGGATGATGGTCCAAAAAGCGTACCAAGGGGTTCCGTATACGGCGAGATCGCCGACGATGTCCGCAGTCGTTGCGAGAGCGGAGACGCCGACCATGAGGCCTGATATAGAAAACAGCATGGCGGGCGCGAACATTGCCCCGCCAAAGCGTTGGATTTTTTGCAGCATGTTCTGCCTTCCGAATATCGAGGCGCGTTGCGCGTGGGGAAACGTTTAAACAATGGATTCATTGTAGAGGACCAGACGAGTGTCGTACCGGCAGTTTTGAGCGAAACCGATTTGGGCATGACAGAAACCGTCAACGGCTAAATCCTGTCGCTTCACCGATATTCGGTTTAAACAACTTTAAGAAATGCTATCGTGCCTAGCCGGAAATGAATAATGTAGAGGTGAAACAATGCCAAAAGCGATATACGAAGGAATCTACCGAGAAATACGCTCGCGCATCATTAATGGGACCTATGCGTTTCAGGAGATGCTGCCAACCGAAGCCGAGCTGACCGCGGAATTTGGCTGCACGCGCAATACCGTCCGCCGCGCTTTGAGCATGCTGGCCGACGGGATGTTTGTGCAGCCCATACACGGCAAGGGCGTGCGCGTTATTTGGCTTAAGGGCGAAACCGACATGTTGGGCGCACTCGAAGAGGTTGAGTCGTTTGGCGAGTTTGCAAAGCGCAACAATGCCGTTGCATCGACGGACGTTAAGTCTTTCGAACATCTGGTTTGCACCGAGCAACTCTCTCGTCACCTGGGCTTTAAGGTGGGCGAGGAGTTGATTCGCGTAGTGCGTGTCCGAAGCCTCAACGGCAACGCGCGCCAAGTGGACCATGGCTATTTTTTGGCGTCGATCGCCAAGGGCCTGACTCCCGAGATCGCGGCAGATTCTATTTACGGCTATCTGGAGCACAAGCGCGGTGTCAAAGTGATGGCGAGCCGTCGTACGGTGAGTGTCGAGCTCGCCAACGATGAGGACTGCAGCTATCTTGACCTCGGCAAATACAACTGCGTTGCCGTCATGGAGAGTCAGTCGTACACCTCGGATGGCATCTTGTTTGAGGTGACGCACACTCGCACACACCCCGAGATCTTCCATTACCGCGTCAATTCCAAGCGATAGCCGGCTAGCTCGCAGCCTGACGAGACTCATGGCCTCAAAGAGAAAACGCCCGGTCAAACCGACGGTACATCGGCTTGACCGGGCGTTTTCTCTGCATTAGATAACAAATAATTGTTTATACAAAACTTGTCAAGTATCAAGTTGAAATTACCGTTCACCGAAGTTTTTCTACCGCTCTAGTAATACTTGTTCAAACAACTAGCCAAATAGCGTATCGTTCAAATCAGCAAAAGGGGCAAAGTCCCCGAGCCAATCTCCGAAGGCGGCGGCAAAGGGTGCCGCCACGGTGTGAAAGGGTGGATTGTAATGAAGAACGAAATGAGCAGAAGGCAGTTCCTGGGCTTTGCTGGTTCCGCGGCTGCGGTTCTTGGTCTGGGTCTCGTGGGCTGCGGTGGCTCCGCCGGCTCCGGCTCCTCTGCTTCTGGTGACGCTGCCGAGGTCTACTTCCTCCAATTCAAGCCCGAGGTCGACAAGGAGTGGAAGGAGATCGCCAAGGCCTATAAGAAGGAGAAGGGCGTCGAGGTCAAGATCGTGACCGCTGCCTCCAACACCTACGAGGAGAAGCTCAAGTCCGAGATGTCCAAGAGCTCCGCTCCGACCCTGTTCCAGGTCAACGGCCCCACCGGTCTTAAGAACTGGAAGGATTACTGCGCCGACCTGTCCGATACCAAGCTCCGCGGTGAGCTCATTGACGACTCCCTGGCTCTGCAGTCCGATGGCAAGGATCTGGGCATCGACTGGGTCCAGGAGAGCTACGGCATCATTTACAACAAGCAGCTGCTCGAGAAGGCTGGCTACAAGGCCGAGGACATCAACTCCTTCGACAAGCTGAAGGCTTGCGCTGACGACATTCAGGCCCGCAAGGACGAGCTTGGCGTTGAGGGCGCCTTCACTTCTGCCGGCATGGATGACTCCTCCAGCTGGCGCTACACCACCCACCTCGCCAACCTCCCGCTCTACTACGAGTTCGAGAAGGAGCACAACCAGGAGGACGACGAGATCAAGGGCGAGTATCTCGACAACTTCAAGCAGATTTTCGACCTGTACATCACCGACTCCACCTGCGATCCTTCGCAGCTTGCCTCCAAGACCGGCGACGATGCCACCAACGAGTTCGCAACCGGCAAGGCCGTCTTCTATCAGAACGGCTCTTGGGCATACGCTGACCTCACCAAGGCCGGTATGACCGACGACCAGCTCGGCATGCTGCCGATCTACATCGGCGTTGACGGCGAGGAGAACCAGGGCCTGTGCTCCGGCGGCGAGAACTACTGGTGCGTGAGCTCCCAGGCTTCCGAGGATGCTCAGAAGGCCACCGAGGACTTCATGTACTGGTGCGTCACCGCTGATACCCCGACCAGCATCATCGCCGACAAGATGGGCCTGACCGCTCCGTTCAAGAGCGCCAAGGAGACTACCAACGTCTTCTCGCAGCAGGCCGTTGCTATGGCTAAGGACGGCAAGAAGACCGTCGCTTGGGACTTCGTCTACATCCCCTCTGAGGAGTGGAAGAAGAACCTCAAGCAGGCTCTGATTGCCTATGCTGCCGACAACACCAAGTGGGACGGCGTCAAGAACGCCTTCGTTGATGGCTGGAAGACCGAGAAGGCTGCTTCCGAGTAAGTAGTTGCTGCCCAAGCTATCTGATTAGCGACAGGGGGCGGGCAGACGTAGGTTTGCCCGCCCCCTGCATATTGAAAGGACCCTATTATGGGCAAAGCACTCAAGCGCTGGTGGCCGCTCTTTATGCTGCCCACGTGCCTGGCGTTTATGATCGGGTTCGTGATCCCCTTTATCCAGGGCTTCTATCTCTCGTTCTGCCAGTTTATTACCATCAACAATGCGCACTTTGTCGGTATCGAGAACTACGTGCGCGCACTGTCCGATCCACAGTTCTCCACGTCGTTCTTCTTTACGGTGGCGTTTGCCTTCCTGTCGACGGTGCTCATCAACGTGATCGCCCTCGCCATTGCGCAGGCGCTCACCCGCAAAGCGCTCAAGGGCACCAACATCTTCCGTACGATCTTCTTTATGCCTAACCTGATCGGTGGCATCGTGCTGGGCTACATCTGGCAGATTCTGATCAACTGCCTGCTCTCCAACGTGGGCGCCCAGCTCATCGCCCTTAACTCTGCTGCTGGCTTCTGGGGCCTTATCATCCTGACCCTGTGGCAGCAGGTCGGCTACATGATGATCATCTACATCGCTGGTCTGCAGTCCATTCCGTCCGACTACATCGAGGCCGCCAAGGTCGACGGTGCCACGGCATGGCAGACGTTTTGGAAGGTTAAGATCCCTAACCTGATGCCGACCATCACCATCTGCCTGTTCCTGTCCATCACCAACGGCTTTAAGCTGTTCGACCAGAACCTCGCCCTTACCGGCGGCGCTCCCGCGCACTCCACCGAGATGCTCGCCCTGAACATCTACAACACGTTCTATTCGCGTGCCGGTATCGCATGGCAGGGCATCGGTCAGGCCAAGGCGGTTATCTTCTGCATCCTGGTCGTAGCCATCTCCATGATTCAGCTTAAGGCCACGAGGTCCAAGGAGGTGCAGCAGTAATGAAACGCGATAAGGTTATCAACCGCGCGCTCTCGATTTTCTTTACGATTCTGTCGCTCGCGTGGATCTACCCCGTGTTCATGATTGCGCTCAATTCCTTTAAGAAAGCGACCGCAATCAGCACCACCACGGCGTTCGATCTGCTCACGCCCGAGACGTTCAACGGCCTCGCAAACTACATGCACGCCCTTAACGAGCAGGGCTTTGCCTCGGCATTTATGTACTCGCTCATCATCACGGTCACGTCGGTCGTGCTGATTCTGGTGTGCTGCTCCATGTGTGCTTGGTACGTAGTGCGCGTCAACAGCAAGATCTCGAACTTCTTCTATTACCTGTTCGTCTTCTCGATGGTCGTGCCCTTCCAGATGCTCATGTTCACGCTGTCCAATTTGGCGGACCGCATCGGCTTCAACACGCCGTTCAACATCTGCTTTATCTACCTCGGCTTTGGCGCGGGCCTGGCGGTCTTTATGTTCGCCGGATTTGTAAAGAACATTCCGCTCGAGATTGAGGAGGCGGCCATGATTGATGGCTGCAACCCGGTCCAGGTGTTCTTTAAGATCGTCCTTCCCATCATGAAGCCCACCTATCTTTCGGTCGGCATCCTCGAGACCATGTGGGTCTGGAACGACTATCTGCTGCCCTACCTTACGCTCGACTCCACCAAGTACAAGACCATTCCTATCTTGATCCAGTACTTCCGCGGCGGCTACGGCCACGTCGAGCTCGGCCCCATGATGGCCTGCATCATGATGGTCGTTATCCCCATCGTCATCATGTACATCCTCTGTCAGAAGTACATCATCGACGGCGTGGTGGCAGGTGCCGTCAAGGGCTGATGCCGTAACTGTTTTGCAAGTTTCTGCGGCGCCCCTCAGCATGGCGCCGCATATCGAAAGGTAAAGACATGGCCGAGATCGTTCTCAAACATGTTCAGAAGGTGTATCCCAACAACGAGTCCAAAAAGAAGGGCTTCTTTGGCAAAAAGAAGAAGACCGAGGAGAAGAAGCACAACCTCAAGGTTACCGAGGACGGCGTGCTTGCGGTGGAGGACTTTAACCTCACCGTTCACGACCAGGAGTTTGTCGTCCTCGTTGGCCCCTCTGGCTGCGGTAAGTCCACGACGATGCGCATGGTCGCCGGCCTGGAGGACATTACCTCGGGCGACGTGCTCATCGACGGCAAGCGCGTCAACGACGTGGCGCCCAAGGACCGCGACATCGCCATGGTGTTCCAGAGCTACGCTCTGTACCCCAACATGACGGTGTACGAGAACATGGCGTTTACGCTTGAGCTCAAGAAGGTCCCCAAAGACGAGATCGACCGCAAGGTTCGCTCTGCTGCCGAGATTCTGGGCATTACCGAGTACCTCGACCGTAAGCCCAAGGCGCTTTCGGGCGGCCAGCGCCAGCGTGTCGCTATCGGCCGCGCCATCGTGCGAGACCCCAAGGTCTTCCTGATGGACGAGCCGCTGTCCAACCTGGACGCCAAGCTGCGTAACCAGATGCGAGCCGAGCTCATTAAGCTGCGCCACGAGATCAAGGGCACGTTCATTTATGTTACTCACGACCAGACCGAGGCTATGACCCTCGGTGACCGTATCGTGGTCATGAAGGACGGCGTCGTCCAGCAGATCGCCACTCCGCAGGAGGTCTTCAACCATCCCGCGAACATCTTCGTCGCCGGCTTCATCGGCGTGCCGCAGATGAACTTCTTCGATGCCCAGCTGGTGCGCTCGGGCAACGGCTTTACCGTCAAGACCGAGGATATGAACGTGGCGCTCGCCCCCGAGACCTGCGCTCAGCTTGCCCTCAACTGGGACGGCGGCGACGTGAAGGAGATCACGGCCGGCGTGCGCCCCGAGCAGATTCTGCTTGCCGACAAGGACGAGGAGGGCGCGCTCCAGGGTACCGTCGAGGTGACCGAGCTCATGGGTTCGACCGAGCATGTCCACGTGACCGCTCCCGACGGCCAGTTTGTTCTGATTATCCCCGTCGTCGACCTCGAGGCCAAGGGCGCGCTCAAGGCTGGCGACACCATTTGGTTCAAGTTCGAGAAGAACGCGACCCATCTCTTCGATAAGGTCTCTGGCAAGAACCTTATCTAGGCCCGGTGCATCCAGGCCCTCCCTTTGGGCGACTGCGGTATTGCCATCCTTTTGCCGCGGTCACATATAAGGCTCCCCTCCCGTCCACTGGGCGAGAGGGGAGCCTTTCTTTGTGTTGGGGTTGTCTGGCCGGTCGTTTGTCTCAATCTGTAACAGCTGGGACCGTTTTTACCGAGTAGTTGTTACAGATCGAGATTGTTTGGCCGAGTTGGGTCGCAGGGTAACGTGCGGGCACAAAAAACGGAGCCGTGTTGCCACGACTCCGTTTCTCAAGAGGATGGGTAAGGGAAGCGAAATTAGCTCAGGTGCCAAATCTCGTCGTTGTACTGGGAGATCGTGCGGTCAGACGAGAAGGTGCCGGCGTTGGCGATATTGATGAGCGTCTTGCGCATCCAGGCGTCCTGGTCCTCGTAGTCGGCCAACACGCGCTCCTTGGTCTGGATGTACTCCTCGATGTCGAGCAGGGCCATAAACCAGTCCTTGCCCTTAATGTCATCGTGCAGGCGCTGCAGGCGCTCGACGTTGCCGGTCGCCATAAAGGCCGGGTTGGTGATGAAGTCCACCAGCAGTTTAATGCCGGGCTTGCGGTAGAGCACACCGGCGTCATAGGTGCCGTCGGCATAGAGCTGCTCGACCTGTTTGGACGAGGCACCAAAGGTATAGATATTCTCGTCGCCCACGAGCTCGGCAATCTCCACGTTGGCGCCGTCGAGCGTGCACAGGGTTAGGGCGCCGTTGAGCATGAACTTCATGTTGGAGGTGCCGCTCGCTTCCTTGGAGGCCAGGCTGATCTGCTCGGAGATATCAGCGGCGGGGATCACGCGCTCGGCGGCGGTGACGTTGTAGTTCTCGATCATGACGACCTGCAGGTAGGGAGCCACGTCGGGGTCGTTTGCAATCCACTGCGACAGCGTCAAGATCAGATGGATGATGTCCTGCGCGATAGTGTAGGCAGGCGCCGCCTTGCCGCCAAAGATGATGGTGACGGGGTGCTTAGGTCTGTTGCCGTTCTTGATATCGAGGTACTTCCAGATGATGTAGAGTGCGAGCATCTGCTGACGCTTGTACTCGTGGATGCGCTTGACCTGGACGTCGATGATGGCGTTGGAGGGAATGGTCACGCCCTGCTCGAGCGCCATGAACTGGCGCATGATAGCCTTGGCCTCGACCTTGGTGGCGGCCAGGCGCTCAAGAACGTCCTTGTCGTCGGCGAACTTGGCGAGTTTGCTCAGATCGCCGGTGCTGCGCCAGTCGGTGCCGATCACATTGTCGAGCAGGCTGGCGAGCGCGGGGTTGGCCCCATGGATCCAGCGGCGGAAGGTGATGCCGTTGGTCTTGTTGGAGAACTTCTTGGGATAGATCTCGTAGAACGGATGAAGCTCGGTGTCCTCCAGGATCTTGGTGTGGAGGGCGGCTACGCCGTTGATGGAGAAGCCAAAGTGGATGTCCATGTGGGCCATGTAGACGGTGTCGTGCTCGTCGATGATGGCGACGCGCGGGTCATCGTGCTCGGCCTTCGCGATCTCATCGAGCTTGACGATAATGTCGGCGATGGCAGGGGAGACCTTCTGCAGGCTGGCGAGCGGCCACTTCTCGAGCGCCTCGGCAAGAATCGTGTGGTTAGTGTAGGCGACCATGGAGCGTACGATGGTCACGGCCTCGTCAAACTCGATGTCATGCTCGGTGGTGAGCAAGCGAATGAGCTCGGGGATGACCATGGTGGGGTGCGTGTCGTTAATCTGGACCACGGCGTAGTCGGCCAGATCGTGCAGGTTGCTGCCGCGCTCGACGGCCTCGTCGATCAGGAGCTGGGCGGCGTTGCTCACCATGAAGTACTCCTGATAGATGCGAAGTAGGCGGCCCTGCTCGTCGGAATCGTCGGGGTAGAGGAACAAGGTGAGGTTCTTGGCGATCTCGGTCTTGTCGAAGTCGATGGAGCTGCCGGGGACCAGGCCGTCGTCGACGCTTGCCAGGTCGAACAGGCGCAGGCGGTTCTTGGTGGGCTGGCCGTAACCGGGCACATCGATGTTGACGAGCTTGGAAGTAACGGCAAAATCGCCGAACTCGACGGTGTAGGAGCGGTCATCGTCGACTAGGATGTCCTGCTCACCGAGCCACTCGTCGGGGACGGCCTTCTGCTGGTTGTCGACAAAGCGCTGACGGAACAGACCGTAGTGATAGTTGAGGCCCACGCCATCGCCGGTCAAGCCCAGCGTGGCGATGGAATCCAGGAAGCATGCGGCCAAGCGGCCCAGGCCGCCGTTGCCGAGTGACGGCTCGACCTCGAATTCCTCGATCTTGTTGAGGTCGTGGCCTGCGGCGGTGAGCTGGTCCTTAACCTCGTCGTAGATGCCGAGGTCGATCATGTTGTTGATGAGCAGCTTGCCGATCAAAAATTCGGCGGAAATGTAATAGAGCTTTTTCTTGCCGTTGTTGAGCGGGCAGGCGGCGGAGCGCTCCTGCACGAGTTTGACCAGCAGCTTGTAAATGCGACGGTCGTCGAGCTGCTCGAGCGAGGTGCCAAAAGACTGCTCGGCGAGTTCCATGAGGTTAATTTGGGGCATGTTTTCTCCTGTGATGGGTTGTTTCATGTCTGCAATTCATAAGAAGCCCGCGCGAGGGGATTGGGGTGGCCTCGCGCGGGAAAAGCAAGCGCGTCCGCACGGTGGGGAGGGGTCGGGCGCGGTAGCTCCTATTGAGGAAGCTCGATTTCGGCTTCCGACGGGATGCGGAAGTAGGTCTCGGTCCAGTCGGTGAGTTTGTGCTCGAGCTCGCGGGTGATGGCGCCGTCGAGCATGCGCCAGGTCCAGTTGCCGCCCAGCGTGGCAGGGGTGTTGATGCGCGCCTCGTTGCCCAAGTTGAGCAGGTCCTGCATGGTGTAGATGCACGTGTCGCTCACGCTGGCGGCGATGGTGCGGTTGAGTGCATCTGCCATGGGTTCGCCGGCCTGCTGATGGGTGTACAGGGCTGCCTGCTCGCGCTGACGGGGGGTGGCCGTTCCCTCAAACCAACCGCGCGCCGTCTCGTTGTCGTGGGTGCCCACATAGGCGACGGTGTTGGCGATGTAGTTATGCGGCAGGTAGTACGAGTTGGTGCCCTCAAAGGCAAACTGCAGGATCTTCATGCCGGGGAAGCCCGAGTTGTCGCGCATGTCGATGACGCCGGGGGTGAGGAAGCCCAGGTCCTCGGCGATGATGGGCAGCGTGCCGAGCTTTTCCTCGAGCGTCTTGAAGAACTTGAGGCCGGGGCCCTGCGTCCACGAACCGTAGGACGAATCGGGCGAGGAGAACGGCACCTCCCAATAGGCCTCGAAGCCGCGGAAGTGATCCAGGCGGATGACGTCGTACATGTCGAGGGCGGCGCGAATGCGGCCCTCCCACCAGGAGAAGCCATCGGACTCCATAGCGTCCCAGTCGTAGATGGGGTTGCCCCAGTACTGGCCGGTGGCCGAGAACTGGTCGGGCGGCGTGCCGGCGACGCTCACGGGATTGCCGGCGGCGTCGATCTTAAAGAGCTCAGGCGTCGCCCACATCTCGACGGAGTCACGCGAGACATAGATGGGCAGGTCGCCGATGATGAGAATGTCGCGCTCGTTGGCATAGGCCTTGAGGCGGTTCCACTGGCGATCGAAGAAGTACTGCGTCATCTGGTGGTAGAGCATACGCGCCGGATGGTCGGCGCAGACCTTGGCGGAAGCCTCGCCGCGGGTACGGAGCTCCGCGGGCCACTCCCAAAACGCCTTGAGACCGCACTCCTCTTTGACGGTCATAAACTCACAGTAGGGGATGAGCCAGTCCTCGTTGGCCTGGATAAAGTCATCGAAATCGGCCGGCTTGTCGGCAGCAAAGCGCTCAGCGGCTCGGTCGAGAATCTGACGGCGGCCGCCAAAGATAGCACCGTAGTCGACATTGCTGGGGTCGGATCCCAGATACACGCCATCGATATCGCGCTGCTCCAGATACCCTGCCTCGATAAGCTCGGCAAAGTCGATAAAGTTGGGGTTGCCTGCGCGGGCCGAGAACGACTGATAGGGCGAATCGCCATAGCTGGTCGTCGTAAGGGGCAGAATCTGCCAGTAATGTTGTTTGCACGAGGCGAGAAAATCGACGAAGTCGTAGGCATTCCAACCAAAGCCACCGATTCCGTATGGTCCGGGCAGAGATGAGACGGGCATGAGGACGCCGCTTGCACGCTCCATGAATGCGCTCACCAACCTTCTTGTTGTGGGGTCGGCCTGCCGATGGGTGTGCAGTCCGCCTCCGATGTTCTGATTCGATACGCTTATTGTAAAACATGTTGTTTAAACATGTACAGGCAAGATAAAAAAGTTGGTCGATTTTCGGCGAATGGTTACATGCCATGAAAAAGCCCCGACCTCACAACGTGAGATCGGGGCAAGAGCGGTATGTAGGTTTTTGCTACTCGGCGTCGGCGAAGCCGTTGGGGTTGTGGCTCTGCCAGTTCCAGCTATCGCGGCACATGTCCGCGATGTCGTATTGGGCCTTCCAGCCCATCATGCGCTCGGCCTTGGAGGCATCGCACCAGTTGGCAGCGATGTCGCCGGCGCGGCGCTCGCGGATCACGTAGGGCAGCTCCTTGCCACAAGCCTTGGAGAAGGCGGCGACGACCTCGAGTACCGAGGTGCCGGTGCCGGTGCCCAAGTTAAAGATCTCGACGCCGGTCTTGCCGTTCATCCAGTTAAGGGCGGCAACGTGACCAGAGGCCAGATCGCACACGTGGATGTAGTCGCGCACGCCGGTGCCGTCGGGGGTGGGGTAGTCGTCGCCGAAGACGTTGATGCACTCCCGCTTGCCCACGGCCACCTGGGCCACGTAGGGCACGAGGTTGTTGGGGATGCCCTTGGGGTCCTCGCCGATCAGGCCGCTGGGATGCGCGCCGATGGGGTTGAAGTAGCGCAGCAGCACGACGTTCCACGCGGGGTCGGCGGTGTGCAGGTCCATGAGGATCTGCTCGATCATCCACTTGGTCCAGCCGTAGGGGTTGGTGGCGGGCTTCTTGGGGTCCGCCTCGGTCACGGGCGGGTTGTCCGGGTCGCCGTACACCGTGGAGGAGCTGGAGAAGATGATGGACTTGCAGCCGTGCGCGCGCATGGCGTCGCACAGGGTGAGGGTGTTGCCGATGTTGTTGCTGTAGTACTCGAGCGGCTTGTGGACGCTCTCGCCTACGGCCTTGTAGCCCGCGAAGTGGATCACGCGGTCCACCGGGTGCGCGTCGAAGATGCGATCCAGGGCGGCGCGGTCGTTGACGTCGGCCTCGTAGAACGTGAGGTTGGCGGCCGCCTCATCGCCCACGATCTGCTTGATGCGCTCGATGGCGACGGGGCTCGAGTTGGACAGGTCGTCGACCACGACCACCTGGTAGCCGCGCTCGAGCAGCTCGACGACGGTGTGGGATCCGATGAACCCGGCGCCGCCGGTCACGAGCACGCAGGTGTCTTGGGGCGAGAGCTTGTCGGTCATGGGAAACGCTCCTTTCGATGCGCCGTTCCGCGGCGCGGTCTGGCAGCAGTATAGCGCCCGCGCCCGGGGGTCGGCCGCCGCGTGCGCGGCGTCCAGAAGGGCGACAGAGCTGAACAGCGCGCCGCCGCGCGGCTGTTCGGGTGGGCGG
>DBFANS010000017.1:0-15564 GCA_048233475.1 Collinsella aerofaciens | reverse complement strand
ACCCCGGCGATACGCTGAATGATTTGTGACGAATAGTCATGTCCATCAAGAAGGCTCGACGCTTCGGGCAGCTCGTCAATCGATATATCAATTCTTGGAGACATGTATTCCTACCATTTTTAAAGAAACAACGGCGGTAATTGCTATCGCGATTGCGCCAATAACACCGAGCGCTATCTGAATGGGATATAACCCCAACACATATCCAAATATGGAGAAAAACATTGCAGAAAAGAGAGCCCTTACCAGAGACGCGACGGAAAGGATCGTCGCGCGGAGATCGTCCGCTATCGCGTCTTGGATTAAGTTTTCCGAAGTGATGTACACCACTTCTGGGAGAAAACAAAGCACCATGCTAAGGCCAAACAAACACAGCGGATTTGAAGCGAACCACGGAAGAATCATGAAAAGACCGGCCTCGATTAGCATCGAGCCGAGCATGGTATTTCTTTTCCCGAAACGCGATGAGAAGAAATCTGCTGCAATGTAGGCCGTCGCATTTACTGCATAGGATGCACCGAAAAAGATTCCTATTATGGAGACGGGAGCATCAAATGCGTCGAATACCAACTGATTCAAGTTGTAATAACTCCCATAGAATCCATCGAGCATGCTTGTGCCGATTAGAAGAAGCAACACCGCAAAAGCGGATTCTCCAATGCACCAGGTTTCGCGTCTGAAGACCTTGGCTACGTCAAACCTTTCCTCCCCAGAGTTTTTGGAATGGGTCGTTTCCATTCTCTCAATGGGATACAGAAGGAAAAGCTGCAGGAGATAGAAAACGGAAACGCATACGTAGAGGGCACTCCAAGATACTTGGGCAATGAATGATCCAAGTACGATTGCCACTCCCGTCGCGATTGATTGCGCGGCAAGCAGCCGAGCGTTGATGGTGAGGAAGCGCTCTCCTTGACCGGCATTTCGGGCAATTTCATATAAAAGTGCTTGTTCGGATCCCGATTGAAGGGAGTAGGCGAGTGCCTCAACAAGGGAAAGCGCGACGAGAAAGGGGCCTGAGAGCAACAGCATGCCAGCCGTATGGAAGAAAAGCAGCAGCACGCCCACTTGAATCGAGAACTTCTTTCCAAAGAAATCGCCTATCAGCCCTGTTGGCAGCTCGAGAACGACCGTTGCAATGTTAAACAGGGCTTGATAAAGCGCGATTTCCGTGACAGACATTCCTTTCTCCGCAAGGAAAAGTAGAAACACTCCCCGATTTAAAACAAATCCCGCGAGAACGAAAAAGGCGGAATAGATGTGCAGCTGCGCAGTGGCATTCTTATTCATTTGGCACTCCTAACGACTATTTTTGTCGGGGTGCTCGCCACTGATTCGAAGCCTGAAATGTTCATAGTCTCAATGAAGAGCTGATAAAGCTTTTGAACAGGATATCGATAGAATAGGACATCCTGCGCTCTTTCTTCTCGACGAACTATTGCCAGCCGGTCGATTTCGAAACAAGAAACCGCATAATACACACCAGCTTGATCTAGAGTTGCCGTATAGCTTTCTGCAACGGCAAATGCATCACGATCGCGACACATTTCAAAAATATCTTCAATGCTTCTACCATCTCGATGAATCATAAGGTAGGTTGCGAATTTAAAATGGTTTATCAAATCAAAATACGTATCGGCACGCGCGAGCACGTCAAGAATGTCGTAATTTTCATTTCTGACTGTGTACAGATGATTGAAATGAAGAGGTGACAGGCTGTTTGGGTCAATTCCGGCAGCAAGTAAATCTAAGTAATACTGAGATTCTTTTACGATGATATAATCCTCTTTATTCACCCCTTGAGCAACATCAGTAAGAGGCTCTGGGCTCATATAGGAAAAGTCAACGTTTGACATAAAACTGGTCGACGCGACTTCTTGAGCAAGGGCAAGGGTGTCGAGTACTTCGGAATATGTTTCTTCTGGAAAACCGATGATAAAATTGGTTTCGAATCTCATGCCAGAGGAAATGATGGATTTTACGGTAGGAATTACTTTTTTAAGATTCAAGTTTTTCCGGCAGATTCGCTGTATTCTTTGCGAGCCAGTTTCCAAGCCAACAAATACAGAGATACATCCGGTTGCCTTAAGTAGGCCAATGATCTCGGGAGTTATCGTATCGATTCGTCCCTCACAGTTGTATTTGAAATCATAATTCATTGCATATTTTTTGACTGCAAATTCAAAGAAGTACTTGTGCGATGCTAAGAAGTTATCATGATTATAGTTAATTGAAGAAAGAGCGCCGGTTTTTGCCATGCAATCGTAGACACGCTGCGAGGTTTCGAGCAGTTTGTCGACATTAAGAAATCGCGCTTTCTGACCGAGAAGCACTCTGGATGAGCAATAGTAGCAATTAAACGGGCAACCTCTACCTGCCTCAATGTTGACCACGTTCATGCCGTATGAATTGGAGTAGTCGAGTTCCGGAAGGTTGTTAATGTCGTATTCAATCAACTCGCATAATCCAGAATCCCCGGTTTTAGAAATCGAATTTTTAGGTAAATCGCCCTGAGCGCCGCAAGCAATATATTCGAGTAGAAGCGGGAGGGTTTCTTCCCCATCAAAGATCGATAGAAAGTCAACCTCGGGACAATCCTGAAAAACCATTTCTCGAAGTGAAGTGATCTGGGGACCACCAAATATGATAACCGATTCGGGATGCGCCCGTTTAATAATCTTCGCTATCATGATGCCCCAGATATAAGAGGCGTTCATGATCGAAACACCAAAAACATGGGAGTCGATTGCTTTTATTTCGTCGGAGAACCACCGATAGATTTCTTTTGAAAAAGTCTTTTCTTCTTCGAGGAACTTACGCTGAAAGTCAATAACGTGAGTTGAAAATCCCGCTGCTTCAGAAACGGCCCTTAGATTCAAGATGGCCAGATTATCAACAAGGGTCTTCCTGTAGTGATTCACCGGATTGATCAGAGTGAAATCAACCTTCAACTTGAGCTCCTTTCTTTCGGGCGAATAGGAATCGCCTCCGTCACATTAAACGGAGGCGATTGTGTTATCAGACCTTAGCAGCGGCGCTGTATAACCTGATCAACATCAATGCCGAAGTCCAGAAGTTCTTCAACAGTGATCTCGATGTCGGAAGCCGATTTATCGCTGGCCAGCTCGATTTCCTCTTTCTCCATTTTCGTCACCTCCTTTTCATGTATGAGTTAAAAAACTAGTGGCTTTCTGGAAACAGCCAGGATCAATGCTAAACGATGATTTTAGATTCAACGTCGGGACCGGTTGTTTTTATGAATATGATGCCAATGCACGAACAAAAGCAGTTAGCCTTTTCAGCACTGTTGCGGCTTATGCAATCACATGAGTCCTAGGCCCTTTCGACACCACCTGTATTGCGAATCAGCACCGCTGCCTTCCCGACTGAATATTGCCGTCAGGCACCGCTATTAAATGCATCTCCAGGCACCCCGTTACACTCGTGCCGCCATGCGGTCGACTGAACGAGGAGGTTCAACATAGACGCGATTTGGGCCGACATGGGAGAGACCATCATGCGGCAGCGCTGCAGATGGAGCGCTAGCAATAAAAGGGCACAGGGACCAGCGTCTGCCAGATGCCCGCACACGATAACGGCGGTGCTGTTACGCGATATTCAGCAGTGCTTAAGCTAGCAGATACTCAATCACACGCATGGCAGGGGTAACAGCACGGGTGTTCCTATAGTTTTGTCAACCGGGGAATGTCGTTCGCGAGATCGAATCGCGAAATGCTGACGCCAGGCCTTTCGACCGGCGGACTCCAGCCTGTTCGGAGTGCTGTGCTTCGACTAGGTGGCTTAGGGCACCCTGTCCCGTATGATCGCGTAGGTGACCTTCAACCTCTTTCGCGTCAGCGCTTTGAGTGCCTTGCCGTGCGGTATGCCTCGTTCTCGGCACCTGGCGTAGTGGTCGCCTCATCTTCCCTCTGTCCGGGCAAGGCAGTTGCACGAGAATATGAGCAGGTTCTTCAGCCTTTTGTTGCCTTGGCGCGATGCCGTCACCGAGGAGATCGAGGTCTCCGACTGGCGGTTGTGCGGCGCCAGGCCGCAGTACGACGCGAGCCTGTCGTGGCTTGACTCGGCATGTTCAATCTGTTTCGTTAACTGAAATGCGTAAATCTGGTTAATCGAAAAAGCAAAATCTGGTTAAATGAAAACGGTAAATTTAGTTAAACGCGCTGGTAATCAATGGTGAAGAATATGCCAAAAAAGTACTACACTCGAATTATCGAAAATGAGCTCGACCAGATGCTAGGGATATTCGGTGCCGTTCTCATCGAAGGACCGAAATGGTGTGGAAAGACAACCACAGCCGGGACCCGTGCGGCGTCCAGGCTCCTTCTCATGGATCCGTCGCGCAACTTCGAGAATCGTTTGCGTGCCGAGACGGACCCGGCGCTTGCCGTTTCCGGCGAGGTGCCGCGGCTGATCGACGAATGGCAGGAGGTTCCGAAACTTTGGGACGCGGCACGGTTTGAGTGCGACAACCGCGGCGGCGAGCCTGGCCAGTTCATATTTACGGGGTCGGCGACACCGCGAGACAATGAGCGGCCGATGCACAGTGGTGCTGGAAGGTTCGCTAAATTGCGCATGGATACCATGACGCTTTTCGAACTTGGGAAATCTAGCGGTGCGGTTAAGCTGTCGAGCATTATTTCTGGCGAAAAGTTCAATGGCGCTTTCGGGTCGTTGGATTCTGCCTCGATTGCCGAGTGCGTTGTTCGCGGCGGATGGCCCGCGGCGGTCGGGCGCGATGTGCTGGCTGCGTCGGCGATGGCAAAACGTTATATCGGCATAGTTGCCGAAGAAGATTTGTCTCGTGTTGATGGCTCTCGACGCGATCCCGAAAAGGTCAAAGCTGTTATCGAATCGCTTGCGCGCAATGAATCCACTTTGGCGACACTCAAGACGCTCGTAGCTGATCTTGGTGGAGAGGTATCGAGACAAACGGCGGCATCGTATATATCTCTTCTCGCTCGGGTCAGCTTCGTTCGCGATATTCCCGCATGGAATCCAGCAATGAGATCTCCTGTGCACTTAAGAGAATCAAAGAAACATCATCTTGCTGACCCGTCACTGGCGGCCGCTGCGCTCGGGGCGACTCCGGAGACCTTGCTGCTAGATTTCAAGACGCTTGGACTACTTTTTGAATCGTTGGCACTCCATGATTTGTGGGTCTATGCGCGAGCAAACGGAATGAGCCTCTACCACTATCATGATTCTCGTGATTTAGAGGTCGATGCAGTCATTGCGGCTCCTGGCGGGACCTGGATCCCAGTTGAAGTTAAGCTCAGCTCCGCTCAAATCGAAGAGGCATCTGACAATCTTGTTGCTGTCGAGGAACGTATGGTTGCCGCCGGAAACAACCCACCGGTTTCGAAAGTTGCAATCATTGGATTTGGTTCACAAGCCTATGTTACCGACCGCGGCGTCCAAGTTGTTCCGTTGGATGTGCTCGCGCCGTAATGCTGTGGGCGAAGTGAAATTAACGCCGCAGTTTTTAGATCTGGTTTCTGAGATCTAAAACGCGAAACTCAAAATATCATCAGCTTGATTTTCGGCCGATCCGAATCGCGCCCGCGCAAAAGTCAAAGCGACTCGCGCGGGCGTTTCGTTTTTCATTTCGGATTTCAAATTGATTCAAAACAAAACGGGAGTTTTGAAAATCGATAGCGACCGGAGGGAGCAATCATAGGCGGCATGGCCGCCGCATGAAAATCGAATCGTTAATCCGAACCGTAATTCAAATCGCGTTACCTTTCGACAATCCAACAACGCTACGAGTCTCACCAAAGACTCTCCGCGTCATTGAAATGTCGAAAGCTGCCTCAACTTTTTCGCTGGCGTTACGAAAAACATTCGACAAAGTCGAAGGTTTGCGTCGCGGGCGCCGCAAACCCGCTGCGCGGTGATGCAAATACTCGGCATCCCTCGCATTCGCATCACCGCTTCGCTCTCGCTACAGCGAATCTCTAACACTCAGCATCCTTCGCGTTAAAAATTCGCTTCCGCTCACGGTCTTCACGCAGTTACAACGCCGCGAGGCCTCTCGCTTGGAATGAGGCCTCTCATTCCACGTCTACACTGCGTTTCGCCCAATCCCCGTTCCGGAGATTGCAAGATGGGTGTGGGTGGCAACAAATGGGCCCATACGGGCCATTTGTTTTCCCACACATCTTGCTTTACCACCTCTCACGGCGGTAAAGTTTTCGCGAGACGTTTTCAAATCGCGTCGGCGATTTTTAAGCACTCGAAAAGGAAAGCGAATCGAATAGCTGGTTTTGCACCGGAGGCCTCTCCGGTGTGCGGTTCATTTTCGAGGAGCTGTCCGTGAGTACGAAACGTCCGTTCACAGTCAAGGCAACGCTGAGTGAAGAAGAAAAGAAAACGCTTGTTGCGTTTTCCAAAAAGGCCCAAATGTCTGAGGCCGAACTGATTAGGTATTTCCTGCGTCCCGATGACGCGGTGACTCGCGGGGTCGATCTGACTGAAGACGAAGAGCGAACTGAGATGATTCGCATCCGGGTTTCGCCAAGTGAGAAAAAATCCATTGAGAATCGCGCTTCTGAACTCGGCGTGTCGATGTCGGCCTTCATGCGTCGCACTGCTCTTGTCGGGAGAGTCGAGAAAATCGATGTCGATCGGGCGTCGATCGACAAAATCTATCACGAGCTTTTGAAGGAAGGAACGAATCTCAATCAGCTCATGTACTTTTTGAACGCCCAAGGGCTTCCCGCGTACAACGAGAAAGCTGTTTTTCGAACACTTGAGAAGGTTTATCAAGTTGGGCGTAAGCTAGACCGTTTCATCGACGAGCTTGAAAAGCGCTATTTCGTCGGTGGTGATGTGAAGTGACTGTTATCAAACAGAAAAGAGTGTCGAGTGAGCGCTATGCAAAGAATGTTCGTAAATACATCAACGGAAAAGATGCGATTGTGCGTGGTGGCTGGAACATCGAATGGAGCGACCACTGGTTTTCGAAAATGGATAGAACCAGAAAGGTTTTCCATCACGACAAACCGTCGAGAGCCGGAGTCAAAAACGTAATCATGCTTCATCAGATTCTCGCGTTTCTGCCCGAGGAGTGCAGCTGCAACGGAGGCAAGATGACCCCCGATGCATGTTTGGCCTACGCGGAGCAATGGCTTGCGAAGCACTATCCGCATCAACAAGTGATTCTCGCGTTGCATGAGGAAAGCGATAAGGCGGGAAAACGCTACGCGGTCCATATGGCGATCAACCGTACCGATTTGCTGACCGGCAAACGTTGCGAGACTGGTGGGCGTCGCGGAAAATTCGAACGCGCTTCATGGGTTCGTGAAATGGACAAGGCCTGGAATCTTACTCAACTTGAAAAAGGTAAGAGAAATTCAAAGATTCGAGATCGTCAGCCGCGCGATATTGAAAAGGAGATTGTCGATCGGGGAGAGTACAGTTATAAAAACAATCTGCGCGAGCTGATCCATATTGCAATCGACGACTACCACCCGAAGAATATGGAGCAGTTCAAAAAATTACTTGCCTCGTGGGGCGTAGACATTTTCATCAAGAACAATCGAGTCTATGCGACAGATCTCGATATCAAAGAGGCCGGTAATCCAAAATGTACCTTCAACTTGACCCGTCTCGACGGGCGGTTCGCGTTGAAGTCGTTGCAGACGGCTTTCGGAAATAACGTGTTGGAAGCCGAGCGAGCCCTTCCATACGAGAAACGTTGTGAGATTTACATCAAGCGTCTCAAGAAAGCATACTCGGCGTGGGTCGAGCAGGCGAAAGCGAGCAAGGGCGTCTCCTACAATTCGTTTCCTAAATTCATTGCACCGAAGTGTGATGAAGATCTGCTCGAAGATCCCGCCGTACGTGATGAGCTTCTTGCCCGGCGCGGTTACGCAAGGGAGATTCGCAACCGTTACGCCGGCGGCGTTGTCGATGCCGGCGACGACCGCGTTCGCGCCGCCGGCCAGGCGCACAGCGGTAGCGCCGTGTTGCGACAGCTGGACGATCGCGTCGTCGATCGCGGCGATTACGCTCGCGGCGACACGCCTCGCTAGCCTCGAACTGCCTGTCGGGGCGGAGTAAAGCGCTCATGCCCCGGTAGAGCGGTGAGGCATGAGTTACTGAGGTATACTATAGTTTCCGCAGGTAGAGGCATAAAAAAATGGCAACCCGCCCACCGAAAAGACGGGCGGGCGTGATACCATCAAGATTGTGCTCGGGTGCTACCAACACCTCCGCACGGTGTAGAGGCGAGCTACCAACTCGCGTTTCTACTTGCCAGTTGTGCTAAAAACGCAAACAGCACTCCTGGCACATCCAATGATAGCAGGGACCCGCAGGTCACGCTATGGATGACAGTTAGAAAACGCAAATGGGAGCCGGCTCGCACGGCTCCCGTTTTTTATGGGAGCGGACATATGCCGTTCCCGGTCGGCACGGGTTTAAGACCCGTTCAAAAAGGTAGCCAAGGGCTCGAATAATCGGAGACTGAGCTGTACAGGTTCATTGTCCCGTCTCTACGGAGACTTCGACGGGGGTAGTGCCCTCCATGTGACCCCTGCGCCGCCTCGGCCCTTCTGGGCGGAGACGGCGTGCCGGATTCAGAGCGATTGTCCTGCTGGAAAACTGCAGGAAAGTAGGCGAACAGCCGAAGATCAGGAGTTGGTTGGATAGCCGTGTGGCAACACACGTGTCGCGGTGATAAGCCGCAACGTCAAGCAAAGAGGATCACGATGAGCATGCAGCCGTGACGGATTCTGAGCCCAACCCCGGGTTCCGCCATGTACGGGGGTGCCGGTGAGGACGGCCGGCGCGTTAAAACGAACGGTCCGGATGCATGGGCGTAGCCATGCGGAGTCCCGCGAGATCGTCGAGCAAAAGGCCAAGGGGCTGGTGAGGCTTTCCCAGCTGCAATGCTGGTTTCGAAGATTTAGGGAGGGTCCACGATTGTGCCCGGACTCTGTGGATGCTCCACCGCCTAACAATTCAACCACCAAGCTAATTAGACCTCGCGACCAGTTATTACAATCAGCAAGTCATCAGCGCGAGGCGTGCCAACCGTCAGCCCTCAGCGCCGGCGTCGCTTCGCTCCCCGGGCGATGTAAATAAGAGATATATAAGTCAGCGAGCTTCGCGAGCGGATCATAGGTGCCGTCAGGCACCGCATCAAAAGCGATTCGCAATCATTTCGGAATACATGTCGCTGGCGATGAGTGGACCTAGTCCAGACCTGTATCCGTACTAGGCGTTTCTAGAAATGCGCATGAGAAAGGGCCGAACCGAAGTGTCTGGCCGGACGCCAATTGTCCGGGAACTGCTTCGTTTCGACCCTGCTTCATTCTACAGCCGCGTCATGTTTATGGAGATCAATTCGGCAGCTGCAATTCATTCGATTGTAAGATGAGCTGTCCTGGACGGCTCCCACTGTTGCGATCACGCCGCATGGACGATGGATGAACTCGCATGAGAACCCAAGCGTACGGTGGTTTTATCTGCCCAAAGAGGGTAGAATGACAACAGAAAACGACGCATCCCGTGTAAGCAACATGGAGCGCGGGCGGCCTAGTTTTCAGTCTTTGTTAAATGCCCGGGCTCCGACCCCCGGGCATTCTTATTTGCGCTTGTGGCGCAAATGCCGTCCACTGTCCGCACCGCGCGTACGCCTACGGACCTTAATCCGAACCTCATACGAGTTTAAAAACGCGATGATGAACGTGCCGACCGTTGCAAGAGCGGCCAGCGCGTTAAGGAATTTCAGCATATGGTGACCTCCGATCAAATCGTCGGCCGCCCGCGCACGGAATGCGCCGTGACATCAATTCTAACCGAATCTGCGACTACCACGGTTAACTGGTACACCTCTGTTATTGTTCAAATTAAACAGTCTCAAAAGGTATGCCTCTGGGCACTCGAAAATCGAACCCTCGATGCCGTGAACGTCGAGTGCCAAAACCCAGTGTCAAAACCTCCACGTCAATTCCCATGGGAAAATCAAATACGAGGCAGGAGGCTGAAATGACACGTTACGGATATGCTCGCGTGAGCACGAAAGACCAGAGGTTGGACCGCCAGATCGAGGCTCTGGTGAACGCTGGCGTGGCCTATGGCCATATCTACAAGGACAAGGTCACGGGTGCCCAGGACGGCGACCGGACGCAGCAGAAGCGCCTGTTCAAGAAGATGCGGGCGGGCGACGAGGTGGTGGTCGAATCCTGGGAGCGCTTGACCAGATCGACCAGGCAGCTGCTCAACTATGACCTTATGTTTCGAAACCTCGGCGTGAAGCTCACGTCCCTGAAACAGCCCGTGGATCTAGATACCGCATTCGGGCGCTTCGTGCTTGGCACCCATGCTTGCACCGCGGAACTTGAGCGAGATCTGATCAGGCAACGCCAGGCAGAGGGTATCGCCGTCAAACGGAGCCACGGCGGCAACGTGGGTGGCAGGCCTCGCACTGCCGGCGTCAAAGCCGATGCCGCAGTAAGGCTCTATCTTGGAGGAGAGACTCCTATTCCCGATATTTGCGCTGCGACTGGCGTCTCCAAATCAACGCTGTACCGCATCCTTCGTGAACGCAGATTGGTGGGCGTCAGGAAATAAGTCCGTCTGTCGTTTCGCGATTTGCCTAATAGGCCCGAGTGCGGCGGCGTTACTATATAAGGGTGCGGTATTTCTCTAACCGAAAACCTGCGTGAACGCATGACTTGAGACGCCTTTTAGAACTCACCGATCGCAGGAAAAAGACAACTCAACAGCGGCCGTGCATTGTTCCCAGCCATATGGCATGGCGGAGCCATGCCCGTTGTTGATTGGAGTGCCGCATCATGGCCGAAAACCAAGTCCAGTCCGAAAAGAAAATGACCAGTCTGAATGTCTCATCGGAGACCCGTGACGCCATAAAGGACATCAGCACGAGCCTTGGTCTCTCGCAGGCCGATACCGTCGCCCGCTTGGTCGACGGCTACCACCCTAACGCCACTCCCGGCGTGAAGGCTGCGCTCGACGCATCGGCCGTCCTCGATGAGGCGGTCGAGCGGGTCAAGCGCATCATCGTGGGCGCTGCCGAAGCTGCCGCAATGGAGGCTCGTGCTGCCCGCGAGGACGCCGACACTGCCAAGAAAAGTGCAATGGAACAGATTCAGAGCATCAAATCTAATTGCGTCGAGCAGGTCGCCGCCATCAAAGAGAAATTCGAGCTGGATACTGCGAGCTTGGAGATTGAGAACGATGAGCTCCACGCCACCGTCGCCGATTACCTCTCGCAGCTCAAGAAGCTCGATTCCGAGAACAATCAGCTCTTGGCAGAATCAGCCGCAAAAGACGATCGAATTGAAAGCATGAGGGGCGCGGTCGACGCCGCGGCCAAGGCTCAGGCCGATCTCAACGTCTCCCTCCTCGCCCAGCGTGACCTGATGGCCGAGGTCGCCGCCCTCAAGGACCGCCTCGCCGCCTCCGAGCAGCGGGCGGCCGTGGCCGAGGCCAAGGTCGAGGTCATGGCCCAGGCGAGGGGCGAGTAGATATGTCCGACAAGCTAAGGCCGTCTCGCCGTGAGTTGATAACGGCAGGGCTAGTCGTTTTTTGGTCACGGCACTTGTCTGGACTGTCATTGATGGTGCCGGCGCAAATGCGCTCACCATCAGCGGTGTCATCACCCGTCAAAATGCCGTCTGATCTTCGCTTGCAGCAGTTTCAGTGGTCATGCTCATTGGGGCTTGGCTGTTTGGCTGATGGCATTCAAAAACAATTAAGTTTGGAGTAGTCGATGGAACATCTCTCTGTTAAAAAGGCAATCAACCTAGCTCGGAACTTTGGGGCTGCTGGTGTTCTGGCAGCCGCCCTAGTTATGACCTCTGGGTGCAGCCAGGCAGACGATCGTCAGACGGCAGTTCAGGTCGCTGATTCTGATAACGCGCAGGAAGACGGGGTTTACGGCAAGATGGAGTATTCAGTCACCGGCGTCGAGGTGCATGATTCCTCGGCTGGCGATGGCGGGAAGGTTGCCGTTGTTCGCTGGCACGCCATTAACAACCGATCGGCAGATTCATGCGCTGTTGGTAGCTACATCACGGCTTATCAAAATAAGCAGATGCTATCTCGCGGGTTTGCCGCCGATTTGCAGGAAGACCGCTTCTCTTCGCAAGGGCTTGCGCCGGGAGGCGAATGCGACGGTGTGTCGATTTTTGACCTCAACGACATGTCTCCCATCGAAGTGAAAGTCGACGGGATGGGCGCCGGGTCAAACTCCCTCGACCAGACCTTTGAATTGGAGTAGGCCGCAAAGCGTCTAATTTCTAGAAACCTTCTAGAGCATTTCTAGAGGGTTTCTAGAACTGAGAACCGGGCGCAGCATTTTCGATCGGCACGATGTCTCGGTAGATAAGGCGGTGCCTGTCGTCGCGCCATTCGTCGCCGTGGTAGTGGCCGAAGAACCAGGCGCGGTAGCCGAGCTGCCCGTCGAGCTCGGCAAGGAATCGTTGCAGCTGGTCGTCCAGATACTCGCGTTCGCGCTCCCGGCACAGCTTCTCTGCCAGGTCGGCAGGAGCCTCGTGAGTCACCACGTAGTCGACCTTCCAGCCCACGCGGTCGAGCGAGGTGCGGCATTGCCACATCTCTTCCTCGCTCGGCATCTCCTCGGGCCACCAGCTCCTCCCCTCCTTGCGATACTGCCTGTCGTTGCTCGTGGCGCCGCCCATGGCAAGGACTGTGAGCCCGTCGATATCGAACACCTCTCCGCGCATCAGGTGCAGCACGTGCGGTCGCGCCTCATGGACGAGCCCGCCGTTCCACTCCCGCACCGGCAGCTCAGCCAGGGCGTGGTGGTTCTCATGATTGCCGTCCACGAAACACGTGGTCCACGGCTTCGACTCGAACCAGTCAAGCCAGTATTTCTCGGCGTTGGATCCATCCCAGACAAAGCCGAAGTCGCCGGCCACGATCACCACGTCATCGCGCGTCAGAGTCCGGCCCATCGGCCAATTCTTGAAGGCAAACCGGCTGGACCCGTGCTCGGCCCTACCGTGCACGTCGCCCGTCACATAGATAGCCATCAGTACGCACCCCACGGCAGGAGTTTGTCCCCGAGCCTCACGATCCGGTCATACAGCACCGTGTGCCGTTCGTCCGGATTGCCGTCTCGGTGAAAATGTCCGTAATACCAGCGCTTGTAGTCCAGACGATCCTCGAGCTCGTCGAGGAATCCGGTCAGCTGGTCCACATCCGGGCGTTCCCAGCCTGGGTCCGGGTAGAGCGTCGGCGAGAGCATGCGCGTCGAGCAGGTATGGGTGATGACGCAGTCGACCTTCCAGGCGACCTCGTCGAGCCTTGCCCGTGCGGCATCGAAATCGCGCTCGTCCGGCAGCTCCTGCGGCCACCACGAGCTGTACGGGATGCGGTACGCCCTGTCGACGCTCGTCGCCCCGCCCATGGTGAAGACCGTCTTCCCGTCGAGCTCGAAGACCTCCCCGCGCATGAGGCGGCGGATGGACGAAGTATCCGACAGGCGCTGCGTCAGCCCGCCGTGCCACGGCTCCATGGGGCGCTCCGCCCAGTGGTCGAAGCGCTCGTGGTTGCCGTCGACGAAGAGAACCGTGTAGGGGCGCGACTCCATCCAGGCGATATCGGCGCATTCCTCGGTAGAGAAGTCCCACGGAAAGCCAAAGTCGCCGGCGATGATCAGATAGTCGTCGCTGCCAAGGCTATCCCCAAGCTCCCAGTCGCGGAGCTTTTGCATGTCGAGCCCACCGTGGATGTCGCCTGTCACATAGACCGTCATCGGATCGCCTCTTTCCGCTTGTAAGCCGCCAGCTCGCGTTCGACCTGTCTGTCACCGGTCTCGTTGACCCACCAGGGCCATTTCACCCGGCCGCACGGCTCGTCGACCCCGGCGAACCATTCCCTCAGCCCGTCGAGGCTCACCGGGGAGTGCCCGTTGGCGTCGCAGCCCACGTCGTAGCGCAGGAGCCCCTGCTTGCGGTTGAACTCGTTGTACGCGCCGCCGCTGCTGTGGATGTGCCCGTGGAGGTGCCACGATCCATGGCTCATGCCCTGCCAGTCGGCCATGGGGTAATGGCACAGGACAATCTTCTGCCCGTCAATCTTGAGCACGCAGATCGGCGGTTCCACGGTGAACGAGCCCGCGACCGCCGGCTGGGTCCAGTCCTTGTCATGGTTTCCCGGGACGAGGTGGATGCGCTTGCAGGCGATCCGCTTACGCAGCCCGTATGCGTCCTGGGCGGTCATCTTGAATGAGAAATCCCCCAGGATGTAGAGCTCGTCATCCACGGCGACCCTGCCGTTGATGTTGTCGACGATGGCATCGTTCATCTGCCAAATCGTCTCCCACGTCCGGTCCGTGAACTTCAGGACGTTCTCGTGCCCGAAGTGCGTGTCACTGGTGAACCAGATCATTCCGTTGTCTCCTTGTCGCTAAATACCGTTCTCCTTTGCGCAATTGAGGAGACGTATTTTGAGCGACATGAGGCGTTCGAACCTCATGTTCTGTGCTCCAATCTGCCGGATTGTTCCAGCTAAAACTTTAAAACCTCGTGCGGGCAGAAAACCGTGTCCCGTTTGTGGGGTCATAGTATAGGCACTGTTAGAACTAATAGCCCAAATCCGTTGCCAACTAGCCACTATTGGCAACTATTAGGCCTTTTAGACAGCCGAACTGACTAATAGCCGCTATTTGTTAGGCCGTTTTGCAACCACGAGCGCTGCCGTGGATTCTTGATACGGCGCATCGACAACAGCAATGTCAAGCGGGTAGAATGGTGCCGACGGCAGCCCAAGTTGTAGTGAGCTGGGCAGAGCCGTTGCTTAATGAAGTTGGGTCATCGTCTTAGCGACGGTGGCCTTTCTTTTTGGGCTTCGAGCCCTGCTTGAGTGCCTTGGAAAGGCCGACAAGGGCCGTGAGGAGCGAGACCATAGCAGTCAGGAGCTTCACGGACTCAGTGAAATCGGTCATGGGCATCACCTCCCATCGGATGGAGGGCTCTGCCCGGCACAAGGGCTGCCGACAGCGCTGCTGATTCTAGCAGAGCGTCATTCCTCTTCGATCAATCCGTGCTCCACTCCCTCGCCGGAATCCAGTCCGTAATCCGTGGGTCATTTTCCTTTGTTTTGTGAGACTGGATGATAACAAGCAGGTGGAATAAACATGGGGGCCCGGCCCTTGCCGCGCAATCGGCGCGCGGCAAGGGCCGGGCCCATCTCATATGTTGTCAACGCTAGCGGTGAACCTGAACGCCAGGGCACATTCTTTGTTGGATGAAACCATCATAGCGGCTAGCGGAAGGTGTCATCGAAGGAGTGCGCTGTAAAGCACCCGTCTCCTTAACTGTTAGAAATGCAAGCTAATAATCTATGTGGTCAATATAATACCGTTGAACCAGCGTATCGATACCGTTCAGCCATTCGCCTCGCCCCCGTCGCACGTATCTTCATCCGGTCTGTTACTTTTAATCTAACAGTTCTTTGAGGAACGTAGGTGCTTCTGAATGTACTGTCGACTTCTTCTCAAACTAATCCTAAGAGACAAGGCCGTATGGATTTGTACGCTCGTTCTCGCTG